>QUJA01000038.1 GCA_003480425.1 Firmicutes bacterium AM31-12AC
TTAGTGGCTTTTTTACGAGTAAAAAAAGCCACTAAACTCCGTCCCCGAATGGCACTAACCCCCGTCCCCAATTGGCTCCCCCTTCCTATTTCGAGAACAACACTCCTAACAGGCTTCTCTTCTTAATCGCCTGTATCTCACTGGAACTGCGAATCACCTGTGCAGACATTCCCATATTACGCAATTCCTGTTTCAATTCAACAGCCTGCTTTTCCGATAGTCCATCTTTCACAAGAAATGGAGTTTGCCTTAAATTCCCATTGATCTTAAAATCAAATTTTCTTGCTATATTCGCATAATCTGTTCCCTGTCCGATATAATCTACCATCAATCCAAGGGCAATTACTTGTTTCGAAGGATACTCCGGTATATCATACCATTCGTCTACCGGCTCCATCTTATATTTGATTCCATAAAAATCAAATGCTTCTTCTATATAAGAACATACTTCGCCATCCAGACTTTCAAAAAGAATGATTGGCAGATTCAATACAATTTTTCGGGCTTCATGTTCTTCCATCCCGGTTATTATATGTAGATATCTTGCTATCTCCAACTCTTTACCTTTACAATTATTCAGTATCACCCGGTAATTTTGTTCTTGCTGTATCATACTGCCTCTCCTATTTATTCAAATCAGACAGCACAAGCTGTCCTTTTTCTTTGCTTTTCTTCATATCTATAATTCTCTGGTTTCTGGAGCCTCTGAACTTAAGTGAAATATCTTTCAAGTCTTCCTCAAATTTACCATCCACAAGAATGTCAATGTTTCCAAGTATTTCATCTGTTACTTCTGTATATTTTCTTCCGCCCGGAATTAAATCCTCATTCACAGTAAATCCTGAATACATCCAAATGTCTTTGTCCGGACACTCTTTTCTCATTCTCCGGATTAGTTTTACAAGTTCTCTTTGATTCTCCGGCTCCATCGGTTCGCCCCCGAGTATTGTCAGTCCTTGATAATATGGTTTAGACACTTCGCTAATAATAAAATCTTCTGTTTCCTGTGTGTATTCCATCCCATAATTAAAATCCCATGTCTGAGGCTGAAAACAACCTTTGCAATGATTTGTGCAACCAGATACAAACAGACTTACTCTGATTCCGACTCCATTTGCACAATCTGCGATTAATATTTCACCATAATGCATTGCTAGTCCTCCATCCCATTTATTTTTTACAAAGCACACGCTACTTTTCTGCTTTCACAGCCCAACGCATCTTCGTTGATCTTGCTCTTCCATTCTGTGCACATTCCTGTGCCGACGGACGGATCACATCCTTAGCATAATCCGAATAAATACCGGCCTTATATCCATCCTTCAGTGCACGTTTCACAAGCCTGTCCTCTCCCGAATGAAATGTTAAAATTGCCACTCGGCCACCCGGACGAAGTGCCGACGGCAGCTTTTCCATAAACTCATACAACACTTCAAATTCTCGATTCACATCTATACGCAATGCCTGGAATGTTCTCTGACACGTTTTTTTAACTGCATCTTTCTTCTCTTTTTCCGGAAGAAAATCCAATGTCTTTTCAATTACTTGTCGGAGTTTTGTAGTAGTATCAATTCGATTGCCCTTTCGAACTTCATCTGTGATTGCTTTTGCAAGCTCCTCACAATATGGCTCATCCGAATTTTCATATAACATACCTGCAAGCTCTTCTCTTGAAATTGTATCAAGACGCTCTGCTGCACTGATTCCTTTTTCCTGATTTAAACGTAAATCTAAAGGACCGTCTACCTTAAATGAAAATCCTCTTTTAGGATTATCAATCTGCATAGATGATACTCCCAGATCTGCCAAAATGAAATCAAATCCACCTACCTCTTTGGCTATTTCATCTATTGTACAGAAATTTTGCAAACGAATTGTCAAAATGTCTTCACCAAATCCCTGATCTGCCAGACGTTTTCTTGTTTTTGCTGATTCCTCCGGGTCCACATCTGTCGCATAAATGTGCCCGTTCCCATCCAGGCACTGAAGCATCGCTTTCGTGTGACCGCCATACCCCAGCGTCGCATCAAATCCAATCTCTCCCGGCTGAATCTTCAAGAACTCCAGAATCTCCTGCACCATAATGGAAATGTGCATGCCCGCCGGAGTATTTCCCTTCTGGATAACATGCTGAATCGTATCCTGATATTTTTCCGGTTGTAACTCTTTGTATTTTTCCTCAAACTTTTTTGGGTATTTCCCTTTGTAGCGCACACGTCTCTTGTGCGGTGTCTGCGTTTCCTTTTCCATATTAATTTCCTTTCCTCTACAAACTATAAGTAATAGTATATCTCAATCTCTTTCTGCAAGATAGCGTTTCAGCAAAAATGTACAAAAATATGGAAATGTACAAATATTATTTTCAATTCCCAAATTACTATCTGCCAGTTTAATTCCCCAATGAATATCACTGTAGTTTTTGTTTTCAATTAATTGCCTCAAAGATTTTGATCGATTTCGATTCGCTTTTACTTCAACTGGAACAAGTTCTGTTTTTGTACGCACAAAAAAATCTTCTTCTAATGTAGAATTTTCTTTTTTATAATAATACAGCCCAAGCCCCTGTTTTAAAAATGCTTCTGCTACAAAATTCTCATATAAAGCACCTTTATATACTCCAAGATTTCTATTCGCACGTAAATCTTCCTGTGCTTCCTCATCTAACGTAGAAATCAGCAGTCCTGTATCTGGATAATATAATTTAAATTTTGTGTCATCATAATTGCCTTTTAAAGGTAGTTCCGGAAAATACAGGCAATTACACACAGAAACTACACCTGCATCCCTTAACCATTCAATGCACCCGGTATACTCACGACTTCTGGAGTTTTTCGTCACTTTACTTAACTGAAATTTTTTATTCTCCTTCGCCAACTGTGCCGGTACACTCCTATATACACTTGCAATCTTTGCCTGATCCAGTCCCTCTGCATATTTACGTATATCTTCCTCGTAATCCATCCGTATCTGATTCTGAATTTCCAAAGTATCTGTAAATGTATTCGTCTCTATATACTGTTTTACCACTGCCGGCATTCCACCTAATACGCAGTACTCAAGAAATAATTTTTTATATACATTCAACTCCGTTTCATTAAATGCCGTTCCTGTTCTCATATGTTCTAATATTTCCAGAATATGAACCTCTGAATAACCTTTTGCCCACAAGAACTCTTCAAAATCCATAGAAAACATTTCATAATCTGTTTTATATCCCACACTATTGCTATGAATTTTTTTGTAATTAATACCTAGTAGAGAGCCGCTGCAAATAATATCAAATCTTCCATCTACCTTAAATGCTTTTAAAGATGTCGCTATATCCGGAAATTCCTGCAATTCATCAAAAACAATCAATGTTTTTCCCGGTTCAAACCGCTTTGTCGGATCTAAGAGAGAAATATTTTTAATAATATTTTCCACCTCATACCCATCACTTAAAATCGTCTTATATTTTTGTTCAAAAACAAAGTTGATATACACAATATTATCATAATTGCTTTCCGCAAAATGATTAATTGATTCCGTCTTTCCTATTTGCCTTGCACCTTTTATAATTAACGGATTTTTATCTGGTTTCTGTTTCCACTCCAACAAATACTCATCGATTTTTCTTTTCAAATACATATCAATGCCTCCATGTTGTACCTTACCTACTTTATAATATATTCATATTATCACATTTTATGAAGATATTCCAACCTTGTTTCACATTTCATGAGCGTATTTTTCGCTTTTTATCACATTTCATGAGCGTATTTTTCGCTTTTTTATCACATTTTATGAGCGTATTTCTTGCTTTTCACCACATTTTATGAGTGTAATTTCTCAACCCAGCAAAAAAAATCCGCTGTCATAGAATATATTAACTATAACAACGGATTAATTTGAAACTGGAAGTTAACATGAAACTTCTTCACAGTAAACTTTCTATTAGGATTTAGAATTTAGATATCCAGATTAATTATCTGATTATCTTCCAATTTATAATTTCCCCCATCCATATTTTTACGAACAAATGGCACACCTTTTCTCACATAAAAAATATTATCCTTAATCAACGCATCCGGATTTTCTGCCGGACTGATTGTTCCCCCAAGATCATCAAAACTAACATTATTGCAAAAGGTATTATGAATTGCTTCCTGCAGACAGAACATTACGCAGCCGCCTTCATTTTGTCTGCTGTAATTATATTCATAAATAGTTCCATCTCCAGAGTCTGCATCATATGCCATTCCATCTTGATTTAGTCTTGTATCAGCACCTTCATTATATCTAAACAATGCATCTTTGCACTTCCAAGGCCAGATAGCCGCAGCTACCTTCCCTAATCGGTTTCCCGGTTCATTATATATCCGATCATTAATTTCACAAGCAATAGAATCTGCCATATTATGTTCTACCAATGGCCGTAATGCATACATTGCTGTAATACCATCCCCACCTGCTGCTTTCACATAATTATCGCAAATCCGTATATTTTCATGTCCGTACTTTAAAAATATCTCCTCTTCCAGTTCCGCTCCCTGGAATTTCTCATGTGCATAAGTGTAGCCTACCGCAATTCCCCAACGGCTCACTTGATACACAAAACATCCCTCAACCATGACATCTTTATAGCGTGCAGCTCCTGTAACTTCTTCCTTTTCCGGACGAAGGGCTGTCATGTAAATACCGCCGTTATTCATATGTTTATCGTATACATTACCATTTACATCATGAATCAATAAATTACGCAGCGTAATTCCATGACGCACCCCTTTATTTTTTGCTATGACGGCAACTCCGGTACGATTCATTTTATCTCCAAGAGAATAATGTTCTCCTATAATCTTATCCGCCTCATTTGTAATTTCCAGTTCTTCCACAACGATATATTCTGCGTCATATAATAAAACTGCGGAAGAAACGTATCCATGATATACATGTGTCGGTGCATCCAGCAAATTGCCATAATCCTGATACCATATTCCTTGTCCACAGGCTTCAATACGCGGTGCGTTTCCGTCTCCATACGCTCCGATCACAATCGGTGCATCTTTGCTTCCGCTATCTGTCACCTGAAGATATTGTCCATAAAACACACTGCCTCTCTCAAGCAGTACTTTATCTCCCGGCTGCAGACTTATATGGTTTATCGCAAACAGACTGGCAAATGCATTTTCTTCTGTCAATCCATCATTCGAATCATTTCCCGTCTTCGAACTCACGTAATACGTCTTCGATAAGCTTGTCATACGCATCCTCCCGTAACCTTTTTTCAATAATCTGTGCTACTTCTTCATAAGTAAAGAAATCGCCAAAATATCGTCCAAACAAATCCATGTTTTGTTCATAAAAAGTTTTCTTTTCCTGCTCTGTAAATTCTGGACATAAGCCTGTGTTTCGAACCGCTTCACTCGGCTGAACAAAATCCAGCTTTAACCGTGTCAGTTCATACTGTAAATACGCCGGTGCTGAAAAATATCTTGGGCCGTAGAATATTTCATTTTCCTGCTCCATCGTCTTTAGCATTTCGTTATGTTTCTGTCGTCTTGCTTCTAGTCCTTCCATGGAAGGATCTTCTAGCAGCCCCATTTTTTTTGCCAAAAAGAAAGCTCCCTGTGCCTTTCTTAAACCATCTGCTTTTATACAATAATTCTGCTGCATTATTTTACTGCTCCTGTAATTCCATTTGCAAAGCTCTTCTGTAAGCACAAGAAAATAATTGCAGTTGGAAGTGTACAAATTAATACCCCAAGCATTAACATACCATAATCAACGCTATAACCGCTCTTCAAGTTTGCAACGAGCATCGGCATTGTGATTGCCTTGCTATCCTGTAAAATGATTGTTGGCCATAAGTAGTTATTCCATGCATTCATAAATGTTACTGTCATGGCTGCTCCATATGTAGATTTCATGACCGGAATAAACATCTTAAAGAAAATCTGAACTTCACTTAACCCTTCAAGTCTTGCCGCCTCGATAATATCATGTGGGAAAGAACGGGCTGCCTGCCTAAACAACATGATCATAAATGGAGTAGAAATCGATGGAAGTGCAAGTGCGATCCATGTATTGACCAGTCCCCACGAAGTAAACATTTTAAACAGTGGGATCATAATCGCTACAAATGGAAGCATCATTGCAAGAAGCAAAATGCTCATCAAAATATCTTTTCCTTTGTCGTGGTAAATCTCAAATCCATATCCGGCAATTGAACATACAAGCAATGCTACAACTGTAATAATGATTGCATTTCTAAATGAATTAAACATTGCAAGTCCAAGATTCTGCATACCTACCAGCGTCTTGAAGTTTTCTACCAGATAAGTGCCCGGATAAAGTCGCCCTCTTACGACATCGATACTTGTATTTGTTGCTCCACAAAGCATGTAATACAGTGGAAATGCAGATAAGAAGCTTGCAATAATTAAAACTGCATAGGAACTAATTGATTTCATCTTAGTCACGTTTATCACCTACTTTCATCTGAATTGCAGACAGAATTGCTACCATTATAAGAATACATACAGACAATGCTGCTGCATAATTAAATTTCGGTGTCTCCACAAAGGAAATATTGTAGATATAATGCGCCAGTGTCATTGTTGACTTACCAGGACCTCCGGCAGTCAAGTTCATAGACTCGTCGAACAACTGCAATGTTCCTGAAGTTGACATAATTGCTGTCATAAGGATTGTCGGCTTCAAAAGTGGAATCGTAATCTTTATAAACTGCTTAAATGGTGTTGCTCCGTCGATATAGCTTGCCTCATATACGGAATAATCAATATTCTGTAATCCTGCAAGATAAAATACCATGTTATAACCTGTCCATCTCCAGATTAAGGCTATAATAATTACCCATCGTGCCGGCCATGTGCTCTGGAACCAGTCAACAGAAGATAACCCAATTGCTGTAAGCACTCGATTCACAACTCCATCCGGAGCAAACAAAGACTTAAATATCATAGAATAAGATACAAGTGATGTTGCACAAGGAAGGAAGATTAATGTACGGAAAATGCCTTTTCCTTTAATTTTCGGGCTATTCAAAAGCTGCGCCAGGATCAGAGCCAAAACAAGCATGATCGGAACCTGGATTATAAAATAAAATATTGTATTAAACAAGCATTGTTGAAATGTTTTATCCTGAAAAACTCTGGCGTAATTTGATACTCCAGTAAACACTCCCCCCGTTTTTCTAAAAGAAAGCAGGATTGCCTGTGCCATTGGATAAAAACAAAATACAAATATTAAAAGTGCTGCCGGAAGCAGAAACGCCCATCCGGTAAGATTATACTTTTTTTCTAAAGTTAATTTTGTTTTCTTTTTTTCCATATTTTTCTCCTAAAACAGAACCGGGAACGCAATACTGCACTCCCGGCACATCCTGTTTTTAATCGTTGATGATTACTCACCAATATTAAATTCTACTGTATCCTGAGCGTTCTTGATTTCGCTGTCAATGTCAGCGCCATTCTGAACAACATTTGTGATTGCATCTGTTAATGCACTTCTAACATCTGAGTAGTATGCACCATAATCAATTCCCGGAACCTTTCCGGCAAACTCTACTATATCTTTGTATACAGCCTGTCCAGCATAGAAATCAGATGTCTCATTGTAAACTTCAGACTTTGCTGCCGGTAAGTAACTTGCGATTGCTCCGGCGTTTGGAAGAAGGTCGTCATACAACTCTACACTTTCGCCAAATGTTGTCTTAAGGAAGTCATATGCAAGATCTGTGTTTTTGCAGTTAGAAGATACTGCCCAGCTTGCTCCACCACAGTTTGCGTAGTTTGTAGCACCATCAACATCATCAAGTTTAGGCATGTTTACGATTGCCCATTTTCCAGCCTGATCTTCAGCTGCCTGGATAGAAGACATAATCCAGCATCCCTGGATAACACCAGCTGCTGTTCCCTTGTTCATAGAAGCGATATACTGATCCCAGTCAGTGTAATCAACCATGATTCCTTCGTCGATGAGCTGTTTGTATGTCTCGATTGCTTTCTTAAGAGCTTTGTTATTAACTAAGTCAACTTTTCCGTCTACCATCGGAGAAGCACCTGCTGACTGAAGCATCTCGATAATAATTTCAGATCCGCCTGAGCTTGTAAGCATTGGAACATTGTTTGTTTCAACAACTTTTTTAGCTTTTGTCATAAAATCTGACCATGTTGTATCTTTGAAATCATCTACTGTAAATCCGGCTGCCTCAACCATGTCTTTACGGATTGCCATGATTGTAGCACCATTATCAAATGGAACACCATAGTTCTTTCCATCTACAGTAGAATCAGCCAATTTACCTGCTGAAAACTCTTTGAAATCAATTCCTGAGTCTGTTAACTCTGTAAAGATTCCAGGATAGTTTGCAACGTTTTTGTGGAATGAATAATCCTGCATCAGGAAAATGTCTGGCAATGTGCTGTAATCATCAGCCTCAGCTGCTGTGATCAATGCAGTCTCGATATCTGAATATACTTTTTCCTGAATATCCAGTTTGAAATCCGGGTGATCTTTCTGATAGATTGCCTCTGCCTGTTTCATAGCGTACACATTAAAGTTTGGATCCCAGCACCATACGCTAAGTGTTTCTTCCTGTGATGCATCATTTTTTGCATCTTTGTTGTCGTCAGCCTTACTTCCGCATCCTGCAAGTACAGATACTGACATTGCTGCTACTAAAAGCACGCTCAATACTTTCTTTTTCATACCTTTTTTCCTCCTTATACATGAAAAGTACTGCTTTATAAAATATGAAATGCATACCCTGCCTTTCATAAGTTATCTTTATTCAACATCGTCTACCCAACGCATCTCGCCTGGCTCTAAGTCCAGTTCATACACACATTTTCCATTGATATATACATCTGTGTGCTGCGCTTCTGATGAGTTATTAATAACTGCAATCTTTTTGCTTTTTGGGAATACAGTTACTTCTGTATCAACATTTGTTACATAGTAACGCTTCATCTCCTTTTCCATACCTGCTGCATAGTAAATGGCACGGAGAAGAATTCTGCAGTTCTGTGGAGAATATGGAAGACCTGCAAAGTATACACTGTGTCCTTTACCATATTCATTAACAACCAGCTGGCTGTATTCTCCATCCATTGCAAGGATTTGATAGTTTTTACCCTGTGCATAGATGCGGCTTGTTCCCTCACCGAAATCTACCTCACCATCAATATCTTCTAAGATAAAGTGATTTGCATCCATCTCATTATATTTATCTGTATTGAGAGAGAAACACATCTCACGATCCACACCAAGCACATCAGATAACTGGAAGAATCTTCCCTGATGCTGATAAGCTGTCGGCTCACCAACTCCGATGAATCCGCCTCCTTCATCAACAAAACGACGAATACTTGTTACAACAGCTTCATCAATCCAGTTTTCTGCTCCACTAAATGCTGTATATGCATCACCTACATTAATGATTACCCCTATATCCTCCGGGATACCATTTTTCACATCATCAAAGGAAATAAATTCAACTTCGAACGGCATTCCGCTTAAACACTCCAACACGCCTTCGGCTGAATAAGTCTCTCTATGCCAGATTGCATGATGTACCTGGTTGGACATCCATTTTCTCTGGCCACCCCAACAGTTGAGGATTGCAACCTTAAATGGTGCTACATAAGAAGGTGTTCCCTGCATATTTTCATGAATCTGACGGAATTCTGTAACAACATTCTGAATCTCATCAATAAATCCAGGCCAGTTGCTTGCGAGCTTTAAGTATCCGCCATATCCGATTCTGTCTAATGGTGAACGAAGAAGTGCTCGTCTTGCTTTTCTCCAGTTATCTCTTGCTTCCCCGATTGGGTCTCCGCCTTCGCAGATACATCCGGGAAGAAATATGGTAAAAGACGTCCTTCTGTATAATCAACTCCCTTGATATCAGAAATCATACGGAGTGTCACACCACTTCCAACAGAACCTACAACCGCATCCAATCCGATTCCTGCAAAATATTTTCCGTAAGGTTCTGTTCCAATCCAATGATCTCCAAGGAACATCATTGCTTCCTTTCCATAAGAATGCACGATATCAACCATTTCTTTAGCAAGTGCACAAACTTCTATCTGCTGGAATTCGATAAAATCTCGGAATTGTTTGCTCGGCACACGGAACATACTATTGTGATATCCCTGATCTACGATATATTCCGGACGGAATTTATATCCTGCCCATTTCTCAAACTTCTCTAAAATATATGGGCTTACGCTTGCGCTGTATCCAAACCACTCAACGTACTTCTCTCTCTTCTGATCATCAAAAGTTAATGTAAATTGATGGAAAAATGTTGTAAATCGTACTACATCTATCTCTGGGTTCTCTTCACACCATCTTTTCAATTTCTCCTTTACATACTTCTGTGTTTTTGGCTGTCTCACATCATATGTTAACTGGTGAGGTGTATCTTGCCAATCATTTGTAATAAAGTTATACATATGTACCGGATCCCAGATAAGGAATGCCAGAAAACTTACTGTGTATTCATGATATGGCTTTGTCTGAATCTCAACCTCTCCCGAAGATTCATCAAATTCCCATTTATCTGTAGGAACAATTTCACCTGTTGTTCGATCGATCACTTCCCACCAGCGTTTTGGATCATCTAAAGTATTCACCTTAAGCTGCTCTGTATGGAATCCTTCCATTAAACGGATGCGAAGTATTTCGCCTCTTGCCGTTACACGATTACTGATCAAATATTCCTGCTGAATCTCTTCCGGATTCGCACTCGCCCACTCATTATCTTTTCTTGTTGTATAATAAGTTGCATATTTCTTAACTGGTTCTGATAAAAGTGCTTCCGGCATCTCTGTTCCGTCACAGTCTCTTAAAGCATCCGCTCCCAAGAGATTTTTTAATCGTATTGTTTCATCAATGACATCTGCATCCGTCGGCAGCGTCAGTCTTCCTGTCATCAATATGCTTCCCTCCAAATAACTTATATATTGTTTTTCATTTGATAGCTAAAGTATACCGATTCCCCAAATTGATATCAATTTCTTTATTGCTCGATTTGTTATATTTTTTGCTATTTCTCCACTAAAATACTGTTTTTTCTTGTTTATTTATGTATAATATGTTTAACAAGCTGTTTCATCTCAATAATTTTTCGTCTTTTTTACAAATTTATTTTAAGATTATTGCTTTTTTTATATATGATATATAAAATTTGTTCAATCCAAAAATTTACGTAACGGCTATAATGAAGAGGTATTTATCTATGAGCAACGAATTTATTAATCTCGGTTCTACGAAGAACCATGAAGATTTTCAGCTTCGCTATATTTCTTTTTCAAAGTACGAAGGTGATTGGCAGTCCTTGCCACATACCCATCAATTTTCAGAACTTTTCTATGTTCTCCATGGAGAGGGTGTTTTCTATATAGAAAATGAAAAAATCTCTGTGAAAACGGATGATTTAATGATTATTAATCCTAATGTAGAACACACAGAGAGAACCCTTCCTAACAATCCTATGGAATATATTGTATTCGGTGTCGAAGGTCTTGCTTTTTCCTTTACAGATTCAGAGCAAGAAACACCAAAAGGGTATAGCTTCTATAGTTATGGTTCTGATAAGAATCAGTTTATAAATTTTGCTCAATTGATGATGCATGAATTTGAAAATAAAAAACAGGGATTTGAAAAGGTATGTCATGGATTGTTGCAGGTTCTTTTAGTATATATTTCTAGGAAACAGAATCTCTCCGTTATTTCAGATTCATCTTTCCATCTTTCAAAGGAATGTGCACTTGCCAAACGATACATTGATATAAATTACTCCCAAAACATCACTTTAGACTCTTTGGCTGAAATTACACATATCAATAAGTTTTATTTAGCCCATTCTTTTACTGAGTGTATCGGTCAATCACCCATCAACTACTTGGCAAATAGGAGAATCGAAGCGTGCAAAGAACTTTTAACGACATCTGATCTGTCTGTAACGCAGATTGCTTCCAGTGCCGGATTTTCTTCCCAGTCCTATTTTTCACAGCTTTTTAATAAGAAGGTAGGGATGTCACCACGACAATATCGGAAATTGTATTCAAATAAAGGAAATAATAAATAAAGGGTGGCTTTTCATTCGCCACCCTTTTAAAAAACTAGATTTTATTTGTACTCTGGATTTGTATGATTAGATAAATGCAATACTCTGTCTTTAATCTCCTGTGTACGCCCCTGATTCCAGAACTGTGTTCCGATATATCCACATGTTCTGCGGGCTACCGACATCTTTGACTGGTCACGATTTCCGCAATTTGGGCATTCCCACACCAGTTTACCGGAATCTTCCTCTATAATCTTAATCTCTCCGTCATATCCGCAACATTCACAATAATCACTCTTTGTATTCAACTCTGCGTACATGATGTTTTCATAAATAAACTTCATAACAGCTAATACTGCCGGAATGTTGTTCTGCATATTCGGAACTTCCACATAGCTGATTGCACCACCCGGTGAAAGCTTCTGGAATTCAGACTCAAATTTCAATTTACTAAATGCATCAATCTCTTCTGAAACATGTACATGATAACTATTTGTAATATAATTCTTATCTGTAACTCCCGGAATGATTCCAAAACGCTTCTGTAAGCATTTTGCGAATTTATAAGTTGTAGACTCCATCGGAGTTCCGTAAATGGAATAACTGATATGCTCAGCTGCTTTCCATTCATTACATTTATCATTCAAATGCTGCATAACTTTAAGTGCAAATGGTTTTGCTTCCGGGTCTGTATGTGACTTACCATACATTCTCATACACATCTCATAAAGTCCTGCATAGCCAAGAGAAATCGTTGAATATCCATCATATAATAATTTATCGATTGTCTCACCTTTTTTCAATCGTGCAAGTGCACCATTCTGCCACAAGATTGGAGCTACATCGGAAATTGTTCCTTTCAGACGCTCATGTCTGCAACGAAGTGCTCTATGACACAATTCAAGACGTTCGTCCAGAATCTTCCAGAACTCATCCATATCTCCGTTTGAAGAACAAGCTACATCTACAAGGTTGATGGTAACAACTCCCTGATTGAATCGTCCGTAAAACTTATGTGAACCATCTGCATTGAGCTGGCTATCCTCAACGGTAAGGAATGAACGACATCCCATACATGGATAAACTTCACCCTTTTTCAGTTCCTTCATAATCTTTGCAGAAATATAATCCGGAACCATTCTCTTTGCTGTACACTGTGCTGCTAACTCTGTTAAGTGCCAGTATTTTGAATCTTCTGTAATATTATCTTCATCCAGCACGTAAATCAGTTTTGGGAACGCTGGTGTGATCCACACACCTTTCTCATTCTTTACGCCCTGCATTCTCTGAATCAATACTTCTTCAATGATAGTTGCCAGATCGTCTCTTGTCTTGCCTTCCGGTACTTCATCCAGATACATAAACATCGTTACAAATGGTGCCTGCCCATTACATGTCATCAATGTAATAAGCTGATACTGGATTGTCTGAATACCGCTTCTTACTTCATCACGAAGTCGGCGCTCTGTCACTTTATCAATAATTGTCTCATCTAATACTTCGCCACATTCTTTACGCTCTGCAATAACATTTGCACGGATTTTCTTTCGGCTAATGTCAACAAACGGTGCCAAATGTGCCAGAGTAAACGACTGTCCTCCATACTGGTTACTTGCAACCTGTGCAACAATCTGCGTTGTCACGTTACATGCTGTAAAAAAGCTGTGTGGTTTCTCAATCATAGTTTCACTGATCACTGTACCATTCTGAAGCATATCTTCCAAGTTGATCAAATCACAGTTGTGTTCTCTCTGTGCAAAATAATCTGTATCATGGAAATGGATAATTCCCTGCTCATGTGCCTGCACAATTTCTTCCGGCAGTAGTACACGTCTTGAAAGATCCTTGCTGACCTCTCCTGCCATATAATCTCTCTGTGTTGAGTTGATTACCGGATTCTTATTAGAATTTTCCTGTTTAACTTCTTCGTTGATATGATCCAACAATGCAAGAATGCCATTATCCGTTGTGTTGGACTTTCTCTTCATCTCACGTTTATAACGATAGCGGACATACTTCTGTGCCACTTCATATCCTCGCATCTCCATGATACCAGTCTCAACGAGATCTTGAATATCTTCTACATTCACTGCATGAGTAGATTCTTCTACTTCTTTTGCAATCTTATCTGCAATTGCTGAAATCTGGAAGATGTTAATCTGATGGAGATTATCAACTTCTTCATTCGCCTTTTCAATTGCATGTGTAATCTTGGAAATGTCGAAAGATACCTCTTTTCCATTCCTTTTTATTACTTTTGTTTTTACCTCCGGGCTCATCACAATCTCCTCCTATTACTATATATTCCGTTCTATACTTTTTTCATACACAATATCTTGTGTGAAGCGTCTGAATCTATCATACATCATCTTGCACAGAAAAGGAAGTACAAATTTAAGACTTTTCTTTTCTCGTTTTCAGACAATTTCATTTTTTGGCTCAACCAATAGGGTTTGAGCTGCTTTATTTTCACCGGATATCAATTGTATTTTTTTTATACGTGATAATTGCTTGACAGCATATTCTCGTCGCATCGCTTCTTCTTTTGTAGCAAAAGTCTCATAATATACCAGCTCTACAGGGCATCTGCTTTTTGTATACTTTGCCCCTTTTCCCGCATTATGATCCTTTATCCTTTTTTCCAGATTATTCGTCCATCCGGTATAAAAACTGCCGTCTTTACATTTCAAAATATAAGTATAGTTCATATTTCTTTTTTCCCTTTAAATGCCGGGAACAATTTCTGCTCCCGGCATTCTTTCTTTGCGCACTAAATAGTATTCTACACCATGCATTGTTTATAATGCAAGCCCAAGTCTGCGTTTTATTAAATCTGCACAAAAAGACGCAGACATTACTGTCTGCGTCTCATCTCAACTCCCCGAGTTGGGTTCGAACCAACGACCCTTCGGTTAACAGCCGAATGCTCTGCCGCTGAGCTATCGAGGAATACCTATATTCAATTTATCCCAGTATCAATTGATACTGGGATAAGTGGAGAATACGAGATTCGAACTCGTGACCTCCTGCTTGCAAGGCAGGCGCTCTCCCAACTGAGCTAATCCCCCATAACATTGTTTTGTCTTACAACTTTTATAGGATAACATAATCCCATAAAAGTTGTCAAGACAATTTTTTTAAAATGACAGCAATTTTGTCAACAGCGGATTCATTTGATACAATCCCGTGAGAACCGGGCTTTTCTCTATCAGTTCAAAACATTGTTTACCCACATCTGTTGAATAGATTAGTGTCAGCACAAGAAACAGAAGCCAGACAATCACCAGAGCGACTCCCAGCCCCAGCACTCCGCCCCCGCAATGATTCAGAAAGCCAAGCATCGGCAGCTCGCCTATAATGTCCACCGCCACCATCAGTGCCCGTACGATCACAAATGTCAATACAAATGTAACCAAGAATGATAGTATCTTTATCACCATTCTTGAGATATACTCTGCAACATAATTTGGGAATTTGGACACGCCCAGTTCATCATAAATTTCCGAATTATTATTTTCCAGCAAAGCAGTTTTTAAGAACGATGGCAAATTTGATTTTTCAATCAGACTGATCTGCTGATCCTTCGGAATTTCTCCAATAACATTCAAAATATCATCTGTTGTGATCCCGATTCTCTTCCAGTCCTCATTTGCAATATTTTGCAATGTATCATCATCAATATTTGCAAATGGTGTCCCTGTCAAATCCTTTCCCTCGAAAATAGAACCCGACACTTCCGGCATAAACGATTCTACACACTTCTTTTCTATCATTTCATCTATCGGAGTATATTTTGCCAATGCATCTGCCACATATGGGGATAAATACATCATAATCACAATTGTCAGAACCGATGACAATAATGATAATCCAATTTTAAAAAATCCTCTTATATATCCCACTGCAATGCACAGTAAAAATATTACCCCTACAATAATCAACAACCAGTTATCCATATTTTTCTCCTATCGTACCAGATAAATCACACGCAATTCATTTGTCCCCATCACCCAGTATTTATTAATTCCATTTGCCGGAATGACCGATAAAATATTCATTCCCAAATCCTTATTAACCCTCTCTACACCTGTCTTTGTGATAACACAGTATCTACTGCCTTCATACATAATAATCTCGCTTCCGGTCATGCTGACATTACTATATTCACCTTTTATGTCTTTACACATGATCTGCTTTCCTGCCTTGTTATACAAACACACTTCATAACCGGTTTTATCTTCTTTCAACAAAATGAAACCGATATATTTTGATGTATGAAAGGTACCCTGGATTTCTTGCTTCAACGTAACTTCTTTCTTTTTCTTCGGAACATCCTTACCTGAATAGATTATAAAAGAATGATCGGAAACAACTACAAGATTGGATTTATCCATAAAATAAATTTCCGGCATAATCTCTTCATCATATTCTTTCTGACTGACGATGTGATTTGTTTTATTCTTACCTTTTTCTCCGAAATTGTAACAAATCACTTTTGATTTGAGGCTTCCGTTTCCTGTATCCAGATAAGTCACTGCCAGCACTGTACCGTCTTCAGACATATCCAACGCTGTCGGATATCCGAGACTGCTTACCGAAACTTCATTTTCCACCAGAATATTGCCCGAAGAATCATAAGTCACTATATAAGGTGTATTCCCGTTCTTCAAAATTATGCTTATAACACCTTGATTTGAAATAGAAATCTTTTCAACCGGCAATGTCGTCTCAAATTCCCCTTTTAACCCTTTACGGTCAAAAATCTGAACGGAATTTCCTCCACAATCAGCAATTGCAAACACGTTTTTATTTACATCAATGATTGGATTTTTAAATTGTCCTGACTGAATCCACAACTCTTTATTCTTATGATTTAGATATGTCACACCATTTCTGCTATAACGAACAATTCCATTATGAAATGCAACATATTGATTGTTATCTGACGATGTCTTCGTGTAAGATGCGGCTTTATAAACCTTTGAATATGCGTGTTCTGTTATAAGCATATAAGTTCCGGCCACTACCATAATAAGAAAAAAGAGAATTGTTGCATTTCTCTTGGCCCGGGCAGTCCGGTATTTCTTGTCAAATGGTTTATTTCTTCCATTGACAATGTCCCCGACGCCTTCAGTGTAGATTTTCTCTTTCGTGCCATATTATACTTACCTCTTAATATGTTTTTCCAACGCTTACTAACGCTCATTATAGCATGAAGTTATGGCAATAGCAATTTTTGTCCGATATAAATCAGGTTACCGTCCTCAAGCCCATTCATTCTACAAATAGCATCTACATGTCCTACATCCCCATACATTTTCCGGCTGATAATCGCCAGTGTATCGCCCTGCTCTACCACATAAATTCCATCTGAACCATTTACCTGTGTATCGCCTGACGCCGTTTCTGTACTTTCTTCCCATGCAGTTTTTACTTCATTATTTTGATTTGGATTTTCTTTTGTTTCTTCTTTCTCTGTATCTTCAATATTTCCTGCTTGTCCCTGCTCACTATTATTCTGTTTTGTATCTGTCTTTTTCGCCTCTTCCTTCGCAGCTTCTCCTGTCACCGCAGTTACATTTCCGCTTGTTTCTGCCACCTCTTCACCAGCAGAATCTTCTATTCCTGCTCTCTCTCCAAGTGTAACCTGTGCTGCTTTCATTTTACCGAAGTTATTGATCATGACCGCACCCATCACAACAACAAGAAGAATAAGACACGCACTTACTCCTTGCATGATACGGTTTGTGTAAACTTTCTTTTTTCGTTCCCCCGTTTTGGTGTGCACAATACTTCGAAAATTCTTCGCTGCCTGATCTTCCACAGTTTCCGTGGGAGACATCCCATTTTTCTTTCTATTTGCAATCATATAATCCTGCATACAAGGATTTTTTTCATAGTAGGTATAATGTCCTGCAATCTCCATAAGATCATTGAATTTATGCACAAAATACGCTTCTTCTTTTTCTGCCGCATCTTTCATGATAAACACTGTATTCTTTTTCGGAAATGATTTTTTATGTAAACGCAACGTATTGTTTGATACTGTTAATTCTATATTGGCCTGCGTCACAAACCATCCCAGCAATTCTCCGTTTTCAAAAAATTCTTTACAGTCTTCATAGGCTTGTTTCCAGGTTTCTTCATCTATCACAAACCCGGATTCATCTGTTTTAGATCATGCATCTGAATTGCCCCATATATATAGACATATTCTTCTTCCTTCGTCTTTTGCATGTCTCCGACAAGAAATGCACCGATTGGTGTTTCTCCTGCTTTCTCGCATAGTTGGGTAAAAAAAGTATCTACATAATCTTCCACATATATTTTAGGTGTATCACTTACATTTCCGATCTGACGTACGTTTTTTGGTATCTGTCTTTCCATTTCTACTCACCTCTGCTATATTTTTTGCAGGTATGCCAGCGCGCACTGTAATTTGGCATCCCGCAGATTGTCTAAAGAACAGGAATCCGTTCCACATTGAACACTCAAAAGAATAGCACCTTGGAAATGTATGATTTTATCATTTTCTGTCAGGAGAATTCGACAAATAAATAATGGGGTTACTTTATCTTGTCAGAAGTGCTATGATAATTTCAGAATTTGGAAATCTGGTGATTAAAATGAAATTAAAGAATAAATTATTAGATCAGCTTCACAAAGAAGCATTGTACGATCCTGTTGACTTAAAAAAGGAATGGGGTGAATATTTTTACGAATGTATCAGAGATATTGCAGAACATCCTGTTGTCCTTCGTATGAAATTATACCCTCATCACGGACACACCAACTGTTATGAGCATTGCCTGCATGTAGCCTATTATAATTATGTAGTGTGCCGTTATTTTCATCTGGATGCCCGCTCTGCTGCCCGCGGCGGTATGCTACACGATTTATTTTTGTATGACTGGCATACTCATGCCCAGAAGACCGGTGAACGTTTTCACGGAATCCACCATCCCAAACATGCCTATCGACATGCAAAAAAATTCTTCAACCTGAATCCGATTGAAGAAGATATTATCCTTGCCCACATGTGGCCGGTAACAGTTTTAAAAGTACCAAAAACAAAAGAAGGCTGGATCACCACTTTGACTGATAAATATTGCGGGGCTCTGGAGACCGGGCAGGGACGGAGTTAGGCGCTTTTTTCATACGAAAAAGCGCCTAACTCCGTCCCTGTTTGGTTACTCGTAGTATATCTGCTGATTTCCTTCTATACAATTCTTCATAGAAGACTCAACCCATTTAATTACACCTTCAGTATCTCTATTCGCTATATATGTCCACATTTTATAATTATTTTCATAAAGTGCCTCTAATCCATATAAAGCACAATATCTCTCCCACATCGCAAAAATCGGGCTTTTAAAAGACTGTATTATCAATGGAATCAATGCATTATTTGACATTAAGGCGAATTCATGTTGAAATTCAAAAGCTGCCTGAACTGCCTCCGACATCTTCTGTGCGTCTTTCATCTCACATACTTTCTCGTATAAGATGTCTATCTGTTCATCACTAAGCGAATCTACACACAGCCTTGCCGCCAAAGTATCCAATGCAATCCTCACTTCAAATATAGAACGGATTTCTTCATTCCGAAGGCTTCCTCCATTATATTTCATGATAGCCAACAGAGTTTCAATTGTTCCTTTTCTTCTGTAATCCGCCACATAAGTTCCGCTTCTCGCTTTAACATGAACAAATCCCATTTTTTCAAGATCGGATATTCCTCCATTCACAACCGCTCTGCTGACCTGCATCATCTCTGCAAGCTGTCTTTCGGATGGAAGTTTTTCTCCAATCTTTAGTTTTCCTGATAAAATCATATGCTGTAGTTGTTCTACAAAAAGCTCACGTAATGACGGAGAACTAATTTTTTGAAACTCCATTGACTCTCTCCTCTTTTATACTATAAAAGTTTTATTTCTACTCAGCTCTTGACATTGCAATCTGGAAATCCTTCTGGTCTGTAAATATTTCATTCTTATATGGATTTTTCTTCTGTTCCTTTGCTCGTTTTATGATAAATGCAAAACAAAGTACATTTGCTGCCAACGCTATAATTGCTATAACACCCTGCATAGTCGGGTTTACTGCTGTTGGGCGAATCGCACTGTCCATAAATCCATCTGCATATAAAACCGGAATCACTGAAAATCTGCTTGCATCCTGGAATAATGGGAATACCTGTGCAAACATACACCATAAGGCCAATGTATTCGCACGGTTCTGAATCCAGCCACCTTTGTTCCACAATGCATTTGCAAATGTCGGTGCTAAAAGCAATGCAAGTCCACAATACCATGTATGTGTCGGCAGGTTATTGTATGTATATTCAAAATTCCAAAGATCATATGCTATGATAAAGCACCATGTCATATCAGGCCAAAGCATATCTTTTTTGTCTTTTGAAGAATAAATCCCCCACCAGCCTGTCATACAAAGAATATTTAAAATTCCTGCAATACCATTTACCCAGTTCCACCAGCCTCCATACAGCCATACATTTTCTGAAGACAGCCACCAGCGGTCTCCATATTCTGCCAGTGCCATAGCACCACGAATTCCAGATTCAAAATCACTTACAACAGCTATCAAAATATTAACTGCAACAATCACAAACGGAAATACTTTAAACCATTCTGTTTTTCCGATTCCCCATTTGTATTTTAACATCATAAACCCAATACATCCAGCCGTAGCTGCATATAATTTCGCATAATGGAACCAGCTTGTCATATGCACATAAGTATCATTGTTCAATGCCCAGTCCATTCCCAAAACCGCACAGACATAAATTGCAATAAAATATACTGTCAACAATGCCGGAATCACTCCAAAGCAGATAATACCGCCCATTTTACTTCTTCTTGCAAATTCATTTGCAAGCACAAGACAGGTAAATACAAGCAGCCATCCTAATAATTGCCAGCCGGCTCCCTCTCCATAAATTTGAAATAACATGTTACATTCCTCCTCTTTTTGCATGCCATTTTTTCATCATCAACATGCTTCAATTTCTTTAATATTAAATTCATTCCCTGTTAATAAATATGTTTTTTCTCCGGAACAATACGGACACGTCCGACCATACTCAACTGTTCCGTAAGATTTTTGGCAATCCTCACAAAAACTGACTGCCGGAATTTCTTCCGTGATCAATTCTGCACCTTTTATAAATTCATGCTTATTTACTGCCCATTTCCAGCAGTCCTTCAAATAAGAATCAACAACTCCGGATACTTCCCCGATTTCTAAGGTCACACTTGCAACTTCGCTGAGCTTATTTTCTACCACTATCTTTTCAAGGCTGTCTATAATATGAAACACGATACCTAGTTCATGCATAATCCTACTTCTCTTTCTTACCAAACTTAATCTTAATTCCGCGCTTCAAGGCATATGGCAGGATTGCTTTCATCTTATCTTCTGACTTCACCATTTTACTGCAATCTGGGTTTTCTCTAAATAAATGAATCGCATCAAACTCACATTTTGTTGTACAGACACCACATCCAATGCATTTATTCTCATCTACAACAGATGCTCCACAGCCCAGGCATCTTGCTGTCTCTGCTTTAACCTGCTCTTCTGTAAATGTTAAATGTGCATCCCTGAAAGATTTCTTGGCATCAATCTGCTTATCCATGCCCGGAATTTGTCTTGAGCCATTATCATATTCACTAACCTTCAAATTTTCTTTATCAAGTTCAATAAATTCTCTTCGGTTTC
Organism: Firmicutes bacterium AM31-12AC; assembly: GCA_003480425.1. GTDB lineage: Bacteria > Bacillota > Clostridia > Lachnospirales > Lachnospiraceae > Schaedlerella > Schaedlerella hominis. Next base: position 21,818 of record QUJA01000038.1, read on the forward strand.
TTCCTATTGTAAGACTGCTATTCGGCTGCACAAAGCGATGGATTGATACTGCGCCTTCTTTTCCTGCTGCAATTGCATCGATCGCAAACTTTGGACCTGTATAAACATCTCCGCCGACAAACACATCAGGCTCTGCCGTCTGATATGTAAGTGAATCTGCAACAGCTCCATTACCGCGTCCTAATTCAACCTTACTGTTTTCCAAAAGATTTCCCCATTCAATACTCTGACCGACACTGAAATATACATGTTCACACGCTACTGTGATTACGTCATCCTCATCATATTTCGGAGCAAATCTGCCTTCTTCATCAAATACAGATACACATTTTTTCAAAACAATTCCTGTCACTTTTCCGTCTTTTACAAGAACTTCTTTCGGTCCCCAACCACAGTTAATCTGGATTTCCTCTTCTTCTGCTTCTTGAATTTCTTCTAAAGAAGCCGGCATTGTTTCTCTGCTTTCCAGACAATACATTTGAACAGAGCCTGCACCACATCGCTGACTTGTTCTCGCCACATCAATTGCTACATTACCACCTCCGATAACTACCACATTGCCAGTTATCGGATATTTTCATCTTCTCCAACTGTTCGAAGTAACTCGACCGCAGTCATAGCTCCATCTGCATCTTCTCCCGGAATTCCAGGCAATCTTCCACCCTGGCATCCAATTGCAATGTAAAATGCTTTATAGCCTTGATTTCGTAATTCATCTAACGTGATATCTTTTCCAATCTCAACACCACAACGAATTTCTACACCCATCTCACGAATCACTTCGATTTCTGCATCAATTACATCTTTCTCTAATTTAAAGGATGGGATTCCATATCGAAGCATTCCGCCCGGTTTTTCATTTTTTTCAAATACTACCGGACGATATCCTTTTTCTGCAAGATAAAATGCACAGCTTAATCCTGCCGGACCAGCTCCAATGATTGCTACTTTCTCATCGAAAAGACGCCCCGTTGTAGGCGGAATAATTGGTGGAATATATCTTGTTTCCGCATGCAAATCCTGTTCAGCAATAAATTTCTTCACTTCGTCTATCGCTACTGCCTGATCGATAGTTCCTCTCGTGCATGCATCTTCACATCGCCTGTTGCATACTCTTCCGCACACCGCCGGGAATGGATTTTCTTTTTTTATTAATGCAAGTGCATCCTGATATTTACCCTGAGCTGCCTTTTTCAAATATCCCTGAACTGCAATGTGGGCAGGACAGGCCGTTTTACATGGAGCAGTTCCTGTATCATAACAGTTGATACGATTCTTATCTCTATAATCTTCTGTCCACTTTTCCGGTCCCCATTTTGCTGCATCCGGGAGTTCCTGCTTCGGATATTCAATCATACCCTCATTCGTACAAAGCTTCTGCCCAAGCTTTACTGCTCCAGCCGGACAAAATTCTACGCAGCGTCCACATGCCACACAGTCTTCGGTTGACACTCTCGCCACGTATGCAGAACGAGACATGTTCGGAGTATTAAATAACTGTGATGTACGTAACGCATAACAAACATTAACATTACAGTTACAGATTGCAAAAATCTTATTTTCGCCGTCTATATTTGTAATCTGATGAACAAATCCATTATCTTCTGCACGTTTTAAAATATCTATCACTTCATCATAAGTAATATATCTGCCACCTTTATTTGTCTCAACAACATAGTCTGCCATATCACCTACCGCAATACACCAGTCTGCCGGATCATCTGCACAGCCTTCCCCATATGTTTTTCTGGACAATCGACAAGAACATGGACTGGCTGCGTATTTTCCATCATATTTTTTTAACCAATGTGAAATATGTTCAATATCTACCGACTGATTCTCCATCTCGATCGCTTTTTCCACCGGTATTACATGCATTCCGATTCCAGCTCCTCCAGGCGGTACCATTGGAGTTACCTTCTCAAGCGGAAGCCTTGACATACGTTCAAAAAAATGAGCCAGTTCCGGATGTTCTTTTAATCGTTCTTCATTCATGTTGAAGAACTCTGCGCTTCCCGGAACAAACATTGGAAGTACATATTGTTTTTCTTTTTTCGGATTCTCCCAGTTGTATTCCAGAAGCCCAATCTCACTCATGTCATCCAACAATTTCTGCAGTTCTTTTTCTTCTTTTCCTGTGGCTTTTAAAAGCTGTGAAAATGTCATCGGTTTTCGGACTTTCATCTTCAATGCTACCTCAGCCATCTCATCTGTTACAACTCCGGCCAGTCCCCAATATTCCGGATCATCTACTGTAACTTTGTGACCAATCCTGTCTGTGACTTTCTGTCCCAGTTTCAAAATCAGTTCTCTCTCTTCAGCCATAATTTTACCCCTTCCTTTCATTTTAATTTTTATTCTTGCCAAATCTTTACTTCATTCAGAAGCCAGTCTGCCCACTTATCTATCCCTTCTCCTGTTTTCGCACAAATCGGAATAATCTTTGCATTCGGATTACGCATTAAAATATTTTTTTTGCAAGCTTCCATATCGAAATCAAAATACGGCATAACATCTATCTTATTAATCAATACAACATCGCAAATTGAAAACATCAATGGATATTTTAATGGTTTGTCATCCCCTTCCGGTACACTTAAGATCATTGCATTTTTTACTGCTCCTGTATCAAATTCAGCAGGACAGACAAGATTCCCCACATTTTCCAGAATTGCCAGATCTATATCCCCCGTCTCCAATCCTTCTAATCCTTGTGCTGTCATATCTGCATCCAGATGACACATTCCACCTGTATGTAACTGGATCGCTTTCACACCTAATTCTGAAATAGTCTTAGCATCCACATCAGAATCAATATCCGCTTCCATCACTCCGATTCGAATCTGATTCTTTAATGCTTCTATCGTTCTTGTTAATGTCGTTGTCTTCCCAGAACCAGGTGATGACATTAAATTTAAAAGATAGACCTTTTTTTCTTTCAATTCTTTTCTCACTTCATCCGCTCGTTTATCATTATCCGCAAAGACACTCTGCTTAATTTCCAGCGTTCTGAATTTCCCCATTACATTTCCTCCTTCTGTTTATTAATAATTGGCTATACCAATTATTGTCATTTTTCTATCATTATATTATTTTGCACGATTTTTGTCAATTTATCTTGATTTTTTCGTGTATTTCACACTAATATTTTCTCATTTTCTTTTATTTAATTCGTTTTTTCTCGTTTTGGTATCTGGTATAACCAGAACATTCTTTTTTATTCCAGCCTTACTTGACACTCCCTATTTAATATGATACTTTGTAACTATTCGAAAGGTAATTTTCAATATTACACTATTTTATTTAAAGGGGGTTTTTACATGGCATGCTTTTTAGCACCGGCTACCGAAGCAATCGTTGTATCTGCAGCCGCACATCACAATCGCAAGGTAAGCAAGGACAATTCTTCTGAATCTAAACATCAGGAATCTGTCACATTTTCATCTTACCTTGTTCAGAAACTGCAATGGTTAAGCACACTCTTATGGGGAGGAAGTTTTCTGCTTCTTATCGAACACATCTGGCACGGCGAGATTGTTCCCTGGTTTCCTTTCCTTACTGCGCTAAACAATCCAAATGACATTAGTCCTATGTTGACCGAAATTGCAACCGTAGGTACTGCTATGGCTCTTACAGTTACATTTACATGGTTTATTGCAGTTGCTGTTTGTTATATGGCACTAAAAAAACAGTCCGACAAATCTATAATTACTGATTAGTAGGAGGAATTATTTATGTGTTTGATATTAACTTTTCTTGCAGCGGTCTTCACAAGCATAATTTGTTTCTCACACCCACAGTTTATCCAACAATTCCAGTTGCATAAACTTGCATTAATGTATTGGGGTGCAACACTGATGTGGTCAATTGATGGTGTTTTTCAATTACGGGAGGGAGAAGCATTTTTCGATTTGAGCCTTAATGATACTTTTCTTGGAATTGTAGTTATCATTTGTGGAGTTGTATTATGGGGATTAACCACTTTTGCTCATAGAAGAAAAACAGTATAAGAACCGAATAGGGATGAAATTAGGCGGCTTTTTCTCATACGAAAAAGCCGC
>QUJA01000039.1 GCA_003480425.1 Firmicutes bacterium AM31-12AC
CGTCCCCCGTTGGCACTCCCGTCCCCGATTGGCACCCCTCCCCGTTGGCACTCCCCCCGTTGGCACCTATTAAAAATTCCATCTTGCCTGGCTGCCTTTTTCGGTCTTTCTTACTTGTAGCTGCCAGTCTACTTCTTCTTTCAGTTCATTTACATGGGAAATGATTCCCACAAGAGTTTTTTCTCCCGCCAGCTCTTTAAGTATCTGTACTGCACGTTCTCTTGCTTCATCATCTAATGAACCAAACCCTTCATCTACAAACATCGTCTCAAGTTGTACTGCTCCCACTGTATTTTGGATTATATCAGAAAGTCCCAATGCCATTGCAAGCGCTGCCATAAAGGACTCTCCTCCTGACAATGTTTTTACGTCTCTTGTAGTTGCACTTACCATATGGTACACATCCAAATCCAGACCGGCCTCTCCTCTGCTGCTTAAGTTTTTCACTTCCCGACACTGTAAAATAAATTCATTGGAAGTCATTTTTACAAGCCTTCTGTTTGCCGCTGCGATAATCTGTTTGAAATATTTCCGCTGCACATATGTTTCGAAGTCTAATTTTGCACTTCCTGCCAGATTTCCATTTGCAGTCCTGCTTAAGTTTCCAACCATTTCATACTGCTTTTGAAGTATGCCGGATTTTTCTGCATAGCTCTTCAATTTCTTTTGTGCCTCTTTATTTTTATTCTGCACACTATGTCTTGCCAGATGCTTTGCTTTCCATTCCTTCCACTCAGTCTGATATTTCGCTGCTGTTTCCTGTTCTTCTTTCACATCTATCCGCTGTTTTGACTCCGTCTGTTCTTTCAGATTCTGAATCGTTGTCTGAACGCGAACACACTCCTGTTCATATTTCTGAATTTCCGCCTCCTGCTTTTCTATCTTAGAAATTCCGCTCTTTGCCTGTTCATAGCGTTCTATGCTCTGGAATTTTTCTGCCTTAAATACCTGCTCCCACACTTTTGTTTGTTCAGATACACTCTGCGCAAGCTCAAATCGTTGCTCTTCCCTACTCTCTAACAAACCTTTCTTATGCGTTTTTTCCTCATTGAACTTTTGCATATTTTTCTGTGCTTTTTCATAGTCCAACTGCAAAATATTACGCTCTTGTTTTAAAACCTTTAGTTTTTCCCTGACACGCTCTTCGTCCCATCTTTCTTCTGCATCCTTCTTTTGCATCTCCAGAACTTCCTCAAGCTGTGCATATTCTGATTTTAATTCTCCCTGAATTTGCTGAAAACCTTCTGTCGCCTGTGAACGTTTTTTTTCTGCAGCATCACGCTCCTTCTTTGCACTCTCTACCTGCTGCTGATTCGGCGCATCCTGGTTAATCCTTGCAGGGTGTGGATGTGTCAAGGAACCGCACACCGGACACGCTCTTCCCTCTTTTAGCTGTCCTGCCAAAATTCCGGCCTGCTCTTCAAAAAATTGCTGATATAGATTTTCATATTTCTCAGATGCCATTCTGCTGTTTTCCATATGTTTTTTCAAAATCACAACTGCATTTTCTTTATCCTGTTCCAGTTTTCGGATTTTCTCATAATGCGGCAGTAGATTAGATAGACAAATGATCTGTTCTTGCAGTGAATCGTTATTGTTCTCCCACATTTCCTGTGATTTTTCATAAATTTCCTGCAACTTTAATTCTTTTTGCATCACATTTTCAAACCATTCTTTTAATTCATCTACTGCCTTTTCAACCTTCTCATATTCTGCCTTTAATTTCTGCAATTTCAGTTCTTCCACCAGAATCTTCTGTGCAGATTTACTCTCTGTAATCCGGGCTTTAAGCAATACGGTCTCTGACGCTTTTTCCTTTAATTTTTCTTCCTCCTGCTGCGCCTTCTCCAATGCTTGGAACAATGTATTGATTTCCTCTTGTCTTTGAATCTGAAGATTTAATGTCTCGATTTTTTTCTGCAATGCATTGGTCTGCTTCTCGGATTCTTTCTCCCAGTTCTTGCCTGTTTCCACAATGTCTCTCAGACAATCTATCACTTCCTCAATTGGAGGCATATCAAGATTCGATAAGAGCAGCCATCTCTTTTCCAGTTCTTCCCCATCTTCTATTTCGTCCGGCAGTTCTACCCGCTCCATCTCCCTCAATATGTCTTTTCTGGTTTCCTCCACCTGAATATAAAGCTGCTTTGCACGCTCTTTTAGTTTTTCCTCAACCCGATAGTACAAATTAGTCTGAAATATTTTTGAAAATATCAGTTTTCGTTCTTTTGATTCAGCATGTAATAGTTTTAGAAATCTCCCTGCGCGATCATTGCAATCTGCATAAACTGGTTTGCATCCAATCCCATAATTTCTTCAATCTTTGCATCAATTTCCCGTTTCTTTCCCCTGAATTCTTTTCCATCCGGCATAAGCAGACTTACCTTTGAAGTTTCTTTCACGTAACGTGGAGAGCCATCTGCCAGACGCCGTTTTCCAAGTCTTTGATATTCTGGGTTTCTTCGGATGGTATAAATCTGCTCTCGATATGAAAATGTAAACTCCACATAAGTCTCCACATCATCCTCAGCATACTGGCTTCGCATCATATTTCCTTCACGTTTTCCACCGCTTGTCTTATCGTAGAGCGCATATGTGATCGCATCAAATATAGTTGTCTTTCCCGAGCCGGTATCCCCACTAATGAGAAAAAGTCCTGTATTTAATTTTGAAAAATCAACAATCTCCTCTCCTGCATAAGAACCAAATGCTGACATTATTAATTTGACTGGTCTCATTTTCTCACTCTCCTGCTTCTTCTAATACTTCTACAAGAAGGGACTTCTCTTCCTCATTCATCGCTCTTCCCTGCATTTCCTCAAAAAATTCTTCAAATACAGTCAGCGGGTCTGACACCACTGCTTCCTCTTCAAACTCTTCTAGTTTTTTTCGGGTTCTTGTATTATCCATTCGTACTTCTAAAATGTGCGAATATACTCTCTCTAGCTGCTCTTTTGGTTTATAAGGATCCACCTCATCTGTCAATGTCACACTGATATAATCATCTTTATTCTCAAGCTTCGCATCCGCAATGATTTCTTCGAGCTCTCCTCTTACTTTTCGCACATCCCGAAGCGGATGTAATGGAAGTTCTTCTACCTGTACTGCATCTTCTTTTTTTCCAAGTGAAATTAAGTGCAGTGTTTTATTCTGATTCGCTTCACTGACCGAATATTTTAACAAAGTTCCACAATAACGGATATGCTCTGCTCCCGCTCTTTGTGCCCCATGCAAATGTCCCAGTGCCACATAATCAAAATTCTGTACACAACTGCTGTCAATCAGATCCAGACCGCCCACCGATGCCGTCTCAGACTCTGACCGCTCCATCTTCTGTCCGCTTCCTGCATAGAACTGATGAGATATCAATACATTTCTCTCATTCCAATCAATATGTTCCCGCTCCAGTATTTTTCTTACCGCCGCTTCATAACTCTCCGGAATCTCTTCATCGAACACACCTCTGACATATCCCGGCTTCAAAAACGGAAGAAAATAAAAATTCACCTTGCCTTCTTCATCCTGCAAAGTCAGTTTTTTTAAATATTCATCCTCTGTTTCCGGTACATTTCCGGCTATATAAATGTTCTGCCGTTTCAATATCTGACTGGCATAATTCAGCCTCTGTGCAGAATCATGATTTCCTGCGATTATCAAAATCGGAATCGCCGGTTCCAGACTCGAAAGCTTTGTAAGAAACTCATCAAATATCCTCACAGCTTCCGCAGACGGCACCGATTTATCATAAATATCACCGGCAAATACCATTGCATCCGGTCTTATTTTTTCTGCATAAGATACTACTTCCTGCAAAATATGCTCCTGATCCTGCTTCAGATTATATGAATGAAGCTGCTTTCCAATATGCAGATCAGATAAATGAAAAAATCTCATAGATTTAACCCCCGATATCGATTCAGACATGCAAATATTTCCTGTCTTCTTGGCATTGCAAGACTTGCCACACTTGCATTACTCTCACAAAGACTCGAAAGCCCTTCCCTGCAAATCTTTTCTTCCAATTTATCCACTACATTTTGTATGGTATCTTTTCCCTGGAATAAATGTTTTTCCGCATATCTCACACAGTATCCTAATGCACTGACCTGCTCGGTATCTGCCAATTGTTCCACATATCTAAGATCAATGTTCTCCCGATTAAGTTGAACCATCTCTTTTCCCATCGTTTTCATTTTGATTCTGTCATTCGGTTTAAATCCTCTGCCTTGTCTTGGACATCTTATGAAAACCGGTTTTTCCGCCGGATTTTCCATCCCGCTCATCGCCGGAAAATCTTTCGCTGTCTCTTTTGCCAGCTTTGTAATCTCTTTTGGCTCATAACGATCCATCTGGATGATCGTATCCGCAATATGAAAATATGCACCTGAACTACCTGCTACTATCACCGTAGAAATGCCATATATCTGATACAGTTCTAAAATTCGGTCGATAAATGGAGTGATCGGCTCCATATCCCGATGAATGACTCTTTGCATCAATTCGTCACGAATCATGAAATTAGTCGCACTTGTATCTTCATCAATCAGCATCACACTTGCCCCGGCTTCCATGCTTTCAATAACATTTGCCGCCTGCGACGTACTTCCGCTTGCATCTTCTGTGTAAAATTCTCTCGTATCCTTTCCATTTGGAAGGTCATTAATAAACATCGAAATATCCGTTTTTTTGATGCTTCTTCCATCTTCTGCCCGAATCTTCATTGCATCGTCTTTCGTGATCACATACTCTCTTCCGTCCCCCTGGATATGGTTATACACACCCAGTTCCAATGCTTTTAATAACGTTGATTTTCCGTGATAGCCACCACCGACGATCAATGTAATACCTCGCCGGATTCCCATCCCGGAGATTTCTCCTTTGTGTGGCAATTTCATTGTAACTTCCATTTCCTTTGGCGACTGAAATCTTACTGCCCCCTTCATCGGTTTATCCGAAACACCGGATTCTCTCGGAAGGATTGCTCCATTTGCCACAAATGCAATCAAATCATTCTTTTCTAATTCGTCTCTGATATATTGCTGATCCTCTGCAAGATCAATTATAGAACGAACACGTTTCTTATCACAATTTTTATAAAACAAGCTCTGTTCTACACACTCCGGAAGAAATTCATATACAATCTTTTCCATTTCTCGTGCATTGATCGTGCGTCCATTTGCCGGAAATCCCACTTCAAAACGAAGCTTAACATCTCCGTTTTTCGGATTTATTTCACACGCAGTACGTTCCAACACTTCCTGACCACATTTACTCACGGATATCAATCCGCTTTTCCCAGAGCCTTTTGTCCGAAAAGCATACTTTTGAATTGCACGATAAAACTGACGCGTCATCTCATCTTGCAGTGCTGCCCTCTGGTGTCTGCCTTTATATAATTCTTCCGGAAATCCTGCTGTACTCCCCTTCACCTGTACACTCACCTTTGATGGGGATGCAAATGGGTCTCCCTGCACATGATCAATGGAAAAGACATATCCTTGGAACTGATATTGTCCTTTTGTATCTTTATATGCCGGATATCCTCTGTGATCAATTCTGTCTAATAATTGTTTTAATTCTGCTGCTGACTGCATCTTCTATAACTTCCTCCATCCTGTCACTGCTGTCTTTTATGCCTTCTCAATTAACACTTTCATAACACCGCCACAAACCATTCCTTCATCTTCCGCTACTGCTCCTGTCATATCTATATGCTGGATCAGATAACCGCCTTTTTGAATAATCTGTCTTGCTGTCTGTGATATACCTGCTTCTGCACATCCACCTCCAATGGTACCTTCAATTGTACCATCTTCATATACGATCATCTTTGCTCCTGATTTTCTCGGTGTAGAACCTTTTGTCTCAATAATTGTCACAACGGCCTTCCCTTGTTCTTTTCGTTTTTCATCCGGGTTAGCCAACCGTTCCATCACTCTCATATCCACATCAGACGACATTACCTTATCTGTTCTCTGTTCTGTACGCTTCACCTGAATAATTTCTGCTAAAATTGCAATCGCAATTTCTTCCGGGCTGACTGCTCCAATGCTCAATCCAATCGGGGAATGAATAAAATCTAACCATTCCTGTGAAATGTTCTCTTCTTCGTGAAGCTGTTCTTTCAACTGTTTTACTCGTCTTCTGGAACCAATCATACCAAGATATGCACTTTTTTTCTGTTTATACAATGCACGCAGACAGTCCCCATCATGTCTGTGTCCTCTTGTAAGAATTGTAATGTAGTCATATTCATTTATCTGAAGCTTTTCAATTGCACTTGCAAATCCCTCACACAATACTTCTGCTGCCCACGGGAAACGCACTGTGTTTGCAAATGATGGTCTGTCGTCCACCACACATACCTGAAAACCGGTTCTTGCAGCAAACTCTGCCAATGCCAGTCCTACATGTCCCCCTCCAAGAATAATCAGGCGCTCTTCACGGCAAAATGATTCTACAAAATACTTTTTATCGCCAGCTTCTACAAGACGCGGTTCCCCTTCCATTTTCGCTTCCTCGACCGCATTTTGGATAATCTCAGATGCCTCTTCTTTTCGAAACACATTTTTTTCTAATGACTCTCCCAATGTAGTTATCAGTGCTGCACTTCCATTTTTCTCCGTCTCTTTTAATAATTCCTGATACATTTCCATACCATTTCCTCCGTTTAATTATCACTGTTTATCATTATAACAGAATCTTAGTTGTTTTGTCAGTTTATAATGTAACAGAAAAAGCGGACTCCATTTCGGAATCCGCTTCTCTTTGTTATCAGAACTTCTGACCTTATATATTTTTTATGTATTAAACCTCGAAGATCAAATCTCCATAAGAAGGCATTGGCCAAGCTTCTTTGTCCACGATCATTTCCAGCTTGTCAACCGGCACACGAAGTGCTTCCATTGCAGGAACAACTTCTGAATGATAGTATGTTGCCTGAACTTCTCCTTCTTCTTTTTCTGCTGCTTCTTCTGTTACTTTCTTTAATGTAGCAAGTGCTTCTTTTGTTTCTTTTAAAAGTACTGAAACTTCTCTAAGTGCTTCTGCCTGAACTTCTGCGTCCACTCCTGCTTCTTTTACAGCGATCACTGTATCCGCAAGCTGTTTTGTATATTTCATAACAGCCGGGATAAACTGTTTACTTGCCATATCGATCATTGTGCGAGCCTCGATATTGACTGCTTTCGCATATGCTTCATACTCAATCTCTGCACGTGATTCAAGCTCGGCTTTTGTAAACACACTAAATCTCTCGAACAATGCAACTGCTTTATCTGTTGTAATTGCAGGAATAGACTCTACCATAGACTTAATATTTGGAAGTCCACGTCTCTCTGCTTCTGCTACCCACTCATCAGAATAACCATTTCCGTTAAATACAACTTTATCACTTTCGACCATGTATTCTTTGATCAGGTCATGTACTGCAAGTTCAAAATCATCTGCCTTCTCAAGAACGTCACAAGCATCCGCAAATGCTTCTGCAACGATTGTGTTCAGTACGATGTTTGGATTTGCGACAGAGTCACGAGAGCCAACCATACGGAATTCAAATTTATTTCCTGTAAATGCAAATGGTGATGTTCTGTTTCTGTCTGTTGCATCTTTAGAAAGATCTGGAAGTGTTGCAACACCAGTTTCCAATTTTCCACCTTTCAGACTGTGTGTAGCTGTACCTGTGCTGATCAGCTGCTGTCTTACATCCTCAAGCTGTTCTCCAAGGAATACAGAGATAATTGCCGGTGGTGCCTCATTTGCTCCAAGTCTGTGGTCATTTCCCGGATCAGCTGCTGACTGACGAAGCAAATCTGCATGTTTGTATACTGCCTTTAAAATACATGCAAGTACAAGTAAAAACTGTGTATTTTCGTGAGGTGTCTTACCTGGCTCTAACATATTGATTCCATCATCTGTCGTGATAGACCAGTTATCATGTTTACCTGAACCATTGACTCCCGCAAACGGTTTCTCATGAAGCAGACACTTCATACCATGCTGACATGCAACTCTCTTCAATGTCTGCATGATGATCTGGTTGTGATCTACTGCGATATTCGCTTCTGCATAAATCGGAGCAAGCTCGTGCTGTGCAGGTGCAACCTCATTGTGCTGTGTCTTTGCAGATACACCGACTTTCCACAGCTCAATGTTAACATCTCTCATGAAAGATGCAATTCTCTGACGGATTGTTCCGAAATAGTGATCGTCCAACTCCTGTCCTTTTGGAGGCATAGCTCCAAACAATGTACGTCCTGTATAAATTAAATCTTTTCTCTGCATAAATTTCTCTGCATCAACCAGGAAATATTCCTGTTCAACACCAACAGATGGAGTTACCTTTTTTGATGTTGTATTTCCAAATAAACGGAGAAGTCTGAGTGCCTGTGTATTGATAGCTTCCATTGATCTAAGAAGTGGAGTCTTCTGATCAAGAGCCTCTCCTGTATAAGAACAGAATGCTGTAGGAATACAAAGTGTAGCTCCCGCTGCATCCTGTCTGACAAATGCAGGTGAAGTACAATCCCATGCTGTATATCCTCTTGCCTCAAATGTAGCACGAAGTCCGCCTGATGGGAATGAAGATGCATCCGGCTCACCTTTGATCAGTTCTTTTCCTGAAAAACTCATCAATACTTTTCCACTTGGAAGTGGAGCAGAAATAAATGAATCATGCTTCTCTGCTGTAACACCTGTCAATGGTAAAAACCAGTGTGTGTAATGTGTTGCTCCTTTTTCGATTGCCCATTCTTTCATCTCATGAGCAATGACATCTGCTGTCTCAAGATCCAGCTCTTTTCCCTCTTCAATTGTTTTCTTTAAGTTTTTATAAATCTTTTTTGGTAAACGTTCCTGCATAACCGTATCGTTAAATACGTTTTCTCCAAAAATGTCAGCCACATTAATTAATTCTGTGCTCATTGTTCTTCTCCTTTTCCCAAAATAATTTATGTCCAGAAAAAAAAGAGGCACTCCAAGTATCCTTGGAACGCCCCTGTTTCATTTCCTGCTTTCAATATAACTCAAACCTTTTTAAAAGGCAAGCATTAATTTTACTCATAATGAAATTTCATTCATTTTTTCTTATATCATGCTTATTTTCACGAAAACTCTGTACATTTTTACGATTCTACTCATTTTCTACTGTTTTTTTCAATATACCAAGTAAAATTGCTCCTACAATAGTTCCTGCCACAAGTGCAACCACATACATGATCGGATTACCTACAACAGGGAATACAAAGATTCCACCATGAGGTGCCATCAGTGTACAGTTAAATGCCATAGACAAAGCACCTGCAAGTGCAGACCCGACAATACAAGATGGAAGTACATGCAACGGATCTGATGCAGCAAATGGGATTGCTCCTTCTGTAATAAATGACAAGCCCATAACAAAGTTTGTAGGTCCGGATTTACGTTCTTCCACTGTAAATTTATTTTTAAATAAGAGTGTTGCAAGAGCGATCGCACATGGTGCAACCATTCCTCCTACCATAACTGCTGCCATAATGTTATAGTTTCCTGCTGCGATAGATGCTGTACCGAATACATAAGCTGCCTTGTTGAATGGACCACCCATATCGATTGACATCATTCCTCCGAGGATTGCTCCAAGAAGAACTGCATTCATTCCACTTAAGCTTCCCAGACCATTGTTCAATCCAGTGTTAATAACTCCAACGATTGGTTCAATAATAAATGTCATACTCAATCCCATCAATAGTACGCCAAATACAGGGTAGAGTAATACCGGTTTGATACCTTCCAGTGAATCCGGTAATTTTTCACATACTTTTTTAATCAGATTTACAATAAATCCTGCAAGGAAACCTGCTGCCAACGCTCCCAGAAATCCCGATGTTCCGTTTGCTGCGATTGCTCCGCCTACAAAACCTGCCACAAGTCCCGGTCTGTCAGCAATACTCATTGCGATAAATCCTGCAAGGATTGGGAGCATAAATCCAAATGCAACGCCACCAATTGTTTTAAATGTTGCTGCGATTGGTGTGATTGTACCAAAGTTTGCTCTCTCTGCCGCACTCAAAGCATTTAAGTCTACACATAACCCATCAATCAAAAACGCAATCGCGATCAGGATACCTCCACCTACAACGAATGGAAGCATATGAGATACACCATTCATCAAATGTTTGTAAATTGTATGACCCACACCGCCGCTCATTGACTGTGCGTTTGATTTTTTTGCAGGTGCAGCCGCCTTATAAATTTCTGCCTGTCCTGAAACAATTGTATCAATTAACTCATCAGCCTTATTGATTCCATGTGAAACCTGACATTCAATCAATGCTTTTCCATCAAATCTATCCATCGGAACATTTGTATCTGCTGCTACAATAATTCCGTCTGCGGCTTCGATTTCTTCTTCTGTCAGAACATTTTTAGCTCCACCGGATCCTCTTGTCTCTACTTTTACAAGGTATCCTTTTTTCTTTGCTGCCTTCTCAATGCTCTCAGCTGCCATATATGTGTGGGCAATTCCGGTTGGACATGCTGTTACCGCAAGAATTAATTTCTGATTGTCTTTCTCTTTATCTGCTGCAAGATCCGTCTGGGCTGCCGCTTTTTCCTTTGCAGCATCTGCATCATCCTTTTCCGTCTCTGCTGCATCTATAATATTAAGAAACTCTTCTACTGATTTTGCTTTGCGAAGAGATTCTGTAAATGTGTCATCCATCAGCATCATCGACAACTTGCTCAAAATTGTGATGTGTACATTTCCAGCCCCTTCCGGTGCAGCAATAAGAAAGATCAGATTAACCGGCTCATCATCCAGAGCCTCATACTCAACTCCCTGTGGCAGTACCATAGCTGCAAGTCCCGGCTTATTTACTCCTGTACATCTTCCATGAGGAATTGCAATTCCGTCTCCTACTCCTGTTGTCCCTTCCTCTTCTCTTGCAAATACAGCTGCCAGATAATTTTCCTTATCAGATACCTTTCCGCTTTTTGCCATCAGATCGACCATCTGATTTAGTACATCTTTTTTGTCTGCTGCGGCTCCATTCAGACAAATGCTTTCCGGTGCAAGTAAATCCCGAATCCTCATAACTGAAACCTCCCATTTTTTATAATGTGTTTAAAATTGCTTCCACTTCTTCTTTTGTTGCAAGATTTTCTGAAAATGCACTCGCACTTCCTGTTGCAACACCATTTTTAAATGCTATCTCATAATTTTCTGTCGTCAAATATCCATACAAAAAGCCTGCTACCATTGAATCCCCTGCTCCTACAGAATTGACAACCTTTCCTTTTGGAGCTTCGCTTTCATATACAGAACCATCTTCTGCAACCAGCACTGCTCCGTCACCTGCCATAGATACCAGAACATTTCTTGCCCCCTGTTCCCGTAACTTTTTGGCATAAACAATGACATCTTTCTTATCTTTCAATGTTACATCGAAAATCTCTCCGAGCTCATAATTATTCGGTTTGATTACAAATGGATGAAATGGCAGTACATTTACCAACAAATCTTTTGTTGCATCTACTGCGATCAAAACTTTTTTATCCTGAAGATATTCCATAATGTCGCTGTACATTGTAGATGGCATAGATGCCGGAATACTTCCTGCAAGAACAAGTACATCTCCTGCTTTTAATGTATCTAACATTTGATAAAGCTTGTCGATATCTTCTTTTCCGATTTCCGGTCCCATACCATTGATCTCACTCTCTTCGTTGGAACGAAGTTTTAGATTGATCCTTGAATAGCCATTTGCGATAGGAATCAGTTTTTCTACGCATCCCATTTCTTTGACTCTTCTCTGAATCTCTTCACCGGTAAATCCTGCTGTAAATCCCAGGATTGTACTTTCCATTCCAAGATTCTTTAAAACGATGGATACGTTAATTCCCTTTCCCCCCGGAAACATCACCTCTTTTTCTGTTCTGTTCACCTGACCTAATTTAAAATCAGAAACATTCACAATGTAATCAAGTGATGGGTTAAATGTTACTGTATAAACCATTCATTATTCCCTCCTGCCTTCTTATGACGTTTTTTAAATGTTTTTGACGAGATTTGATTTATGTTTTGATTATATTCTCGTTTTCAGTCATTGTCAATCACTTTCAGTCATATTCATTCATGTAAATATAGACAAAATTTAATCCTTGTTTTCGTGCAAAATGCTCGTTTCGCTTTGTTTGACATTCATTTTTGATTCTTTTATAATGAAATAAGAATCAAAATCTGTCATTATCATTCATTCAAAACGAAGGAGACGAAAGATTATGCTGATTGATGAAAGAAAAAATGCGATTTTAAAGCTTGTAAATGAAAATGGAAAAGCAACCGTACAAGAATTAATGGAACTTTTTGATGCATCTGAATCTACAATTCGAAGAGATCTTACAGAATTGGATAAAAAACAATTATTAGTAAAGGTACATGGTGGTGCACTTGCATCCTCAAAGGAAATCACGAAGGATATTTCCGTCTCTGAACGCGAAATTCTAAACCGTGATTCTAAAATTACAATTGCACAATATGCTGCCTCACTAATCACTGACAAAGATGTTGTATATCTTGATGCCGGCACATCGACCGGATATATTATCGAATATATTTCGGCTTCTAAAGCCGTGTTTGTAACAAATGCGATTGCCCATGCACGAAAACTCTGCAATCGTGGGTTCGAAGTTTATCTTCCGGGTGGAATGGTAAAGATGCATACGGAAGCATTAATTGGAGCTGACACTTGTGAAGCAATACAGAAATTTCATTTTACAAAAGGATTTTTTGGCAGCAACGGACTGACAATCCAACAGGGCTGCACAACTCCGGATGTTCAAGAAGCAAAGGTAAAAGAATCTGCCTTCGCTCATTGCAAAGAATCTTATATTCTTTGTGATAGTTCAAAATTTGGCGTTATTTCTTCTGTTACATTTGCTGATTTTACAGACTGTATCATTTTGACAGATTCCAATTTATCTAAAATTTATCAGAATTATGATAATATCAAGATTATATAAAAAAACATCGGTGCCGACATTTGCCGGGACCGATGTTTTTTCTTTATTTACGAGAAATCATCTCATATACTCAGGAACTAAAATTACTCAGCTTTTCCAACTGATCCGAACAGTTCCATCTTTTCTTTTACTGTAGCAGCAATTGCGTCTGCACCTGGTTTGAGAAGTTTTCTTGGGTCGAATCCTTTTCCTTCCAGATCTTTTCCTGCTTCGATATATTCACGTGTAGCAGCTGCAAATGAAAGCTGACACTCTGTATTAACGTTAATCTTAGCTACTCCAAGGCTGATTGCTTTCTTAATCATATCGTCCGGAATTCCTGTTCCTCCGTGAAGTACGAGTGGCATATCACCTGTTTTCTGCTGGATTGCATCCAGAGTTTCAAAGCTAAGTCCTTCCCAGTTTGCTGGGTATTTACCATGAATATTACCAATACCTGCTGCAAGGAAGTCGATACCAAGATCTGCTACTCTCTTACATTCTTCTGGATCTGCACATTCACCTCTACCGATAACTCCGTCTTCTTCTCCACCGATAGATCCTACTTCTGCTTCGATAGACATACCATTGTCATGAGCAATTTTAACTAACTCTGTTGTTTTAGCAACGTTCTCATCGATTGGATAATGTGATCCGTCAAACATGATTGATGAGAATCCAGCCTCTACACACTTCAGACATCCTTCGTAGCTACCATGATCAAGGTGTAATGCTACAGGAACTGTAATTCCAAGTTCTTCCATCATACCTTTAACCATTCCAACAACTGTCTTGTAACCTGTCATATACTTTCCAGCACCTTCAGATACACCAAGGATAACTGGTGATTTGCATTCCTCTGCTGTTGTCAGGATTGCTTTTGTCCATTCCAAGTTGTTGATATTAAACTGTCCTACTGCATAATGTCCTGCTTTTGCTTTCTGAAGCATCTCTGTTGCTGATACTAACATATTTCTTTCCTCCACTTCTTAAGGCTTGCCCGATTACAGCAAGTACTATTTCTTTTAAATCTGTAACCATTATAGCCCATCATGTAAAAAAAGACAATCTATAATTCTCACAATAAAATGTCCGAAATCCATCTTATTTTTAACAATTTGTTATTTTTTTAACACTGTTCGTTGTTTTATTTTAATTTAGAAAGTGCTGCTTCATCAGCTACAAGTATTACATTATTATGAAGCTGGAGTATAGATGCCGGCACCTCCGGATTGATTTTACCTTGTACCATCGCTGCAACTGCATCAGCTTTGTCTTCTCCATTTGCCACAACAAGAATCTTGTCTGCTTTCATAATTGTCCCAATTCCCATTGTGTAAGCCTGTCTTGGCACTTCATCTGCTGAAGCAAAGAAACGCTTATTTGCTTCGATTGTGCTTTCTGTCAAATCTACACAATGTGTGATCTTTGGAAAATCTGCTGCAGGCTCATTAAATCCGATATGTCCGTTTCTTCCTAATCCAAGTAACTGAAGATCGACGCCCCCCATAGATTCGATCAATGCTTCATAACGAAGACATTCTTCATCACCATTCTCAACTTTTCCGTTCGGTACATGTGTATTCTCTTCGTCAATGTTTACTCTGTCAAACAAATGATGATGCATGAAATAGTAATAACTCTGCTCATTGTCTCTTGTCAGGCCTTTGTATTCATCCAAGTTCACTGTCTTAACTGTGGAGAAATCTAAATCACCTTTCTTATACCACTCAACTAATTGATCATAAATACCAATTGGAGTAGATCCTGTTGCAAGCCCTAATACACAGTCAGGCTTCAGCAGAATCTGTGCGGAAATTAAATTCGCTGCTTTTCGACTCATTTCTTCGTAATCCTTGGTTCTGATAATCTTCATAACCCATTCCTCCTTATACTTTAAAAGTCTTAATTGCAGAGCTTGTTTTCCTCAGATACAGTCCTTCATATTCTATCCCTACGCGCCAAGTCTCACAGACGTTCGACTTGAATCCCCAAATCTATATTTCGCAGAAATAGAAAAAACCAGATTTTCAGAATAGAACTCATATTCTATGTCTAAAAATCCGGTTTTGCCTGCTTTGAGTAACAACCCACTCTTTAGTGACTCCGAGGGGAATCGAACCCCTGATTCCAGCGTGAGAGGCTAGCGTCTTGACCGCTTGACCACGGAGCCTTATTTAATTATCTTGCCTGCTTGTTTATTTCTCACCCGCAAGCAAGATATACTTTATCACACTATTTCACATAATGCAAGTGTTTTTTTCATTTTTTTATATTTTTTATTTTTTCAATATGAAGAAGCTATCATCCTGTAAATTTACGACTGTTCTTCGCTTTCTTCTTCCTGGCGGACCAACTCTTTTTTTCGTTCCAAATGACCGATTGAAGTCGGTTTTACCATAATTTCCAATTCTTGTTTCAGATTTTCCACAATAACTTCATCATGTCTTCCACCATATTCTCCATCCAAAGTCCATGGAATTTCTTCTTCCGATTCAAACTTAACATGACCGGAACGGAAAGAATACATATGATCCGAATTAATCTGTTTCACCAGCAATGCCGCTACGATTTCATTCAACTCAATCGGATTCTTCGGTGTTTTAATCAATGTCACTTCAAACACACCATCATCAAACGCTACATTTCTCCCGATAATACTTCTAAAACCACCTACTGATCTGGAGTTTGTCACCATTCCATACACAAAATTATCTTCGATTGTCTCTCCGTCATGTGTCACTTTAATATGGTAAGAAGGAATATTGAAAATACGCTTTGTTCCTTCCAGTACATATGCCAGATGTCCCAGAACGTTCTTCATATTTTGATCTGTCTCGTATGATACATCCGTAAATAGTCCAAAAGCCGCAATATATACGAAATAATCATCATTAAAATGACCGATATCACATGGAAATGGCACTCCATTTACCGCTGTGTCGGCTGCTCCAAGCATATCCTTTGAAATATGCAGGCTACTTGCAAAATCATTTGTCGTTCCGGCCGGAATATATCCGATCGGTACTTTCTTATCTCTCTGTGCCATACCGGTCACGACTTCATCTAATGTTCCATCTCCTCCGCTGCACACTACCAGATCATAATCGCCTGTATAAGATAAAGTCTTAGCAAGTCCATCGTGATAACGCTGTGTCGGGTACGCTGTAACTTCATAACCTGCCTTGGTAAATATATCAAGGACATCTGCCAATTTGGGTTTTAACATACCGGTTCCTGCGTTTGGATTGTAAATAAATAATAGTTTCTTCATATTCATCCGCTCCTTTCCACTTTTTAAGTTGCCAAAACATCCTGCTGAAATCTGTTCAAGTCGAACATCCGTGAGACTTGGCCCGTGATTCTGATCAGCGAAGCTGACATATTCTTATCAGAATTTCTGCAGGTGATAAAAGAGGCTGTGCTTTACACACAACCTCTTTTTATATTCTATTTGTTTTCGTGAATACTTCACTATTGTTCACATCTGTTATCTGAACAAAAGATGCCTTCTATTTTACTTCTGCAAGAAATGTCTTAATTCCCTCTGCTGCCTTCACTTCATCTTCCCCATCTGTCAAAACAGTTACTTCTTCACCATCCGATAAATTCAAGCTCATCATACCCATGATGCTCTTTGCATTAATCTTCTTATTATCAACCAGAATAAAGATCTTGCTTGCGTACTGACTTGCTTCCTGTACAAGCAAAGCAATAGGTCTTGCATCTAAGCCTTTTTCATGTTTCACGATAACTGGTGTTTCAATCATAATACTCCTCCTTGCTCTTTTCTAACCTTTTCTGCCAAATCTCCCAGTTTTCTAAGTCTGTGATTCACTCCTGACTTCCCAACCGGCGGCGACAAAAGAGCTCCTAATTCTTTTAATGATGCATCTGGGTGCGAAAGTCTGGCTAATGCCACTTCCTCTAATCCCTCTGACAGCTTTTCTAATCCAATCGTATCTCTTAGATATGTAATATCCTCCAACTGCTTAACCGCTGCTGATACGGTTTTATTCAAATTTGCCGTCTCGCAGTTCACCTTTCGGTTTACTGTATTGCGCATTTCTTTCAAAATTCGTACATTCTCAAGTTCCATCAACGAAACATGCGCTTCCATAATATTCAATATATCAACGATTTGTGAGCCTTCTTTGAGATATACGACATATGATTTCTTTCTCTGGACGATCTTTGCATCCATTGAAAAGCTGCTCATTAATTCCCGTATCTGTTCTGCCATTGGTTCTGCAGCACACACAATTTCAAAATGGTATGCTTTCTTAGGATCACTCATGGAACCCGCTGCCAAGAATGCTCCCCGAATAAATGCTCTCTTACAGCAGGTCTGTTGTACTACGATAGGATTCACAATCCGGATCTCTTCAAATCCATCCAAATGTTCATCTATCAACTTAACCGCCTGTAATACTCGAAGTGCATCCTGGTGCTGTTTTACAACAACCGAATACGATACGCTTTGCTTTTGAATGTTTCTCCTTATTGATATATCAGACTCTATATTAAATGTTTTTTTAATCAATGTAAAGACTTTTCTTGCAACCGCTTTGTTTTCTGTGTGTACTTTTACCCGATATTCATTTCTACTATTAATAATGATCGAGCCACATAGTCCAAGAATTGCTGCCAGTTCTGCAATCTGACAGTGTCTTGCACTGCTCCAGTGTTCTGACAGTTCTTCTTTTACATTTCCCGAAAATGACATGTTATACCTCTATTTTGCCTTTGTAATAGCATCTTTCTCAATATCTCGGTGTTCAATACGAACACCATAATTTTCATCCTGCTTCACAACCTGATACAATGCATTTGCCACAGTAACAGAACGATGCTTTCCTCCTGTACATCCAATTGCAATGACCAACTGGTTTTTTCCTTCTAATATATAATTTGGCAACAAAAATTGAATCAAATCCGTAAACTTTTTTAAAAATTCTTCTGCCCGCGGACTGTTCATCACATATTCCTGCACTTCTCTGTCATTTCCTGTTTTTTCTTTCAATCCACTAATATAATATGGATTCGGTAAAAAACGTACATCAAAAACCAAATCCGCATCCTGTGGGATTCCATATTTGAATCCGAATGACATTACCGTAATATATAGATTTTTAAAATTTTTGCCATCTACAAAAATCTGCTCCAGCTCTTTTTTCAACTCTCTTGTAAGCATCTTACTTGTATCTAATATATAGGTTGCACGCATCTTTAAGAACGAAATCTTCTCACGTTCTTTTGCAATCCCGACATCTATATGACCGGCTCCTCCAAGCGGATGCTGTCTTCTTGTCTCTTTATAACGCTTCACAAGGACATCGTCCTGTGCATCCAAAAACAGTATCTCGTAATCGATCCCGGCCTTATCCATCGCATTCAGCTGTTCTTCTAATCCATCTAAAGCCTGTCCGCTTCGCACATCAATCCCAAGTGCTACCTGCTTCAATTCTGAATTTGGAGTTGTCAAAATCTCTGCAAATTTTGGCATCAGCTGTATCGGAAGATTATCGACGCAAAAATAGCCCAAATCTTCCAGAATCTTCAATGCAATTGATTTTCCTGCTCCTGACATACCCGTCACAATTACTAATTTCATCTTCATACCTCTTTTATTTTTCACCAATAATCTTTACTTCCGGTTCCAATCGTACGCCAAATTTTGCCTCTACTTTATCAGACACCTGCTCCATCAATAACAAGATATCTGTCGCTGTTGCATGATCTTTATTGATTACAAATCCACAATGCTTTTCTGACACCTGGGCTCCACCGACCTGAAAACCTCTAAGTCCTGCATCTTGAATTAATTTTCCTGCGAAATATCCTTCCGGTCTTTTAAATGTGCTACCTGCACTTGGATATTCTAACGGCTGTTTGCTCACTCTCTGTTCTTTTAGTTCATCCATGTACTCACGGATAACAGCTTCATTCCCATATTCCAGTTTCAGCTGTGCACTCAATATAATATCCTGATTCTTTGCAAATACGCTGGTACGATATCCCAGTTCCATCAAATCTGCCGGAATTACAGCAATCTCACCTGCTGAAGTTAACACACATGCATTCACAATAACCTGCTTCATCTCTCCACCATATGCACCCGCATTCATCATCACTGCACCACCTAAGGTTCCCGGAATACCTGATGCAAATTCAAAACCAGTCAGTCCTTCTCCCAATGCCTGTGCTGCAATTTTTGAAAGTAAAGCTCCTGCCTGTGCATAAATTGTCTCGCCTTCTACGCGAATCTGATTCATCTTGCGTGCGATTTGAATGATTACACCTTTAAATCCCTTATCTCTGACAAGCAGGTTACTTCCATTGCCCATCACATAATAAGGAACATTTTCCTTTTTCAATAACAACACCAAATCCCGTACCTGTTCTTCATTTGAAGGCATCACTAAATAATCCGCCTTGCCGCCGGCTCGAAATGTTGTGTGCTTATCCATCGGCTCGTCTTTTAAAATCTGATCTTCAGAAACAATCTTACATAATTCTTCATATATATTCATCTAATTATCTTCCTCTCATTTTTCGCTCTATGAGGAGCTCTAAACAGTTTACATAATACAATACTTTGTGCTGAAATTCAACTATACAAAGCCTACAGGTGTTGCAAAACTCATAGAAATGATGTATATTAGATTCGTGTACTCGTATTTAAAAATAGATTTCAAAGGAGTTGATTAAAACATTGGACTCGAGTGACGCGATACAATTTATAGTACTTATTATTTTATTATTTTTATCAGGATTTTTCTCCTCTGCTGAGACGGCATTAACAACTGTCAGCAAGATTACTATGCGCTCTATGGCAGATGACGGAGATAAGCGGGCAGCATTGGTTCTGGATGTTATTGAAAACCAGAAGACAAAGATGCTCAGTGCAATCTTGATTGGCAACAATATTGTTAATATTTCTGCCTCTTCTCTGGCTACTACATTGGCTTACAGTTTCGGTGGATACATGGTCAGTATTGTCACAGCTGTACTGACAGTATTGATTCTTGTATTTGGAGAGATTACTCCTAAGAGTATGGCAACACTTCGTGCTGTTAAGTTTTCTCTCTCTTATATCAGGGTCATTCACTTTTTAATGACGATCCTGACACCGTTCATTTTTATTGTGAATTTATTTTCACGCGGTATTCTTGTATTATTACGAATCAATCCGGATGAAGCCAATAAGGCAATGACAGAAGACGAACTTCGTACAATCGTAGATGTCAGCCACGAAGATGGTGTCATTGAATCTGAAGAGAAGGAAATGATATATAATGTGTTCGACTTAGGTGATGCGAAAGCAAAAGATGTTATGGTTCCTCGTGTTCATGTAACATTTGCCGATGTGAACAATACATACACTGAATTAATTGACATTTATAAAGAGGATAAGTTTACCCGCCTTCCTGTTTATGAAGATACAACAGACAACGTAATCGGTACGATTAACATGAAGGATTTGTTGCTCTTTGACGACAGAGAACATTTCAAAGTCCGCGATATTTTGAGAGAAGCTTATTTCACTTATGAATATAAGAATATTTCTGAATTACTCGTTGAGATGCGTGATGCATCCATTAATATTGCGATTGTTTTAGACGAATATGGCGAAACTGCAGGTATTATCACACTGGAAGATATTTTGGAAGAGATTGTCGGCGAGATTCATGACGAATACGATGAGAACGAAGAAGATTTCATTCGTAAGATAAACGATTTAGAGTATATCATTGAAGGTTCTGTCAGTCTCGTTGATTTGAACGATCGTCTGAAACTGGATGTCAGACATCAGGAATTGGAATCCGAAGACTTTGATTCCCTCGGTGGCTTTATGATTGAGCATCTGGATCGATTACCGGAAGTCGGCGATGAGTTCACTACCGAAGACGGTATTCGTATGGTAGTAGAGAAACTGGACAAAAACCGAGTAGAGTTGGTACATGTCTACTTGCCTGAGATTGTTCATGATACTTCCACAGAAGAGAACGAGGCATCTGATTCAGTAGATGATACTAATACAGAATCCAATTAAATATAAAAAACGGAATATATTCCTATATAATACAGAGAACCTGCTAGCGGCAGCTTCTCTTGCATACTTTGGCATTAAGAAGGTTCGTGATTTGATTGCGAACCTTTTTCTATGCCCTGCATACTATAAATAGAAACTTCCCACATGAGGTATCTTTATGCCTTATTCAATTATGTTGGATGCCGGTCATGGCGGTCGTGACCCTGGTGCTGTATATAACGGCCGTCAGGAAAAAGACGATACCCTGCAGCTCGTTCTTGCAATCGGAGAAATTCTTCAAAATGACGGCATCGATGTAGAATATACCAGAACAACCGATATTTACGAAACGCCATATGAGAAAGCGATGAAAGCCAACAATGCAGGAGTAGATTTTTTCATCTCTATCCATCGCAATTCTTTTCCTACCGACAATGTCGTATCCGGCGTCGAGTCTCTTGTCTACAGTCTCTCTGGAATCAAATTACAAATGGCTGAAAATATCAATGAGCAATTAGAAATGGTGGGATTTGTTAATCTCGGAGTCAAGGCACGTCCAAATCTGGTCGTACTGAAACGCACAAAAATGCCGGCGGTGCTTGTAGAAGTTGGATTCATCAATTCAAAAACTGACAATCAATTATTTGATGAAAATTTCTCTGACATTGCACAGGCAATCGCATCTGGTATCTTAGATACACTCAATCAGCTCAATGCCTCTGCCAAACCAAAAAGATTTCATGTACAGGTTGCATCTTATCGAAATCCGGCATATGCAGAACGCATGTTAAACGAGTTATTGGAAATGGACTTTCCTGCAGAAATTGAAGAAAAAGATGGTTTCTACCGGATACGTGTCGGCGATTTTGAAACTCTGGATCAGGCTGTCGCAATGGAACAGAGACTTCGCCGGGCAGGTTATCAAACCTGGATTGTGACTGTATAAAAGAACCAAATCGATTAAGCTTGTCGTATTTGTTCTGATTATCAACTGTTCACTAACAATAAAAGGATGATGTTCAATCTGATACAAGATTGAACATCATCCTTTTTGTACTTAAAAATAGCCATTCTCAATATGTTTTTATGCTTCCAGTCCCTCTGCTTTGATCACATCAACAACCTGTGCTACATATTTCTGGCAAATCTCATCTGTTGCAGCTTCAACCATAACACGGATCACTGGCTCTGTTCCACTCTCACGAACCAAAATTCTTCCGTCACTTCCAAGTTCCTCTGCTACTTTCTCAACAGCTGCCTGTACCTTTGGATTTTCTGTTGCTGTCTTCTTATCTACCACTCGTACATTCTGTAATAACTGTGGATAAATCTTTACTTCCTCACAAAGCTGAGATAATTTCTGTTTTTTCTCCATAATTACTTCCATAATCATAAGAGATGTCAATATACCATCACCTGTTCTCGCATGTTTGCTGAAGATAATATGTCCTGACTGCTCTCCTCCAAGGATAAATCCGTTCTGAAGCATATTTTCATATACATATTTATCTCCAACTGCTGTCTGCTCATATTTCATACCAATCTTATCGCAAGCTTTGTACAGACCCAAATTAGACATAACTGTTGTAACAATTGTATCTCCAACCAGTTTTCCCTGTTCTTTCAAATATTTTCCACATATATAGAGAATTAAATCTCCATCTACAACATTACCCTTATCATCTACTGCGATACAACGGTCTGCATCTCCATCATAAGCAAATCCTACATCCAGCTGTTTTTCTTTTACAAATGCCTGCATCTGTTCGATGTGTGTAGATCCACAGTTTGTATTGATATTCACACCATTCGGCTCGTTACTGATAACATATGTCTTAGCGCCCAATGCATCAAATACGCTCTTTGCAATCGCAGATGAACTTCCGTTTGCACAGTCTAATCCAACTTTTTTATCTTTGAATGAACGTGTTGCAATTGAAATCAAGTGTCCTACGTAACGATTTCTTCCTGCTGCATAATCTACAGTACGTCCAATATTCTCTTTTGTTGCAAGTGGAACTTCACCGCTTTCTCCATCAATATAAGCCTCTATCTTCGCTTCTACTTCTGCTTCCAGCTTATGTCCCTGACCATTGATTACTTTGATTCCGTTATCGTAATATGGATTATGACTTGCTGAAATCATAATACCACAGTCAAAATCTTCTGTTCTTACTACATAAGAAACACTTGGTGTTGTTGTTACGTGAAGCAGATAAGCATCTGCACCTGACGCAGTCAGTCCTGCTGCCAGTGCATATTCAAACATATAACTACTTCTTCTTGTATCCTTACCAATAACAATACGAGCCTGATGCTCCTGTCCAAAATACCATCCTAGGAAGCGTCCTACCTTAAATGCATGCTCTACTGTTAATACAACGTTTGCTTCTCCACGAAATCCATCTGTTCCGAAATATTTTCCCATAATTAATACCCCATTTATAATCTTTCTCTTAAGGTTCTCTTTCAAGTTCATGTTTTATTATATTCTTTTTCTTTCCGAGATACAACCCAAAATGTTGTGTACAAAAAATATAAAATGAAGTAAAATGTTACTGTTCACAAGTAAAAATCTACAATTCGGAGGAATTATTTATGATAAAATTAATCGCCAGTGATTTAGACGGCACATTATTACAAAATGAAGCACAGGAATTGACACCACGCGCCATTGATTTGATTTCACAACTTACTCAGAAAGGAATCCACTTTGTAGCTGCCAGTGGACGTCAATATGACAATGAACGCCGTGTATTTCATGCTTTAAAAGATGATATTTCTTATATCGCAGAGAATGGTTCCGTATGCATTCATAACGGTGAGGTTATTTCCCGCTCCACAATCGACCCGGAGCTTTGCTCAAGAATCTTGAACGAAATAAAAAAAGAAGCCAATTTTGATATTGTTGTTTCCCGTGAAGATTCTTGCTTTATTGAAGATGTACATCCTGATTTTGTAAATCATATCGTAAATATAATGCATAATACGACAACAATCGTTGACGATATTCGCTCCGTAGACGGACCTATCTTAAAAATCGCAATCTGTAATATGATAGATGGGCCTCATATTATTGATAAATATCTCAAATATCTTCAAGATATGTTTGGTTCTGAGATAAAGGTTGTCACTTCCGGTAATATCTGGATTGATTTTATTGCTCCTGGCACAAATAAAGGCACTGCCCTTTCTAAGCTTTTGGATGTACTTCATATCAAACCGGAAGAATGTATTGCTTTCGGTGACCAGTACAACGATATTGAGATGCTTCAGTATGTCGGTACAAGCTATGCAATGTCCAACTGTGCTCCCGGTGTCTCTTACCACGCAACTTATGTTACAGACTGTGTAGAAGATGTTCTTGAAGATATATTAAATACCATCTTATAATTGCGAAAGACCTCATGTATATGATATTTGCTTTGTCTGCCTGACAAGCAGCATATCATCATACATGAAGTCTTTCTTAATTTTCTCTGTTTTTTAATCCCGCGTAACTCTGGCCGTAAAATTACTCGTTCTTTTCTTCGATATCCATGATCAGATCGACTCTTCTCTGGTGTCTTCCACCTTCGAAATCTGTATCCAGCCATGTCTCAACAATCATTTTTGCCAGCTCAGCGCCGACTACTCTTGCCCCAAACGCAAGGATATTACAATCATTGTGAAGTCGTGACATCTTTGCTGTATATGGTTCACTACATACAGCTGCACGTACACCTTTTACTTTATTTGCTGCCAGTGAAATACCAAGTCCTGTTCCACAGATTAAAATACCACAATCAACCTCTTTTGAAACAACCGCTCTTCCAACGATTTCTCCATAAACAGGGTAATCACAGCTTTCCGAAGTTTTTGTTCCATAATCAACAACTTCGTGACCTTTCTCTTTTAAGAACTCAATAATCTCTGCTTTCAGCTCCAGCGCAGAATGATCATTACCAATTCCAATTCTCATAATCTTTAGCTCCTCATTTTCTCTTATTTTAGTTACATATTTCCTATACTTCTACTATTCTGAATGTTTGCTTTAAAAATGTCAAGACAAGGAATGTACTTTTCCACGTACTTTCAGGGTTGTTTCATGAAGGATTTTTAAAAACATAAAAAGATCAGATTTTATCGGGGGTTATGCATGTTATACAAAACATGTGTAACTCTTGATTTTTTGTGCCTGTAGAGG
>QUJA01000004.1 GCA_003480425.1 Firmicutes bacterium AM31-12AC
CCCACTGAGACAAATTTGCTGTTACTCACCACCTGAAAGAGGTGGGAGTCTTCTCGACTGAGATAAAAACAGACAATACCTACAACTCTCACTTGTATAAAGTGAGAGTTGTTTTTATCTATAGAAATGCAAAGGTGTAACATAAGCCGAAAAATTGAATATAATCATCTTAAAAACTTCATAAATCTTGTCAAATACACCGAAAATGTAAAAAAACAATATTTTTTGCAAGAAAATGTTGAAGAAAAATCAAAAATCGTATACACTACTATTTAGTTAGTGAAAAATTGGAGGATACAAAGATGGCGGCGTACAAAAATTTAAGCGTAGAAGAATTAAAAG
Source organism: Firmicutes bacterium AM31-12AC (assembly GCA_003480425.1). GTDB lineage: Bacteria > Bacillota > Clostridia > Lachnospirales > Lachnospiraceae > Schaedlerella > Schaedlerella hominis. The sequence goes on from QUJA01000004.1 coordinate 343, forward strand.
AATTAAAAACAAAATTGGATGCAGAATTTGAAGAGGTAAAAGCCAGAGGATTGAATTTGGATATGTCTCGTGGTAAACCGTCTGCAGAACAGTTGAACCTGTCTATGGGAATGATGGATGTACTGACAAGTGATACCGATTTAATCTGTCAGGAAGGTGTTGATTGTAGAAACTATGGAGTATTAGATGGAATCACAGAAGCTAAACAGCTTCTTGCTGATATGATGGAAGTACCTAAACAAAATATTATCATCTTTGGAAATTCTAGCTTGAATGTTATGTATGATCAGATTGCACGTGCAATGACTCACGGAGTTCTTGGAAGTACACCATGGGCAAAATTAGACAAAGTAAAATTCCTTTGCCCTGTACCAGGATATGACAGACATTTTGCAATTACAGAACATTTCGGAATTGAGATGATTAATGTTCCTATGACTGCTACTGGTCCAGATATGGACATTGTAGAAAAGCTGGTTGCAGAAGATGATGCAATCAAGGGAATCTGGTGTGTACCAAAATATTCTAATCCACAAGGAATTACATATTCAGATGAAACGGTACGTCGTTTTGCAAGATTAAAACCAGCAGCAAAGGATTTCCGTATTTATTGGGATAATGCGTATGGTATTCATCATTTATATGAGGATAAACAGGATCAGCTGATTGAAATTTTGGAAGAGTGTGAGAAAGCAGGAAATCCAAACCTTGCATATAAATTCTCATCTACATCAAAAATCAGTTTTCCTGGATCAGGAATTGCTGCAATTGCTTCATCAGATGAAAATCTTGCAGAAATCCGCAAACAGATGCAGGTTCAGACAATTGGTCACGATAAGGTAAATCAGCTTCGTCATGCCAGATTCTTCGGAGATATTAATGGGATGGTAGAGCACATGAGAAAACATGCTGATATACTTCGTCCAAAATTTGATGCAGTACTTGAAACTCTTGATAGAGAACTTGGCGGATTAGAAATCGGATCATGGATCGCACCACGAGGCGGTTATTTTATCTCCTTTGATTCAATGGATGGATGTGCAAAAGCAATTGTCGCTAAAGCAAAAGAAGCGGGTCTTGTTATGACCGGAGCAGGAGCAACATTCCCATATGGTAAAGATCCAAAAGATAGCAATATCCGTATTGCCCCTTCATACCCAACACTTGAAGATTTGAAAGTGGCCGCAGAAATCTTTGTATTGAGTGTTAAGATTGTCAGTGTTGATAAATTACTTGGCAATTTATAAAATATTGTTTTATCTCAGTCGAGAAGACTCCCACCTCTTCAGGTGGTGAGTAATAACAAATTTGTCTCAGTGGGAGTCCAATCTCCGACTGAGATAAACGCTCCGCGAGGATGCGCAGTGATTCTGATAGGAATATGTCAGCTTCGCTGACCAGAATCACGCGCCAAGTCTCACGGACGTTCGACTTGATTTATGTAAGCCAAATTTATTTATTGTTGATTATTGTTGAAAAGCAGTTCTTAAGTCGCAGAACTGCTTTTTCTTTATTTTATGATATTCTTTTAAAATAATGAAGAAAAGTGGTTAAGAATATGATAATATAAGAATATTGGAGGCACGATAATATGCTTAAGAGAAAAGAAATGAAAAAGCGTGCAAAGCAGGTTGTAAAGAAACACTATTGGCTGTTACTTATCCTTTGTCTTGGAATGGCACTGTTTGGCACCGAATTTTCATCTACATTAAATTTTGTTCGAACAGAACGAACAGAAATGGATAGCAAAACAAAAGAAATTAAAAACGCTATTCAATATAATTCAAGATTAGCATTAGATGATATATTAAATGATGCATTAGATGGACATATTGATGAGCCTATAGACTGGCAAATAATCTTAAATTAGAAGAAATTACGCAAAACAGTACAGTTCAAAAAGGAATTGTGCTTGGAAGAAGCAGAGGAATACTGGCTGATTTAGTAAATAATATTACTTCAGGTTATTTCCTTGTAGTATTGCTTAGTGCAATAGAAAGTCTTGGATTGTCAAAAAATATAATAATTGCACTTTTTATAATATTATCCGCTATTGTGCTATTTTTAGTATGGATGTTTATCAAAAATGTACTTCAGACAATTCTTAGAAGAATGGTTCTGGAATGCAGATTATACGATAAAGTACCTTTTCAAAGAATTTTATTTCTGGCAAAAGTAAAGAAATGGTGTAAAGTAGCGGTAACATTGGCGATGAAAGTATTATTTCAGACTCTTTGGGCATGCACTATTATCGGAGGCGTTATCAAACGATATTCGTATTATCTGGTTCCCTATATTGTAGCAGAAAATCCAGATATTGGTTGGAAAGAAGCAATTACATTATCTCGAAAAATGATGGGTGGATACAAGTGGGAATGCTTTAAATTAGAAATGTCTTTCTTATTATGGGATATGGCAGGTTTTTTGACATTAGGAATATCGGATTTGTTTTATACAAATGCATATAAGATTGCAACGTATACAGAGTTTTATATCCAAGTAAGACTTTTGCAAAAAGAATTGTGTTAAGGGAATAGAATTACTTAATGACTTATATTTATATGAAAAAGCGGATGCATTAACATTGGATGAGGCGTATATAGATGTTTTATTTATGGATTATTATTTGCCAAAGAAGACGGAGCATTTGAACGGAATTAAGGGATTTATGGCGCAAAATCTTGGAATTACACTTTATCCAAGAAAAGAAGAGCTTCAACTTGAGAAAATGCAATATGAGGATGCAAAATTCCGATTGATGCAGGACGCTTTGACAGGAAAAGGATATCCATCAAGATTGTTTCCTATTCCTGAAAAGGAAAAAGATGTAAAAGCCGGACATATTAACTATATGCGAAGATATTCACCAATCTCTTTGATATTGATATTTTTTGTTTTTTGTGTCACAGGATGGGTGTGGGAAGTAAGCCTTCATTTGGTAGCAGACGGAACATTTGTAAATCGCGGAATGTTGCACGGACCATGGATTCCTATCTATGGGGCCGGAAGCTTATTGATCCTTACATTATTATATCGCTTGCGCAGGAAACCGATATTGGAGTTTACAGCAATTGTAATACTTTCGGGTGTAATTGAATATATGACATCGTATTATACAGAATGCTTGTTTAATGGGAAAAAATGGTGGGATTATCAAGGATACTTTTTAAATCTAGATGGTAGAATTTGTGCAGAGGGTCTTTTAACTTTTGGTATAGGGGGAATGATTCTTGTATATCTGATAGCTCCAATGTTAGATAATTATTTAAGAAAAATGAAAACACAAATTGCAGTTCCGTTATGTGTTATTCTTTTAAGTTTATTTATGATAGATCAAGTATATTCTTTTATAAACCCGAATACCGGTCATGGAATTACCGATTATATCAGTAAAATATACATAGAAACGAATAGCTCAGTCAGAGGTTAAAAACTGACTGAGCTCATTTTATCTAAGCGGATACTCTAATAAATCTAATACAGAGTTACGAATAATATAATTATAAGCGGCGTGAACCTCTTCACCTGAAAAAAGTGTGTCCTGACAAATCCAGTATTTCAAAGAATCTGCTAATCCAAAAGTATAGAAACGAGCGATAGCTTCAATAGTAAGAACAGCCAGCTTGTCAGGGGCTTTTAATGGATATTTTGATAAAATTAGTAAGAATAAATGATAAATATAGTCACTCATTAATTCTTCAAATGAATTCTGTCCTGTTATTTCGTATGCTTTTCGATAAAAGGCATGATCTTTTTCAAGGCAGTTGCATAATAAACGAAAGATATCTGCTTCCATATTATTATCAATCAATACTTGAATTTTATCTTTAATTTCTGTTTTTAATATCCATTCCAAAACTTCATATTTATCTTGAAAATGTTTATAAAAAGTAGGACGGATAACACCAGCTCCATCAGTGATCATTTTAATTGTAATTTTTTCAAAAGGAATCTGAAGAACCAGCTCTCTGAAGGATGCAGTAAGCAGGTCTTTAGTCAGTTCTTTCTTGTCTTCCATATCAAATAACTCTCCTTCAAAAATATCAAATTTCTAATAATTCAGCCCTTTAATGTTTTCATCTGAAACATAAGTATAACACATCTCTCCTAAAATAAAAATCCTGTTTTTTCAAAAATCAATTATAAAATGTGGATACAAATATTTCAAAATGTACCTTGATTTATAACAGTTTTAAGATAATTGTCTTTTCTGTGTTACAGATTTAAAGGACTGAATATTACATGTGGATAATATCTTCTGATACAATAAGCACATCAAGAAGAAGGGAGCGAAAATTGTGAGTCTACTAGAGATTATTCTGATTTCGAATGGATTAACAATGGATGTTTTCGCATATGCTTTATCAAAAGGTGCGATGATGTCAGAAATCAGAAAAAAGAATTTATTGAAGATCTGCAGTATATTTACTTTTTGGCAGGTTATCAGTATGATACTGGGAAATCTGTTGACAAATATTCCTTTCACAGCAAAATTGGGAATGGATGTAGGTCATGATTCAAATACACTTTCCGTTTTAATTTTTCTTGGTCTTGGAATCTATATGATTGTGAAAGCAATTAAAGAAAAACCAGTCGAAGAAAAAAAAGATGAGATAATTTCAGCAAAACAAATCATTGTATGGGCCTGTATTACAAGTATAGATGCCTTTATTGCAGGAATTGGGTTTGGCTTTCTAGAAACAGATTTCTTATTACTGGTATTTATTATTGGAATCACCACAATAGTAATGGTCATTATCGGTATGTATATTGGTTATTGGATGGGATGTCAGTTTAGAAGGACTGCTGTAACAATCGGGGGCTGTATTTTACTTTTTGGTGCTGTTGAATTTATTATTCGCACACTGTATTAATGTAAAAGTAATATTTTTAATTGGTTTTATACTAAAAGATAAAGGAAAGGTGAAAGAAATGGCAACAATTAAACATCAGGCAGCAAGAGCTGCATTTGGAGCTGCAGCAGACGTAACATTAAAATATTTAAACAAGGACCCAGAAAACCGTGAAAAGAGTTTATTGAAAATTGTAGATTTGACGGAGAATTTTGCAAAAGATCGTTTTAAACCAGAATCTTATGAAGCTGCAAGAGCAATGATTCGAGACAAAGATAGCAAATGGATGCAGTATGTGAATCGCATTTTTGATGAAGTAAGTCCTAATGTAATCAAAAAAACAGCGATGAATCTTGGATTTGAAGCAATGTTAAGCGGAACAAAGATCATGCATGAGATGCGTGAAAAATATCAGTGTAATATTCCATGGCTTCTCTTGATAGATCCAACAAGTGCTTGCAATTTACATTGTACCGGATGTTGGGCAGCTGAATATGGTCATACAATGTCTTTAACTTATGATGAACTGGACAGCATTATTACGCAAGGAAAAGAATTAGGAATTTATCTCTATATGTATACAGGAGGAGAGCCTCTTGTACGTAAAGCAGATATTATTAAATTATGTGAAAAACATAACGATTGTGCGTTCCATGCATTTACAAATGGTACCTTAGTTGATGATGCATTCTGTGAAGAGATGGACCGAGTTGGCAATCTTTCATTATCAATCAGTCTGGAAGGATATGAAGAAGTAAATGATGGAAGACGTGGTCAGGGTGTGTTTGATAAAGTTATGAAAGCCATGGATACTTTGAAAGCACATGGACAAATATTTGGTACCTCTATCTGCTATACAAGAGCAAATATTAACACTGTTACATCCGATGAATTTCTTGATATGATCATCAACAAAGGGTGTCGTTATGCATGGTATTTCCATTATATGCCAGTTGGAAATGATGCGGCAGTAGAATTGCTTCCAACAAAAGAACAGAGAGAATATATGTATCATAGGATTCGTGAGATTCGAGGTAAAGAAGGCGGTAAACAGATATTTGCATTTGATTTCCAAAATGATGGCGAATTTGTAGGCGGTTGTATCGCAGGTGGCCGTAACTACTGCCATATCAATCCAAACGGGGATGTTGAACCATGCGTATTTATTCATTATTCAGGTGCAAATATTAAAGAAGTAAGTCTTCTGGATGCATTGAGACAGCCATTATTTATGGCATATCGCGAGGGTCAGCCATTTAATAATAATCATCTTCGTCCATGTCCAATGCTGGAGAATCCGGAGAAGTTAAGAGAAATGGTAGAAAAGACAGGCGCAAAATCGACAGATATGCAGTCTCCTGAAAATGTAGAACATCTATGTGCAAAATGTGATGCTTATGCAGCAGAATGGAAAGAGAAGGCAGAAGAGCTTTGGAATAACAACAAAAAGTAATTTGAAAAATAAGCCGTTATAGAAAAAGAGAGCACTGATATCCGGATGTTTTAACTGGATATCAGTGCTCGTCTTTTAATATTGGATATTATTATTTATTCTTTTTTAACTCCTGCATTTTCATAGCACGAACTTTCAATGGAAGTCCGAACAATGTAATGAATCCATCTGCATCATGGTGGTCATACAAATCACCTGTTGTAAAGCTTGCAAGAGACTCACTGTACAGAGAGTATGGAGATGTCTCACCGGCTTTGATGATATTACCTTTATACAGTTTGAATTTTACTTCTCCTGTTACATATTCTTGTGTAACATCCATGAATGCCTGGATAGCTTCACGAAGTGGCGTGAACCATTTTCCCTCGTATACAATCTGTGCAAATTTATTTCCAAGATCTTTCTTTACTTCATATGTAGCGCGGTCAAGAACAAGTTCTTCCAACTGTTCATGTGCAGCCATCAGGATGGTTCCGCCAGGTGTCTCATATACACCACGAGATTTCATACCAACAACACGGTTCTCTACGATGTCGATGATGCCGATACCATGTTTTCCACCGAGACGGTTGAGTTCTTTGATGATGTCAGAAACCTTCATTTCTTTACCGTTTACAGATTTTGGTACACCTGCCTCGAATGTCATAGTTACATATTCGCCCTCGTCCGGAGCTTTCTCTGGAGAAACTCCAAGTACAAGCAGGTCATCGTAATTTGGCTCATTAGCAGGGTCTTCAAGTTCCAGTCCTTCGTGACTGATGTGCCATAAATTACGATCACGGCTGTAGCTGTGTTTTGCATCGAACGGAAGGTCGATACCATGCTGCTGGCAGTATGCAATTTCATCTTCACGAGACTGCATTGTCCAAACATCTGTCATTCTCCAAGGAGCGATAATTTTGATATCCGGAGCAAGTGCTTTGATACCAAGCTCGAAACGAATCTGGTCATTACCTTTACCTGTAGCGCCGTGACAGATTGCAACAGCACCTTCTTTACGTGCAATCTCGACAAGTTTCTTAGCGATTGCAGGACGAGCCATAGATGTTCCGAGAAGATACTTGTTCTCGTATACAGCACCGGCTTTTACGCAAGGTACGATATAGTTATCGCAGAAGTCATCTACGATATTTTCGATATATAATTTAGAAGCTCCGGATAATTTTGCGCGTTCTTCCAATCCATCCAATTCTTCGCCCTGTCCACAGTCGATGCAGCAGCAAATAACTTCATATCCGAAGTTCTCCTTTAACCAAGGGATAATAGCGGTCGTATCAAGACCACCAGAATATGCTAATACAACTTTTTCTTTACTCATTTTTCATTGCCTCCTAATGCTTCTTCAGTAAACTAAAATTTACTATACACCTATTTTTATATTTATGCAATAGGAAATGTTAAAAAATTCGTTTTATGCACATATTATACATGCAAATGTATATTTAATGACGGCAATAGCATGATTATACACTAGAACAAATAGATTTTTGACCTATGGGCACGATGCGAGATATTGTTCATAAAATTGTTCTATGATAAAATCATAAAAGGGAATAAAAAAGAAAGGGATAATACCTTATGAATAAAAAACTTGTGATTGGAATTTTAGCACATGTAGATGCAGGCAAAACAACGCTTTCGGAAAGCATGCTTTATCAAAGCGGTAGTATTCGAAAACTTGGACGAGTAGATAAAGGAGATGCTTTTTTAGATACCTACGAACTGGAACGTGAAAGAGGGATTACAATATTTTCCAAACAGGCACAGCTTTCCATTGATGATTTACAGATTACGCTGTTGGATACTCCGGGGCATGTGGATTTCTCTGCCGAGATGGAACGAACACTGCAAGTGTTGGATTATGCAATTCTTGTTATCAGCGGAGCTGACGGAGTGCAGGGACACACGGAAACCTTGTGGAAACTATTAGAACGTTATCACATTCCGGTTTTCCTTTTTATCAATAAAATGGACCAGAACGGAACAGATGAAGCAGCATTAATGAACGAATTGAAAAAACGTCTGGATGAAAATTGCGTGGATTTTAGTCAGACAGATACAGACGAATTAAATGAATCCATCGCAATGTGCAGCGAAGCTTTGTTGGAACAATACTTGGAAAGCGGAGAAATTGAGGATACACAAATCAGAAATTTAATCCGAAAAAGAAATTTATTTCCATGTTATTTCGGCTCAGCATTGAAAGTAACCGGTGTAGATGAATTTATGCGGGGAATTATGAATTATACAGAAGTAGCTACTGAATCAGAGGAAGCCAAATTCGGTGCGAAAGTATATAAGATCAGCAGAGACGATCAGGGAAACCGGCTTACCTATATCAAAGTGACCAGCGGATGTCTAAAAGTAAAAGATCTATTATCGGGGCGGGATAGACGAAAAGAAAAAGACTGGGAAGAAAAAATCAATCAGATCCGAATCTATTCTGGTGCAAAGTTTGAAACTGTAAATCAGGCAGAACGGGGGATGATTTGTGCGGTTACCGGACTTAGTCAGACCTATCCCGGAGAGGGACTGGGAATTGAAAGGGACTCGGATATTCCGATTCTGGAACCGGTACTTACATATCAGATTCAACTTCCAGAGGACTGTGAAGTACATTCCATGCTTGAAAAGCTCCGTCAGTTGGAGGAAGAAGAACCTCTTTTACACATTATATGGAATGAAAAACTTGGAGAGATTTATGCACAAATCATGGGTGAAGTTCAGATAGAAGTATTAAAAAGCCTCATCTGGGAGCGCTTTCATGTACGCATAGAATTTGGCAAGGGAAACATAGTATATAAGGAAACAATCCGTCAGCCAGTAGAAGGCGTCGGACATTTTGAACCATTGAGACATTATGCAGAAGTGCATCTATTATTGGAACCGGCAGAGGCTGGAACCGGACTTCATTTTTTCAGCAATTGTAGTCAGGATACATTGGATTTGAACTGGCAACGTTTGATTTTGACTCATTTGGAAGAAAAAGAACATTGCGGCGTGCTTACCGGCTCTGCAATTACGGATATGCACATTACATTAATCACTGGAAAAGCACACCAGAAGCATACCGAAGGTGGTGACTTCCGTCAGGCAACGTATCGTGCAGTGCGTCAAGGACTCAAGAAAGCCGAAAGCATTTTGCTTGAACCATATTATAGCTATCGTTTGGAAGTACCTGCCGATATGGTCGGTCGTGCAATGACAGATATCCAACGTATGAACGGAAGCTTTGATACTCCGCTTCAGGATGGGGAGAGTGCTATTCTGACAGGGAGTGCGCCTGTTGTGACTATGCGGGACTATCAGACAGAAGTGATCAGTTATACAAAAGGGCGTGGTCGTTTATCTTGTACTTTGGAAGGATATAAACCATGTCACAATCAAGAAGAAGTAGTAAAAGAAGTTGGATATGATTCAGAACGAGATTTGGACAATCCGACCGGTTCAGTATTTTGCGCACATGGAGCCGGGTTTGTTGTAAAATGGGATGAAGTAGAAAATTATATGCATCTGCAAAGCACTCTGGAATTAAAGGAATCTCTTGATGAAGAATTGATTTTCCCGACTGCGGCGGCACGTCGTGCATCGACATATCTGGAAATGACAGAAGAAGATCGAAAAGAACTGGATGCGATGGTGGAAGCTTCACGACGCAAAAGAGAAGCTGCACGGAAAAGTTATGCTTATCGAAAAGATTTTCAAATGAGAAAATAGCAGTAAATAGCAGTACAAAATCGTATTCTAATAAGAAGAAACAAAAGGAATATTTATTAGTAGATGGATACAATATTATATTTGCATGGGAAGAACTCAATGAACTGGCACAAGTAAATATGGATGCTGCCAGAGGGTGTTTACAAGATGTGTTGTGCAATTATCAAGGAATCAAAAAATGTGAATTGATATTAGTATTTGATGCTTATAAAGTAGAAGGTTTTTCTGGTGAAATACAGAAATATCATAATATACATGTTGTGTATACAAAAGAAGCTGAAACTGCAGATCAATATATTGAGAAAGTAGCTCATGAAATTGGAAGAAAATATCTTGTCACCGTTGCTACTTCAGATGGCACAGAACAAGTGATTATAAGAGGACAAGGCTGCCATCTTCTGTCTGCGAAAGAGTTAAAAGAAGAGGTCGAATTTGCTAATAAGGAATTAAGACAATATTATTCTGAAGATACATCACTCGAGAGAAACTATTTGTTTCAATATCTGGATAAAGATACAGCCAGGCAAATGGAAGAGGTTCGATTGGGAATCAATATTTCAGAGCAAAAAAAGAAAAAATAATACAACTACTTGACAAATAGAGAAATGTGAGTAAGAATTTGTAAGAGTAGAGTTTAACAGAGTAAAGTACAAAAGAAGTAGAATATAATATAGAAGGAATGGATGTTGGAAATCCACAAACGGAGAATTGGTATGGATAGAAAGCAAATACTGGATGAGAAAAATCGAATCGTAATTAAAGTCGGGACAACAACAATTACCTATGAAGAAACAGGCAATATAAACCTGGATAAATTGGAAAAATTTGTAAGAATATTAATTAATTTGAGGAATAAAGGGAAAGAAGTAATCGTTGTATCTTCCGGTGCAGTAGGAGTTGGTCGAAAGGCCCTTGGTATGGAACACAAGCCTGAAACGGAGGCAGCAAAGCAAGCTTGTGCGGCAGTAGGACAAGGAAGATTAATGATGATTTATGAAAAATTATTTAACGAATATAGCCAACTGACAGCACAGGTTCTGTTGACGAAAGAATCTATCACAAATAAAGAATGTCGAAAGAATGCAAGGCAGACTTTTGATGAATTACTTCGAATGAATGTTGTACCAATCGTAAATGAAAATGATGCTATTTCAGTAGATGAACTGGCATATGGTAATTTTGGAGATAACGACACGCTTGCGGCAAATGTAGCGGAACTTGTTGATGCGGATTTATTAATTCTTATGTCTGATATTGAGGGCATGTATACAGCGGATCCAAAAAAGAATCAAAATGCAAGGTTTATTCATACAGTAGTTGAAATTGATGAGTCATTGGAAGCAATGGCAGGAGGTTCTGCAAGTGATTTTGGAACTGGGGGTATGATGACAAAGGTGAATGCAGCTAAAATTGCAACCAGTGCCGGAGCAGATATGATTATTGCAAATGGGGATAATATTTATGCAATTAATGATATTATGGCAGGGAAAAAAATAGGAACTCTTTTTCTTTCAAAAGAGCATGGAAAACTGATGGAAAATGAACTAGCTCCAGAAAGGGCGAAGTTTCGTCGGCAAGTAAAGAATCTTAAGAAATCAGAAGGAAAGTCAGAGGAGCATAAAACTACAGAGCTCATTCAAAACGAAGAGCACATGGGAGGTAATTATGGAAAATTATATGGAAATACTTGGTAGACGTGCAAAATCTGCATCAAGAGAAGGGGCTAAATTAGGAACAGATGCAAAAAACCGAGGACTCATTACTGTAGCTGAAGAACTGATTCGACAAAAAACATATTTATTGGAAGAAATACAAAAGATGTAGAAGCTGCAAAAGAAAAAGGCGTAAAAGAATCTTTAATAGATCGTTTGCAGTTAACTGAATCGAGAATAGAAGCAATGGCAGAAGGTTTGTGCCAGGTTGCAGCATTAGAAGATCCTATCGGAGAGGTTTTGGGCATGAAAACACGACCAAACGGACTTCAAATCGGAAAGAAAAGAGTGCCTCTTGGAGTTGTCGGAATTATTTATGAATCCCGGCCAAATGTGACAGCTGATGCATTTGGTTTATGCTTTAAAACTGGAAATGCAGTGATTCTTCGAGGCGGAAGTGATGCAATCCATTCGAATCTCGCAATTGTAAAGGTAATTAAAGAAGGCTTGATGAAAGAAAAACTGCCACAGGATTTGATTTTGCTTGTTGAAGATACAAGTCGAGAAGTTGTTTCAGATATGATGAAATTACATGGTCTGATCGATGTATTAATTCCTCGTGGTGGTGCCGGATTAATAGCAAATGTTGTTAATAACAGTACTGTTCCTGTTATCGAAACAGGAACAGGAAATTGTCATATATATGTAGATGAGAGTGCTGATTTAAATATGGCAACAGAAATCATTGAAAATGCAAAAACTCAGAGAATGGGTGTGTGTAATGCATGTGAATCACTTGTGATCCATGAGAAAGTTGCAGAACTTGCTGTCCCACAAATTGTGCAGTGCCTGAAAAATCATGGTGTTGAAGTGCGTGGAGATGAGCGCGCACAAAAAATCAGTGATGATATTTGGCCGGCGACAGAAGAAGATTGGGGAACAGAATATCTGGATGCTATCATTTCAATGAAGATTGTGGATTCAATGGATCAGGCAATTGAACATATAAATCGCTACAATACAGGACATTCAGAATCAATCATTACGCAAAATTATGAACATGCTTTACAATTCCAAAATGAAATTGATGCCGCAGCTGTTTATGTAAATGCATCTACAAGATTTACAGATGGATTTGAGTTTGGGTTTGGAGCAGAAATTGGAATCAGTACACAAAAATTGCATGCACGTGGGCCTATGGGATTAGAAGCATTAACTACAACAAAATATATTATTTTCGGAAATGGACAAATTCGAAAATAGCGAAAAACAAAGGGGGAAAGTTGGATTTATTGTTTTGTCATTATATATAAAACAATAAATCTGATTTTCCCTCTTGCATATTATACATAATAGGTGTATACTTATGCATAAATTCAAAATAAATATGCATATAATAATGTTTTCATTTGATAGGCAATGAGGCAAGAGATAAATATCTGAACATTATAGGATAAAGGAAGGAAGGTTGATCCATGATAAAAGTAGGAATTATTGGTGCAACAGGATACGCAGGAGGAGAATTAGTTCGTATTTTGACAGGACATAAAGAGGCAGAGATTAAATGGTTTGGTTCAAGAAGTTACATTGATCAAAAATATGCGTCTGTTTATCAAAATATGTTTCAGATTGTTGATGCAACTTGTATGGATGATAATATGGAGGAACTTGCAAAGCAGGTCGATGTTATTTTTACAGCAACACCACAAGGCTTATGTGCATCATTAGTAAATGAAAGCATACTTTCAAAAGTGAAAATTATTGATTTAAGTGCAGATTTCCGAATCAAAGATGTTGCTACATATGAAAAATGGTATGGGATTGAGCATAAAAGTCCACAATTTATTGAAGAAGCAGTATACGGGCTTTGTGAAATTAATCGAGAAGACGTCAAAAATGCAAGACTGGTAGCAAATCCAGGATGTTATACAACATGTTCCATTTTAACTGCTTACCCACTTGCAAAAGAGGGAATTATTGATATGAGCACATTAATCATAGATGCAAAATCCGGAACATCCGGTGCAGGAAGAAGTGCGAAAGTCGCAAATCTGTATTGTGAAGTTAATGAAAATATGAAAGCCTATGGCGTTGCCACACATAGACATACACCTGAGATTGAAGAACAACTTGGATATGCATCTGGTGAGAATGTTGTCTTGAATTTCACACCGCATCTTGTTCCAATGAATCGTGGGATTCTTGCAACAGAGTATGCAAAATTAACGAAAGATGTAACTTATGATGTAGTGAAGGCAATATATGATAAATATTATGCAAATGAAAAGTTTATCCGAGTGTTGGAAAAAAATGTATGCCCTGAAACAAAATGGGTAGAAGGAAGCAATTATGTAGATATTAATTTCAAAATCGATCCGCGAACAAACAGAATTATTATGATGGGAGCAATAGATAATCTGGTAAAGGGAGCCGCTGGACAGGCGGTTCAGAATATGAACCTGATGTTTGGTTTAAAAGAGTCAGAAGGACTGGAACTTGTTCCAATGTTTCCATAGGAGGTACGAAGATGACGATCCGCACAATGACAATAGAAGATTTTGAGCAGGTTCATGCACTTTGGATGACAATTAAAGGTTTTGGAATACGAAGTATTGATGATTCAAAAGAAGGGGTAGAACGTTTTTTAAAACGTAACCCGACTACAAGTGTCGTAGCAGAAATAGATAACAAAATCGTGGGTAGTATTTTATGCGGGCACGATGGACGACGTGGTTGTCTTTATCATGTTTGCGTAGATGAAAAATATCGTCGCCACGGTATTGGAAAAGCAATGGTTGTATATGCTATGCAGGCTTTAAAAAGGGAGAAGATTAATAAAGTCTCATTGATCGCATTTACTGTTAATGATATAGGAAATGCGTTTTGGAATACGATAGAATGGACTGAACGAAAAGATTTAAATTATTATGAATTTGTATTAAATGAAGAAAATATAACGGCATTCAATGAACAGTAAATGCACTTATATATGAGGAGGAAGACACATGAAAATTATAGATGGCGGTGTAACATCTGCAAAAGGATTTGAAGCAGCTTCTGCAGCAGCAGGAATTAAATATCAAGGAAGAACAGACATGGCTATGATCTATAGTAAAAAGCCATGTAAAACAGCAGGTGCATTTACAACAAATTTAGTAAAGGCAGCTCCGGTTATCTGGGACAAAACGGTTGTGGAAAGTGGTGTAAAATCACATGTTGTTGTTGTCAATTCAGGAATTGCAAATGCATGTACCGGCGAAGAAGGTCTTCGCTATTGCAGTGAAACAGCTAAAAAAGCTTCAGAGGTTATGGGCGTCGATGCAAATGGAGTTCTGATTGGTTCTACTGGTGTTATAGGAATGCAGATGCCGATGGATAAAGTGACAGCAGGGATTGAAAAACTTGCGGATACAAAACAGGCTACTCGAGAGGCAGGACATTTGGCAGCAAAAGCAATTATGACGACGGATACAAAAGAAAAAGAGATTGCAGTCACAATTGAAATTGGTGGAAAAACAGTCACAGTCGGTGGCATGGCAAAAGGTTCTGGTATGATTCATCCTAATATGTGTACAATGCTATCTTACATTACAACAGACGCCGCTATTACAAAAAAAGCTCTGGTAAAGGCATTAAAGACAGATGTAAAAGATACCTACAATATGATTTCCGTAGATGGAGATACATCTACAAACGATACCGTTCTTGTACTTGCAAATGGAATGGCAAAGAATCCAAAAATCCATTGTGGTACAGCAGAGTATCAGTTGTTTTTAGAGGCTCTTCATTTTGTAAATGAAACCCTTGCAAAGAAAATGGCTGGTGACGGAGAAGGTGCCACAGCATTATTTGAAGTCAAAATAGTTGGTGCAAAATCAAAAAAACAAGCAAAGGTACTTGCGAAATCTGTTGTATGTTCAAATTTGACAAAAACAGCTATTGCAGGACATGATGCAAACTGGGGAAGAATCTTATGTGCAATGGGATATTCCGGTGAAAATTTTGAACAGGATAAGGTTGACTTGTTCTTTGAAAGTGCGGCAGGAAAGATTCAGCTTATCAAGGATGGCGTAGGACTTGATTTTGATGAAGAAAAAGCAACCATGATTCTTTCCGAGCCGGAAGTAACCGCAATTGCAGACTTAAAAGAAGGAAATGAACAAGCGACAGCCTGGGGCTGCGACTTAACACATGGTTACATAGACATCAATGCAGATTACAGAAGCTAAAAGGAGAGAAACCACTATGAATGAAAATATGAATCAATATTTGGAAAAAGCAAGCGTATTAATTGAAGCACTTCCATATATCCAACGTTTTAACCGTAAGATCATTGTTATTAAGTATGGCGGAAGTGCAATGGTAGATGAAGAGTTGAAAAAGAAAGTAATCGAAGATGTTACACTTTTAAAATTAGTTGGTTTCAAACCAATTATTGTACACGGTGGGGGAAAAGAAATCAGTAAATGGGTCGGAAAAGTAGGAATGGAACCTAAATTTATCAATGGATTACGTGTGACTGATGAAGATACAATGGAAGTAGCTGAAATGGTTCTTGGAAAAGTAAATAAAAGTCTTGTTCAGCTTGTCGAAGAACTTGGCGTACGTGCAATAGGAATCAGTGGCAAAGATGGCGGTCTTTTAAAAGTAGAAAAGAAATATTCAAATGGAGAGGATATTGGATTTGTCGGTGATGTTAAAAAAGTAAATGCTGACATCTTATACGATCTTTTAGAAAAAGACTTTCTTCCAATCATCTGTCCGATTGGCCTGGATGATGAATACAATACATATAACATTAATGCCGATGATGCCGCATGTGCAATAGCTCGTGCTGTCAAAGCTGAAAAACTGGCATTTTTAACAGATATTGAAGGTGTTTATAAAAATCCTGAGGATCCTAAAACATTGATATCTGAATTAACAGTAAAAGAAGCAAAAAAATTAATCTCTGATGGATATATCGGAGGCGGTATGCTTCCGAAATTAAATAACTGTATTGAAGCAATTGAAAATGGTGTATCCAGAGTACATATTTTAGACGGAAGAATTCCACACTGTGTTCTTCTTGAAATATTTACGAATAAAGGAATTGGCACAGCTATTTTAGATGGGGAGGAAAGCAAGTATTATCATGGTGAACAATAAAATAACAGAAGCGGAAGAAAATCTTTTACATGTATATAATCGTTTTCCAATCGTATTAGATCACGGAGAAGATGTTTATCTATATGATGCAGAAGGTAAAAAATATCTGGATTTTGCTGCCGGGATTGCAGTTTGTGGGCTTGGATATAGTAATAAAGAATTGAAAGATGCCTTAAAAAAACAAATAGATTTGTTATGTCATACGTCTAACTTATATTTCCATGAAAGTTGTGGTGAAGCTGCAAAGAAATTAAATGAAATTTCCGGAATGGATCGTGTGTTTTTCACTAACAGTGGAACAGAGGCAATTGAAGGAGCTTTAAAATCCGCACGAAAATATGCATATACAAAAGAATCAGGAAGATATGAAATCATAGCAATGCAGAATTCTTTCCATGGACGTTCCATAGGAGCAGTTTCAGTGACAGGGACTAAACATTATCGCACCCCATTTGAACCATTACTTCCGGGAGTTAAATTTGCAGAATATAACAATCTGGAAAGCGTTAAAGCTTTAGTAAATGATAAAACATGTGCGATCATTCTTGAACCACTGCAAGGAGAAGGCGGAATTTATCCAGCGACAAAAGAATTTATGGAGGGTATCCGTGAACTTTGTAGTAAAAATGACATTTTGATGATCTGCGATGAAATTCAATGCGGAATGGCAAGAACAGGATATATGTTTGCATGGCAGGAGTACAATATTAAACCTGATATCATGACAATGGCGAAAGCAATTGGAAACGGAATACCGGTAGGAGCATTTGCTATGACTGAGGAAGTTGCAAAATACTCCATGGAAGCAGGAGATCATGGCTCTACTTATGGCGGAAATCCACTTGCCTGTACAGCTGTAAAAACAGTTATTGATATTTTCCAGAAAGAACAGATTGTTGATCACGTGAAGGAAATGGGAGAATATCTTTCAACTTGTCTGGAAAAATTAGTCCAAAAATATGACTTTGTAAAAGAATGCAGAGGAAAGGGATTGATTCAGGGGATTGAATTAACAAAACCAGCCGGAGATATAATAACAAAAGCTCACGAAGCCGGACTATTGATCATTACAGCAAAGGGAAATACAATTCGTTTTGTACCGCCTCTTATAATTACAAAAGAACAGATAGATGAAATGATTGAAAAATTAGAAATTGCATTTGCTTAATAGTGCATAAAAACCAATTATCAGGACATACCATGTAAGAAAGAAGATAGTGGAGGTATGTTTTTGATGATTGGTTTTTTAATTGCGTTATTGTCGGGAGCTTTAATGAGTGTACAAGGGGTATTTAACACCAAAGTAACGGAAACTACAGGAATGTGGGTTTCTAATGCATGGGTGCAATTAACAGCATTTCTTGTGTGTATTCTAGGCTGGCTTATTGCAGGAAGGGATGATATTCTGTCACTTGGAAAGGTTGAGCCTAGATATCTGTTACTTGGAGGTGTGATTGGAGCAGGTATAACATTAACAGTTATAAAAAGTATGGATGCACTAGGCCCGGCTAAAGCAGCACTTCTGATTGTAATCGCACAGTTGTTCGTTGCATATTTAATAGAAATATTAGGACTGTTTGGGGTAGATAAAGAAGCCTTTAGCTGGCGGAAAATAGGTGGATTAGTTTTAGCTTTGATAGGAATTTCTATTTTTCAATGGAAATAAAAATGAAAATGCTATTGTAATTTGTTTTCTGATTAGATACAATATTACTATCTGACATAAAGGGGCTTACGGCATTAACGTAAGGAGAAAATATGAAAGTCAGAAATTTATGGAAACGACAATTACTAATTACTTTCTGTTTATTTGTATTCTGTTTTGGAATGGGATGTGAGAAAAAAGGAGAAACTTTTCAAGAAGTTACTCTTCAAGAGACTGAACAATCTTTAAATGAAACTGAAAAGAATAAGGAAACAGAAGAAATTCATGACACGCCAAAAACTACATCTATTATTTATGTCTATGTATGTGGTGCTGTAAATAACACAGGAGTGTATGAATTAAAAAAAGATGCCCGCATATATGAAGCAATTGAATGTGCGGGTGGATTACGTGAGGATGCAGCACTTTCCGCAGTCAATCAGGCAGAGTATGTAAGTGACGGACAACAAATTTATATTCCGACACAGGAAGAGTATAATGCAGATAGTTTTTCTGAAATGACGACTTCAACATCGACGGATTCTTCTGATGGAAAGGTACATCTGAATACAGCGACAAAAGATGAGCTAAAAACGTTATCCGGCATTGGAGAATCCAGAGCAGAAAGCATTTTGGCATATCGGGATTCACATGGTGCTTTTCAGAGTATTGAAGAGTTGATGAATGTAGAGGGAATCAAGGAAGGCATCTATCTAAAAATTAAAGATCAGATAGCATTATAGAAAACAGGATAATAATATATTTTGCAATATATGAAAGCAGAATAAGACAGGAAGTAAAAGGAAAGAGTAGAAGTAGAATGAGCAAGAAAAAAATCTTAGTAGTTGATGACGAAAAGTTAATTGTGAAAGGAATCCGTTTTAGCCTGGAACAGGATGGAATGGAAGTGGATTGTGCATATGATGGTGTAGAGGCATTAGAATATGCAAAAAATTGTGAATACGATCTGGTTCTGCTGGATGTAATGCTTCCGAAGCTTGATGGATTTCAAGTATGTCAGCAGATTCGTGAATTTTCGGATATGCCGATTGTTATGCTGACTGCAAAAAGTGAAGACATGGATAAAATTCTTGGGTTAGAATATGGTGCCGATGATTATATTACAAAACCATTTAATATTCTGGAAGTAAAAGCAAGAATTAAAGCCATTATGCGACGGACATCAAAAAGAGAAGAACCTGCTCCGAAAACTTTATTAGTAAAGGGAACTATGAAAATAGATTGCGAAAGCAGAAGAGTATTTATCGGTGAACGCGAGATTAATCTTACCGCAAAAGAATTTGATGTGTTAGAATTACTCGCAATGAATCCAAATAAAGTATACAGTAGGGAAAATTTATTAAACTTAATTTGGGGAACAGATTATCCGGGAGATGCAAGAACAGTAGATGTACATATCCGTAGACTACGTGAGAAGATTGAAAAGAATCCAAGCGAGCCGCAATACGTACATACAAAGTGGGGAGTTGGTTATTATTTCCAAGGGTAAATTTCGAAACAAACTAAAAGAAAAAGTAATAAAAAGTCTGAGATTTCGTATTATTCTAATCATTGTATGTGCAGGTCTTATACCATGTACAGTCGCACATATAGCGATTATTAAGGCGTACGAATCGCGTGCAGTATCTCTGCGAACAGCAGAGATACAGAATCAATGCACGATTCTTTGTGATCAATTGAACAATTATAATTATCTTGAGGATAATTCATCCGAAGTAATCAATGCAAATTTAACCCAGCTTACCAATATTTATAATGGACGAGTTATGCTTGTAAACGCAGAATTAAAAGTCATGACGGATACATATGCTTTGGATGAGGGAAAAACGATTGTATCAGAAAATGTAATTCGTTGTTTAAAAGGTGAAAGTACAAATTACTATGATAAAAAAAATCATTTTATAGAGGTGACATCTCCGATTACAGATAAAAATACCGGGAAAGCCGTTGGAGTGATACTTGCAAGTGTTTCTACGGATTCAATCGAGGATAGCTTGCATATCTTTCATACAAAAGGCGGTGCAATCATTGGAATGATTATGACAATTGTTATTGCATTGGCAATTTTACTGGCCGATTGTATCGTAAGACCGCTCAGAAAAATTGCAGCTGATATTGAAGGGGTAACAGAAGGATATGTTGTAGAGGTACTGCATGAAAATACATTTACAGAAACAAAGAATATTTCAGATGCTTTTAATAAAATGTTAGGTCGGATGAAGGTACTTGATGATTCAAGAGAAGAGTTTGTATCTAATGTCTCACATGAATTAAAAACTCCATTGGCATCAATGAAAGTGCTGGCAGATTCTCTTGTTACACAGGATCAAGTTCCAATCGAGTTGTATCAGGAATTTATGGGAGATATTGCAAAAGAGATCGATCGTGAAAATGATATTATAAACGATCTTTTAACCCTGGTTAAAATGGACAAAACAGCACAGAATTTAAACGTTTCGCAAGTAAACGTAAATGATCTGCTTGAATTGATTTTGAAAAGGCTTCGACCAATTGCTGAAAAGAAGCAGATTGAGATTGTTTTGGAAAGTTTTCGTCCAGTGACGGCAGAAATTGATGAAGTGAAGATGACACTTGCGATATCCAATCTGGTAGAAAATGCAATTAAGTATAATCACGATGAAGGCTGGGTTCATGTTTCATTGAATGCAGACCACAAATATTTTTATGTAAAGGTATCAGATTCAGGCATTGGAATTCCAAAAGAAGATCAAGATCATATTTTTGAAAGATTTTATCGTGTAGATAAGTCTCATTCCAGAGAGATTGGGGGAACAGGCCTTGGTCTTGCAATTACAAGAAATGCTGTCATTATGCATCGTGGGTCAATCAAAGTTTACAGTGAGCCAGAAGAAGGTACAACATTTACGGTTCGAATTCCACTTATATATGTATCTACTTGATAGATGTAAACATTGGCAGGGAGGATTTTATGTTGAAAAAAAGTAAGGTATATATCACAGTTCTCCTGTTTGTTTTATGTATGTTGTGCGGATGTGCTAAACGTACGGAAGTAAAAAATGATGATTCGTTCATATACAGCGTAAACGGAGAAAGAAACGGATTAGTAAAAATCAATTATGATTTTCGAGGAAAAACGACGGAAGAGCAAGTGAACAATGTTATAAAAGAATTACAAAAACCGGCTGAAGAGATTAATTATTCCACTACAATTCCGAAACAAATAAAAATACAACAATGTGAAATCAGACATATGATCGTATATATAGATTTGAATGATGCATATTTGAAATTACCTGTTGTAGAGCAAAAATTAATTCTTGCATCAATGACACAGTCTATCGTAAAAATTCCTAAAATCAGTGCTATTTACGTTACAGTGGATGGAGAAGAATTGAAAGATGATAAAGGAAATCCAGCTGGAATTATAAATGAAGATGATTTTGTTCAAAATAACGGAAGTTCATTGAGTTCATATGAAGAAACAGAGCTCGCATTATATTTCGCAAATGAATCCGGTGATAAGCTTGTAAAACAAAATGTACAGGTGAAATATAGTACAAATACTTCAAAAGAAAAACTGATTGTAGAGAAATTGATGCATGGTCCTCAGGATGAGAGTGTGCATCCAACAATATCTTCTACTTGTACACTATTAAGCGTGACAGTAAAAGATAATATTTGCTATGTGAATTTTGATTCAGAATTTCTGGCAAGTGCTCATGACATAAAACCGGAAATAACAATTTATTCCATTGTAAATTCGCTGATTGAGGGAACAGCGGTAAATAAGGTGCAAATTATGGTGAATGGTGAAAAAAATGTTTTATACATGAATACAATTGATTTATCTCAGCCATTACAACAGGATTTGGACTTAATACAACATGCGGAAGAATAAAAATGTTCAAAAGACCCTGCTGCCTTTTAGCGATAGCGATTCTTTTAATTCAACTTGTTTGGTAGGATGGTTTCAAATATCCAGAGATTTGAACATCCTATTTAGAACAAAATTATCTGGAAAATGAAAATGTAATAATTAAAGGGAACGTATATGATGTAGACAAACGTACTTCTTATTCTGTTTATTATCTAAAAGATATACAAGTATATCGGAAAAGCACCTGGGTAAAAATAAACCGTGAAAGAGTTCTTGTGAATGTAAAAGATTCTGATTCAATTATGGTTGGAAATATTATTCAGGCAGCTGGGAAAATATATTTTTTTCAAGAAAACCGGAATCCCGGAAATTTTAATCAAAAATTCTATTATCAAAAACAACATATCCATGCACAAATATGGTCTACTCAAATCCAAATAAATAATCAAAAAACTGATTTGTTAAAAGAGAATCTGTTTGAAATCAGAGAATCTATAAAAAATATGTTATTGCATAGTCTTGGAAAAGATGCCGGAAACAGTATGGCAGCAATATTACTTGGGGATAAAAAAGATTTAGATCAAACTATAAAACAATTATATCAAAAAGGGGGAATTGGACACATTCTTGCAATATCCGGTTTGCATATGTCTTTTATAGGAATCGGGATGTATCAAGTGTTAAGAAAAATAGGACTCGGTTTTTCGGCTTCGGGAATAATCGGAATATTCTTTTTGCTTTTATATACGATGATGATTGGAATCGGAGTATCTAGTCTTCGAGCTATCATTATGTACATTATACGAATGGAAGCAGAAATTTTAGGAAGAGATTACGATTTACTAACTTCTCTGTCAATTGCTACTGTAGTAATTGTTTTATGGCAGCCGTTATATTTGTTTGATGCAGGTTTTTTATTTTCATTTGGTGCAGTTTTAGCGATGATATTAATAAATTCGCTTTTTGAACAAACTTCATGCATACCTAAAATATTCTGTCCTGGAATTGCGATTCAAGTAATGCTTCTTCCAATGACAATGTATTTCTATTTTGAAATTCCTACATGGTCAGTGCTGACAAATATAATTGTAATTCCTTGTATGTCGATTTTAATTGGAGTTGGGATTGTAGGCATATTATTTTTATTCATTTTTTATCCAATCGGTAACTTGATTTTACAACTTTGTAAGGCTATTTTATGGGGATATGAAAAGTTGTGTATGTTTATGATAGATGTTCCGTTTGGCAGGATTGTGACAGGAAAGCCCTCAATATGGATAATGCTGACATATTATATAATATTATTGATAAGTTATTTTATATGGAAATATTGGGATATTCAGGCCGAAAAGCAGAAATATAAATCAAAAAGCAGAAAAGATCTTATAGAAACAGAAAAAAAAGAAAGCCAAAGAATTTGTTTGAAAAGCAGATATTTTGCTATAAGAAGTGTAGTTTGTATAATTGCATTATGTGGAATTGTTTGTCTGTCCTACCATAAAAAAGGAAATTTGGAAATCACGATGTTGGATGTCGGACAAGGGGATGGCATTTTTATCCACACGCCGAATGGAACAAATTGTCTTATAGATGGAGGCAGTACAGATGTATCTCAGGTAGGTCTTTATCGCCTGATTCCTTTTTTGGAATCAAACGGTGTTGGATGTTTAGATTATATTTTCATATCGCATGGGGATGAAGATCATATAAACGGAGTCAAAGAAATGTTAGAAAGCCAGAAATTAAATATAAAAATAAAAGCTCTGGTATTGCCTGTAAAGGAAGTATGGGATGACAAACTAAAAGATTTATCTAAGACAGCAGAAGAAAATCATACTAAAGTAATCATCATGTCGGCGGGGCAGCGATTCGTAGATATAAAGAAGATATATCATTCACATTAACATGTATTGGACCGGTAAAAAATTATTGTGGTGAAAATGGGAATGCAGCATCGATGGTTTTAGATTTAAAATTTGATGAATTTGATATGCTATTTACCGGGGATTTAGAAGGAGAAGGGGAAACACAATTAATTGAAAGCGGAAGTTTAAGGAACTATGATATATTAAAAGTTGCACATCATGGTTCGAAAAATTCTACACCCGAAAAATTTCTGGAAATAACTTCTCCTTCAGTTGTGTTAATTTCAGCAGGAGTAAATAATCGATATGGGCATCCACATCAAGAAACTCTTGAACGATTAAATAAGGAAAAACGTACTATCTATAATACACAACATCAAGGAGCAATACATATAAAAACAAATGGAAAAAACTTGAGAATAAATGTTTTGCAAAAAGTAGGTATTTCCGATATAATATAGAAGTTATGAAAAGCTTAAATGAAGATTTAAAAACAGGACAATTTAAACAAATTTATCTCTTATATGGGGAAGAAGCATATTT
Source organism: Firmicutes bacterium AM31-12AC (assembly GCA_003480425.1). GTDB lineage: Bacteria > Bacillota > Clostridia > Lachnospirales > Lachnospiraceae > Schaedlerella > Schaedlerella hominis. The sequence goes on from QUJA01000004.1 coordinate 25,099, forward strand.
AAAAAAGCAATACCGGGATCGCCTTACAAAAGCATTGCTTCCAGAAGGCGACACGATGAATTTTGCACATTTTGAAGGAAAAGGAGTGGATGTTAAATCCGTGATTGATTTATCTGAAACATTACCTTTTTTTGCCGAAAGAAGATTAATCGTATTTGACAATACCGGCTTTTTTAAAAGTGCAGGTGCAGATCTGGCAGATTATATAAAAGAAATGCCCGATACCACATACTATATCTTTGTCGAAGATGAGGTAGATAAAAGAAGTAAACTGTTTAAGGCAGTAAAATCAAAAGGCCGTGTTGTCGAACTCCCATTTCAGGATGAAAATACGTTAAAACGTTGGGTCGCAGGAAAGATTCGAAATGAAAACAAACAGGTTACAGAGCAGACGATAATTTATTTTTTAAATAAAGTCGGAACAGATATGGAAAATATCACAAAAGAACTGGAAAAATTATTCAGTTATACTATGGAGAAAACAGACATTACAAAAGAAGATGTCGATGCAATCTGTGTTACACAAATTGCCAATCATATTTTTGATATGGTCAATGCAGTGGCTGAAAAGCAACAAAAAAAAGCCTTGGATTTATACTACGAATTGCTTGCATTAAAAGAGCCCCCTATGCGAATCCTTTTTCTGATGACCAGACAATATCGTATGTTGTTTCAGGTAAAACATTTGGCAAATAAAGGATATAGCAAAAAGGAAATTGCATCAAAAACAGGGTTACATCCATTTGCAGTTGGAAAATATATGGATCAGGCAAAATATTTTAAGACATCTGAACTAAGAATGGTTATGGAATACAGTGCAGATATCGAACAACGTGTAAAAACAGGATTGTTAACGGATAATCTGGCAGTGGAGTTGTTTATAATAAAATATTCATCAAAATAATTGTATTAATAAAAGAATATAACTGCGACATCATATTTTACAAAATAAATAAAATTTGGAGGAAGAAAAGTGTCAGGAATAGAACAAAGTAAAATTCGTAATTTTTGCATTATTGCACATATAGATCATGGAAAATCTACGTTGGCAGATCGTATTATTGAAAAAACAGGTCTTTTAACAGATCGTGAGATGCAGGCACAGGTTTTGGATAATATGGATTTGGAGCGTGAACGCGGTATTACGATCAAGGCACAGACCGTCCGAACAGTATACAAGGCAAAGGATGGGGAAGAATATATCTTCAATTTGATTGATACACCGGGGCATGTGGATTTCAACTATGAAGTGTCTCGAAGTCTGGCAGCTTGCGATGGTGCTATTTTGGTTGTAGATGCAGCACAGGGAGTAGAAGCACAGACATTGGCAAATGTATATCTTGCACTGGATCATGATCTTGATGTTGTGCCGGTTATTAATAAAATTGATCTTCCGAGTGCAGAGCCGGAGAGGGTAAAAGAAGAAATAGAAGATGTAATTGGAATTGAAGCTGAAGATGCACCTTTGATTTCAGCAAAGACAGGTCTTAATGTAGAGGATGTTTTAGAAGCAATTATTGAGAAAATACCAGCCCCGGTAGGTGATGCCAAGGCACCTTTACAGGCCTTGATCTTTGATTCTGTATATGATTCTTATCGTGGAGTTATTGTATTTTGCCGAATCAAAGAAGGTAGTGTGCGAAAAGGTACTCCGATTAAGATGATGGCTACAGGAGCTGTGGCCGATGTAGTTGAAGTCGGGTATTTTGGTGCAGGTCAGTTCATCCCTTGCGATGAACTGGAAGCCGGAATGGTTGGATATATTACAGCCAGCTTGAAAAATGTTAAAGATACTCGTGTTGGAGATACTATTACAAATGCGCAAAATCCATGTGCAGAACCTTTGCCAGGTTATAAGAAAGTAAATCCAATGGTATATTGTGGGCTCTATCCTTCTGATGGAGCAAAATATCCTGATTTGAGAGATGCATTGGAAAAGTTGCAGTTAAATGATGCAGCATTACAATTTGAACCGGAAACGTCTATTGCGTTAGGTTTTGGATTCCGTTGTGGTTTCTTGGGATTACTTCATCTGGAAATTATCCAGGAGCGTTTAGAAAGAGAGTACAATCTGGATTTGGTTACAACAGCACCGAGTGTAATCTATAAAGTGCATAAGACAAATGGTGATTTAATAGAACTCACAAATCCAACGAACCTGCCGGATCCGTCTGAGATCGACTATATGGAAGAACCAATTGTAAAAGCTGAAATAATGGTAACTTCTGAATTTATAGGCGCAATTATGGATTTATGTCAAGAACGCCGCGGTGTATATCAGGGAATGGAATACATTGAAGAAAAACGAGCTGTATTAACGTATCACCTTCCACTTAATGAAATTATTTATGATTTCTTTGATGCATTAAAATCTCGTTCCAGAGGCTATGCATCTTTTGATTATGAAATGTTAGGATATGAGCGTTCAGAACTTGTCAAATTGGATATTCTTATTAATAAAGAAGAAGTGGATGCACTTTCATTTATTATCCATAGTTCTAATGCATATGAACGTGGACGCAAAATGTGTGAGAAATTGAAGCAGGAAATTCCAAGACAAATGTTTGAAATCCCGATTCAGGCAGCGATTGGTGGAAAAGTAATTGCCAGAGAAACCGTTAAAGCAATGCGAAAAGATGTTCTTGCTAAATGTTATGGTGGTGATATCTCACGTAAGAAAAAACTTCTCGAAAAACAAAAAGAAGGTAAGAAGAGAATGCGTCAAGTCGGAAATGTAGATATCCCACAAAAAGCATTTATGAGTGTATTGAAATTAGATGAAGATTAATATGAAGAGAGAATTAGAATTATATCTCCATATACCATTTTGTGTAAGAAAGTGTAATTATTGCGATTTCTTTTCTGCAAGTGGAACAAAAGAAGAATTAAATGCTTATGTTCAGGCTTTATGTAAAGAAATTAATCGTTATAAAGATTTTGCAAAAGAATATATAGTAAAGACGGTTTTCCTCGGAGGAGGAACACCGTCTCTTTTGACAGCAGATCAGATGAAACTAATTTTTGAAAATCTAAATCAAATTTTTACCATCGATCCTGTTGCAGAAATTACAATGGAGATGAATCCAGGAACTGTAAACATTGAAAAATTAAGAAGCTATAAACAGGCAGGTATCAATCGTGTGAGTATCGGATTGCAATCAACAGAAAATAAAGAATTGAAAATGTTGGGAAGAATTCATACTTACGAAGATTTTTTAAATACATGGGAAGCTGTTGAACAAGTAGGATTTAAGAATAGAAATATTGATCTGATGTCAGCACTTCCTGGACAAACTTTAAAAAGCTGGGAAAATACACTGAGAAAAATTCTAACACTTAACCCTGAACACATTTCTGCATATAGTTTGATATTAGAAGAAGGAACGAACTTTTATGAGTGGTATTGTAAAGGTCAATTTGATGCGGGTGACTGGAAACTTCCTTCCGAAGATGATGAATATACAATGGGAGAGATGACCATTCAAATGTTAGAAAGTTGTGGAATGCACCGCTACGAGATATCCAATTATGCATATCCGGGAAAAGAGTGTCGGCATAATCTTGGATACTGGGACAGAGTGGAATATCTTGGAATTGGTGCTGGTGCAGCCTCTCTGATTTCCATTCAAAATAAAAATACTTCAGAAATACAAGAACAAATCCGTTTCAATCATGTTAAGAATCGAGATAAATATATTCAAACCATTAATCAAAAACAAGCGATTGAAATAGAACATGAATGCTTAACATTAGAAAATCAAATGGAAGAATTTATGTATTTGGGATTGAGAAAAACAGCTGGAATTTCAAAAAATAAGTTTCACAAGTTTTTTGGTAAAGAAATTGGGGAAGTTTATGGAAATATAATAAAAAGGTTGGAAGAAGATGAATTGATAATAAGTAAAGAAGATAATCTCATGCTTACTCACAGAGGAATGGATATCAGCAATTATGTATTATCTGAATTTTTACTTTCATAAAATCAAATACTAATAAAAGTAAGAAAAACTTTGATTGTTTATGTTCAGAGTTTTTCTTTTTTATAGAAATATATAATAAATTTTTATTTCTATAAAAAAATGATAAACAGTGTTGACAAACGGAAATCAAGGTGCTATCTTATTACTTGTAAGGTGTTAGCACTCAAATAAGTGGAGTGCTAATAGCGAAGAGAGAGGAGGTTTTAAGAAGATGGATATAGAATTAACAGATAGACAACATATTATACTTAAAGCAATTATCCAGAATTATCTTGAAACCGGAGAGCCGGTAGGTTCAAGAACTCTTTCGAAATCAACCGACTTGAATTTAAGTTCAGCAACAATTCGAAACGAGATGGCAGATTTAGAGGATATGGGATATATTTTCCAACCACATACTTCTGCCGGAAGAATTCCTTCGGATAAAGGATATCGGTTATATGTAGATATGTTGATGGCCGATAAGGAACAAGAATTATCAGATTTGAAAAATGTTGTTTTAGAAAAATCTGATAAGGTTGATAAAGTATTAAAACAAGCAGCGAGAGTACTTGCAAATAATACAAATTATGCAACCATGATTTCTGCTCCGATCAACCATAAGAATACATTGAAATTCATTCAATTATCACAGGTGGATCCAGAACAGATTGTTGCAGTTATTGTAATGACGGGAAATGTAATCAAAAACAAGATTATCGAAGTTGATGAAGAGTTAGGCAATGAGACGATGCTAAAGTTGAATATGCTTCTGAACACTTCCCTCAATGGCATGTCTATTGAGGAAATTAACCTTGGGCTGATCGCCAGATTAAAAGATCAGGCAGGTATTCACAGTAAAGTAATCAGCGATGTGCTGGATGCTGTTGCAGATATTATTCATGTAGAAGATGATATGGAAATTTATACATGTGGTGCGACAAATATTTTTAAGTATCCGGAATTAAGCGATAAACAGAGTGCACAGGAAATAATAAGTGCCTTTGAGGAAAAACAACAGCTTGCAGAACTGGTTACAGAAACTCTTTCAAATGAAGAGAATACAGGAATACAGGTTTATATTGGCGATGAAACTCCAGTCAAGACAATGAAAGATTGCAGTGTTGTAACAGCTACTTATGAGCTAGGTGAAGGAATGCGTGGAACAATCGGTATTATTGGTCCGAAGCGTATGGATTATGAACATGTAATGAAAACATTGCAGACATTGAAGAATGAACTGGACACTTTAAATCGTAGAGATTTAAGCGAACGGGATATAGAATAAAATTGGTGGAGGAAAAAATGAGTCAGGAAGATATGGTAAAAGAAGCAGTAGAAGAGGCAAAAGCAAAAGCCACACAAACTGTTGAGGAAGAATCTGAAGAGGTAACAGAAGAGGCTGTTGAAGCTGATGGATCCGAAGAAGAAATTTTAGAAGATGAAGCATTAGAAGAGACAGAAAAATCTGAGAAAAAATTATTTGGTAAAAAGAACAAGAAAGACAAGAAAGACGAAAAAATTGAAGAATTAACAGATCGTCTCACTCGTCAAATGGCTGAGTTTGATAACTTCCGCAAGCGTACAGATAAAGAGAAAAAACAGATGTACGAAATAGGAGCGAAAGATATCATAGATAAAATTCTTCCAGTCGTGGACAATTTTGAACGCGGACTGGCAGCTGTGCCAGAGGAAGAAAAATCACATCCTTTCATGGAAGGGATGGATAAAATTTACAAACAGTTAATGACAACGCTCGGTGAAGCAGGCGTAAAACCAATCGAGGCTGTTGGTCAGGAATTCAATCCTGATTTTCACAATGCAGTTATGCACGTAGAAGATGAGGAAGTCGGCGAGAATATCGTCGTGGAAGAGTTCCAGAAGGGTTACACATATCGTGACAGTGTTGTAAGACACAGCATGGTAAAAGTAGCAAATTAGAAGTAGTAAATCAGTAAATTTAGAATGATAAATTAGGAGGACAAATATCATGGGAAAAATTATTGGTATTGACTTAGGTACAACAAACAGTTGTGTTGCCGTAATGGAAGGTGGTCAGCCAACTGTTATCGCAAATACAGAGGGAGCAAGAACAACACCTTCTGTTGTTGCATTTACAAAAACAGGAGAACGTCTTGTTGGTGAACCTGCAAAACGTCAGGCTGTAACAAATGCAGATAAAACTATCTCTTCAATCAAACGAGAGATGGGTACAGATTACAAAGTAACAATTGATGACAAAAAGTATTCTCCACAGGAGATTTCTGCAATGATTCTTCAGAAACTGAAAGCTGATGCAGAAGGATATCTTGGAGAAAAGGTAACAGAGGCTGTTATCACAGTACCTGCTTACTTTAACGATGCTCAGCGTCAGGCTACAAAAGATGCCGGTAAAATTGCAGGACTTGATGTTAAACGTATCATCAACGAGCCTACAGCAGCAGCACTTGCTTATGGTCTTGATAACGAAAAAGAGCAGAAAATCATGGTATACGATTTAGGTGGTGGAACATTTGATGTATCTATCATCGAGATTGGTGATGGAGTTATTGAAGTATTATCTACAGCTGGAAATAACAGACTTGGTGGAGATGACTTCGACCAGAAGATTACAGATTATATGCTTGCTGATTTTAAAGCAAAAGAAGGCGTAGACTTATCTACAGATAAGATGGCACTTCAGAGATTAAGAGAAGCAGCAGAGAAGGCAAAAAAAGAGCTTTCTTCAGCTACAACAACAAATATTAACCTTCCTTTCATTACAGCAACAGCAGAAGGTCCAAAACATTTTGATATGAATCTTACAAGAGCTAAATTTGACGAATTAACTCGTGATTTAGTTGAAAAAACAGCTGAACCTGTACGTCGTGCACTTTCCGATGCAGGAATCACAGCTTCTGAATTAGGTCAGGTTCTTCTTGTAGGTGGATCTACTCGTATTCCAGCAGTACAGGAAGAAGTAAAACGTCTGACAGGTAAAGAGCCAAGCAAATCTCTGAACCCAGATGAATGTGTAGCACTTGGTGCTTCTGTTCAGGGAGGTAAACTTGCAGGAGATGCTGGCGCAGGAGATATCCTTCTTCTTGATGTAACTCCATTGTCATTGTCAATCGAAACAATGGGTGGTGTTGCTACAAGATTGATTGAGCGTAATACAACAATTCCAACAAAGAAGAGTCAGATTTTCTCTACAGCAGCAGACAATCAGACAGCCGTAGATATCAACGTTGTACAGGGTGAAAGACAGTTCGCAAGAGATAATAAATCACTCGGACAGTTCCGACTGGATGGAATTCCTCCGGCTCCACGTGGAATCCCACAGATTGAAGTTACATTCGATATTGATGCAAATGGTATTGTTAATGTATCTGCAAAAGATCTTGGAACTGGAAAAGAACAGCATATTACAATTACAGCAGGCTCTAATATGTCAGATGCTGATATCGATAAAGCTGTAAAAGAAGCAGCTGAGTTTGAAGCACAGGATAAGAAACGTAAAGAAGCTATCGACACAAGAAATGAAGCTGATTCTATGGTATTCCAGACAGAAAAAGCGATTAAAGAAGTCGGAGACAAATTAGATGCAACTGATAAAGCAGCTGTAGAAGCTGATTGTCAGGCATTGAAAGATTTGCTTGCTAAATCTACTCCAGAAGAGACTACAGATGAGCAGGTAGCAGAAATTAAAGCTGCAAAAGATAAATTGATGGAAAGCGCTCAGAAGCTCTTTACAAAGATGTATGAACAGACAGCTGGTCAGGCAGGTCCACAGGCAGGCCCTACACCAGAAGCAGGTCCGGCTCCTGAAGGATTCCAGGGTGACGATGTTGTAGATGGAGATTATAAAGAAGTTTAATAAAATGTATGACACATTTAAATAAACACATTGTGTTACTGTTTACAGATTTTGTAGACAGTAACACTTTATCTACGAAACCGGTCAAATGGTTTCGTAGATTTTCACGTTGCAATTTGTTGTAGTTTGTGGTAGATTGTAAACGTTTATGTAACTTAGTAAGAGAAATGAAAGGTAGTATAGATTATGGCGGAATCAAAAAGAGATTACTACGAAGTGCTTGGCGTAAGCAAAGATGCAGATGATGCAGCAATCAAAAAAGCATATCGTGTTCTGGCAAAAAAATATCATCCAGATATGAATCCTGGAGATGCTGAAGCTGAAAAGAAATTTAAAGAAGCTTCTGAGGCGTATGCCGTCCTCAGCGATGCAGATAAACGTCGTCAATATGATCAGTTTGGTCATGCAGCATTTGAAGGCGGTGCAGGTGGAGCCGGCGGTGGATTTGGTGGCTTTGATTTTAATGGAGCTGATTTTGGAGATATCTTTGGAGATATCTTTGGAGATATTTTCGGTGGTGGCAGAAGAGGTGGTCGTGCCTCAAACAGTCCAATGAAAGGTGCAAATATCCGCAAGAGCATTCGAATTACTTTTGAAGAGGCAATTTCCGGCTGTGAAAAAGAATTGGAATTAGTATTAAAGGATCCTTGTACTACATGTAACGGAACCGGTGCAAAACCTGGAACATCTCCGGAAACATGTCCAAAATGTGGCGGTAAAGGTCAGGTTGTCTATTCGTCACAATCATTTTTTGGAACTGTGCAGAATGTGCAGACATGTCCAAATTGTAATGGAACGGGTAAAATTATTAAAGAAAAATGTTCTTCATGTCTTGGAACAGGATATACATCAAGCAAGAAAAAAATCCGAGTTACGATTCCTGCCGGTATCGACAATGGTCAAAGTGTGCGAATTCGTGAAAAAGGCGAACCAGGTGTAAATGGTGGTCCTAGAGGAGATTTACTTGTGGAAGTAAATGTATCTCGCCATCCTATTTTCCAGAGACAGGATATGCATATTTTCTCAACAGTTCCTATTTCATTCGCTCAGGCTGCTTTAGGAGCAGATATTCGCGTTCCTACTGTAGATGGTGATGTTATTTATACAGTAAAACCTGGAACAAAAACAGATACTAAGGTTCGTTTAAAAGGAAAAGGAGTTCCTTCTTTACGAAATGCTCAGGTACGAGGTGATCATTATGTAACATTAGTGATTCAGACTCCTGAAAAACTTAGTGCTGAAGCAAAAGAAGCTTTGCGAAAATTCGATATGCTTTCCGGTAATACTTTAAAACAAGAGTCTGCAAATACGGATGCTACAGACAAGAATAAAGGGAAAAGCAAGAAAAAATTCATGGACAAAGTGAAAGAGGCCTTTGAGGAATAGAGGAGACAAGTAATGACATTAGAAGAATGTTACACATCATGTGGCGGTGATTATCAGGATGTGTTAAGAAGATTGCAGAGTGAAAACTTGATACGAAGATTTTTAGGCAAGTTTTTAGATGACAAAAGTTATGAGCAGTTGCATGAAAATTTGAATAATCAGAATTATTCAGAAGCCTTTCGTGCTGCACATACTTTGAAGGGTGTATGCCAGAATTTAGGACTCGGATATTTAAGCGAATCAAGTATTGCTGTAACAGAAGCTCTTCGTGACGGAAAACAGGATGTTACGGCTGAGATGTTAAAGAAATTAGATGAAGACTATCGGGTAACAGTTTTGGCAATTCAGTCATTATAAAGTGATTTCAATGATAAAAACCATTGTTAGATTTAATGCTACCAGTGGTTTTTTTATGCTCGTTGTGATATAATAAGGCAGATTATAAACCAACAGACGAGAGGAGATCAAGCATGGAATTTTGGGATATTTATAATGAAAAGAAAGAAAAAACTGGTCAGACAATGAAAAGAAATGACTGGAATATGAAGCCAGATGAATTTCATTTAACCGTACTTGGAGTATTGCAAAGACCGGATGGACGATATCTGATCACTCGTCGTCGTATGGATAAAGAATGGGCCGCAGGATGGTGGGAGGTTCCAGGCGGTGGAGTGAACGCAGGAGAGGAATCCAAGGATGCTATAATAAGAGAAATTAAGGAAGAAACCGGTATTGATGTTTCCAACGCAGATGGTGGTTACGCTTTTTCTTATAAGCGCATCAACCCAGAAGAGAAAAATAATTATTTCGTAGATATTTATAAATTTATTTTAGATTTTGACGATAAAGATATAAAAGTTCAAGATAAAGAAGTGTCAGAATTTTCAATTGCAACAATTGATGAAGTAAAACAATATGCAAAACAAGGAATCTTTCTTCATTATGACAGTATACGTCAAATATTTGAAGATTAAGATACAATGGCTTTATGCCATATATATTTTTAAGAAAGTGTAGGTATATGATATGTCAGAAGAGACAAAGGCGCAGGGATGTTCAGAAGAGTCATGTGCTACTTGTGCACATGCAGATGGGTGCAGCAGTAAAAAAACTGATATGAGAGAACCGGCAAATCCATATTCAAGTGTGAAGCGTGTAATCGGTGTTGTTAGTGGAAAAGGCGGGGTTGGGAAATCTTTTGTAACAGCTTCGCTTGCACGTATGATGAGAGAAAAAGGCTATAATGTCGGTATCTTAGATGCTGATATTACAGGACCATCCATCCCAAAAATGTATGGTATTCATGGGCAGGCTAAAGGAAGCGAAGAGGGAATCTTTCCGGCACTTGCAAAAGACGGAACTCGGATTATGTCTGTTAATCTTTTATTAGATGACGAAGAAGCTCCTGTTATTTGGAGGGGACCAATTATTGCAGGTGTTGTAAAACAGTTTTGGACAGATGTAATCTGGGATGATATTGATTATTTATTTGTAGATATGCCACCTGGAACAGGTGATGTTCCATTGACTGTATTTCAGTCATTCCCAGTTGACGGAATCGTAATTGTAACATCTCCACAGGACTTAGTTCAGATGATCGTAAAGAAAGCTTATGGTATGGCAAAACAAATGAACATACCAGTATTGGGTATTGTGGAAAATTATAGTTATGTTAAATGTCCGGATTGTGGTAAGGAAATCAAAATATTTGGAGAAAGTCATATAGATGAGATTGCAGAATCATATGGTGTGCCAGTATTAGGAAAGATGCCAATTGACACAAAAATGGCCGAAGCTGTTGAAGAAGAGCGTTTCTATGATATAACAAATCCGTATATAAAAGATATTGAACTTTAATTTTATTTACCAATCATTATAAAAAGCATGGATTATTTCGATAAAGTTATAATCTATGCTTTTTTATTTCAATCAAAAATATTTTTAGGACTTGCAATATACCATATGGGGGTATATAATCTTTGTAGAGATGTAAAGGAGATGATATATATGGATGAAAAAAACGAATGCTGTTGCCATAAGACAAAAGAGCGTAGTGAAAAAGAATATAAAGATTTAATCAATCGACTAAGTAGAATAGAAGGTCAGATTCGTGGAATTAAAAGAATGGTAGAAGAGGATGCGTATTGTCCGGATATATTAATTCAGGTATCTGCGGCAAATGCAGCACTTAACAGCTTTAATAAAGTACTCCTTTCGAATCATATTCGTACTTGCGTAGCAGATGATATACGTGCAGGTAAAGATGAAACGATAAATGAACTGGTAAATACATTACAGAAATTGATGAAATGATTGAACAATGGATTTACAACAACGAGAGGTGAGAAGGTATGGAACAATATAATATTACAGGAATGAGTTGTGCTGCCTGCAGTTCCAGAGTAGAGAAAGCAGTGTCTGCTGTTCCGGGTGTTACCAATTGTTCAGTGAGTTTACTTACAAATTCAATGGGTGTAGAAGGTACAGCATCCGCTGAAAAGATAATTTCAGCAGTAGAAAATGTGGGATATGGGGCATCAAAAAAAGGAAGTGAAAAGGGGAAACATACTGTTGATAATGCAGACGACATTTTAAAAGACAGAGATACCCCGAAGCTACGGCAACGTCTTATTATATCCCTTTGTTTTTTAATTCCGCTCATGTACCTTTCTATGGGACACATGATGTGGAACTGGCCGCTTCCAACATGGCTTAATGGAAATCACATCGCAATGGGACTGATACAATTATTACTTACTATTGCAATTATGGTAATCAATCAAAAATTCTTTATCAGTGGTTTTAAAGGATTACTTCACAGAGCACCAAATATGGATACACTTGTCGCATTGGGATCCGGAGCATCTTTTGCGTATAGTACATTTGCATTATTTGCAATGACAGATGCACAAATCCGTATGGATATGAATGCAGTAATGTCATGGATGCATGAATTTTATTTTGAATCTGCAGCCATGATTTTAACATTAATTACTGTAGGAAAGATGCTAGAATCACATTCGAAAGGAAAAACAACAGATGCATTAAAAAGCCTTATGAAACTCGCTCCTCAAAAGGCAGTTATTTTAGTTGATGGTGCAGAGCAGGAAGTATCCATTGATCAGGTAAAAAAAGGCGATATATTTGTTGTTCGTCCCGGAGAAAATATACCTGTAGATGGTATAATAATCAGTGGAAGTAGTGCAGTGAATGAATCAACTTTAACAGGAGAAAGCATCCCTGTAGACAAAGAAAAAGGAGATGCAATATCTGCTGCAACATTAAATCAATCTGGTTTTATTACCTGTGAAGCAACAAGAGTCGGTGAAGATACAACGCTTTCTCAGATTATACAGATGGTTAGCGATGCGGCAGCCACGAAAGCTCCAATTGCTAAGATTGCTGATAAAGTATCTGGGATTTTTGTTCCAACAGTAATTAGCATTGCTATTATAACCACAATAATCTGGCTGTTTGCCGGACAAGATATCGGCTTTGCTTTAGCAAGAGGAATATCCGTTCTTGTAATTAGTTGTCCTTGTGCTCTTGGTCTTGCGACTCCGGTTGCTATTATGGTGGGAAATGGAATCGGAGCAAAAAATGGAATCATGTTTAAAACGGCAGTTTCTTTGGAAGAAACCGGGAAAATTAACATAATTGCGTTGGATAAAACGGGAACCATTACATGTGGAGAACCACACGTAACTGATATCATCACTGCTGATGGCATATCAGAAACCGAATTATTAGAAAAGGCAGCTGCACTGGAAGCAAAAAGTGAACACCCCCTTGCAAATGCAATATTATCAGCAAGCAAAGAATATAGTATTTCGATTCAAAATGTAGAAGATTTCGAAGCTGTTCCAGGCAATGGATTAACAGCAAGATTAAACGGAAAACTCGTATTAGGCGGAAATGAAAAATTCATCAATTCTCATGCAATTATTTCTACAGACATAAAACGAAAGGCACAGACATTTGCAGAAGAAGGAAAAACACCTTTGTTTTTCTGCAGTGACAATCAATTTATTGGCATAATAGCTGTTGCAGATGTAATAAAGGAAGATAGTCCTCAAGCAGTAAAAGAATTGCAAAATATGGGGATTGAAGTTGTTATGTTGACTGGCGATAATGAACGAACAGCAAAGGCAATCGGAAAACAGGCAGGAGTCAACCGTGTTATAGCAGATGTATTTCCAAACGAAAAAGAAGCAGTCATCCGCAAATTAAAACAACACGGAAAAGTCGCTATGGTAGGAGATGGAATTAATGACGCACCGGCATTGACACGAGCAGATGTTGGTATTGCAATTGGTGCAGGAACAGATATTGCTATTGATGCAGCGGATGTGGTATTGATGAAGAGTAAGCTGACAGACGTACCTGCTGCAATTCGAATGAGTAAGGCGACACTTCAAAATATTCATGAAAATCTATTTTGGGCATTCATTTATAATATAATTGGAATTCCATTAGCGGCAGGTTTATGGTATCCTGTTTTTGGGTGGAAATTAAATCCGATGTTTGGTGCAGCCGCTATGAGCTTATCAAGCTTTTGTGTGGTAACAAATGCGTTGCGACTAAATTTTGTAAATATTTACGATGCAAGAAAAGATAAAAAAAAGAAACAAAAAAATAAAATAATAAAGGAGAAAAAAGAAATGAAGAAAACAATGAAAATCGAAGGAATGATGTGCGGACACTGCGAAGCAGCTGTAAAGAAAGCATTAGAGGCACTGGATGGGGTTGAGATGGCTGAGGTAAGTCACGATGCAGGAACTGCAATTGTTACTTTATCCGCAGATGTTTCAGATGAAATTTTAACAAAAGCAGTAGAAGATAAAGATTATAAAGTACTTTCTGTTGCGTAGATTGTAAAAAAGATACTCAAATCAAATTCCTGTTCTATTCGGAAATTGATTTGAGTATCTTTTATATAACAGGAAAGCTCCCATTATAAAAATTTGCCTATCGAGCGATATGGCGTTTTAAAGCCTCAAAGCTTTCGGTGCTGATAACATGTTCCATACGGCATGCGTCTTCAGCAGCAACTTCCGGAGAAACACCCAGTCGTTCCAGCCATGAAGAGAGCAATAAATGTCGCTCGTAAATTTTGTTTGCAACTTCCTTTCCGGTTTCTGTGAGATAAATATAGCCTTGTGGAGTTACTGTAATATGTTCGCTTTCACGTAATTTTTTCATTGCGACACTGACACTTGATTTCTTGAAGTTTAACTCATTTGCTATATCTACAGAACGTACCACAGGAAGAGTTTTGCTAAGTACGAGAATTGTCTCTAAATAATTTTCAGCAGATTCATTTGAATGTATCATAATAACTCACCTCTGATTTTTATAATATACAGTAATTATAGCATGAATTAGTGGGAATTGTAAACAGTACTTGACATATTACAATAGTTAGAGTATGCTAACTTTATAAAGAAATAAAAAATATTTTTTTAATATAAGATTATTAGGAGGGTATAGCTATGGGAACAGCAATTGTAGGTCTTATTTTATTATGTGTTGTTATTGCAATTATTAAGAGTATGATAAAAGATAAAAAGAATGGAAAATCAATTCAATGTGGAGGCGATTGTAAATATTGCGGTGGGCACTGCAATCATAAACATGAATAAAGAAAAAGATACTCATATTAGTACACACTGTACAAATATGGGTATCTCTTTTTAGGGCTATGCCTATAACTGAATGTTTTTAAATAAATCACCGAGACTGGTTCCGATTTCTTCTGCTTCTGGAATTTCTACATTTTCCTCCACTTCTTCCTCTTCAATCTCTTCTAAAGCCTTCTTACTTAAACTAATTTTTCCATCTTTAATGCCAATTACTTTCACTTCGATTTCATCGCCAATACTGAGGACATCTGAAGGCTGCTTGATTCTCTTTTGTGATATCTGAGAAATGTGAACTAATCCGGACAAACCATTTTCTAATTTAACAAAAGCTCCATAATTCTGAAGTGTCTCTACAACACCTTTCATAACAGATCCTATTTGCACAGAAGCCAGTTGTGCTTCACGTTCCTCTTTCTCTTTTGCTTTAAGCAGTTCACGGGCAGAAAGAACAAGACGATTATTTGCCTGATCAACATCAATCACCTGAACATCAATGTCTTTTAATAAAAATGTTTCCAAATCTTCAATATAAGATAAAGAAAGTCTTGATGCAGGAACAAATCCACGAAGTCCCTCTATCATAACGATAACGCCACCATTAACAATTCCTTCTACTTTTACATGAAGTACGGTTTTATTTTCCAAATAATTATAAACACGATTCCATGGATTGGCATCATCAAAATGCTCTTCGTAATCAGCCATTGTTTCTTCTGTTTGCACTTCATTTACTTTCATTTCTTCACTCATTGTAGCACCTCTTTTTTCTTTAAATTCGCAATAAATACGATTAGATTATCTTAAGTATATCATATTTATAAAAGAAAATACAATCTCTGTGAATAAGCTATTTCAATTATTACAACTTCTTTGTAACGGATTGTACCTAATGAAAAACATCTCTCAGATTTATGTCTTCCGGTTGTTGTAGTAAAAAAATCGTGATAGAATATGAATAAAAGAACGTAAAAACTGGAGGAATTTTATGTCACGAGAAGTGAATGAAAACAAAATCTATGTCGTAGGGCATAAAAACCCGGATACAGATTCTATTTGTTCTGCAATTGCATATGCAGCATTAAAAAAAGAATTGACAGGAAAACATTATGTTGCAAGAAGAGCAGGACGTTTAAACGAAGAAACACAATATGTATTAGAATATTTTGGAGTTGAAGTTCCTAAGTTGCTTTCTGATCTGCGTGTACAGGTAAGAGATGTAGATTTAAGACGAGCTGAGAATTTAAATGGTTCAGTATCTATAAAAACAGCCTGGGCACAAATGAAAGAACTGAATATCAAAACCCTTCCTATTGGCCGTAATAATAAACTCGAAGGCTTGATCACAGTAGGAGATATTGCCAGATCTTATATGGATGTATATGATAGTAATATTCTTGCAAGATCAAAGACACAATATCGGAATATTGCATCAACGATAGATGGCAAGATTATTTCCGGAAATGCACACAGTTATGTATCAAAGGGAAAAGTCGCTATCGCAGCATCAAGTCGCCAGTTGATGTCAGATTTTGTTGATGAAGATGATTTGGTAATCCTTGGAGATCGTATCGAAGCACAGCAGCTTGCTATTGATATCAATGTAAGCTGTATGGTAGTCTGTGGTAATGCCAGAATTCCAAATGAAATTCTCAAACAGGCTAAAGAAAAAGAAATTGTTGTAATCGCATCCCCTCATGATACATTTACTGTTGCACGTTTAATCAATCAAAGTATTCCTGTTCGCCATTTTATGACAAAAGATGAATTGATTACTTTTTATCCAAAAGATTATGTGGATGATGTAAAAGAAGTTATGGCACGTAAAAAATATCGTGATTTCCCTGTCGTAGATATAAATGGAGATTTTCAAGGATTTATTTCTCGTAGACGATTGTTAAATTGCCGTAAAAAACAGGTGATCCTCGTCGATCACAATGAGGAAAGCCAGGCTGTCGATGGAATTGAGCAGGCTGATGTATTGGAGATTATCGATCATCACAGATTAAACAGTATTCAGACAATCGGTCCTGTTGTTTTCCGTAATCAGCCGGTAGGATGTACTGCAACCATAATTTATCAGATGTACCAAGAATATAATAAACCTGTGAATCCTGTAATTGCCGGATTACTTTGTTCTGCAATTATTTCTGATACTTTATTATTCCGTTCTCCAACTTGTACTTTGTTAGATGAAGATGCAGCAAAAGAACTTGCAGAGATTGCCGGCATTAACATGGAAGAGATTGCTCAGGCAATGTTTAAGGCGGGAAGCAATCTTCAGGGCAAAAGTGCAGAAGAAATTTGTTTCCTTGATTTCAAACAGTTTACAGTAAATGACACTGTATTTGGCGTTGGTCAGGTGAACTCTATGAGTGCTAAAGAGCTGACGGAGATAAAACACAAATTGAATCCGAATTAGATAAAATCAGGCAAAATCATCGCCTGGATATGATTTTCTTCATGCTTACTAATATTATGACAGAATCATCAGAATTGCTGTGTGTGGGTCCAGAAGCGAGAGAGAAGGCAATCAGTGCTTTTGACTTAAACGGAAAATCAGATACATTATATTTAAAAGGGGTTGTGTCAAGAAAGAAACAACTCGTACCTGCAATTGTTGAGGCATTGCAACAGTAAATAAAAGGAGACATAATAATGAGTAAACAACTTTGGAAACCTGGGAATATGCTCTACCCACTTCCAGCTGTTATGGTTAGTGTTGGAAATAAACAAGGCGAAACAAATATTATTACTGTTGCATGGACGGGCACAATTTGCACGAATCCGGCAATGGTATATATTTCGGTACGCCCGGAACGTTATTCGTATCAGATGATTAAAGAAAGCGGAGAGTTTGTCATCAACCTGACAACAGAAAAATTGGTAAAAGCTACGGATTATTGTGGAGTAAAATCTGGACGCGATGTAGACAAATGGAAGGAAATGAATCTACATCAAGTAAAGGCCGAAACACTGGAATATAGTCCTTTGATTTTAGAATCACCTGTAAATATTGAATGTAAAGTAGTTGAAATCAAAGAATTGGGAAGCCATCATATGTTCTTAGCAAATGTTACAGCAGTTCATGCAGACGAGGCATATCTAAATGAACAAAATAAGTTTGAACTGAATAATACCGGTCTGTTGGCATATTCTCATGGAGAATATCTCGGGTTAGGTAAAAAACTCGGAACATTTGGATATAGTATAAGAAAAAAAGCAAAAAAAAATAAAAAGAAATAAAATCAATATCCGGATAATCTGTTGTTCACAAATTATCCGGATATTTTTATGATATCACAGTACTATTTAATGTTTATAACGCTTCAATGAAACGATGGAATGCCATTAATCCATCTTCATTACACTTGTAAACACCGGCATCTTCAAGAACCTGACAGAAGACTTTTCCAACTTCCTGCTGTAAAATTTCATCAATTGAATCTTTATTAACATCTGTGTATTTAGGAAGGAATTCTTCTACCCAGTCTGCATGTTTTTCAATTGATTCATTCGAACGAATATCTTTTCCCTCTAAAATATATTGTTTTAAAGTTTCAAGTTCCCCCTTCAATCTTGCAGGAAGGACAGCCAGTCCCATTACTTCAATTAATCCAATATTTTCTTTTTTAATATGATGAAGATTTGCGTGTGGATGGTATACACCCAGAGGATGCTCTTCTGTTGTAATATTATTTCTCAAAGTAAGATCAAGTTCATACAAATCACCGCGTTTACGAGCTATCGGAGTAATCGTATTGTGTGGTTGTCCTTCTGTTTCGGCATAGATAAATGCATCTTCATCTGTATAACCTCTCCATACGTTCAAAATATGATCAGCAAGCTCAATAATGCGTTTTTCATCAGCACACTGTAAACGAATGACAGACAATGGCCATTTAACAATTCCCGCCGTCACATCCTCATATCCGGCAACTGTAAAATGCTTAATAATTGGAGCTTTTGCCATTGCAAAAGTATAATGACCTCCCTGAAAATGATCATGACTTAAGATAGAACCGCCAACGATTGGGAGATCCGCGTTTGAACCAAGGAAATAATGAGGGAATTGCTTAATAAAATCAAATAATTTGATAAACGCATTTTTATCAATCTTCATTGGTGTATGTTCCCCGTTAAATACGATACAATGCTCATTGTAATATACATATGGCGAATATTGGAATCCCCATTTTGAATCATTTATTGTTATTGGAATGATTCGATGATTTTCACGCGCAGGATGATTTGTACGTCCGGCATATCCTTCATTTTCCATACAAAGCTGACATTTCGGATAAGAAACAGTAGCAGCATTGCGAGCAGCGGCAATAGCTTTTGGATCTTTTTCCGGTTTGGATAAATTAATTGTAATATCTAAAGTACCATATTCTGTATCTACAGTCCATTTCATATCTTTTGATACACGATATCTTCTAATATAGTCACTATCCTGGCTGAATTTATAATAATAATCAGTTGCAGTTTCAGGAGAAATCTGATATTTCTGCCAAAATGTCTGTTGAACCTGTGCCGGACGCGGAAGAAGACAATTCATAAGTTTTGTATCAAATAAATCTCGATATGTAACACTGTCTTCGATTATTTCTCGAGAACATGCTTCATCTAATAGCTCTTTTAAAATTGTTTCGAGATTTAGATTGCTTAAATCGCAATCCATATCTTCATAATTATTCTCATGAAATAAATCTAATATTAAATTCGTTGTATAAATTCGTTCGCACTCTGGTGTGATTCCAGTATTAATACCATATTGTACCAATTTTTTTATGTTTTCATATAAAGCCATTATACAAGCCTCCTTGCCCCATCACCGATTTCTACAGTATAAAATTCGGCTTCGTGTCCTACTTTTTCTTTGTATGCTGTACCAATTGTTTCGATAAATGTGTCGATAGCATCATTTTTAACAATGCTGACAGTACATCCGCCAAATCCGCCTCCTGTGATACGAGAACCAATCACTCCGGAAGTATTCCATGCGAGGTCTACAAGAATGTCTATTTCTTCACATGAAACTTCATAATCATCACGAAGAGAAATGTGAGACTGATTCATCAATTGACCAAATAATTCTATATTATCTGCTTTTAACGCTGAAACTGCATCAATCGTACGTTGATTTTCAGCAACCGCATGTTTCGCACGCTGCTCTTTAATTGGATCACCAATCACAGATTTATATTTTTCAAATGTTTCCATATCCAAATCTCCAAGAGACTCGATAGAAACTACTGTCTGTAATGCAGCAAGTGCATCAGCACACTCCTGACGACGTGTATTATATGCTGAATCAACCAGACTATGTTTCACCTTACTGTTCGTAATAATGATTTTAGCATCTTTTAATTTAACTGGAGCGTATTCAAACTTTAATGTGCTTGTATCAAGAAATATTGCGTTATCGGCTTTACCCATTGCAACAGCAAACTGATCCATAATACCACAATTACATCCATTAAAATTATTTTCTGAGTATTGTCCGATCAGTGCAAGATCTGTCATTGTTAATGCATCGATATTATATAAATCTCTTAAAATAACTCCTGTAAGGACTTCCAAAGAAGCGGAAGAGGATAATCCTGAACCATTTGGAATATTTCCCCAGATTACCATATCAAATCCTGTATCCAGCGTATATCCTTTCTCTGCAAACGCCCATACAACACCCAAAGGATAGTTTGCCCAATTGTATTCTGCATGATATGAAAGATCCTTAAGAGTTACTTCAATCACACCAAAATTATCCAGATTCATAGAATAAAAATGAATTTTGTTGTCGTTTCTTTTTTTTGCAGCACCGTAGGTTCCAATTGTTAATGCACATGGGAATACATGTCCCCCATTATAGTCTGTATGTTCTCCGATGAGATTAACGCGTCCTGGAGAAAAGTAAAGGTGTGCATCCGATGTATCCCCAAAAAGTTCTTCAAATTTTTCAAAAAGTTTTTCCTGCATAATATAGTATCCTCACTTTCGTTATAACAGATAGAATCGTTTTACAAAACATATATTTTCTGTTTTCGTGTTAATTTTATTATACTGGTCTATCGATAAAAAGTATATAAAAAATCCGTGCAAAAATATGTAAAAATGTTGCTTTGGCAGGAGGAGAGCGTTTATAATAAGAAGTAGTAGAAAGAGGTGTTAAAATGTTAAACACATATAAATATTCTTTTAAAGCAAGAGAAAAGTTACTGGGATCGTTATCTGTATATAATGTAGGTCATCAGTTGTGCGAACCGGAATACCAGTGGGGTCCCGGAGTAAGAAACCATTATTGTATCCATCATATCATTTCGGGAACCGGTTGGTATGAAGTAAATGGAGCAGTTATTCAATTATCGGCAGGAGATACCTTTATACTATATCCCGATACAGAAGTGCGTTATTATGCTGACAGCCAAAACCCTTGGGAATATGCATGGGTTGGATTTATGGGAGAAGATGCAGACACCATTATCAGAGCAACTGATTTCAGGCGAAAGCATCCCTGGATAAAAAAGGGTACACTTCCAAATAATCTAATCCAGGAACAACTTGGTATTATCTATGATGTAAAAGGAAGTGATTATGAATCAGCAGTTGCAATGACCGGAGCACTTTATACATTATTGTCTACCTTTATGCATTATGCGCAACATGAAGAAGACGTACAAAACAGCCAAGTGGTTTATGTAGAACAGGCAAAAGATTATATTTCGACAAACTATTCTTATCCAATTACCGTAGAAGATGTTGCATCTTATGTTGGAATTAGCAGAAGTTATCTTTTCCGTTCATTTCAGGCAATACAAAATCAGTCTCCGAAAGAGTATTTAATTGAATATCGGCTTAAGCGGGCCAGACATTTACTACGTGAAACATCATTGTCTATTGCGAGTATTGCCTATTCCGTAGGCTTTGAAAATAATCTCTATTTTTCCAAGGCATTCAAAAGTAAAATGAAAATGACTCCATCTGAGTATAGAAAAAATCAAACATAACAACTGTTTTACACCAATATGAATCATGAGTTGCCAAATATCTTGCATATAATTACAATAGATGTGTTCGAGAAGGACGATGTATGCATATAAATAGATATGGAAAAATTTTTTCGAAAATAATCAGTATCAGCTATTTTATTACTGTACTTTTTATCTCGCAATATTTTGGCGTTATACAATTCAATTTAAAGCCAAGTGAAACTAAAGGAGAAATTCCAAAACAATTTGAGGAAACCAAAGCAGCCTTACAAGAACAGATGGAGAAGCCCATGATTGCATTAACTTTTGATGATGGACCAAATGCTCAGTTTACACCTAAATTATTAGAAGGGTTAAAGCAGAGAAATGTGCATGCCACTTTCTTTTTGATTGGCGAAAATATTGAACAAAATAGTAATCGAAACCTTGTAAAACAAATGTATGAGGAAGGACATTTAATAGGAAATCATACATATCGTCATCTAGAGATTACAAAGCTAAGTGATGAAGAAGCTTATGAAGAAATAAAAAGCACAAATGATCTTATCGAAAGTATTATAGGAAAAGCACCGGAATATATGAGACCTCCTTTCGGCAGCTGGCAAAGAAATTTAGAGAAAAAAATGATGATTATTCCAGTGTTGTGGACTGTAGATCCGTTAGATTGGACTACAGAAAATGTGGATGAAATTGTAAACAAAGTAGTGACGGAAACAAAAGAAAATGATATTATCTTGTTACATGACTGTTACAACAGTTCTGTAATCGCAGCACTTCGAATTGTAGATTTGCTTCAGGCAGAAGGGTATCAGTTTGTTACTGTAGATAAATTACTTCTAAACTAAAACATTTCTGCATTTAGAAATTCATCTGTATAGAAGTGAAAGGAAGATATATATGGATTTATTTGATTATATGAGAGAAAACAAACAAGAAAAAGAATCTCCTCTTGCATCCAGAATGCGTCCGACAACATTAGATGAGGTAGTCGGACAACAGCATATCATCGGTAAAGACAAATTATTATACCGAGCGATCAAGGCTGATAAATTAGGTTCAATTATTTTTTATGGGCCACCCGGAACAGGTAAGACAACACTTGCCAAAGTAATTGCTAATACCACCAGTGCTGAATTTAAACAGATCAATGCAACAATAGCTGGTAAAAAAGACATGGAAGAGGTAGTAAAAGAAGCCAAAGATTTACTCGGCATGTATGGAAAGAAAACAATATTATTTATCGATGAGATTCATCGTTTCAACAAAGGTCAACAAGATTATCTGTTGCCTTTTGTAGAAGATGGAACCATTACCTTGATAGGGGCAACGACAGAAAATCCTTATTTTGAAGTAAATGGAGCTCTTTTATCCAGATCAAGTGTATTTGAATTACATGCTTTAGAAAAAGAAGATATCAAATTACTGCTTCATCGCGCCGTGTATGATAAAACAAAAGGAATGGGAAGCTATAAAGCAGATATTGATAAAGATGCAATTGAGTTTTTAGCTGACATTGCCGGTGGTGATGCGAGAAGTGCTTTGAATGCAGTAGAACTTGGTATCTTGACAACTCCGCGAAGTGAAGATGGGTTGATCCATATTACACTCGATGTTGCATCAGAATGCATCCAAAAGAGAGTAGTGCGTTATGATAAAACCGGGGATAATCATTATGACACAATTTCAGCATTTATTAAAAGTATGCGTGGATCGGATCCTGATGCCGCTGTTTACTATCTTGCAAAAATGCTTTACGCAGGTGAAGATGTTAAATTCATTGCCAGACGAATTATGATCTGCGCAGCAGAAGATGTGGGAAATGCTGATCCAATGGCTTTGACAGTTGCAGTGTCTGCCGCTCAGGCGGTGGAAAGGATCGGAATGCCGGAATCCCAGATTATACTTTCACAAGCTGTTTTATATGTGGCATCTGCACCAAAGAGTAATTCTGCAGTGAATGCTATTATGCTGGCAAATGAATCTGTGCGTAATATAAAAACAACAGTACCGACACACCTTCAAGATGCTCATTATAAAGGTTCTCAAAAATTGGGACATGGTATAGGCTATCAATATGCACATGACTATAAAAATCATTATGTACATCAACAATATCTACCAGATGAGATAAAAAATGCCAGGTTCTATGAACCCGGCAATCTTGGTCATGAAAAACAAACAAAAGAATGGTTACAAAAGCTTCGCGAGCAATGATGCATAAACACTCTGACTTTGCATGTTCCAGTTATTTGCAATGGTTTCAGCCTCTTTTTTTGTGGGAACAGTCAATTTCAGATCAATGAGGCTGGAATCATTTTCTACAATCTGACATCGCACCTCGTATTCGTGGTTCGGTGTCAGATAATACTCTGTTTTTACCGCAGCTTCCTCTTTCAAATCATAACTTTTTTCTTCCAGAAAATCATCAATATCATGTTGAATCTCCGGTGAAATTTTATTGCGGAAAAATTCGATTGTTTTACTGCCTTCTTCTGTTAAGTGATATAAGGTACGATTGTGGGTATTCTCTGCCAAAATCAATTGTGAATCCAGCATTTCAGAAATCGTACTTTGAAGTTTGAAATAATTCGTATACCCCTTATCCAAAATAAATTCAGATATTTGGGATGTGGTTAATGGAAAATCTACCTTTTCCAACATATAAAGAATGATTAATTTGTATAATGTAAATGATTCAGACATGATACTCCTTTCCCTGCCAGATATCTTGTTCTTTCAGATAACGATGCAGCGTATTTAATACGGTCCTTTTCTGACTTGTCCATAATGGTGCTATAAGTAATTCTTTTGGCCCGTCACCAGTTAACCTGTGGATGGTTATATCCGGACGAAGGCTTGCAATACACTTTCCAAGCAGAGAAATATATTCCTCCATAGTAGGACTCCAAAACGGTTGTTTTTCATAGTCGAGGGCAAGATCTGTTCCTTTTAATATGTGAAGCAATTGAAGCTTAATCCCTTGTATATCCATTTTGTTAAGATAATCTATTGTCTCAAGCATCATATCTTCATTTTCTCCCGGAAGTCCTAAAATTGTATGTGTGATCACAGAAATATTTCGTTTTCTCAAATTATTTACTGCCTCTTCAAATACTTCTAACGGATATCCACGACGAATATAGTTTGCAGTTTGTGGATGAATTGTCTGAAGCCCAAGTTCAACCCAAACCGGTTTGATCTGATTGATTTCTTCTAATAATTGAAGTACATCATCTGGCAGACAATCCGGTCTCGTTGCAATAGAAAGAATTTGAACATCCGGATCTTGAATTGCCTCCATATAAATCTGTCTCAAATATTCTACAGGGGCATACGTATTCGTAAATGCCTGGAAATAGGCAATATATGAATGAACAGGTCGTTTTTTTGTTAAATTTTCTTTTCCTATGGCAAGTTGTTTTGTGATAGAGCAGGTGACAGACCCGGCAAAGTCACCTGAGCCTGCAGCACTGCAGAAAATACAGCCACCATGCCCAACTTTTCCATCTCTGTTTGGACAAGTCATTCCACCATTAAGTGTAATCTTATATACTTTTTCTCCATAAAGTTCTTTTAGATCATAATCCATAGAATGATAACGTTTTTCACCCCAGCGATTCATTAAATCAAGTCCTTTACAGCTTTACTTACAACATCTGCCACACGTGGATCGAAAGCTTCCGGCAAAATATTATTTTCATTTAATTCATCATCCGCAACAAGTCCTGCAATTGCATTAGCAGTTGCGAGTTTCATTTCTTCCGTAATCTGTGTTGCACGGCCTTCTAAAGTACCTTTAAAAATTCCAGGGAAAGCAACAACATTATTTACTTGGTTTGGAAAATCAGAACGTCCGGTTCCAACAACTTTTGCACCGGCTTCTTTTGCAATATCAGGCATAATTTCAGGTACAGGATTTGCCATTGCAAAAAGAATTGCATCCTTATTCATAGAAGCTACCATATCTTTTGTAACAATATTAGGAGCAGATACTCCGACAAAGATATCAGCACCTTCTAAAGCATCAGCAAGAGTTCCTTTTTTATTCTCCAAATTTGTAACTTCAACCATTTTTTTCTGCATCCAATTTAAATTCGGTGAGTCTTTTCCGATAATTCCATTGATATCACACATTGTGATATTAGGAAAACCATATGTTAAAAGAAGTTTTGTGATTGCAACTCCTGCAGAACCTGCTCCATTTACAACAACACGGCAATTCTCTTTTTCTTTACCGGTTACTTTCAACGCATTTATAATACCTGCAAGTACAACGATAGCCGTTCCGTGCTGATCATCATGGAAAACAGGGATATCAAGAAGTTCTTTTAAACGTTCCTCAATCTCAAAACAACGAGGAGCAGAAATATCTTCCAAATTGATTCCTCCAAAAGCAGGTGCAATATTTACTACTGTACGAATGATTTCTTCTGTATCCTGTGTATCAAGACAGATAGGAACTGCATTCACTCCACCGAACTCTTTGAATAAAACTGCTTTTCCTTCCATAACCGGCATGGCAGCTTTAGCACCGATATTACCAAGTCCAAGTACTGCGCTTCCGTCAGAAACAACGGCAATCGTATTGGATTTGATCGTGTATTTATATGCAGCTTCCGGATCTTGTGCGATTACTTTACAAGGTTCTGCAACACCCGGAGTATAAGCGATGGCAAGATCTTCTCTTGAATTCACATGCGATTTTGCTATTGTTTCAATCTTACCATTCCACTGTTCATGCATCTGTAATGCTTTTTCGCTGTTTGTCATATTTTTGTACCTCTTCTTTATTATAATAGTATCTGAAAATTATCATATCACTCTTATAGAATAGACGCAAGAGAGGAATCCTTTCTAAATTTTGAAAAAACTCTTTTATTTTTGCAACAGTTGATGTATACTAACAATAGCTTTAATTCATTTGAGTCGATTCAGACCAAAGTTCCCGAAAATTTACAAAAGCAAATATTTAATACAAAAGACGTATTTTTAAAACATATTTTTATACTTTATATGAAAAGAAAGGATTGTATTTATGACAAGAGAAAAATACGAATCATTGCCGTTGGCAACGTTAAAAGAACTTGCAAAAGCCAGAAATATGAAAGGTATTTCTACAATGAAGAAAAGTGATTTGATTGACGCTATGCTTTCACAGGATGTTGCGGATAAACAAGAGGCTGCAAACACAGAGGCAAAAGAGGAAATCAAAGAAGAACTAAAAGAGAAAAAGGAAACAACTGACATTGAACAGCTGGATAGCGGAAAAGCCGCCAATGGAATTTTAGAGGTGCTTCCGGATGGCTACGGATTTATTCGCTGCGAAAATTATCTTCCAGGTGAAAATGATGTCTATGTTTCTCCATCCCAAATACGCAGATTCAATTTAAAAACCGGAGATATTTTAACTGGAAACACACGAATTAAAACACAGGGAGAAAAATTCAGTGCCCTGCTTTATGTTTCCACAATTAATGGAATTCGACCTGCTGAAGCTGCAAAGCGTCCGAATTTTGAAGATTTAACACCGATTTTCCCAAATAAACGAATCCAGTTAGAGGAAGCAACAAGCAGCACTGCAATGCGAATTGTTGACCTTCTTTCTCCAATAGGAAAAGGACAAAGAGGTATGATTGTATCTCCACCAAAAGCCGGAAAAACAACATTATTAAAAGAAGTTGCTCTGTCTGTTCAGAAATCAGAACCAGATATGCACCTGTTAATTTTATTGATTGATGAACGTCCTGAGGAAGTAACAGATATACGTGAAGCAATTGCCGGACCAAATGTTGAAGTAATCTACTCTACATTTGATGAGTTGCCGGAGCACCATAAACGTGTATCCGAAATGGTAATTGAACGTGCGAAACGATTAGTAGAACACGGAAAAGATGTTATGATCCTTCTTGATAGTATTACACGACTTGCAAGAGCATACAACCTTACAGTACCGCCATCAGGAAGAACACTGTCAGGAGGTCTTGACCCTGCTGCCCTGCATATGCCAAAACGTTTCTTTGGTGCTGCCAGAAATATGAGAGAGGGCGGTAGTCTTACAATTCTTGCAACAGCATTGGTCGAAACAGGAAGTAAAATGGATGACGTTGTATATGAAGAATTTAAAGGAACTGGTAATATGGAATTGGTTTTGGATCGTAAGCTTCAGGAAAAACGTGTATTCCCTGCAATTGACATTCCAAAATCAGGAACAAGACGAGAAGATCTTTTACTTACAAAAGAAGAACAGGATGCCGTATATATTATAAGAAAAGCCTTAAATGGATTAAAAGCAGATGAGGCAGTGGACAACCTGTTAAATACATTTGACAGAACAGCGAATAACGCCGAATTAGTACAAAAAGTAATCCGTCAGAAATTTATTTAAAAACTTACAAAAAAAACTTGCAACAGCAAAAAGGTTATGCTATACTGAGATAGCTGTTTAGAGAGTAAATAACTATATTTTAAATAGAGAGGTGAAAATCATGAGAGAAGGAATCCATCCAGAATACCATCAGGCAACAGTAACTTGTAACTGTGGTAATACATTTGTAACAGGATCTACAAACGAAAGCATTCACGTAGAAATTTGTTCTAAATGTCATCCATTCTACACAGGTCAGCAGAAAGCTACACAGGCTCGCGGACGTGTAGACAAGTTCAACAAGAAATATGGTATGAAATAAGAATTTGTTATGCAGGCTGAGGTAGATATATCTCAGCCTCTTATCATTTTATAAATAATTTGTTGCAAGTGTTTTGTAAACAACAGCCCTTATGGTCAGCGGCTTCCATAGAAGCGACTGACTTTTTCAAAATTTATCAGTCGTGTTGTTTATTTTAATCAATAATATAAGTAACAGCAACAGAACAGACAGGAGAAATGATATGAAATCATCCAATATCGGCGGGCAGGCCGTTCTTGAAGGGATTATGATGCGAAACGGAGATAAATATGCGGTTGCTGTCCGAAAGCCAAATCAGGAAATTGAAGTAAACGTAGAAAAATATAAAAGCGTGATTCCCTGGGAAACAGGTAAGAAGATTCCATTTATACGAGGAATTTTTAGTTTTGTTGATTCACTGGTTTTAGGAATGAAAACTCTTACTTATTCAGCATCTTTTTATGAAGATGAAGAGACAGATGAAAAAGTAATGACAGCAGAAGAAATTCGCAAACAAGAAAAAAAAGACCAGATTTTTATGAACCTGACAATCATTATTTCAGTTGTACTCGCGGTTGCTATTTTTATGGTTCTTCCATATTTTCTCAGCAATTTTTTGAAAAATTATATTACCTCACATTTTATGATGACAGTAATTGAAGGAATTATCCGCCTGGCTATATTTCTTGCGTACATATCACTCGTATCACATATGAAAGATATTCAACGCACATTTATGTATCATGGAGCAGAGCATAAATGTATCAACTGTATAGAACACGGTATGGAGCTAAATGTTGATAATGTTAGAAAGAGTTCCAAGCAACATAAACGTTGTGGAACAAGCTTTTTGTTTTTTGTTATGATTGTCAGTATCATTTTTTGCTTTTTTATTACTGCAAAATCCCAGGTTCTTCGTGTCATAATTCGAATCGCATTGATGCCGGTAATTGCCGGTGTTTCATTTGAAATCATCCGTCTGGCAGGCAATAGTGAAAATCCGATTATAAATCTTCTCAGTCGTCCTGGCATGTGGGTACAGAATCTGACAACAAAGGAGCCGGATGACAGCATGATCGAGGTTGCGATTCAGGCTGTAGAAGCTGTCTTTGACTGGAAAGCATATTTGAAAGATAACTTTAAAATGGATTTAAAGTAAAATTGATGAAAATAACAGTGAGAGATACAATTGGAGAAAAAAGATGACATTAAAAGAGCTGTATAACACAGGAACTGACATACTAAAAAATGCATCCATTCAAGAAAGTTCTCTGGATGCATGGTATTTATTAGAATACGTTACAGGTATTACCCGTGCACGCTATTTTGTTGATTCACAGCAGTCAGTACCCCAAAATTATCAAAAACAATATCTGCAACTGATTCAAAAACGTGCAGAGCATATTCCACTTCAACATTTAACAGGTGTTCAGGAGTTTATGGGGTTGGAATTTCATGTAAATGAACATGTATTAATTCCAAGACAAGATACTGAAATACTCGTGGAAACTGCTTTAGAAAAATTAAAAGAAATCTCGAATCCCGTAAATCTATTGGATATGTGTACCGGTTCAGGCTGTATTTTACTTAGTATTTTGTATTATATGAAAAATAAGAAACAAATTACAGGAACCGGTGTTGATATTTCTGATAAGGCACTGGAAGTGGCAAGGAAAAATGCAAAATCGCTGGGTTTGTCTGTCGATTTTCTTCAAAGCGATCTGTTTGACAAAATAACAGACAAATATTCGATGATCGTATCGAATCCACCATATATTCGAAGTGATGTAATTAAAACACTTCAAGAAGAAGTAAGAGAACATGATCCGATGCTTGCGTTAGATGGAATGGAAGATGGATTATATTTCTATCGGAAAATCATTTCTGAAAGTGAAAAATATTTACAAGCCGATGGATATTTGATATTTGAAATTGGACATGATCAAGGCTTAGACGTGTCAAATATGATGAAAGATGCCGGATTTAGAGATGTCCTGATAAAAAAAGACCTTGCAGGTCTTGACCGGGTTGTATTAGGCGTGTATGATACGAAGAGGTGAATTATCTGTATAGATATGATAGAAGTTAGAAAGGATATAGGAAATTATGTTTGATAGATTAGAGGATCTTGTAATCCGATATGAAGAAGTAATGGGAGAACTTCAGGAACCGGATGTGGCAAACGATGCAACTCGTTTCCGCAATTTAATGAAAGAACAAAGTGATCTGGCTCCTATTGTTGAAGCATTTAAAGAATATAAACAGTGCAAGCAGAATGTAGAAGACAGTCTGATGATGTTAGAAGAAGAATCAGATGAAGAGATGCGTGAACTTGCAAAAGAAGAATTGAATGAATCAAAGAATCGAATAGAAGAACTGGAAAAAGAGATGAAGATTTTACTTCTTCCGAAGGATCCAAACGATGAAAAGAACGTTATCGTGGAAATCCGTGCCGGTGCCGGTGGGGATGAAGCGGCTTTATTCGCAGCTGAAATTTATCGTATGTATGTACATTATGCAGAAGGACGCCATTGGAAAGTGGAGATGATCTCACTTAATGAAAATGGAATCGGTGGCTTTAAAGAATGTGTATTTATGATTTCAGGACAGGGTGCATATTCAAGATTAAAATATGAAAGTGGTGTACACCGTGTACAACGTGTTCCAGAGACAGAAAGTGGCGGACGTATCCATACATCTACTATTACAGTTGCAATCATGCCAGAAGCAGAAGAAGTGGATGTAGAATTGGATATGAACGACTGTAAATTCGATGTGTTCCGTGCTTCAGGTAATGGTGGACAGTGCGTTAATACAACAGACTCTGCTGTACGTCTGACACATATCCCGACAGGAATTGTAATTTCATGCCAGGATGAAAAATCACAGTTGAAAAATAAAGATAAAGCATTGAAAGTACTTCGTGCCCGTCTCTATGAACTTGAACTTGCAAAACAGCATGATGCTGAAGCAGAAGCGCGTAAAAGCCAGGTAGGTACAGGAGATCGTTCTGAGAAGATCCGTACTTATAACTTTCCACAAGGACGTGTAACAGACCACAGAATCAAATTAACTTTGCATAAATTAGATTCCATTTTAAATGGAGATCTTGATGAAATCATTGATAGTCTGATTGCTGCAGACCAGACTGCAAAACTTGCAAAAATGAATGAAGATTAAACAAACAACTTAAATCGGAATAAACAAATAAGACCGGAAAGAAGGAACTAGAATGAAAGTATTATTATTAAACGGAAGTCCAAGAAAAGCAGGCTGTACATATACAGCTCTGACAGTTGTTGCAGAAGCACTTGAGAAACATGGAATTGAGACAGAAATTTTTCAGGCAGGCAATCCTGATATGGAAAATGTAAAAGCAGCGGCTGTGAAGATGGCTGAATCAGATGCTTTAGTTGTTGGTTCTCCGGTTTATTGGGCATCTCCATCTGGCCAGATTATTGAATTTATGGATAAATTATGTTCGTGTGCCGGAAAAGATATGTTGCACAAACCAGCTGCGGCCGTTACATCTGCACGTAGAGCCGGAACAACTGCTACATTGGATGTGATCATGAAATATTTTACATACCATCAGATGCCGGTCGTATCGTCTAATTATTGGACAATGGTACATGGTAATACACCGGATGAAGTGCAGCAGGATGCCGAGGGAATTCAGATTATGAGAACTTTAGGTAATAATATGGCATGGCTTTTGAAATGCCTCGAGGCAGGAAAAAAAGCAGGTATTGAAATGCCGGTGGATGAAGAGAAAATCAAAACAAACTTTATCCGATAAGCTCATTTTAAGCAGCGGGATTTCCGCTGCTTTTTGCACTTGACAATATACTAAACAACTACCGGCCGCAAGTTTTGTGGCTATTACAAAAAGAAAGGATTTTTTGAATGGATAAAATCCAATTTAAACGACCTGAATTAGAAGACCAAGAAATTATTCACTCTTATTTAAAAAAATCACCAAGCCGAAGCTGTGAACGTACTTTTGCAAATGTTTATCTTTGGTCCAGACACTATAAAGTAGAGTATGCCATTATTGAAGGCGCATTAGTTTTCAAGGACAATTCCGAAAAAGCTCTTTTTGCCTATCCTGCAGGAGATGATGACTCTGTTCATAAAGCAATTGAATGGTTAAATCAATATAGTGATACCCAAAATACTCCACTTATGTTTTATAATGTAACAGAAGAAAACTTTGCACAACTGGAATGTTGGTATCCGGGTGTATATAAAATACAATACGACCCGGATCAGGCTGATTATGTATATGATTCAGAAAAACTTATGACTCTTGCAGGGAAGAAACTACATGGGAAAAGAAATCATATTAATAAATTTAAATCCCTGCATGAAGACTGGAGCTATGAACAATTAAACGACGATAATGTGGAAGAATGTTTTCAAATGGCTTTAAAATGGCGTACGCAAAATGGATGCGATGAGGATATGGAGAAAAATGCAGAAATGTGTGTAACATTAAATTCCTTACGCCTGTATAAAGAACTCGGTCTTATAGGTGGTGTTCTTCGTGCAGAAGGAAATATTGTAGCATTTACAATTGGGGAGCCGATGTGTGAAGATACATTTGTTGTTCATATCGAAAAGGCTTTTGCGGATGTAGACGGTGCTTATCCAATGATCAATCAGCAGTTTGTTCAGCATGAATGTACAGATTATGCATATATAAATAGAGAAGACGATGCCGGTTCTGCCGGACTTCGAAAAGCTAAATTATCGTATCAGCCTGCATTTATGGTACAAAAAGGATTCGTCACAAAGAAATAGGAGGATACAAAGATGATTTCAAAAAAAATGGAAAATATGGTTGCAAATAGTTCTGCAATCCGGGCAATGTTTGAAGAAGGTAACCGATTGGCAAAGATATACGGATCTGAAAATGTATTTGATTTTAGCCTTGGCAATCCAAATGTTCCGGCTCCGGATGCAGTTAAATATGCGATCAAAGAACTTTTAGACGAGGAAGATCCTGTAGTTTTACATGGTTATACAAACAGTAATGCCGGATATGAAGATGTTAGAATAGCTATCGCAGATTCTTTGAATGAGCGCTTTGGCACACATTTTTGTAGCAAGAATATTACCATGACCGTAGGAGCAGCCGGTGGACTAAATGTTATTTTGAAATCCTTGATCAATCCAGGCGATGAGGTCATCGCATTTGCTCCATATTTTGGAGAATATCGCAGTTATACAGATAATTATGATGGTGTCCTTGTAGAAGTTTCTCCTAATACTACTGATTTTCAACCTAAGCTAGATGAATTCGAGCAGAAAATATCTCCAAAAACAAAGGCCATAATTGTAAATACCCCAAACAATCCAACGGGTGTTGTTTATTCAGAGGAAACAATTCAGAAAATGGCCGCTATTTTAGAGAAAAAACAGAAGGAATATGGAACAGACATTTATTTAATCTCAGATGAACCATATCGTGAATTAGCATATGACGGAGTTGAAGTACCTTACCTTACAAAGTACTATGCAAATACAATTGTAGGTTATTCATACAGTAAATCTCTTTCTCTTCCAGGAGAACGTATCGGCTATCTTGTAATTCCGGACGAAGCATCTGACAGCGAAAAGCTAATCGGGGCAGTTAATGTGGCAACACGTATTCTTGGTTTTGTAAATGCTCCGACTTTACAACAAAAAGTTGTAAAAGCATGTTTAAATGAAAAAACAGATATTTCTTACTATGACCGTAATCGTGAAACATTATATAACGGATTAAAAAATCTAGGGTTTGATTGTATCAAACCGGAAGGAGCCTTTTATTTATTTGTAAAATCTCCGATTGCTGATGAAAAAGAATTTTGTAATGAAGCCAAAAAATATAATATACTGATTGTACCAGGGTCTTCATTCGCATGTCCTGGATATGTAAGAATGGCTTATTGTGTATCCTACGAGACAATTGTTAATTCACTACCTAAATTTGCCGAACTCGCTAAACAATATAATCTATAGGAAAGGGATAGAATCATGGGATTAAATGAAAATATACGAAATAATATTCGCCAGGTAGAGCCTTATGTTCCAGGCGAACAGCCACAAAATAAAGTAATTAAATTGAATACAAATGAAAATCCTTATGCACCTGCACCAGGAGTTGAACAGGCACTTCAGTCAATGGATTTAGATCGACTTCGCTTATATCCGGATCCGACGGCAGAATTACTTACACAATCTCTGGCTGATCGATACAAAGTGGATAAAGATCAGGTATTTGTAGGGGTTGGCTCAGATGATGTATTATCCATGTGTTTTCTGACTTTTTTTAATTCAGATAAGCCAATTCTTTTTCCGGATATTACCTATTCTTTTTATAAAGTATGGGCTGATTTATATCGCATTCCATATGAATGTCAGAAATTAGATGCTGATTTTCATATTTGCAAAGAAGATTATTATAAAGAAAATGGGGGCGTTATTTTCCCAAATCCAAATGCACCTACAGCAATTTATGAAAATCTGGATTTTGTAGAAGATATCATTAGACATAATCAGGATGTCATCGTAATTGTAGACGAAGCATATATTGATTTTGCCGGAAAGTCTGCATTGGAATTAATCTCAAAATACGATAATTTGATTGTTGTTCAGACATTTTCAAAAT
Source organism: Firmicutes bacterium AM31-12AC (assembly GCA_003480425.1). GTDB lineage: Bacteria > Bacillota > Clostridia > Lachnospirales > Lachnospiraceae > Schaedlerella > Schaedlerella hominis. The sequence goes on from QUJA01000004.1 coordinate 60,251, forward strand.
CTCGTTCTATGGCTGGTATGAGAATTGGGTATGCCATCAGTAACCCGACTTTGATTAAATATTTAAATGATGTGAAATATTCGTTTAACTCTTATACAATGAACCAGACTTCTCTTGTTTGCGGAGCAGAAGCAGTAAAAGATGAAACTTATTTCAAAGAAACTGTAAATAAAATTGTTGAAACAAGAGAATGGGGCAAAGAGCAGTTTAAAGAGTTAGGATTTGAATATCCAGAATCTCAAGCCAATTTTATTTTTGTAACTCATCCAAAGCTGGATGCAAAACAACTATTTACAGCTTTGAAAAAAGCCAATATTTACGTCAGATACTGGGAAAGCGAGAGAATTGAACAATATTTGCGTGTGACAATTGGTACGAAAGAAGAGATGGAAACTTTCTTTTCTTTCTTAAGACAATATATTGCCGAACATGGAGGAAGATAGTAGATGAAAGAAGCATTAATAAATGGATTAATTGCAGGGCTTAGCGGAAAGGTCGGGAAAGAATTCATCATTTTTTTGATTTCTATGGTACCAATTCTTGAACTTAGAGGTGGACTCCTTGCAGCAGGACCGGCACTTTTAGATGTACCTATGTGGCAGGCTATTCCTATTTGCTTTATTGGGAATCTGGTTCCAATACCATTCATTTTATTATTGATCACAAAGATTTTTGATTGGATGAAAGGAACAAAGAAACTAAAACCTTTAGTTGAAAAACTGGAACATAAAGCGATGAACCAGAGTGCCAATATTGAAAAATATGAATTTTGGGGACTAGTAGCATTTGTAGGCATTCCACTTCCGGGAACAGGAGCGTGGACAGGAGCTTTGATTGCTGCATTATTGGGAATTCGTTTTAGAAAGGCTTTTCCTGCCATTGTTCTTGGTCTTGTAGTGGCAACAGTTATTATGACTATATTATCCTATACCGTTCTCGGAACAATATTTGCTTAATGAAATTAGATTGACATAAAATACGAGAATCCGTATAATTAAAGAAGAACAAATTAGAGGAGAAGAAAACATGCTCGCAAAAAATGATGATCATACAAGAAGTATTATTTGGCGAAGCGTAATGTCTGTCACATCTGTTGTAATTATTTTGATTGCAGTATTTTTCCTGGTTCGTATGTTCACAATGAATCCATTGGAAGGAACATGGGATTACGAGGACAGTGATTTAATTATGACAATCAAAGGGAATAACACAGCAATTATAAAATGGCCGGATGAATTTGATGACAATCAAATTGCAGTTTCCATGGATTATGATATTGATTCTAAAACCAAAACTTTTAGTTTACGTCTCAATACAGATGCTGTAAAAAAGGCAGCTGATTCGGAAGGCATATCAGAAGATGTGATTACTCAGGCGTTAGATCGGTTAGATGGAACCTATGATTACAATATGGAACAGAATCAACTGACACTGACAGACCGGGAATATGGCAGCCAGTTAATATTTGAAAAAGAGTAAAGATAAACAGGGATGAATATGAAACGTCCCTGTTTTTTCTATCATGAAATAAAACGAGGGATATTTTAAAAAGGAGGAACTATGTTAAGAGAAAAGACAAAGGAAATTAAAATTGGAGATGTAATAATCGGTGGAAATCACCCAATCGCAATTCAGTCTATGACCAATACACCTACTGAAGATGTAGAAGCAACTGTAGCACAGATTTTACGTCTGGAAAAAGCAGGATGTGAGATTATTCGATGTACGGTTCCAACATTAGAAGCAGCAGCGGCTATCAAGGAAATAAAAAAACAAATCCATATTCCACTTGTAGCGGATATTCATTTTGATTATCGTATGGCAATTGCGGCCATTGAAAATGGTGCAGATAAAATACGAATCAATCCTGGAAATATTGGGTCAAGAGATCGTGTACAAGCTGTTGTCGACAAGGCAAAAGAATATCATGTGCCCATTCGTGTAGGTGTAAACAGTGGCTCACTTGAAAAGCCATTAATAGAGAAATACGGCGGTGTTACAGCAGAAGGAATTGTTGAAAGTGCTTTAGATAAAGTAAAAATGATAGAAGATATGGGGTATGACAATCTCGTTGTCAGCATTAAATCCTCGGACGTGTTAATGTGCGTGAAAGCACACGAATTAATTGCCGGTCAGTGCCCATACCCTTTACATGTCGGAATTACTGAAGCGGGAACACTTTACTCAGGAAATATCAAATCTTCTGTAGGACTTGGTATTATATTACACGAGGCATCGGAAATACAATTCGTGTTTCATTGACTGGAGATCCTGTAGAAGAAATTAAAACTGCAAAATTAGTTCTTCGTACCTTAGGACTTCGTAAAGGCGGAATTGAAGTTGTATCTTGTCCAACCTGCGGACGTACAAAAATCAACTTGATTGAATTGGCAAATCAAGTTGAAACCATGGTTTCAGAATATCCGCTTGATATTAAAGTTGCAGTTATGGGATGCGTTGTAAACGGACCAGGAGAAGCAAAAGAGGCTGATCTTGGCATTGCCGGTGGTATCGGAGAAGGCTTGTTGATCAAAAAAGGTGAAATTATAAAGAAAGTGCCGGAAACAGAACTTTTGAATACACTTCGATGGGAGTTAGACAATTGGAACAAGTAAGTAATGCCAAAAGATTTTTTGAGGTATTTCCAACGTTAAAAGTTGAAAAAGATATACAAGAATTATTTGCAGATGTGCAGATTAAAAAAATTACAACAAATTCTTCAAGAGAATTTTTAAATATTCATCTATTCAGTCTGCATCTAATTCAAAAACGTTATATCAAACGAATGGAAGAACACATTAAAAAGCAGCTGTTTGGGAAGACCTCTGTAGCGATAAAAATTGAGGAGGATTATCAGCTTTCTGAACAATATACGCCAGAAGCACTAATGGTAGAATACCATGACAGTATTTTATTAGAATTAAAAGAAGTCAGTGTGCTTGCAGCAAGCATGTTTGAACAGGCAGAAATTCACTTTGAAGCAAATTCAATTATGCGTCTTGAATTATTAAATACAATTGTTTCAGAAGGACGAAAAGAGGAAATTGTATCGTTACTGGATGAGATTTTTAATCAACGTTTTCATATTCCGACGGATATTCGTATAGAATATCGGGAAAAAGAAAAAGAAGACCAAAACCTGGAATATGATGAACAGCGTATTCAGAGGGAAATAGATGCTATCTTTGCAAGAAACCGCAAACTTCATGGAGAAGAGAGGGAAAAAGAGTCTGGTGAATCCAGTCCTGAAAAGAAAGCCACACCTGTTTCTCAAAAGGCTGTTGTTGATAAGAAACCAAAGGACAATGGGAATGATAGTGGTGAACGTAAAAGCTTTAAATCTGATTTTAAGAAAGGTTATATACGTCCGTTAAAACAAGGGAATGATCCAAATCTCATCTATGGTAAGGATTTTGAGGATGAACCAATCCGATTGGATGTCGTCGAGACAGAAATGGGTGAAATTACATTTCATGGAAAGATTATTACTTTTGAAACTCGAGAAATCCGAAATGAAAAATCTATTTTAATGTTTGCTGTAACAGATTTTACCGATACTATTATGGTAAAAATGTTTATTCGTAACGATCAACTTCCGGATTTGCTTGGAGATTTAAAAAAGGGTTCATATATAAAAATCAAAGGTGTAACAACAATTGATCGTTATGATGGCGAATTATCTATCGGTTCGGTTACCGGAATTAAAAAAACCGGTGATTTTACCACGAAAAGAGAAGATTTAAGTCCCGTGAAGCGTGTAGAATTGCATTGCCATACAAAAATGAGTGATATGGATGGGGTATCTGAAACACAGGATATTGTCCGTCGTGCCCACGATTGGGGACATGCTGCAATTGCCATTACAGATCATGGTATTGCACAAGCTTTCCCTGATGCAAATCACTTTATAGAACGATTGGATAAAGATGATCCATTTAAAATACTGTATGGTGTAGAAGGCTATGTTGTAGATGATCTAACAGAAATTGCTGTTGGAGCAGGAGATGAAACACTGGATGATGTTTATGTTGTGTTTGATATTGAAACCACAGGATTTAGTGCCATAAAAGATAAAATCATCGAGATTGGAGCTGTAAAGGTTGTCAACGGCAAAATTATTGATAAATTCAGTACTTTTGTAAACCCTGAAAGACCAATTCCTTTTGAAATCACTAAACTAACAAGTATTACAGATGATATGGTTATGGAGTATCCAAATATTGAAGTGATTCTCCCACAATTTCTGGAATTTGCAAAAGACGCAGTACTTGTTGCCCACAATGCAAGCTTTGATGTTGGATTCATTGAACAAAACTGCCGTTATCAGGATATTGAACCAAAGTTTATATCTGTAGATACAGTGGCTCTTGCCAGAGTGCTCCTTCCAACTTTATCAAAATATAAATTAAATATTGTGGCAAAAGCACTTGGAATTTCTTTAGAAAATCATCATCGAGCAGTAGATGATGCAGGAGCAACCGCAGAAATCTTTGTAAAGTTTGTTGAAATGTTGAAAGAGCGCAATATAACAACATTAAAAGGAATTAACCAATTCGGTGATATGAATCCAAATGCGATTCGAAAGCTTCCAACACATCATATCATCATTCTGGCAAAAAATGATATTGGGCGTTACAATCTATATCAGTTGATATCAGAATCTCATTTAACTTATTATGCACGACGTCCACGCATTCCAAAAAGTTTGTTAAACCAATATCGTGAGGGACTTGTCATAGGAAGTGCCTGTGAGGCAGGTGAGTTATATCAGGCTATATTAAATGGAAAATCACCACAGGTAATTGCCAGACTGGCAGAATTTTATGATTATTACGAAATTCAGCCACTTGGAAATGATAAATTCATGCTTGCAAGTGATAAGTACTCAAATATCAATACCCTGGAAGATTTGATGGAAATAAACCGACAGATTGTACAGCTTGGGGAAAAATTCAAAAAGCCTGTTGTTGCGACTTGTGATGTGCATTTCCTTGACCCGGAAGATGAAGTGTACCGCCGTATCATCATGGCAGGAAAAGGCTTCAGTGATGCAGATGACCAACCACCTTTATTTCTTCGTACAACCGAAGAAATGCTGGCAGAATTTGAATATTTAGGTTCTGCAAAAGCTCATGAGGTCGTAATTGAAAATCCTTGTAAAATTGCAAATATGATAGAAAAAATATCCCCGGTCAATCCTAACAAATGTCCACCGGTCATTGAAAATTCTGAACAGAATCTGCGTGATATTTGTTATAACCGTGCTCATGAAATCTATGGTGAAAATTTACCAGAACCAGTATCCAAGCGATTGGAGAAAGAATTAAATTCTATCATTTCTAATGGATATTCCGTTATGTACATCATTGCGCAAAAGTTAGTATGGAAATCAAATGCAGATGGATACCTTGTTGGATCACGAGGATCCGTAGGTTCTTCATTTGTAGCTACTATGGCCGGAATTACAGAAGTTAATCCATTATCTCCGCATTATTATTGTGCACATTGTCATTATAGTGATTTTGATTCTGAAGAAGTAAAATCATATGCTGGAGGATGTGGATTCGACATGCCGGATAAAAATTGTCCGGTATGCGGTGAAAAACTAATAAAACAAGGATTTGACATTCCTTTTGAAACCTTTCTTGGTTTCAAAGGTGACAAAGAACCAGATATTGACTTGAATTTTTCCGGTGAGTATCAGTCTAAAGCGCATAAATATACAGAAGTTATTTTTGGAGAGGGGCATACCTTTAAAGCCGGAACAATCGGAACGCTGGCAGATAAAACAGCTTACGGTTATGTAAAAAACTATTACGAAGAACGTGGTATGCGTAAACGACGTTGTGAAATAGAGCGGATCAGTCAGGGATGTACAGGTATCCGACGAAGCACCGGACAGCATCCGGGAGGAATTGTTGTACTTCCTCATGGACATAACATTAATGAATTTACACCTGTTCAGCATCCTGCAAACGATATGACTGTAGACATCATAACAACACATTTTGATTATCATTCGATTGATCATAACTTGTTAAAACTAGATATTCTCGGTCATGATGATCCGACCATGATCCGTATGCTGGAGGATTATATTACATCTGATGCTCTGGAGAATGAATACAATGAAGAAAATCCTTTTGTAGCAACCAAAATTCCTCTGGATGATAAAGATGTTATTTCGTTATTCCATAATACAAGTGCACTTGGTATTAAACCAGAAGATATCAGCGGCTGCCCGCTTGGAAGTCTTGGAATCCCGGAGTTTGGAACAGATTTTGTTATCCAGATGGTGCAAGATGCAAACCCACAATCATTATCTGATTTAATCCGAATTTCCGGTCTGTCTCACGGAACCAATGTATGGCTTGGAAATGCACAGGAATTGATCAAACAAGGAAAGGCAACGATTTCTACTGCAATCTGTACTCGTGATGATATTATGATTTACTTGATCAATCAGGGAGTAGATAGTGCACTTTCTTTTACAATTATGGAGAGCGTACGAAAAGGTAAGGGGTTAAAGCCTGAATGGGAAACTGCAATGAAGGAAAAAGATGTACCGGACTGGTATATTGATTCTTGCAAAAAGATTAGCTATATGTTCCCAAAAGCACATGCTGCTGCCTATGTTATGATGGCTTATCGAATCGCATATTGTAAAATTAATTATCCGCTCGCTTATTATGGTGCTTATTTTAGTATTCGTGCCGATGCATTTTCTTATGAACTTATGTGCCAGGGCAAAGAAAAGTTAAATTATTATATGAATGATTACAGAAAAAGATCCGATAGTCTCACAAATAAAGAACAAGATACTTTAAAAGATATGAAGCTGGTTCAGGAAATGTATGCCCGCGGACTGGAGTTTATGCCTATTGATTTATATCGTGCAAAAGCAAAAGATTTTCAGATTATCGATGGAAAGCTAATGCCGTCTTTTGCAAGTATTGACGGAATGGGTGATAAAGCTGCAGAAGCGGTAGAACTCGCTGCAAAAGATGGAAAATATCTGTCGTTAGATGATTTCAGACAAAGAACAAAGGTTAGTAAAACTGTTATTGATCTGATGTCAGACCTTGGATTATTCGGAGATTTGCCGCAAAGTAATCAGTTGTCATTATTTGACTTTTAAATAATATATGCTATACTTGTTTCCAATGGGGAACAAAAGAAGAGATGGAGGGAAACTACTATGTATGATTTTGAAGAAATAGTAAAAACAGATCCTGAGATTGCGAATGCAATCAAAGACGAGATGAATCGTCAAAACTCACATATCGAATTAATTGCATCTGAAAACTGGGTAAGCAAAGCAGTGATGGCTGCAATGGGAAGCCCACTCACAAACAAATATGCTGAAGGATATCCTGGAAAAAGATATTATGGCGGATGTCAGTGCGTAGATGTTGTAGAAGATCTTGCAAGAGAACGTGCTAAAAAGTTATTTGGTTGTGAATATGTAAATGTACAACCACATTCTGGTGCACAGGCTAACATGGCAGTTATGTTTGCTATGCTTGAACCTGGAGATAAGATTATGGGTATGAACCTTGACCATGGCGGACATTTAACGCATGGCTCACCTGTAAACCTGTCCGGTAAATACTTCGATGTTGCTCACTATGGTGTAGATGAAAATGGATTTATTGATTATGATGAAGTGTTACGAATTGCCAAAGAACATAAGCCAAAATTAATCGTAGCAGGAGCAAGTGCTTATGCAAGAACGATTGATTTTAAGCGTTTTCGTGAAATTGCCGATGAAGTAGGGGCTTATTTAATGGTTGACATTGCACATATTGCAGGACTTGTAGCAACCGGATTACATCCAAGCCCAATTCCTTATGCACATGTTACCACCACAACAACACATAAGACGCTTCGTGGACCTCGCGGAGGTATGATTATGTGCAGCGAAGAGATGAATAAAAAGTTTAATTTCAATAAAGCTGTCTTCCCAGGTATTCAAGGTGGTCCGTTAATGCATGTTATTGCTGCAAAAGCAGTTTGTTTTGAAGAAGCGCTTAAACCGGAATATAAGGAATATATGGAACAGGTTGTTAAAAATGCACAGGCTTTGAGTAAAGGCTTGATAGAACGTGGCATAAAGATTGTTTCCGGCGGTACCGATAATCATTTAATGCTGATTGATTTATCTGAAACAGAAATCAGTGGAAAAGAACTTGAAAAACGTTTGGATGATGCACATGTTACAGCAAATAAAAATACAATTCCAAACGATCCTCGCTCACCATTTGTTACAAGTGGCGTGAGACTTGGAACACCAGCTGTTACAACTCGTGGTATGTTGGAAGAAGATATGGATAAGATTGCTGAAATTATTGCACTTGTAGTAGAAAGCGAAGATAATGTAGAAAAAGCAAAAGCAATGGTTGCTGAACTGACAGATAAATATCCGTTATGTTAAATAAATACGAATAAAAAAAGAGCATCGTGAAAGATGCTCTTTTTTTAATCTCATTTTGTTATTTGCTTTTAAAAATTATAAATATTAAATCTCGTCATAAATTTATATAATTAAAAGGTACATAAAAAAATCTGATTAAAGTTTTACTACGTTTGTAGCCTGTGGTCCTTTAGCGCCTTCTGTTACATCAAATTCAACAGCCTGACCTTCTTCTAAAGATTTGAACCCATCCATAACTAATCCTGAATAGTGAACGAATACGTCATTTCCTTCAGCATCTGAGATGAATCCGTACCCTTTTTGGTTATTAAACCATTTTACTGTACCTGTCATTGCCTGACCCTCCATAAAAATTTAAAAAATAGTAGTATGTTTGTTCTTATCTTTGAACAATACTTGCTTATTTTAGCATATTTAACAATAAAAGTCAATCGAATTATTTTACTATTCGTAAAAATGTACAAATTCATTCAAAGAAAAATTTTCCAACAATGCAGAGAAAAATAAAAATCGATGCATTAATAATAAAAGTATTGTATAATTAGAACTAACAGAATAAGATATCATTAATATGATACTTATGATCAATATACCAGAATAAGAGAGAAGGGAGTAAAATGAAAGAAGAGATTTTTATATGGCTTGGATTGTTGATTGTATTTTTAATCATTGAGATTATTACTGTCGGACTTACAACAATCTGGATGGCAGGAGGAACTTTAGTAGCGTTAATTTTATGTCTGGCTGGTTTCAACCTATGGTGTCAGATCATATCCTTTTTAATTGTATCCTTTATCTTATTATTATTTACAAGACCTTTTGCTATGAAATACATAAATTGTCATCATGAAAAAACCAATTATGAACAAATAATAGGAAAAGTGGTTAAAATCACAAAAAAAGTAGATAATTTAGAAGAAACAGGTGCAGCTGTCGTGAATGGTTTAGAATGGACCGCACGTACAAAAAATACTGGAGAAATTTTAAATCCAGGAGATCTTGCAAAAGTGGTTGAAATTTCAGGTGTAAAATTAATTGTTGAAAAATATCAGGAGGGATAAACATGTTTGGATTTTTAGTACTTATCATCATTTTAATTATTGTACTTTTCGTACTTATTTCATGTGTCAAGATTGTTCCACAGGCTCATGCCTACGTTCTTGAGCGTCTTGGTGGATATAAAGAAACATGGAGTGTAGGTATTCATTTTAAAATGCCAATTTTAGATCGAGTGGCAAGGAGAGTTTCTTTAAAAGAGCAAGTTGTTGATTTCGAACCGCAAGCGGTTATTACCAAAGATAATGTAACAATGCAGATTGATACAGTTGTCTTTTTCCAAATTACGGATCCTAAAAAATACGCATACGGAGTAGAGAATCCAATCGCGGCAATTGAGAATCTGACCGCTACAACCTTGCGTAACATTATCGGAGATTTGGAATTAGATGAAACCTTAACATCCCGTGAGACAATCAATACAAAAATGCGTACAATACTTGATATTGCTACCGATGAATGGGGAATTAAAGTAAACAGAGTAGAATTAAAGAATATCATGCCTCCTAAGGCTATTCAGGATGCTATGGAAAAACAAATGAAAGCGGAGCGTGAACGAAGAGAAGCAATCCTGCGTGCAGAAGGTGAAAAGAAATCTACAATTCTTGTTGCAGAGGGTGAAAAAGAATCTGTTATTTTGGAGGCAGAAGCCGCAAAACAAGCTGCAATCTTAAAAGCGGAGGCAGAAAAACAAAAACGGATCAAAGAGGCGGAAGGTCAGGCTGAAGCGATTCGCACTGTACAAAAAGCTACAGCGGAAGGTATTGAATTTATCAAGGCAGCAGGAGCCGACGAAGCTGTTTTAACATTAAAGAGTCTGGAAGCATTTGCAAAAGCGGCAGACGGTAAAGCGACAAAAATTATTATTCCGTCAGATTTACAAGGAATTGCAGGGCTGACAAAAACAATTTCAGAGGTTGCAAGAACAGAGAAAGCATAAAGAGTAGATAATTATAATGGAAGAACCTATCATAAAGATTTCCGTCCGCAATCTAGTAGAATTCATATTGCGGACGGGTGATATAGACAATCGGACATCCGGCAGTCTGGAGAAGGATGCGATGCTGCAAGGGAGCAGATTGCATCGGAAGATTCAACGCAGAATGGGAGCAGATTATCATGCCGAAGTAGCATTAAAAACAAAAGTTGTTTGTACGGACTTTTTACTTTTGATTGAAGGAAGAGCAGATGGTATTATTGAAAATGATTCTGGAATCTGCATAGATGAAATAAAGGGAACTATACGCGATTTATCTCATATAGAAGAACCGATAGGCGTCCACCTTGCTCAGGCAAAGTGTTACGCCTATATCTATGCCACACAGCAACATTTAACTAATATTGATGTGCAGATGACATATTGTCACTTGGAAACAGAAGAAATAAAACGTTTTAAGCAAAATTTTTTGTTTGATGATCTGGAAAAATGGTTTAACGAATTAATTCACGCATATGAAAAATGGGCAAAATTTCAAATTCAATGGAAGAAAGAACGTAATCGTACAATTCAAAAAACAGAATTTCCATTTTCATATAGAGAAGGACAACGTGAAGTTGTATCCTCTGTATATCGTACGATACTTCGCAAAAAAAATTTGTTTATCCAGGCTCCAACCGGAATCGGAAAAACTATGGCTACAATTTTCCCGGCTGTTCGCGCAATAGGCGAAGGACTTGGAGAAAAAATATTTTATTTGACAGCAAAAACAATTACAAAAACCGTAGCGGAGCAAGCTTTTTATATACTTCGCAAGAACGGATTAAGATGGAAATCTGTCACGATTACTGCAAAAGAAAAAATTTGTTTTTGCGAAGAAACGATTTGTAATCCTGACGAATGTCCTTATGCGAAAGGACATTTTGACCGTGTAAATGATGCTGTATTTGAATTAATCAGCACAAAAGATGAATGTACGAGAGAAATCATAGAAGAACAGGCAAGAAAATACCATGTATGTCCATTTGAGATGTCACTTGATGTCAGTGAATGGATGGATGCAATCATTTGTGACTATAATTATGTGTTTGATCCAGACGCTCATTTAAAACGTTTTTCTCAGAAGCCGGAACAGGAGAGTATTTGTTCTTAATTGATGAAGCACATAACCTTGTTGAGCGCGGTCGAGAGATGTATAGCGCCACGCTTTACAAAGAAGATTTTTTATCTATGAAAAAATTATTCCAAAGCGATGCTCCAAAGCTTGCAAAACGCCTGGATGAATGTAATAAACAACTCTTGGCATTAAAACGTGAATGTGAAACATATCAAGTAATAGATAATGTTTCACACATTGCCTTAAAGTGCTTAAATATTCTAGGAGAAATAGAAAACTATTTTGATGAACAGCCTTCTCCTGAAAAAAAAGATGCCCTCCTTGATTTTTATTTTCAGATTCGTTCATTCATTAATATCCATGATATTTTGGATGAAAATTATTTAATCTATACGGAAATGGAATCGGACAGTCGTTTTAAATTAAAATTGTTTTGTGTAAATCCGGCAACAAATCTACAGCATTTTTTAGAATATGGGAACAGCACAATTTATTTTTCGGCAACATTTTTACCTGTTTTTTATTACAAAAACTTACTTAGTGTCAATCCCGATGATTACGCAATTTATGCAAAATCTACATTTCCAGAAGAAAATAAACTTCTCTTATTGGCAGAGGATGTGAGTACTAAATATACATTGCGTGGACCTGAAATGTATCAAAAAATCGCACGATATATTCAAAATATTGTATCTGTTCAACAAGGAAATTACATGGTATTTTTCCCTTCTTATCGCATGTTAGAAGAGGTTTACGAACAGTTTGTTAATCTTCCTACATCTTCGATAAATAATTCTGTAGAATGCATTCTTCAATCACAGTATATGAATGAAATTGAACGTGAAGAGTTTTTGAATTGTTTTGAAAACCAGAACGATAGAACCTTAATTGGTTTTTGCGTGATGGGAGGGATTTTTTCGGAGGGGATTGATCTGGCTGAAGATCGCTTAATCGGAGCAATTATTGTTGGAACCGGGTTGCCTCAGGTATGTAATGAAAGAGAATTATTGAAACAATATTTTGATGCAAAAAAAATGTCGGGATTTGATTTTGCTTACTTATATCCGGGAATGAATAAAGTATTGCAATCTGCAGGACGTGTGATCCGTACAGAATCAGACAAAGGAGTTATTGTATTACTTGATGTCAGATTTTTAGACAATCGATATCAGGCTATATTTCCGCGTGAATGGAAACAATACCAATTATGTCAGTTGAATCATGTGACTGACACCGTAGCCGCCTTTTGGCAGGATAAAAATAAGGAGAGAATATAAAATGCGTGATAAATTAACTAAAAGCGATGTTAAAAAAATAGAGGAAGAAATTGAATACAGAAAATTAGTTGTCAGAAAAGAAGCAATTGAAGCAGTAAAAGAGGCTCGTGCCCATGGCGATTTAAGTGAAAATTTTGAGTATCATGCTGCTAAAAAAGATAAAAATAAAAACGAAAGCAGAATTCGTTATCTGGAAAGGATGCTGAAAACGGCCATTATTGTCGATGACAGTTCAAAAGATGATGAAGTCGGAATTAATAATACTGTAGAATTATACATGGAAGATGATGACGAAATAGAGACCTACAGACTTGTCACTTCTGTACGAGGCAGTTCAATTCAAGGATTGATCAGTATTGATTCTCCTCTTGGAAAAGCAATTTTAGGACATAAACTAAACGACAGAGTGTATATTCAGGTAAATGATAATTTTGGTTATTATGCAATTATTAAAAAAATTGTAAACACTCAAAATGATGAAAATGATGAGCTTCGCAAATTCTAAGTGTTGAAATAAAAGATAGGAAGTTTCCACTATATTTCGGGAAACTTCCTACTTTTTTATGCCTGTTCTTTTTCTAAGTTTTTATTTGCTGTCGATAACATCAATTTAATTCTATTCAACTGATTTACCTCACTTGCACCTGGGTCATAATCAATCGCAACAATGTTAGACTGCGGATATAATCTACGAAGTTCTTTAATTACACCTTTTCCAACTACATGATTTGGAAGGCATGCAAATGGCTGCGTACAAACGATATTTCCAGCTCCACTGTGTATCAGTTCTAACATTTCTCCTGTTAAGAACCAACCCTCACCAGTTTGATTTCCAAGAGATACGATGTCGGATGCCATATTTGCCAAATCTTCAATATGAGCCGGTGGATTAAAATGCTTACTTGCTTTAAATGCTTCGGTTGCAGGAAGCCTAAACCACTCTAATACTTTAATTCCTATATTTGCAATTCGTGCTTTGGATTTTTTAAATCCAAGGTGCGATGCTTTAAAATTCTGATTATAAAAACAATACTGTAAGAAATCCAGCAAGTCCGGGACAACTGCCTCAGCGCCTTCTGCCTCAAGTAATTCAACAAGATGATTATTTGCAGCAGGAAGGAATTTAACAAGAATCTCGCCAACAACTCCTACGCGAGGTTTTTTCACATCTAAAGTTTCAATGTTATCAAAATCTTCTATAATACTGCGGCAAAGTTGTTTGAATTTTCTTCTTGAAGGATATCCTTCTGAGACAAATTTCTTACAAACTTCTGCCCATTTTTTATGTATTGCATCTGTTGTGCCTGGCACAGCTTCATAAGGACGCATGCGATATATACATTTCATGAAAATATCACCAAATACAGCTCCATAAATTCCACGAAGAGCAAGAGAAGGAGTAATCTTAAATCCAGGATTTGCCTCCAGTCCGCTTAAGTTGATAGAAATAACTGGAATATGTGCATATCCGGCTTTTTTTAAGGCACGACGGATAAATCCAATATAGTTGGAAGCTCGACATCCACCACCTGTCTGGCTTATGATCACTGCAAGATGATCGGTATCATATTTTCCAGATAAAATAGCATCCATAATTTGTCCTACTACCATAAGTGATGGATAACATGCATCATTATTTACATATTTCAATCCAACATCTACAGCCTGTTTATTATCATTTGGAAGCACTTCCAATTTATAACCTGCTGCTTTAAATGCAGGCTCAACAATCTCAAAATGAATCGGAGACATCTGAGGACAAAGGATTGTATATGTTGCCCGCATTTCTTTTGTAAATGAAACTTTATCGATCGATGCCGGCTTAATGTCGCGTTTTGTATTTCTCTGTTCGCGAACACGAATTGCAGCAAGTAGAGAACGAATACGGATTCTTGCAGCACCTAAGTTGTTCACTTCATCAATTTTTAATGAAGTATAAATTTATCTGAATTTGTTAAAATTTCTGCAACTTGATCTGTTGTTACTGCATCCAATCCACAACCGAATGAATTAAGCTGGATCAAATCCAGATTATCTACCGTTTTTACATAATTTGCAGCTGCATATAAACGAGAATGATACATCCACTGATCCATTACATTTAATGGTCGTTCTACTGGATTCAAATGTGAAATAGAGTCCTCTGTTAAAACAGCCATATTATAAGAATTGATCAGTTCCGGAATACCATGATTAACCTCCGGGTCAATGTGGTATGGACGACCTGCAAGTACAATTCCTCTGTTTCCTGTTTCCTTTAAGAACTGTATCGTTTCTTCTCCTTTTTTTCGCATATCATTGCGACAGGCTGCAAGTTCCTCCCATGCATCATGAACCGCTGCACGTATTTCTTTTTCGTCAATTGAAAATTTTTCTCCAAGCTCTTCAACCATTCGATATGCAACAGTTTCTTCGCTTTCCAGACTTAAAAATGGATGAATAAAATCTACCTCTCCCTGAACGATCGGATCCATATTATTCTTAATATTTTCAGGATACGATGTTACGATTGGACAATTATAATGGTTATTCGCATCGGCAAATTCTTTTCTTTCATATGGAATGGAAGGGTAGAAAATATGCGTAACGCCCTGATTGATTAGCCATTGTACATGCCCATGTGCAAGCTTTGCAGGATAACATTCTGATTCACTTGGAATGGATTCGATGCCTAATTCATATATCTTTCTTGTAGAAGCAGGAGAGAGCAGTACCGAAAATCCGAGTTTCGTAAACAATGTAAACCAGAACGGATAATTTTCATACATATTTAAAACACGCGGAATACCAATCACTCCATGCACAGCTTCATTTGCTTTTAACGGAGTATATCCAAAATAACGCTGCATCTTATATTCAAACAAGTTTGGTAATTTATTTTTCACCTTTTCTTTTCCAAGACCACGTTCACAACGGTTTCCGGTAATAAATTTACGCCCGCCACTGAAATGATTGATTGTCAGACGGCAGTTATTTGTACATCCTTTGCATTTTGTCATAGTGGTAGAATACTCCAAGGCCTCAATATCCTCAATAGAAAGCATTGTCGTACCTTCACATTCAACATAACGTTCGCGAGCAATAAGCGCAGCTCCAAAAGCTCCCATGATTCCGGCAATATCCGGACGGATAGCTTCACAATTTGCAATTTTTTCAAAACTTCTTAATACAGCATTATTGTAAAATGTTCCACCTTGTACAACGATATGTTTTCCAAGCTCTGATGCATCTGATACTTTAATTACTTTAAACAAAGCATTTTTTATAACCGAATATGCAAGACCTGCCGAAATATCAGATACTTCTGCACCTTCTTTTTGAGCCTGCTTTACTTTTGAATTCATAAATACTGTACAACGTGTTCCTAAATCAATTGGATTATGTGCATATAATGCTTCTTGTGCAAAATCTTCCACTGAATAATTCAATGATTTTGCAAATGTTTCGATAAATGAACCACATCCTGAAGAACACGCTTCGTTTAATTGTACGCTATCAACGGTCTGATTTTTAATTTTAATACATTTCATATCCTGACCACCGATATCAAGAATACAGTCAACATCCGGTTCAAAAAATGATGCTGCGTAATAGTGTGAAACGGTTTCTACCTCTCCCTCATCTAAGAGAAGTGCTTCTTTAATCAACGCTTCACCATATCCGGTAGAGCAGGAGTGTACAATTTCTACATCTTCCGGCAACTGGCTGTATATATCTTTAATAGCAGAAATCGTTGTTCCGAGTGGATCTCCATCATTATTATGATAAAAAGAATACAAAAGCGTTCCATCGTCACCGACCAAAGCGGCTTTTGTAGTTGTTGAACCTGCATCGATACCTAAAAATACCTTTCCTTTATATGAAGCAAGATCTTTCATTGGCACTTGATGCTGATTATGTCTTGAAATAAATGCATCGTATTCAGCCTTTGATGCAAACAGTGGTTCCATACGATCCACTTCAAATTCCATTTGGATTTTAGCGGCAAGTCGTTCCTGCATTTCACGAAGAGATACCTTCACATCTTTCTTTGAATTCAATGCAGAACCGATAGCAGCAAATAAATGCGAATGCTTAGGTGCGATAATGTGTTCATCATCCAACTTCAGTGTGCGGATAAATGCCTCTTTTAATTCTGACAAGAAATGTAATGGTCCGCCCAAGAAAGCAACGTGACCACGAATTGGTTTACCACAGGCAAGTCCACTGATTGTCTGATTGACTACTGCCTGAAAAATAGAAGCTGCCAGGTCTTCCTTGGAAGCCCCTTCATTGATCAGCGGCTGGATATCTGTTTTGGCAAATACTCCACAACGAGCAGCAATTGAATATAATGCATGGTAATTTTTAGCATATTCGTTTAATCCGGTAGCATCTGTCTGTAACAGAGATGCCATTTGGTCAATAAAGGAACCTGTTCCACCGGCGCAGACTCCATTCATACGCTGTTCTACATTACCGCCTTCAAAATATATGATTTTCGCATCCTCGCCACCTAATTCGATAGCAACATCTGTTTGCGGAGCATAGTCCTGTAATGCCGTTGAAACAGCAATTACCTCTTGTACAAAAGGTACTCCTAAATGTTTAGCGAGCGATAGTCCACCGGAACCGGTAATGACAGGGGACACCTGTATTGAACCCAACTTATAAAGAGCTCTCCCAAGCAGATCAGACAATGTTTCCTGAATATTAGCAAAATGTCGTTCATAATCAGAGAATAATACTTCATTATCTTGATCAAGAACTGCAATTTTAACAGTTGTAGAACCGATGTCAATCCCCAAAGTATATAATTTGTTCAAACTCATAATTATCCTCTTTCTTATATTTTTATAGCTGTTACTTCTTATTAAAATAGTGTAAGCAAAATAACACTACCATACATTATACGACAGGATTTTTAAAAACACAATCGTCATTATGCTGTACGTTTTCCTTCGAAAACAATTTTCTAAAGAGAAAATTGACAAAATTTTCTCAATCCTATCTTATTTACAGAATCTTCACATACTTTTGTTTGACAAACGCACGTTGGGAATGTACAATACACGTATCGGATTTGTACATATTTAAGTACAATCTTGTTATATGAACGAAAATAATCCATAAAGGAGATGTACATTTGAATTGGTTAGATAAATTAGAAAAGAAATTCGGACGATTTGCAATTCCAAACTTGACGATGTATTTAATTGGAGCATACATTATCGGTTTTGGAATTTATTATTTTTTGCCTGGTTTGTTTAAATGGCTTACACTAGAGCCATACTTTATCTTGAAAGGACAAGTCTGGAGAGTGATATCCTGGGTGCTTGTTCCACCAAGCGGAAGTTTGATTTCTATCATTTTTATTGTACTTTTATATTATTCTCTCGGTACTGCGCTGGAACGGGCATGGGGAACGTTTCGGTATAATGTATATATTTTTTCTGGGATTTTATTTACTGTAATTGGTGCTTTTGCATTATACTTTATTGCAGGCACAGGCATGATAGGATATGGAGGGCTTTTCAGCACATACTATATTAACATGTCAATTTTTCTTGCATTTGCAGTAAGTTATCCGGATATGGAACTGTTACTTTATTTTATTATTCCTATTAAGATGAAATGGATGGCTATTGTATACGCTGTATTCATTCTATATGACTTTATTGCTGGAAATTTCATTTCAAGAGTAACAATTGCAGCATCATTATTAAATTTTGTTGTATTTTTCCTTTCTACTAAAAAAGGATATTCACCGAAACAGCAAATGCGAAAGAAAAAGTATCAAAAACAGTCACGCCCGCATATGACTTATTCAAATGGGGCAAGACATCGTTGCGCAGTATGTGGCAGAACAGAATTAGATGATCCGAATCTGGAATTCAGATTCTGTTCAAAATGTAATGGCAATTACGAATATTGCCAGGATCATTTGTTCACACACGAACATGTGAAATAAAGATAGTGTTATAAGGAGATTGAGAAGATGAAGAAGACAAAAGTAGTATGCACAATGGGGCCTAATACAAACAATCCGGAGATTATGCGTGGATTGGTTAAAAATGGAATGAATGTGGCTCGTTTCAATTTTTCACATGGAGATTATGAAGAACATAAAGGTCGTATGGACTTATTAAAGCAGATTCGCGAAGAAGAACATGCGAATGTTGCAATTTTACTTGATACAAAAGGACCAGAAATCCGTACCGGCGTTCTCAAAGATGGAAAAAAAGTACATCTGAAAACTGGTATGGAATTTACTCTCACAACAGAAGATATCGTTGGTGATGAGAATCGTGTATCTATTACTTACAAAGGACTGGCCGAAGATGTTGATGCCGGCAAAGTTATTTTGATCGACGATGGTCTGATTGGATTAGAAGTTATTGAAAAATCCGGAAAAGATATCCGTTGTAAGGTTATTAATGGTGGTGAACTCGGCGAACGTAAAGGTGTGAACGTTCCTAACGTACCGGTAAGACTTCCTGCCATCACAGAAAAAGATAAAGAAGATATCAAATTTGGTGTCAGCCAGGATATTGATTTTATTGCAGCATCTTTCGTTCGTAATGCAGAATGTATTTTAGAGATTCGTGCTTATCTGAAATCACTCAATGCGCCATATATTCCAATCATTGCTAAGATTGAAAATTCAGAAGGTATCGAAAATATTGATGAGATCATACGTGCAGCAGATGGAATCATGGTTGCCCGTGGTGACCTTGGAGTAGAAATTCCAGCTGAAGAAGTTCCATATCTTCAGAAAATGATGATCAATAAATGTAACGATAACTTCAAAACAGTTATCACTGCAACACAGATGTTAGATTCTATGATCCGTAATCCACGTCCGACAAGAGCTGAGGTTACAGACGTTGCAAATGCTGTATATGATGGAACAGACGCAGTAATGCTTTCCGGCGAAACAGCAGCAGGAAAATATCCTATTGAAGCTTTACAGATGATGGTTCACATTATCGAGAGCACAGAAAAGCACTTGGATTACGATCTGCTTCTTGGACAGTCTGGAAGTCATTTGAAAACTGGTATTGCCGGTGCAATTGGATATTCTTCCGTACTTGCTGCATCAAATCTGAATGTGAAATGCATCATTACACCATCTGTTTCAGGTGCTACAACAAGAGTTGTTTCTAATCTTCGTCCAAAACAGAGAATTTTAGGTGTCACACCAAATGAGCGTACAATGCGTAGAATGGCTATTTACTGGGGCGTAGAACCATTGAAATCTTTAGAATTTGATACAACAGAAGATATTACTACAGGAGCAATTGAACTTGCACTTGTAAAGAAATATGTTGAGCCGGGAGATGTTGTTGTATTGACTGCAGGAATTCCTTCACCTAACGTTGAAAAGGGTAGAAACGGTGTAAGTAATACAATGAGAATTGCAGTTGTAGGCGAGT
This sequence comes from Firmicutes bacterium AM31-12AC, assembly GCA_003480425.1. Classification (GTDB taxonomy): domain Bacteria; phylum Bacillota; class Clostridia; order Lachnospirales; family Lachnospiraceae; genus Schaedlerella; species Schaedlerella hominis. The sequence continues at coordinate 80,487 of QUJA01000004.1, forward strand.
AATCCGAAGAAAAATTTAGCAAACTATGATTTAATAACAAAAAAAGAATGAAGCAGCTTATCCAAAAGTTGTTTCATTCTTTTTTTATTAAAATTTTTTAATTAAAGTAATTTAAAAACTCTACTGCCGCATTGGATAATGGAACTTGCTCATTATATGCGATAACAAGCTCACGCTCAGGCAGGGATTCTTCAGTTTCTACGACAAATAAATCTTCTGATTGTCTGGACAGACAATAATCCGGAATAAATGCAATTCCAAGGCCGATCCTTGCAAGATCTATTAAAAGATCATTACTTGTAAGTTCAATTTCCGGAACAAGATCCAGATGATGCTGCTGGAATAACCGATGTAAAAATTCGCTTGTTGTACTTTGTTTATCCAGCATTAAAATAGGATATTTTGACAACTCCTGATATGAAAGTTTCTTCTCTTTTAAATAATCAAAAGAATGATTTGCAATAAACACATCATGAAACTTCTGAATCTTCTTAATCGATGAGACATTACTTAAATATTTATTTGGATAATTGACAACAATCAGATCAACCTGCCCCGTTTCTAATAACTCTACACATTTAATAGATGTTTGATTGATTACCTTCAAATGTGCATTTGGAAAATCCTGGTGGAATTTTTTTAAATACGGAACAAGAAAATAACGGCAGATTGTATCACTTGCACCAATTCGAATCTGTCCTCCGGTAGATGCCGCATCCATCAACTGTGCCTCACCACGTCGGATTAGATTCATCGCAGGTTCAATATGTCTGAGAAGTATCTCACCCTCTGGTGTTAATTGTACACGCTTAGTACTACGAATAAATAATGTCTGATCTAATTTCTTCTCCAGTGTTTTTATAGATTGACTGACGGCTGATTGTGAAATAAATAATTGTTTTGAAGCCTCTGAAAAATTTAATGTAGACGCGACATGATAAAACACTTTATACAATTCGTAATTAATATCCATCATTAATTAGTCCTCCTAATAAAAGATACTTATATTATAAAGTAAAAATTATAAAAAAGCAATTAGAAGAACCATGCAAATTTAAGCAAAACTTATCAATGAGTTTAGTTATATTAATTTCACTTATCATCTGATTTGTGATAGGATTGTAACATAGAAACGAAAAATGACATGTAGAAAATAGATTACATGCAAAGGAGAACCAATATGAGTAATGTAAAACGTGTATATGTTGAAAAAAAGGCTGATTTTGCAGTACAGGCAAAAGAGCTGCGTCATGAGATCAAACATTATCTTGGAGTACCTGATGTGACAGGTGTTCGTGTTCTGATCCGTTATGATATAGAGAATGTTTCTGATGAAACTTTTGAAAAAGCTTGTCATGGCGTATTTGCAGAAGCCCCTGTTGATATTTTATATAATGAAACATTTCCTATGAAAGAAAATGAAACTGCATTTTCTGTAGAATCTCTTCCAGGTCAGTTTGACCAGCGAGCTGATTCAGCAGAACAGTGTCTGCAATTCATTAAAGAAGATGAACGTCCGGTTGTAAGAACTGCAATAACTTATGTTATCGAAGGAGATATAACAGATGCGGAATTAGAAGCCATCAAGCATCACTGCATCAACCCTGTAGATTCTCGTGAAACTGGTTTCGACAAACCAGAAACACTTGTCACTGTCTTTGATGAGCCTGCTGATGTGAAAATTTTTGATGGTTTTAAAGAAATGCCAGAAGAGGAATTGAAGGCATTGTATGATTCACTTGGTTTAGCTATGACATTTAAAGATTTCCAGCATATTCAGGGATATTATGCAAATGAAGAAAAAAGAGATCCTTCCATGACAGAAATCCGTGTTCTGGATACATACTGGTCTGATCATTGTCGTCATACAACATTTTCTACAGAGTTAAAATCAGTAAGTTTTGATGATGGAGACCTCAGAGAACCTATCGAAAATACTTATAAACAATACTTAAAAGATCATAGTGAAATTTTTGCAGGTCGTGAAGATAAGTTTGTGTGTCTGATGGATCTTGCATTAATGGCAATGCGTAAACTCAAAAAAGAGGGTAAATTACAGGATCAGGAAGAATCAGATGAGATCAATGCATGTAGTATCGTTGTTCCAATAAAAGTAGATGGTGTAGAGGAAGAATGGCTGATCAACTTCAAAAACGAGACTCACAATCACCCTACAGAAATTGAACCATTTGGTGGTGCTGCAACTTGTCTTGGCGGTGCAATACGTGACCCACTTTCTGGCCGTACTTATGTATATCAGGCTATGCGTGTAACAGGTGCTGCTGATCCGACAGTGTCTGTCAAAGAGACATTAAAAGGTAAACTTCCACAGAAAAAACTCGTTCGTGGTGCTGCAAAAGGATATAGCTCATACGGAAATCAGATTGGTCTTGCAACAGGTGCCGTAAAAGAAATCTATCATCCAAATTATGTTGCAAAACGTATGGAGATCGGAGCTGTACTGGGAGCCGCTCCAAGACGTGCTGTTATTCGTGAAACATCTGACCCGGGTGATATCATCATCTTACTTGGTGGACGCACAGGACGTGATGGATGTGGTGGTGCAACAGGATCTTCCAAGGTACATACAGAGCAGTCTATTGAAACATGTGGAGCAGAAGTCCAGAAAGGTAATCCACCAACAGAACGTAAAATCCAACGCTTATTCCGCCGAGAAGAAGTTAGTAAATTAATTAAAAAATGTAACGATTTTGGTGCCGGTGGTGTTTCTGTTGCAATCGGCGAATTGGCAGATGGTCTTAGAGTAGATTTAGATAAAGTTCCTAAAAAATATGCCGGCTTAGACGGAACAGAGATTGCGATTTCTGAATCGCAGGAGCGTATGGCCGTTGTTGTTGATCCAAAAGATGTTGAAGAATTTATGGCATATGCAAAAGAAGAAAACCTTGAGGCTACAGAAGTTGCTGTCGTAACAGAAAGTCCAAGACTTGTTCTTACATGGAGAGGAAAAGAAATCGTTAATCTTTCACGCGCATTTTTGGATACAAACGGTGCACATCAGGAAACAAATGTAGCAGTGGATATCCCATCGCTTGAAGAATCTGTTTTCCAGAAACAGGAAGTAACTGATGTAAAAGCAAAATGGCTTGACGTTTTAAAAGATTTAAATGTATGTTCGCAGAAAGGACTTGTCGAAATGTTTGACGGTTCTATCGGAGCAGGCTCTGTATTTATGCCACACGGTGGAAAATATCAGATGACAGAGACACAAGCTATGGTTGCTAAAGTTCCTGTTTTAAATGGAACAACAGATGCAGTATCTATGATGAGTTTTGGATTTGACCCATATCTTTCAAGCTGGAGTCCTTACCATGGAGCTATTTATGCTGTTGTAGAATCTATTGCAAAGATTGTAGCAGCCGGAGGGGATTACAAAAAGATTCGTTTTACATTCCAGGAATATTTCCGTCGTATGACAGAAGATCCTAAGAGATGGAGCCAGCCATTCGCTGCACTTCTCGGAGCATATGATGCACAGCTTGGATTTGGGCTTCCATCAATTGGCGGTAAAGATAGTATGTCAGGAACATTCCAGGATATTGATGTACCACCAACACTTGTATCATTCGCTGTAGATATGGCAACAGAAAAAGAGATTATCACACCTGAATTGAAAAAAGCAGGCAATAAATTAATTCTTGTCAAAACAGAACGTAATAAATATGATTTACCAGTATATGAGCAGATTATGGATCAATATGGTAAATTTGCAGATGATATCCATAATGGAGCTATTGTATCCGCATATGCACTTGATCGTCATGGAATCATCTCTGCTGTAAGTAAAATGGCATTTGGTAATGGTCTTGGAGTAGAATTGAATTCAGAGCTCTCTGCCATGGATGCCTTTGCCCCTGCTTTTGGAGATCTTGTAGCAGAAGTAGCTGCTGACAAATTAGATAAATTAACTGTAGATTATAAAATAATCGGTGAAGTAAGCGAAAATAAACTGTTCAAATATGGTGATGCCGAAATTACTCTTGCAGAAGCCAAAGCAGCATGGGAAGAGCCATTAGAAAAAGTATTTGCCACAAAATCTGCTACAAGCAGTGATGAAAAGATTAAGGAACGCCTGTTCAATACATCAGATATTCATATTTGTAGCCATAAGCTTGCTCAGCCAACAGTATTTATTCCTGTTTTCCCAGGAACAAACTGTGAATATGATAGTAAGAAAGCTTTTGAAAGAGCCGGTGCTAAGGTCATTACAAAAGTATTTAAAAACTTAGATGCAACTGGAATCCGTGAATCCGTAGATGAATTTGAGAAGGCTATTTCTCAGGCTCAAATGATTATGTTCCCAGGTGGATTCAGCGCAGGAGACGAGCCGGATGGTTCCGCAAAATTCTTTGCAACTGCATTCCAGAATGCAAAAATCAAAGAAGCTGTAGAAAAATTGCTTAACGAACGTGATGGACTCGCTCTTGGAATTTGTAATGGATTCCAAGCATTGATCAAACTTGGTCTTGTACCATATGGACAGATTGTCGGACAGAATGAAGATTCACCAACATTAACATATAACACAATCGGTCGCCACATTTCTAAAATGGTATATACAAAAGTTGTTACAAATAAATCACCATGGCTTCAGAATGCACAATTAGGCGGTGTATATACTAACCCGGCATCTCATGGTGAGGGTCGTTTTGTAGCAAATGATGAGTGGATTGAAAAACTTTTTGCAAACGGACAGGTAGCTACACAGTATTGTGATCCAGAAGGAAATATCAGTATGGATGAAGAATGGAACGTAAATGGATCCTACTATGCGATTGAAGGAATAACAAGTCCGGATGGAAGAGTACTTGGTAAAATGGCTCATTCTGAGCGACGTGGAGATTCTGTTGCTATCAATATTTATGGAGAACAGGACCTCAAGATATTTGAATCCGGTGTAAAATATTTTAAATAAATATTTTATGTAATAAAACCTTAAATTGTACAACTTTGAAAAAGGGTGTATCTGATAATAGGGGTCAGATACATCCCTTTTTCTATATATAAAGCATATAAATTGTAGAAAATATAGATACTTTTAGAAAAAATCAAAAAAATTATAAAAAGGTGTTGACATTTACTGGATATAATTGTATACTAACGAAGTCGGTTGCGAGAGAAACGCACCAATCACTGATAATAAGGGATCTTAGCTCAGCTGGGAGAGCATCTGCCTTACAAGCAGAGGGTCACAGGTTCGAGCCCTGTAGGTCCCATAACCTTAATGATTATCAGTAAGATATATGGCGGAATAGCTCAGTTGGCTAGAGCACACGGTTCATACCCGTGGTGTCGCTGGTTCAAATCCAGTTTCCGCTATTTGGCTAAAGCATGTTGACAGTTTGCAACATTGTTGTTATACTAGCCTAGTGAGTTCTTTAGAACTTACCAAATATTGCTTCTTGGGATCTTAGCTCAGCTGGGAGAGCATCTGCCTTACAAGCAGAGGGTCACAGGTTCGAGCCCTGTAGGTCCCATAGAATTTCAATATATACATATCATGGCGGAATAGCTCAGTTGGCTAGAGCACACGGTTCATACCCGTGGTGTCGCTGGTTCAAATCCAGTTTCCGCTACTTAAAAGACTTAGCATTATGCTAGGTCTTTTTCTTTTCCATTTTTCAAATTTAAAACAAAATTCCGGACCATTTCGTGTTTATATTGCCGAAAAAGTATGTTACATGATACAATAGCTTTAAATGTATTGCCATATCCAAAATATCAGATATGGAAAACGGAGGATAGAGATATGAACAAAAAGACAAACTATATTTTAAGACTTATGCTAGGAATGTATTTAGCATTTATCGGTGTTAATCTTATTAGGGAAACACTTGCCGCACATCCAAGCGATTTGGCATTTAAACTTTTCATGGGAATCATCTTTGTTATCATTGGAGCCGGTTATACTATCTGGATCATCAAAAGAATGGTTTCATCAAAAAAAGCAGAGCAAGAGGAGCAAAAACGTGCGGAAGCTGCTGAGGCTGCATTGCAAAAAATGGAACAGCGCAGACAACGCGTACTCACACAAAGCCGCACTGCACCAATGCCATCACCGGCTGAATTAGAAGCAGGTATGAAAGAACTCAAACAGAGTAACAACGAGGATAATAAAGAATCAGATTACGAGGAGAAATAAAATATGCGAGTAGGGATGGGCTATGATGTTCACAAATTAGTAGAAAACAGAGATTTGATATTAGGCGGAGTTACAATTCCTTATGAAAAAGGACTGCTTGGTCATTCTGATGCAGATGTCCTTTTACATGCAATTATGGATGCACTTCTTGGCGCTGCCGCACTTGGAGATATAGGAAAACATTTTCCTGATTCCGATGATAAATACAAAGGAATCTCCAGTATAAAATTATTAGAGCATGTCGCAAAATTATTAGATGAAAATCAATATATTATAGAAAATATTGATGCAACTATCATTGCACAGAAACCTAAGATGCGACCATATATTGACCAGATGCGTGAAAACATTGCCGAAGCATTAAATATAACGATAGAGCAGGTAAATGTTAAAGCAACGACAGAGGAGGGCCTTGGTTTTACCGGAAGCGGGGAGGGCATTTCTTCTCAGGCAATCTGCGCACTGGAGAAATTAACAAACTATAGTAGCTATGATGTAACTTTTGACAGAGCATGTGCCAATTGTCAGGGATGTCAAAAGGAGCAGTAAAAAGGTTATGAAAACAAGGAAGTTAGAACTAAATGAGCATAATCTGACAAGAGCTTTGTGGGAAGAGATTTTCAATGAAGATTCAAAGGAATTTTTGGATTATTATTACTTTATGAAAGCGAAGGACAATGAAATATATGTGATTGAAAATGACCAGGAAATTTGTTCCATGCTACATTTAAACCCCTATGCCTTAAAACTTGAAGATACACAATTCCAAGGAAGTTACATTGTTGGTGTTGCAACAAAACCGCTTCACCGAAAAAAAGGATATATGGGCACTCTATTACGCCAAAGCTTATCAGATATGTACAAACGAAAAGAGCCTTTTACATTTTTAATGCCTGCTGCAGAATCTATTTACACGCCATATGATTTTCGCTTTGTTTATGATCAGAATTATACAACACTGACAGATGTTAAGAATATAGATGGATACAAAAGCGTAGAGGCGACTTTTTTTGATTGTGAAAGGGTTGCTGCTTTCTACACCGAAAACATAGAAAAAAACTGGCAAATCTGCACATTGCGAGACAGCGCATATTATCAATCGCTTTTATTAGAACGGCAAAGTGAACTTGGCGGTATCCGAATGGTTTTTGAAGAAGATAAATTGATTGGTATATTTACTTATATGATGGAAGACGGATTGGAAATCATGGAGCCGCTTTTTCTTCCTGGATATGAAAGTGCAATGGAACAATCTGTCACCCAGTTAAAAACTGAGAAAAATATTTCCGGTAATGTAAAAATTTATGCTTCTTTGATTGATACTCAAGAAAAAAAGCCAGCCATTATGGTTCGAATTTTACATCTTGAACAACTTTTAAAGACATTAAAAGTAAAACCCGGCAAACAATTACATTGCTCTTTTGCCATTCTGGATTATATTCTTCCCCAAAACAGCAAGGTATGGGAAATATATAACGATTTAAATAGCCCTGATGCACCGAATGTGCTCCACGTAAAAGAAACGGAAGATTCTGAGGGCGTTTTAACGATTGGTGCATTGACAAGTTTTGTATTTGGCTATAAAACACTCGAAGAAGTTGCGAAAGAAGAAAATGTAATACTTACAGACCATTTGGCGGAAGAACTAAAAAAACTAAAACCACTTAATCGAATCTATTTAAATGAAGTTGTTTAAAGAGAATCTGTTGACAAAATTAAGAATTTTGCATAATATATAGTGTATCGGTATAGAGATAAAAAGCGAAGAACGAAAAGAGTAACAAGCAATTGACTCACCAGAGAGAAGCTGTCGTCGGCTGAGAGCAGTTTTTGAGAAAACCTTGTGAAGTGCATTCGGGAGCTGATTTTGTGAATCAAGTAGCAAAATACGGGTGACGAACGTTATACGTTATAAGTGAAAGAATTAATTCTTTTAATAGAGTGGAACCGCGGATAAACTTCGTCTCTTGTTTAGAGATGAAGTTTTTTATTTATATACTAGGAAAGTGCTTTTCTGTTATATGAAGTAAACACTCTGTATGAAAGCGAGGAAAGAATTATGGGGATGATATCCTATATTAAAGAAGAAATTAATGTTGTAAAAGATCGTGATCCAGCAATCAAATCAAATTGGGAAGTCTTGCTGTATCCAAGCTTTAAAGTTATGCTAAGTTATCGAGTTGCACATAAGCTATATACGAAAAAACATTATTTTATGGCAAGATGGGTTTCACAGAGAGCTGTTCGAAAGACAGGTATCGAGATACACCCTGGTGCAACAATCGGAAAAGGACTCTTTATTGATCATGGAAGTGGTGTTATCATCGGTGAAACAGCAATTCTCGGAGATAATATTACTCTTTATCAAGGTGTTACTCTGGGAGGTACCGGAAAAGAAAAAGGAAAACGCCACCCAACCTTGAAAGATAATGTTATGGTAAGTGCAGGTGCTAAAGTAATCGGTTCTTTTACTATCGGAGAGAATTCTAAAATTGGTGCCGGTTCGGTCGTATTGGAGGAAGTTCCACCAAACTGTACAGTAGTCGGAGTCCCTGGCCGTATTGTCCGAAGAGATGATAAAAAAGTACCTCGTGAAGAATTGGATCAGGTACATCTTCCAGATCCGGTTCTTAATGATATCCGAGAATTGCAGATTGCCAATTTTCAACTGCACGAACAGCTTCTTGCAATGGAAGAACGCTTAAAAAAATGTGTAGAGCAAAACTGCAAAAATTAAAAAACAATAGATATTTCAGATACAGCAGTATCTGTTAAAGTAACAAGGAGGAAATATAAATGAAACTGTATAACACGATGTCAAAACAAAAAGAAGAATTCGTGCCATTAGAAGAAGGGAAAGTTAAGATGTATGTCTGCGGTCCAACCGTATATAACTTTATCCATATCGGCAATGCACGTCCTATGATTGTATTTGACACAGTCAGAAGATATTTTGAATATAAGGGATTTGACGTGAACTTTGTATCAAACTTTACAGATGTCGATGATAAGATTATCAAAAAAGCAAATGAAGAGGGTGTTACAGCTGAGGAAATTTCAAAAAGATATATTGCTGAATGCAAAAAAGATATGGATGGCATGAATGTAAAACCTGCTACAAAAAATCCCCTTGCAACAGAAGAAATTGGCGGTATGGTAGAGATGATCCAGTCTCTGATCGACAAAGGATATGCTTATGAAAAGAATGGAACTGTATATTATCGTACACGTCAGTTCAAAGAATATGGAAAATTATCACATAAAAATTTAGATGATCTTCGTTCAGGTAATCGTTCCCTTCTGGTAAGCGGAGAAGATGAAAAAGAAGACCCATTGGATTTTGTTCTGTGGAAACCAAAAAAAGAGGGAGAACCTGCATGGGAATCTCCTTGGAGTGAAGGAAGACCTGGATGGCATATTGAGTGTTCTGAAATGTCAAAAAAATATTTAGGAGAACAGATTGATATTCATGCTGGTGGAGAAGACCTTGTATTCCCACATCATGAAAATGAAATTGCTCAGAGTGAAGCTGCAAATGGAAAAGAATTTGCAAAATATTGGCTACACAATGCATTTTTAAATATCGATAATAGAAAAATGTCAAAATCACTTGGCAACTTTTTTACAGTTAGAGAAATCAGTGAAAAATATGATTTACAGGTACTTCGTTTCTTTATGTTAAGTGCGCATTACAGAAGTCCTTTGAACTTCAGCAGCGATCTAATGGAAGCTGCAAAAAGCGGATTGGATCGAATTATCACTGCCACTGACAACTTAAAATTCCTGGCCGATAATGCAAAAACAGAGACTCTTACAGACATTGAAGATGATGCGCTCACAAAAACTCAAAACTATGTCGCAGCCTTTGAAAAAGCAATGGATGATGACTTTAATACTGCTGATGCAATTGCAGCAATCTTTGATCTTGTAAAATATGCAAATACAACTGCAAATGGTGACAGTTCAAAAGCATATGTTACAGCTTTATATGAGTTGATCGTAAAACTTGCAGATGTACTTGGTATTGTGGTCGAGAAAAAAGAAGAGCTTTTGGATGCCGATATTGAAGCCTTGATCCAGGAACGTCAGGCAGCCAGAAAAGAACGTAATTTTGCCAGAGCAGATGAGATTCGTGATGAACTTTTAGCTAAAGGAATCATTTTAGAAGATACAAGAGAAGGTGTAAAATGGAAAAGAGCATAACAATGGATTTTCGCGATTGTATTGAAAATGTGCTCCAATTAAAAGAGGTGGATGTGAATCAATATTCACCTCTTGTTTTAGCATATATCGGTGACTGTGTTTATGATTTAATCATCAAAAGTATGATTATTAACAACGGAAACAAACAAGTAAATAAATTACATGAAGAGACCAGTCATCTTGTACAGGCTTCAGCACAGTCGTTGATGATGCGTACAATGCAGGAGCATTTAAACGAAGAAGAGCATGCTGTCTACAGAAGGGGAAGAAATGCAAAATCTGTTTCTCCGGCCAAAAATCAATCAATCACCGACTATCGTCGTGCAACAGGATTTGAAGCACTCGTCGGTTATCTTTACTTGAAAAAGAGATATGCACGCTTAATGGAACTGATTAAAATAGGATTAGACAGTTTGGAAAATAAAGAAAAGTAAGGAGAAGATCATGCCAGAAAAAATCGAAAAAGAATTTGACAGAGACCATCGTGAACATACTCTGGTCGTAGAAGGAAGAAATGCTGTACTGGAAGCTTTTCGCTCAGGCAAACCGATCGATAAGGTATTCGTTCTGGATGGATGCCAGGACGGACCTATACGTACAATTATAAGAGAAGCTAAGAAACACGACACAATTATTAACTTTGTTAATAAGGATCGTTTAAACCAAATTTCTACAACCGGCAAACATCAAGGTGTAATTGCATATGCAGCTGCATATGAATATTCCGAAGTGGAAGACATGTTAAAACTGGCTGAAGAAAAAGGGGAAGATCCATTTCTTATTTTATTAGATAATATCGAAGACCCGCATAATCTTGGTGCGATTATACGTACTGCAAATTTAGCCGGAGCGCATGGTGTTATTATTCCAAAACGCAGAGCTGTCGGACTTACTGCAACAGTTGCCAAGACTTCTGCCGGCGCTTTGAATTATACTCCTGTTGCAAAGGTTACAAATCTTGCAAAAACAATGGAAGAATTAAAAGAAAAAGGACTCTGGTTCGTATGTGCAGATATGGGCGGGGAATCCATGTACCGCTTAAATTTAAAAGGACCAATCGGTCTTGTTATTGGAAATGAAGGAGAGGGCGTTGGAAGACTTGTAAAAGAAAAATGTGACTTTATTGCAAGCATTCCAATGAAAGGTGAAATCGACTCCTTAAATGCATCTGTGGCAGCAGGTGTACTTGCCTACGAAATTGTTCGTCAGAGACTAAATTAGTTTGAAAGGATAGCTGGTTTCATGAACACATATAATAAGATTCCAGATGAACAATTAATCTGTCGTTTAAGAAATGGTGAAGATGAGATTATGGATTATCTTATGATTAAATATAAATCGATGGTCCGCCGAAAAGCAAGGGCAATGTATTTGATTGGAGGCGATAACGATGATCTAATCCAGGAAGGGATGATTGGATTGATCAAAGCTGTTCGGGATTTTGACTCTGAAGCCGGACAGTCCTTTTCCGGTTTTGCAGAACTATGTGTATCACGTCAAATGTATTCTGCAATTGCTTCATCAAAAAGGAAAAAACATATCCCGTTAAATTCCTATGTTTCTCTTTATGATGAAGGAAATCATGAAGACGAGAAAGCACTTCCGTTAATTGATACGATTGAACCTGAAGTTGAAAATAATCCGGAAACACTTTATTTCGGGAAAGAATCTTCAGAAGCATTTATCGAGGAATTAAAAGAGAACTTAAGTGATCTGGAAAATCGAGTACTATATTTACATATGCTGGGAACAAATTATCGGGATATTGCAAATTTACTTGATAAAAGTCCAAAAACGATTGATAATGCACTTCAGCGCATCCGAACAAAAGCCGGAAAACTTTTAAGCCAGTAAAACAAATTCAAAAATGTAGTGGTTCATCATTTCATCTGAACTACTACTAAAAAACAAAACAAACTTTTTCAAAAAGAAGTATTGACAAATGATAAAGAGAATGTTATATTCTATGAGTATGCCGCACAGCGAGGTTTAAGAGCTGTATTTACAGACACCGTAGCTGGCGAGTAATGATAATAGGAGGTGCCATATGTACGCGATTATAGCAACAGGTGGTAAACAGTACAAAGTAGCCGAAGGCGATATCATTAAAGTAGAGAAACTTGGTGTAGAGGCTGGAGAAACTTATACATTCGACCAGGTACTTGCAGTAAACAATGATAAACTGGTTGTTGGTAACCCAACTGTAAACGGAGCATCCGTTACTGCATCCGTAATCGGAGACGGAAAAGCAAAGAAAGTTGTTGTTTACAAGTATAAGAGAAAGACTGGATACCATAAGAAAAACGGTCACAGACAGCAGTTTACAGCAGTTAAGATCGAAAAGATCAACGCTTAATTATGATTAATGTAACTATTTATGTGGATGAAAAGCAGACATATACAGGGTTTGATGTGATTGGACATGCAGGATATGATGAATATGGTCATGATATCGTATGTGCCGCTGCGTCAGTATTAATTATTAATACATTAAACTCGATTGAATCCTTTACAGAGGATGAAACAAGTTGTGTTAGTGATGAAGATACAGGTAATATCGAATTTCGTTTTACAAAAACTCCTGGACATGATGCTCAACTGTTGATGAAATCCATGGTTCTCGGTTTACAGAGCATGGAAGAAGATGACAGTTACAAGCCATATATTGATATTATTTTCGAGGAGGTGTAACTACCATGATGAAATTAAACCTTCAGTTTTTTGCTCATAAAAAAGGAGTGGGTTCTACAAAGAACGGTCGTGACTCCGAGGCTAAGAGATTAGGTGCCAAAAGAGCTGACGGACAGTTTGTAAAAGCTGGTAACATCCTGTACAGACAGCGCGGAACTAAGATTCACCCAGGTGTGAATGTTGGACGTGGAGGAGATGATACTCTCTTCGCACTGGTTGACGGTGTTGTTAGATTTGAAAGAAAAGGAAGAGATAAGAAACAGGTTTCTATCTATCCAGTAGCTGAATAATCATCAGTTCATGAAGGCAGGAAGTATTTCCTGCCTTTTTTCTCTGCCAGAAATCTTTTTATATTTCAAAAAGTATTTTCTTGCAGATACTATATATAAGTATGTTACACTGATATTAAATAACCCAAAAATAAGAGAGGTGATCGCGATGTTTGCAGATAGAGCAAAAATTATGATTCGCTCCGGAAAAGGCGGAAATGGTCATGTAAGTTTCCGACGCGAATTATATGTAGCAAATGGTGGCCCAGACGGCGGCGATGGTGGAAAAGGCGGAGATTTAATTTTTGAAGTAGATGAAGGATTAAATACGCTTTATGATTATCGTCACAAAAGAAAATTTGCAGCCGGTGATGGTGAAGAAGGTGGAAAACGCCGTTGCCACGGAAAAGATGGTAAAGATGTTGTATTAAAAGTTCCAGAAGGAACTGTAATCAAAGAAGCAAATACAGGTAAGGTTGTTGCAGATATGTCAGGTGAAAATCGTCGCCAGATTATCTTAAAAGGCGGAAAAGGCGGACTAGGTAATCAGCATTTTGCAACAGCTACTATGCAGGTTCCTAAATATGCACAGCCAGGACAGCCTGCTATGGAAATGGAAGTAACATTAGAATTAAAAGTAATCGCAGATGTTGGATTGATTGGATTCCCTAATGTTGGAAAATCAACTCTTCTTTCCCGAGTAACAAATGCTGATCCTAAGATAGCGAATTATCATTTCACAACATTAAATCCAAATCTCGGAGTGGTTGACCTTCCAAACGGAAAAGGATTTGTTATGGCAGATATTCCTGGTCTGATTGAAGGTGCTTCCGAAGGTGTCGGGTTAGGACATGAATTTTTACGTCATATTGAACGTACAAAAATGATGATCCACGTTGTTGATGCTGCCGGAATTGAAGGTCGTAATCCAATTGAAGATATTTATAAAATCAACGCAGAATTGGAAGCTTATAATCCTGAAATTGCAAAGCGTCCACAAGTAATTGCAGCAAACAAAACAGATTTAATTTACTCAGAAGATGAAGACCCTGTTGAACTTTTAAAAGCAGAATTTGAACCAAAGGGAATCAAAGTATTTCCAATTTCCGGAGTATCCGGAAAAGGTATTCAGGAATTGTTGTATTATGTAAGCGAGGAACTTCAGAAGATTGGAACTGAAACAGTTATTTTTGAGCAGGAATTCTTCCCTGAAGATGAACTTATTTATGAAGAACTTCCATACACTGTCGAAAAAGTGGATGATATGTATGTGGTTGAAGGCCCTAAAATTGAAAAAATGCTTGGATATACGAACTTGGATTCAGAGAAAGGTTTTGCATTCTTCCAACGTTTCTTAAAAGATACCGGTATCCTTGAAAAACTTGAAGCTGCCGGAATAGAAGAGGGCGATACTGTAAAAATGTATGGTCTGCAATTTGACTATTATAAATAAAAGGAACCCGTAATTGATATAATAAAATTAATAGGAGAATAAAAATGACATCAAAACAGAGAGCTTATTTAAAAGGTCTTGCTATGACAATTGATCCGATTTTTCAGATTGGTAAATCCAGTATGAACCCTGGACTTACGCAGGCAATTTCAGAAGCTTTAGACGCCAGAGAATTGATTAAAATCAGTGTGTTACAAAACTGTGCTGATGATCCACGTGAATTAGCTGAGATGGTTGCTGAACGTACACACGCTCAAATCGTACAGGTAATCGGAAAGAAAATTGTTCTTTATAAAGAAGGAAAAGACAACAAGAAAAAAATTGTTTTACCATAGGTGATAACGGATGAAAATAGGAATTATGGGTGGAACCTTTGATCCAATTCACATTGGACATTTACTGCTTGGCGAATTTGCCTATGAAGATTTTGGACTAGATGAAATATGGTTTCTTCCAAACGGAAATCCACCACACAAAAAAGCTGAAGACATGAAAGATGCATTACGACATCGTATAGAAATGGTTCGCCGTGCAATTCAAAATATACCTTATTTTAAAATTTGTTTGCATGAAGCAAATGAAAGCTTGCACTCTTATACTTATAAGACAATGCAGGAATTAAATGAATTATATCCGGAAGATGATTTCTACTTTATTCTTGGAGCAGATTCATTGTTTACAATCGAACACTGGAGATATTTTGAGGAAATATTTCCTACTTGTACAATTTTAGCTGCTATGCGTGATGATAAAGACATTGAAGATATGCGTATGCAAATCAATTATTTGAAACAAATATATGGGGCTAAAATACAATTATTACAGGCCCCACTTCTTGAAATCTCTTCAACGGTTATACGAAAACGTGCAGCAAAAGGATTAAGTGTACACTTCATGGTTCCTGATGCCGTAGATGAATACATCAAAGAAAACAGATTGTATGTTACAAAAGGGAAAAACAAAAATGGATTTAGACAAGATAAGTAAAAAATTAGAGAAGAAATTAAAACCTGACCGTTATCGTCATACAAAGGGTGTTATGTATACCGCAGCTGCCATGGCAATGCGTTACGAACAAGATATTCAAGAAGCAATGCTTGCCGGGTTGTTGCATGATTGTGGAAAATTTACTTCTTCTGAAGAACAGGTAGAGCTATGTAAAAAATATAAAATTGAATTATCGGAGGCAGAATTACAAGTTCTTCCTTTAATTCATGCAAAGCTCGGAGCCTATCTTGCAAAAGAAAAATATAAAGTGGATAATGAACGTGTAATTAACGCCATCCTTTATCACACTACCGGACGCCCAAATATGACTATGCTGGATAAAATCATTTATTTATCGGATTATATTGAACCAGGAAGAAAAATGATTCCTGGTCTTACCGAAGTAAGAAAAGAAGCATTTACAGATATTGACCATGCAGTAAGTTTATGTGCCAAAAATACATTAGAATACTTAAAATGGCAGAAAAGACCAATCGATCCGATGACAGCAAAAACATATGAGTATTATTCAAAATAATGCGTTAAAGGGAGGCAGACAATGGAACAGGCAAAAAAAATGGTAAAAACCGCATATCAGGCTTTAGATGAAAAAAAAGGTGAAGATATTAAGATTATCAATCTGGAAGGAATTTCTGTCTTAGCAGACTATTTTATCATTGCAAATGGTACAAACTCCAGCCAGGTCCAGGCATTGGTTGATAATGTGGAAGAAGAGCTTCACAAAGCAGGATATTCCTTAAAACAACGAGAAGGATACAGCAATGGGAACTGGGTACTTCTTGATTTCGGCGATATTATCGTTCATATATTTGATCGTGAAAATCGTCTTTTCTATGATTTAGAAAGAATCTGGAGAGATGGAAAAGAAATCACTTTTGATGAGTTATAAGAGATGAATTGTACAGAAGTAACTAGCATTTTTCTATAATTTGTAAAAACAATTATTCTGTAGCAAACCAACCAACAAAACGAAGCGTATTACTGGCAAAACCGGTGATACGCTTTTTTAATGGAGGCAAAATGAAAAAATTTAAAGCTAAAATCTACCTAAAAAACAAAAAAGAATTAAATGAATATCTAAAAAATCTCGTAAAAATAAAGAAAAACCCTACTTTAGAAGATGTGAAATTTTCATTTAAGTGGGGAACAATCCCTTGTGACCAATAACTACCATTTGGAAATATCAGGGAAAAAGAAGATGTGGAGGAAATATAATTATAAATAACGAAATACCTAAAACAATTCCGGTCGCAGACTATGCCGGATATATTATGAAAAATTTTAAACCGGATGTCATAAAATTCAAAAAGCCTGAATCGGAATGGACAGAAGAAGAACATACAGAATATACAAAATGGAGTCTTAAACTGTCTATGGCACATAGATTCAAGCAACAAATACAGGAGAATAAACCCTTAACAAATAGGGACAAAAGGATTATAGAGCGTTTTAGAAGTGGCGCAGATTTCTTTGGCGAAAAAATATGTGGCAGAGAAACATCAAGACTATTCGAACAACCATATACTTTTGATCTATTTGATGAGTGGCAGGAAAAGCACTTTAAAGAACACCCGGAAGACAAAGATAAAACAATCGAAGAGTTATTTGACATACGGCTTTCTGAACAGAAGCTATATCATTACAAAGAAGTAAACGGCAAATATTATGGTGCAGAAATCCCAAAAGAAATACATTACACAGAATATTTCCGATATCTATATTTCAATGTAAAGTATGAATTTAGTGAGAAAACGTATTACAGATCTATCCCCTATACAGACAAGGATAAGCAAGAAAGTATATGGGATAGGGAACGCTGCTTCGTTGCACAAGAGATCAGTGAATGGAGAGTGGACGAACTAGAAGATTGGCAGCGAGATCTTATTGAAAAAATAAGAGTCGGTGTTGAGCTGAAAGACGATGATATTGTTAAAGCAATGGGTTATTAAAATCTAAATGATGGTTCTCATAAAACATCTTTAGGCGAATTATGGCTTCTCGTTCTTTGCGAAGTTTAGCAAGAGATTCTTCATCAGATGAAACATGAGCCTCTTTAATCGAGGAATCCAACGATTTATGATAGAAACAACAAGTTCCAAACTAAATAAAATTCTGATTTTATTTAGACTACTAATCGTCTGAAACAAGCAAATATTGCTTAAAACAGAGGATAACGATTTTTACGAAAAACAGAAAAATCATGTTTGCGAAAGGATATGAAAATAAAGGTTACACCTTAATGCTATTTAAATAACATTGAGGTGTAACCTTTTATTAATAAATAATATGTGTCATAAGTAAAGAAAGTTTTTTGTCTTCTAAAACTCTACTTAAAGAATCGAAACACACCAATCACTTTGCCAAGAATAGTACAATCCTTCACAATAATCGGATCCATAAAATCATTCTCCGGCTGCAAACGAATGATTCCCTCTTCACGATAGAACGTCTTTACTGTAGCACCATCATCTATTAATGCGACTACCTTATCTCCATTATCCGCTGTCTGTTGCTGTTGTACGAGGATATAATCACCATTTAAGATTCCTGCATTAATCATACTTTCCCCTTGTACTTGTAACAGAAAAGTCTGTTTATTAGGCATCATCTCTGCCGGAATCGGAAAATAATTCTCAATATTCTGCTGTGCAAGTAATGGCTCACCTGCGGCAACACGACCGATTATCGGTACATTGACCATCTCACGTCTGGTCAAATTAAATGTATCATCTAAAATTTCAATTGCACGTGGCTTCGTCGGATCTCTATGTATGTATCCGTTCTTCTCCAATGTCTCAAGGTGAGAGTGTACTGAGGACGTAGACTTTAAATTAACTGCCTCGCAAATTTCACGAACTGCAGGTGGAAATCCACGCTCCAGAATCTGTGATTTGATATATTCTAAAATTTCTTCTTGCTTTTTACTGATTTTTCCCTGTGCCATACGAATCCCCTCCCGGCTGTTTTACTATTTTTATAGTATCATAGGGAAAGTGAAATAGCAAACATTTGTTGCGAAAATATGTTCGAATATTATAGCAAACCTCATTGACAAACATATGTTCGTGCCGTATACTATATTTATAACCAGAACAGATGTTCTTTATAGTTTTGATAAATAGGAGAGTGCAGCGTTATGAAAAGAAAAAATATAAACAAACGACATAATCGCAACAGATTAAAAGGAAATATTTTATCCATTATAACAGCATTTTTATTAGTTTCTGTTTGCTGGGTTGGATTTGGCAGTGTAATCTCATCAGCAAAGGATTCAGATATTGCTGTTTCAAAAAATCAGATGCTTTATAAAAGTATTACAATTCATGAGAATGATACATTATGGAGTATTGCAGAACAATATAAACCTGAAAGTTATAGTGTTGATAGATATATTAAAGAACTGAAGGAATTAAATCATCTGAAAAGTGATCAGATATACACTGGTAACAAATTAATCATTATATATGATGCAATGTATCACATAAATGCAAATGGAATCCAAATTGTTTCCAGATAAAAACTTTATATTAGATAGAACTTTTAGTAGTGCATATAGACATATAGATAAGAACATAAGGACATGTTTAAGTAAAATTCAAACATGATTCCATATGTTCTTTTTGTTTTATAGAAAAAGAGTACTAAGTTATCGCAATTCAATCTATACGACAAATACCGATTTTTCCAATAGATATAGACAAAATATATTTAATGTGTTATATTCTAACTATATTACTATCAATAAGGGGTTTTAAACATTATGAAAGAATCAGAACTTGAAAATCAAAATACACCAACTTTTATTGAAAACACTGCTGAAAAATCTTATCACGAACAAACTTATATCGATAATACATTGAGACTGCGTGAAATATTAAAAACGCTTCCTTCTTTTGCCAAAGATTATTTCCGGGCAATTGAACCAACCACGTCTGCTAAGACAAGAATATCTTATGCATATGATATACGCGTGTTTTTTCGCTTTTTAATGGAAAATAATCCACTATATAAGAATTACTCCGTCGACCAGTTTGAAACGTCCGATTTGGAGCGATTAGAGCCTGTAGACATTGAAGAATATCTTGAGTTTCTAAAAGTTTATAAAAATGACGAAGAAAAACAGATTACAAATACTGAAAATGGACTTTCGCGTAAAATGTCAGCTTTACGAAGTTTTTATAGTTATTATTTTAAACATCAAATGATTTCTAAAAATCCGACATTATTCGTAGATATGCCAAAATTACACGAGAAGGCAATTGTTCGACTTGATACAGATGAAATTGCACTTTTACTTGATTTTGTTGAACACGGCGATGACAAATTAAGTGGACAGAAAAAAGCTTACTATGAAAAAACAAAAAATCGAGATCTTGCAATTATTACATTATTATTAGGAACAGGTATTCGTGTTTCTGAATGCGTTGGCTTAGATATACAAGACGTAGATTTTAAGAATAACGGAGTTAAAGTCCTCCGCAAAGGCGGTAATCAAATGGTTGTATATTTTGGTAAAGAAGTCGAATATGCATTAAAGAACTATCTATATACAACAAGAAAAACTGTAACTCCTCTTCCTGGTAATGAAAATGCACTATTTCTGTCTACTCAGAGAAAACGTATGGGGGTTCAGGCTGTTGAAAATATGGTTAAAAAATATGCCCGCCAGATAACTCCTAACAAAAAAATCACCCCTCATAAATTGCGAAGCACTTATGGCACTGCATTATACAAAGAAACCGGAGATATTTATCTTGTTGCAGATGTTTTAGGACATAAAGATGTAAACACTACGAAAAAGCATTATGCAGCAATTGATGAGGATAGACGCCGTCAGGCTGCATCAGCTGTAAAATTACGAGAAGAATAATATAAAAGTGGAAGAAACTGGAGCATCTGCTATCCTATCTTCCACTTTTATTATCTCAGTCGAGAAGACTCCCATCTCTTTTAGGTGGTGAGTAACAGCAAATTTATCTCAGTGGGAGTACAATCTCCGACTGAGATAAACGCTCCGCGAGGATGCGCAGTGATTCTGTAAAGAATGTGTCAGCTACGCTGACCAGAATCACGCGCCAAGTCTCGCGGCTGCTCGACTTGAATTACTTCCTGTGCCATTACACGACTTGCAGAAATTATTATATATGGACTTCAGGCGAATTGGAATGAGTCTTAGAAGTAGTTAGAGAGTTTATCTTTGTTCTTAGCAAAGATAAACTCTCTTATCTACTTCTTGACGAATGAAACCTGAGCAAGAAGTCCATATATAATAATTTCCGCAAGGACCGTATAGCCAGTCAATCTCGTAAATTAAATAGAAAATCTTTCTGCCTGACTCTGGATCAGCTCTGCATCATCAAAATAATTAATCTTCATTGCAGCCTTCACTTCACTCAATGTCTGAGCTGCACGAGCTTCTGCTTTTTCACTACCTTTTTTAAGAATCTCATATACATATGGAATATCTTTCTGATACTCTTTTCTACGATTGCGGATTGGCTCAAGCTCTGCCTGAATTACATTATTTAAGAAACGTTTTACCTTCATATCCCCAAGACCACCTCTGGTGTAATGATCTTTTAATTCCTGTAAGCATGCATACTCTGGCAGGAATTCTTCAAAATACTCTGGTCTGCAGAATGCATCCAAATATGTGAATACTGTATTTCCTTCCAATTTACCCGGATCTGATACTTTAATATGTGTAGGATCTGTAAACATGCTAAATACTTTTTTCTGAATCTCATCCGGCTCTTCTGACAGATAAATACAGTTTCCAAGTGATTTGCTCATCTTTGCCTTACCATCAATTCCCGGCAGACGCAGACATGCCTGATTCTCAGGAAGTAAAATATCTGGCTCGATCAAGGTATCCCCATATACAGAATTAAACTTTCTTACAATCTCTTTTGTCTGTTCAAGCATCGGAAGCTGATCTTCACCAACCGGAACTGTTGTAGCTTTAAATGCTGTAATATCTGCTGCCTGGCTGATTGGATATGTAAAGAATCCAACCGGGATACTCGCCTCAAAATTACGCATCTTAATCTCTGATTTTACTGTAGGATTTCTCTGTAATCTTGATACTGTTACAAGATTCATATAATAAAATGATAATTCACATAATTCTGGAATCTGTGATTGAATAAACAATGTCACTTTCTCAGGATCGAGTCCACATGCAAGATAATCTAATGCAACCTCGATAATGTTCTGACGCACTTTTTCCGGATTGTCCGCATTATCTGTCAATGCCTGTGCATCTGCAATCATGACAAACATATCGTCAAATCCTCCCTGATTCTGTAATTCCACTCTTCTTCTTAAGGAACCTACATAATGTCCCACATGTAATCTACCTGTAGGTCTGTCCCCTGTCAACATAATCTTTCCCATTATTCTTTAACTTCCTCCTAGTAACTTTATTTCACAAATAATGTCTGGCGTACCGGCTTTCTGACTCCATTCGCCTCTGGTGCATATACAAACTGATACAATGTATATGCCATCAAAAATCCTGCCATAACATCAAGCACTGAATGCTGTTTTAAAAACATTGTCGCCATAATGATCAATGCAGTCAAAATATATGCTCCCATGCATATCGCTTTATGCTCATTTAACTTCTTGCTATTCTTGATTGCTATACACGCAGCAAGAGAATTAAACACATGAAGACTTGGGAATACATTTGTCGGTGTATCTGTCTGATACAACATCTTTACCAGATCAACAAATATATTATCTCTCTCAAATACAACCGGACGGATTGCAAGTCCATTCGGCATAATTGTTGATATGATCAAAAATATGGTCATACCCGCAAAACTAATCTTGGCAAGCTTATAGAATCCATCTACATCTGTAAAAAAGAAGTACGCAAAAACTACAGCTATAAAAACAAACCATAGTAAATAAGGTACAATGAAATATTCAATAAATGGTATCTTATCATCAATTGGTGAATATATAATATGATATCCGCTTGTCACATGTGTCTCTAAATAATAGAACCATGGTCCATAAAGCAGTGCATAGCTAAAAACCCAAGCATGTTTATATTTCTTGAAAAAATCCCCTATTTTTCTTTTTATGTTCATAACGAACGCCCCTTTTTAATACACAAATGGATTAATCTGCTCTTTTACTGCTAAAGATTATAGCATGATTTTTGCCCAACAACAAGGCGATTCATAAAAGCTTAACAATTCTTTTATACTCTACTTATCATCTGGAATTATAATTTTTACCTGTTTGTCAAGCAGCCCCGCTTTCAACTCACTTCCAATTGCAATCGGCTCTCCGTCTGCATGTATCGGAAATTCTGCTTCCATGCTGATTTCAACATTTTTACAACGGAATATATCAATTCCTTTTATTCCTACATGCTTCCCTTTAAATGCCAGTGGAAGTAAGAAAACAACTTTCCATCTCGGTAGTCCTGATACAACAATAACATCTAAATATCCATCGTCAACCTTTGCTTCCGGACAAAAGAAAAATCCTCCGCCTTCATATGGATGATTCATAGCTGCTACAAAGTATGTATTTTCAAAACTCTTCGTTTCTCCTCCATCCAGACACACACAAGCTCTCGTATGTGCATCTCTGAACAATCTGCGAAGTGCTACTGCCAGATAACTCAACTGTCCCAGCTTTACTTTATTCAACATCACTTTCAATTTAGAGACTGCTACCTGATGACATACCGCTGCATCAAATCCAATTCCGCTGCTGACCGCAAACCGATGCGTCATCTCCTTACAAGACATTACACCAACATCCATCAACACTCTTTTTTTCGAATTCAAAATGTTATTCAATGCCTCCTTCGGATCCGTAGGCAGTTTCAACGCTCTCGTAAAATCATTTCCCGATCCGGTTGGGATATATCCAAGCGTAACCTTTGAACAATCTCGAATTCCATTGATTACTTCATCCATCGTCCCATCCCCGCCAAGGACTATAATCGTATATTCTTTCTCATCTTTCGTCAATTCCGAAGTAATCTTCGTTGCCTCTTTTTCATACTTTGTAAATCTCACCTGATACTGTATTCTTCGTTTTTTCAGTTCCGGCTCTACCTGATTCCAAATCAAACCCCCACGTCCTGATTTTGATTTTGGATTTACAATAAATGTATATTCCACCCTTTCACCTCCAGAGCTTATTTCATCGTACTATCCAGATATTTTCCAAGAGATCTTCTCATATTCCCCGCAAAATCTGCTTCTCCCTTTCGTAAACACCATTCAAATACATTTCCTATTACAATCATTCGAATATCTGTCGTAAACTCTTCCAGCTCTACATTTAAATGAACAATACCTGCTACAATTGCTTTCTCTATATAATTCCGTACCGTAACAATCGGATAAGGTCTTTCTGTACGGCTCACCGGATTCAATGCCTGGTTCTTCGGATCATAATATCCGCTCATAAATTCCACGCCCAGCTCCTCACAATACTCTACATAGTTCAGATAAACTCTGATAACCGCAATTTTCGCCTCTTCCACACTGTTTGGCATATCCAGTAAATCCGGATTGATACTTGGCTGTTCTTCTATGTAATAAGATAACAGATCATCTTTTGTTTTAAAATGATGATAAAACTTCCATTCGATACACCTGCTTCTTCGCAAATGTTCTTAATCGATAATTCTTCGTATCCTTTTTTCTGTAATATATGCTTTGCCGCCCGAAAAATCCTCTCTTTTGTCTCTTTCGATTTCTGCTGTTGTTTTCCGAGTTCTATCTTTTCATCCATGTCTATAATTCCCTTCTGACGACCACTGCTTATTTCTTTATTATAGTAACACAAGCTGCACTTTTATTCAAGAAAACAGAGTGTACTCTACAACTTTCATTTCACCTAAAATGCCTGTTCATAAAGTCTTGACAATCGTCTTAGTTTTCCATGATTGAAAGTGCATATTGTGTGTATGCCGAAAATGCTGTCGGAATAGGATATTTCCCCATAACTTCTTTTTTATCAGCAAATATCATATCCGTACGACATGTTTTTTCCAATTCATCAACAATGATCTCATATCCTGTCATATGCCATTCTACATGACTGAAAATGTGTTTTGCATTTTCCAGCTTTTTGATGCGGACCGGCATCATACCAATGGATTTTGCATATTCGATAAGCTGCTTTCTTGTCAAATGTCCCTCCAGATTTGGAAATTCATACAAACCTGCAAGAAGTCCTTTTTCCGGTCGTTTTTGAATCGCGATCTTTTCTTCGTCTTTAATGATCAATATCGTTCTCTTCTCAATCCTTCTGTCTTTTGCTTTCTTCTTCACCGGAAGCTCCATCTGTACTGACTTTTGATTTGCTTTACAAAGTTTTGCTATCGGACAGATATCACATTTCGGTTCTCCGTTTGGTACGCAGACGATAGCCCCTAGTTCAATCAGGCCTTGATTAAAATCACTGACTGCATTTTCCGGGATAATGCCCTCTATCTCTTCTTCAATGTGTTTTCTTGTAGATGTTTTCATGATGTCTTCATAACTTGCATGAAATCTTGAAATAACACGCAAGACATTTCCATCTACCGCCGGTTTAGGAATCCCAAATGCAAAGGAACTGATGGCCCCCGCCGTATAATTTCCAATCCCGGACAATCCTTTTATCTGTTCATAATCCTGTGGCATCTGTCCATTATACAGCTCAACGATCTGTACAGCTGCTTTTTGCATATTTCTTACTCTGTTATAATATCCAAGCCCCTCCCACAGTTTTAACAGACGTTCTTCCGGTGCGTTTGCCAGTTCTTCTATCGTTGGAAATGCTTTGAGAAATGCTTCGTAGTAAGACTTCACAGCTTCTACCCGTGTCTGCTGCAGCATAATCTCCGATACCCATATATGATAGGCGTTTGCCCCGTTTCTCCAAGGTAAATCTCTTTTATTATTCTGATACCATTCTACGATAAGCGGTACGGCTTTTTCTAAATTATTACTTTGAGAAAACTCTGCTTCTTTCACTTGATTTCGTTTCATTTTATTCTATGTCTCTTTCTATTTCGTTTATCTCCACATGCACACTGCAGTGAAACAAGAATGCCAAATGTTTGACTTTAATGCATCTTAACACAGTTCCCGGTAAAATGGCAACAAGACAGTTCCTTTACCAGAAACTGCCTTGCAATATTTTTAAAAATATTTTATTTGATTTATAAAATTTTGGATAAGAATTCTTTTAATCTCTCATCTTTCGGATTTCCAAAAAACTCTTCCGGTGTTCCCTGCTCTTTTATCTGTCCTGCATCCATAAATATGACACGAGTTGCAACTTCCTTCGCGAATCCCATCTCATGTGTAACAACAGCCATCGTCATCCCTTCATGTGCCAAAGCCTTCATCAATTCCAGAACTTCTCCAACCATCTCCGGGTCAAGTGCTGATGTAGGTTCATCAAACAGCATTACATCCGGCTTCATTGCCAATGCTCTTACGATGGCAATACGCTGCTTCTGTCCACCGGATAAATGTGATGGATATGCGTTTGCTTTCTGTTCCAATCCAACCCTTTTGAGCAGATCCATTGCCTCTTTTTCAGCTTCTTCCTTGCTCTTCTTTAATAATTTAATAGGAGCAAGTGTAATATTTTCAAGAATCGTTTTATGCGGAAACAAGTTAAAATGCTGGAATACCATTCCCATCTTCTGACGATGTTTATTAATATCTGTCGCTTTGCTTGTAATGTCTACTCCTTCAAAATAAATATGTCCGCTTGTCGGAACCTCAAGCAAGTTTAAAGAACGCAGAAAAGTAGATTTTCCCGAACCGGATGGTCCGACAATAACAACCACTTCCCCCTTGCTGATTGTCTCTGACACACCGTTCAAAGCATGAAGATTATTTGCATACACTTTATGCACATTATCAACTTTAATTAATACATCTCCTTTAGTGGTCACTGTTTCTCAGCCTCCTTTCCAGCAAGTTCACACATTTTGTAAATGCCATTACCATAACAAGATAGATCAATGCTACAGCAATCAATGGCATAAATGCATCATAAGTACGGCTTCGAATGATATCGCCACCCTTTGTCAGATCCTGCAATGCAATATATCCTGACACAGAAGTTTCTTTTAATAATACGATAAACTCATTTCCCAATGCCGGCAAAACATTCTTGAATGCCTGTGGCATAATAATGTAAAACATGGTCTGTGCATAGTTGAAACCAAGGCTGCGTCCTGCTTCCATCTGTCCATCGTCAATTGACATTATACCAGAACGGAAAATCTCAGCTACATAAGCGGCTGAGTTGATTCCGAATGCCATAATCGCAACCAACACTTTACTAATCTGTGTACTTCCAAAAATTACAAAATAAATGATTAATAACTGTACAACAACCGGAGTTCCTCGAATCACTGTCAGATAAATCTTACATATCAAGTTTAAAATTTTTAATTTACCTGTTTTATCATAAGTAGCTCTGATCATTGCAATTAAGAATCCAAATGCAATTCCTATCAGCACCGCAAAAAAGGTGACTTTTAAAGTAACCACCAGACCATCTGCCAGGTACTTCCAACGGTCATCTGTTATAAAATTCATTATGAATCTTGTTTTCAAATCTGCCATAAGCCCCAACCTTCTCTTTTATCGCTGATTATTCAGCATCTGCATTGATATATTTGTCAACGATTTTATCAAATGTTCCATCTTTCTTCAACTCTGCAATTGCATCATTTACTTTCTCAGTAAGGTCACTTCCCTTTTTAAAGCAGAATGCATA
The DNA here is from genome assembly GCA_003480425.1 of Firmicutes bacterium AM31-12AC. Classification (GTDB taxonomy): domain Bacteria; phylum Bacillota; class Clostridia; order Lachnospirales; family Lachnospiraceae; genus Schaedlerella; species Schaedlerella hominis. Next base: position 108,040 of record QUJA01000004.1, read on the forward strand.
AGCTTCTTCTACGTACTCAGTATCCAGAATTTTAAGACCTTCATTCTCTTTTACAAATGTCTGTGCCGGCTGATCATCAATGATAACCGCATCGATCTTGCCCTGCTGAAGTGCCTGTACAGCCTCAACACCTTTGTTATAACGCTCTACATTTTCATCGCCATAATCATCTGATGAATAAAGATCTCCTGTTGTTCCAAGCTGAACTCCGATTTTCTTTCCTTCCAAATCTTCAGGCTTTGTAATGTCGCTATTATCTGCTGAAACAATAATCACCTGACGTCCTGTGTAATAGCTGTCTGAGAAATCAACCTGTGTTTTTCTCTCATCTGTAACTGTGATACCTGCTGCTGCAAAATCTGCTTTTCCACTCTGGACAGCCGGGATAATAGAATCAAATGCCATATCTTCAATCGATAATTCTGCTCCAAGTTTATCTGCGATTGCTTTCGCAAACTCAGCGTCAATACCTACAATCTCGTCTCCTTCATAGAATTCATATGGTGGGAACTCTGCATTTGTTGCCATTACAAGCTTATCCTTGCTTTCGCCTTCACTGCTGTCTGAACTTTTATTGCTTGAACCACACGCTGCCATAGAAACTACACACATTGCTGCTAATACAACACTTAATACTTTTTTCTTCATCTTTAACTTCCTCCTAGAATCTATTTCTTTTGCATAACCATACATAATATCTTACATATTCTATCATATTTATACAGAATTTCAAGTATATATGCAAAATTATTCTCAATTAGTTGCATATTTTCAAAAAAAACAAGAGACTATTGAAATTTTATATCCCAATAGCCCTTTATAAATCATGTATTCACTTTTATGCAAGTAACGCGGAAACTGTAAAATATAAGAATACAATTACTCCAAGTACGATTCTATAATATCCAAATACTTTGAAATCATGTTTTTTAATATACTGCATCAAGAATTTAATTACAAAGATAGATACGACAAAAGAAACCACGCATCCTAACAATAGTAAAAGGAACTCCTGTCCTGTAAATGCAAAACCAAACTTAAGCATCTTCAGAAGACTCCATCCAAACATAACCGGAATCGCAAGAAAAAACGTAAATTCTGCTGCCACACTTCTGGATGCTCCAATGATCAATCCACCCAAAATTGTTGCACCGGATCTTGATGTTCCAGGAATCATCGCCAATACCTGGAACCCTCCGATTGCCAGAGCCATCGGAATCGTAAGCTGTGAAAGCTTTGTTGCCTGTGGTGTAACACCTTCATGCTTCTTCTCAATTACAATAAATAAAATACCATAAATGATCAGCATCGCTGCAACAACATACGCATTCATAAAATGCTCATCCACAAAATCATCAAACAACAATCCGATGACCATAGCCGGAAGCGTTGCAATAATTACCTTGATCCACAACTGAATTGTCATCATCTTCTGTTTTTCTGATTTCTTAGCCGAAAATGGATTCAATTTATTAAAATAAATCAATATAACTGCCAAAATCGCTCCAAACTGGATCACTACATTGAACATCTCTACAAATTCATGCCGTAAACTCAGCTTCACAAATTCTTCTACCAGAATCAAATGTCCTGTACTACTAATCGGAAGCCATTCTGTAATTCCCTCAACAATACCTAAAAATATAACCTTTAATGCTTCTAACATGCTTCTCCTCCCCCGAGAACATATTTCACAATCGCTCTGGCTGCACCATCTTCATCATTCGTTCCCGTCACATAATCTGCATTACACTTCACTACTTCTTCCGCATTGCCCATCGCAACACCAACTCCAGCTTCTGTGATCATCTCTATATCATTATCGCCATCACCAATTGCCATAATCTCTTCCCGTTCGATTCCAAGCATCTTACCTAATGCAATCAAACCTTTTCCCTTATTTACACCGGCTGCGTTAATTTCTATATTGTATTTTAATGAACTGACGAGGTTCAAATCTTTACACTCGCTTAGTTCTTCCCAGGCCGCTTTCCTCTCTTCCATATCCGCAAACAATGCCTGTACTTTATCGAGATTCTCTTCTCTGGAATAAAATAATTCCCAAATATCAGGAACTGCAATTCTGGATGCACGTACATACTCCCACATGTTACAATCTTTGTGATATCTTTCTACATGAGCCAGTTTTTCATCCTTCGCATATCCCTGTCCGTCAAAATAGATCTCTTGTAGCGTATCATATTTCTCAGTGATTTCCAATGCTTTTTTTGCACTTTCTTTCGATAATAAATGTTCGATCAGTATTTCGCCTGTCGCTGTATCCAGAATCCTTGCCCCATTCGCTGTAAGTGCATATCGCATCCCCGGAAATTCTCTCAATTCCAATGGTACACCTGTAAATGGCCGTCCTGTCGCTACCAGCACATGAACACCTTTGTTTATCGCCTTTGCGATTACTTCTTTTGTAAACGGAGTCAGTTCTTTTTTGGAATTTAATAATGTTCCGTCCAGATCCAGCCCCACCATCTTAATTTGCATCGTTCTATTTCCTTCCTTGTTCACTGCCCCTATTGTATCAAAATTTGCTTAATTCTGCAATTTATAGTATACTATACAGATGAAACTTTTTTGAACAAATTTTCATTGAACTTAGAAACAAAAACCAGAAAGGATTTTATTTATGAATTTGCATACAAAACGCAGGCTCAAGGCCGGTGTAGCTTTGCTTTGTTCCGCCACAATGACCTTCGCACTTGCAACTCCATATAGCTTTGCCGATGAGAAAGAAACTTTGGAAAATAAAACCTCTGATCTGCAATCACAGCTGGCAGGGATCAATCAAGACCTTCTCAAGATCAGCGATGAGATTTCTGATACCCAGATGCGCGTGACTATTGTAAACAGTGAAATTCTTCGAAGTGAAGATGAACTTACTATTTCTCAGCAGAACGAAGATCAGCAATATGAAAATATGAAATCACGTATAAAATATATGTATGAGAACGGGAACTCAAACATGCTAGAATTATTATTTTCTGCTGAAAGCATGAGTGACTTTCTGAACAAAGCTGATTTTATTCAAAATATCAGTCAGTATGATCGTGATATGTTAAGTGAACTTCAGAATATTCATGCAGACATTGAAAACCAGAAAATGGCTCTGCAGAACCAACAGGCTTCTTTAAACAACTTAGAAAATGAATTACAACAACAGCAGGCCGCACTACAGCAAAAGGCTGATGAGACTTCTACCGACCTTGCGCAATTTCAGGCACAGCTCCAACAGATTCGTGAACAGGAGGCTGCAAAAGCCGCTGCTGAAGCCGCAGCAAAAGCGCAGCAGGAAGCTGCTGCAAAAGCTCAACAACAAGCACAGGCATCTGCTAATGCTTCATCATCCGGCAATACTACTTCCTCAAATACTACGAATAACAGTGGCAGTGCTAATTCCGGAAACTCTAACTCAGGAAGTTCTAACTCCGGTAACAATGCTTCCGGCGGCTCAACAAACAATAGTGGAAGCAGTGCCAATAAATCGGATCTGGATTTATTAGCTGCCATTATTCAGTGTGAAGCATACCAGAACTATGACTCACTTTTAGCAGTTGCTACAGTGATTATGAATCGTGTATACGATTCACGATTCCCTAACAGTATCAGCGGTGTTGTTTATGCAGCAGGACAATTTGAACCTGCATTCTCCGGCCGTCTTGAATACGTTTTAAATGCCGGACCGACATCCCTTTCATATCAGGTTGCGCAGGATGCAATAAATGGTGCAAGGCTTGCAGAAGTTGCAGACTGCTATTACTTCTTATATGCAGGCACCGGTCATTCCGGAATTAATATCGGTGGAAATGTATTTTTCCCTAGCTGGTAATTTATACATAATCACAATTTAAATTAAATCTATTACTGACAAAAAAGGTTCCGCAGTTCATGTGAATTGCGGAACCTTTTTAATCTCTATTCCTACTGATAATCTACAACATCAATCCATTTCATAAGGAATTCCTTTTCTAATTCATTCTCCTTCGCCAGCTGAGCTGCTGCAACGATTGGAAGCCACTGCTCTACATACTGTCTTGCAGTATCACTCTCCTTACAATAAATCTTCATATACAGATCAGCTTTTTTCTGGTCTTTCAATGCAAATAATAAATATGTCATAGCGGCATCTGCACCTGCATTACCCTGTGTTGCATGTGCCCAGTCAACAATTGTCATCTTACCATTCTTTCCATAAATCACGTTCGATGGATTGAAATCCCCATGACAAAGTTTATCATGTTTTGGCATACTTTCCAGTCTGGTCATCAGTTCGTATCTTGTCGTTGCATCCAAATCTTTCAGTCCATTAATCTGGCTTGCCAGCTTATCTTTTAATTTATTTAATCGAGGCGACTTTTTGCTATGAACTTCCAACTGCAGCTTTACAAAATCTTCCATATATTTCTGCAAATTCTCTTTGTCAGATTCCATCATCTCTTCAAGAGTTGTTCCATTCTTGTATTCAATAAGCAAAGCCCACTTTCCATCCACTTCAGATACTTCTTTAATCTTTGGAATATCAAGTCCTGTTGCTTCTACTCGCGCTGTATTCAAAGCCTCATTAAACACATCTGCTTTCGGATGATCCTTCTCAAATATCTTAACAATTCCTTCATCACATTTATAAACCTCTTTGTAGGAACGTTTTACGATTAATTTTTTATTTTCAAGTTTCATAAGCCATGCCTCCTATTTATAAATTGATTCCCTATAACTGTTCTGTATCTTTGCAGTTATATTTGGTTTTTTCTTAACTTGGTTTTATTATACTACAACTTTTCTGAAAATAAAAGACTTTTTAAATATTTTTTAACAATCTTTTTTCTCATTAAATAATTGTCTAATAATTAACAATAATTATGTTTTTGCTTTATTTTTAATTGAAACAAAGAATGTGCCTTAGCACATTCCTGCTCCTGCGGCGGTCACTTGCGACACCTACATTGTACGCCACAGTGCGTATCCTAAGCGGAGCGTTTTTTTGTGTATTAGGAAAGTACTTTCCCAATATACAAAAAAGAAGTACAGCACTTATTGTGCTGTACTTCTCTTCGGAATATATAATCTGTCTAGGCAAAGATATTATTTACCATAATAGCATTTCAGATAGATTTCTTTCATTTCTTTCATCAATGGATATCTTGGGTTAGCTCCTGTACACTGGTCATTGAATGCCTGCTCTACCATGTCATCCAATGTATCAAGGAAGTATTTCTCATCAATACCATAATCTTTGATTGTTTTCTTAATACCAATCTTATCTTTGAGTGCTTCAAGTTTAGCAATGAAGTTTTCAAATACTTCTGCATCTGTATTTCCTGTACATCCTGCAAAACGTCCTAATTCAGCATATCTTGCAAGTGCGTGTGGATACTGATACTGTGAGAATGTTCCCATCTTAGTTGGTACTTCTGCTGCATTGTATCTCATAACTTCTGTCAGGATTACAGCGTTAGCAACACCGTGTGGTAAGTGGTGGAATGCTCCAAGTTTGTGAGCCATTGAATGGTTCAGTCCAAGGAATGCATTTGCAAATGCCATACCTGCCATACAAGAAGCGTTTGCCATTTCTTCACGAGCCTTAGGATCATTTGCTCCGTTATCGTATGCTGATGGAAGGTTTTCAAATACCATCTTAACAGCTTTCATAGCAAGACCATCTGTGTAATCTGTAGCCATGATAGAAACATAAGCCTCGATAGCATGTGTCATTACGTCGATACCTGATGCGCTTGTCAATCCCTTAGGCTGTGTCATCATATTGTCAACATCTACGATTGCCATGTTAGGAAGCAATGCATAGTCTGCGATTGGCCATTTTACACCTGTTTCTGCATCTGTGATGATTGCAAATGGTGTAACCTCTGAACCTGTTCCTGAAGATGTAGGAATTGCTACAAAGTAAGCTTTCTCTCCCATCTTAGGGAATGTAAATACTCTCTTACGGATATCCATGAAGTCCATAGCCATATCTTCAAAGTTTGCTTCTGGATGCTCATACATTACCCACATAATCTTAGCTGCATCCATTGCTGATCCACCACCAAGAGCGATGATTGTGTCAGGCTCGAATGCTCTCATCTGGTCTACACCTTTCTGAGCACACTGTAATGTTGGGTCTGGAGCAACTTCAAAGAAGCATGTATGCTGAATTCCCATTTCGTCTAATTTTTCTTCGATTGGAGCTACATAACCATTTTTGTATAAGAATGAGTCTGTTACGATGAATGCTTTCTTCTTGTTCATTACTGTTCCAAGTTCATCAAGTGCAACTGGCATACATCCTTTCTTGAAGTATACCTTTTCAGGTGTTCTGAACCAAAGCATATTTTCTCTCCTCTCAGCAACTGTCTTGATATTGATCAAATGTTTTACTCCAACGTTCTCAGATACAGAGTTTCCTCCCCAAGAACCACATCCCAGTGTAAGTGATGGTGTCAGTTTGAAGTTATAAAGATCTCCAATTCCTCCCTGTGAAGAAGGTGTGTTGATCAATACACGACATGTCTTCATTGCAGCTGCATGTTTTGCAATTTTTTCTTTCTCTGCCGGATGAACATACAGTGATGATGTATGACCATATCCACCGTCAGCTACAAGCTGTTCTGCCTTAGCAAGTGCTTCATCAAATGTTTTTGCTTTATACATAGCAAGTACTGGAGATAATTTTTCATGAGCGAACTCTTCTGAAATATCTACTGATTCAACTTCACCGATAAGGATCTTTGTACTTTCAGGAACTTTCACACCTGCAAGTTTTGCGATCTCGTATGCTGATTTTCCAGGAATCTTGCTGTTTAATGCTCCGTTAATAATGATTGTCTTACGAACTTTATCGAGTTCCTCACCTTTTTTAAGGAAGTAGCATCCACGATATTCAAATTCTTTCTTAGCTTCTTCGTAAACACTTTCAAGTACTGTTACTGACTGCTCTGAAGCACAGATCATACCATTATCAAATGTTTTTGAATGAATAATTGAGTTAACAGCCATTCTTACATCTGCTGTATCATCAATGATTACTGGTGTGTTACCAGCTCCAACACCAAGTGCAGGTTTTCCTGATGAATAAGCTGCTTTAACCATTCCAGGACCACCTGTTGCAAGGATGATATCTGCATCTTTCATAACTGTGTTTGTCAGTTCAAGTGATGGTGTATCAATCCATCCGATAATTCCTTCTGGAGCTCCAGCTTTTACAGCTGCCTCAAGAACAACTTTTGCTGCTGCAATTGTACATGCTTTTGCTGCTGGATGTGGGCTGATGATGATTGCGTTTCTTGTCTTCAAACAAATCAAAGTTTTGAAAATTGCTGTTGAAGTTGGGTTTGTTGTAGGAATTACTGCTGCTACCAATCCGATTGGTTCTGCAACTTTTTTAATTCCGAATGCTGGATCTTCTTCGATTACTCCGCATGTCTTTGTATTTTTATAAGCATTGTAAATATACTCTGCTGCATAATGATTCTTAATTACTTTATCTTCAACGATACCTCTCTGAGTCTCTTCTACTGCCATCTTAGCGAGTGGTATACGCTGTTTATTTGCTGCCATAGCAGCTTCATAAAAGATTTTATCTACCTGCTCCTGACTATAAGTTGCGAATACTTTCTGTGCTTCGCGCATTGCTTTCATTTTTGCTTCAAGTGTTTCTACACTATCTACGATCTCAGGTACTACAACTTCTTTTTTCTTTGCCATTTTGATTATTCCTCCGTAATTGAACGTCTCTTTCTTAATTACAAATACAGTATAACTTCTTGTTAAATATTTGTCAATGTATATTGTGTTAAATATTTAACGTTAATTTCTTAACTCTTTTTGTGCTAATTTCACAAATTTTCAAATTTAGAATAAAAAAGAGGATAGAGATTATCATCTCTATCCTCTGAAAAAATATTCTAATTAAACTAACTCAATTAAAACTTCCATAGCTGCATCACCTTTACGCTGGCCAATCTTAACGATTCTTGTATAACCACCGTTACGGTCTGCATACTTAGGAGCGATCTCTGTAAACAATTTGTCTACAACATCAACCTTCTTAGTATTTTTCTTCTTTCCTGCAGCTGCTGTAGGAACTTCTGTTACAGAATACAGAACTTTAGCCATCTGTCTTCTTGCATGAAGTCTGCTAGGCATATCTTTTTTGATTGTCTTTTCAACTTCATCATAAACAGTAACTTTCTTTCCGTCTACAACTTCTTTTACTCTCTTGCCATTCTCGTCTTTACGAGCAACTTTAGCTGTTACTGTAACTTCTTCGAAGTTATCTTTCTCTTTTACAGCCAGAGCGATCAGCTTCTCAGCTTCTTTACGAATCTCTTTAGCTTTTGCTTCTGTTGTAATGATTTTACCATTGTTTAACAATGCTGTTACCTGGTTTCTGATTAAGGCTTTTCTCTGAGCAGAAGTTCTGCCGAGTTTTCTATATTTTGCCATTGTACTTATCCTCCATAATTTACATTTGGTTATGCGTCTTCGGGCTTATTAATCAAATGCTCTGTCCGCACACATCGGTCTTACCGGACAGAAATTTAAATATTAAGCAAATCTAATTATTCCTCACCGGAATTAAGCTCAAGTCCAAGTTCCTTAAGCTTAGCAAGTACTTCTTCCAAAGACTTACGTCCAAGGTTACGTACTTTCATCATATCTTCTGATGTTTTATTTGTAAGTTCTTCAACTGTATTGATTCCTGCTCTCTTCAGACAGTTGTAGGAACGTACTGACAATTCAAGTTCGTCGATGCTCATCTCAAGAACTTTTTCTTTCTCATCATCCTCTTTTTCGATCATAACTTCTGCAGCCTGAGCTACTTCTGAAAGATCGATGAAGAGTTTCAAATGTTCGCTGAGTACTTTCGCAGCAAGGCTGACAGCCTCGTCTGGAAGCAATGTACCTTTTGTCCATACATCCAATGTCAGTTTATCATAATCTGTAACCTGACCTACACGTGTATTCTGAACAGTCATATTGACACGTTCAACCGGAGTATAAACAGAATCAATCGGAATTACACCAATTGGTAAATCATCGCTCTTGTTCTTGTCTGCGCTCACGTATCCTCTGCCTTTTGTAATGGTCATTTCCATATACAATTTGCTGTCTTTACCACCACTTAATGTAGCAATGACCTGCTCAGGATTCATAATCTCAATATCAGAGTCTGCCTGGATATCAGCACCTGTTACAACGCCTTCTCCTTCAAATTCGATATAAGCAGTTTTCACTTCATCAGATTCAGATGAATTTTTGATTGCAAGAGATTTCAAGTTCATGATAATCTCTGCTACATCTTCCTTTACACCTGGAATGGAACTGAATTCATGTAAAACACCATCAATCTTTACAGAACTGATAGCAGCTCCCGGAAGAGAAGAAAGCATAATTCTTCTCATGGAGTTACCTAATGTGATTCCATAACCTCTTTCAAGTGGTTCTACAACGAATCTTCCATATTTCTTATCTTCTGAAATATCAGTAATTTCAATATTCGGTTTATTAAAATCAAACACTACACAGACCCTCCTTATGGGTTTAAAAATGTTGAGGGATACGATATTAATTCCAATTATTATTTAGAATATAACTCGACGATCAACATCTCATCAACAGGAACATCGATTGCTTCTCTCTTAGGAAGTTCTTTTACTTCACCTTTGAGGTTTTCAGCATCAACTTCCAACCAATCAGGAACCATGTTTCCAGCTGTTACTTCAAGAATGTCTTTGTATCTCTGAGAACCTTTGTTTTTCTCTTTGATTTCGATAACATCTCCAGCTTTTACAAGATAAGAAGGAATGTTCACCTGTTTACCATTAACAAGTACATGTTTGTGGTCAACAATCTGTCTAGCTTCTTTTCTTGTTCTAGCAAATCCCATACGGAACATTACGTTGTCCAGTCTGGATTCAAGAAGAACCATAAGGTTATCACCTGTCATTCCTTCCTGCTGTTTTGCTTTTGCATAGTAGTTTCTGAAAGGTTTTTCCAGAACACCATAGATAAATTTAGCTTTCTGTTTTTCACGTAACTGAAGACCATACTCGCTCATTTTTCTATTAGATCTTTTTAACTGTCTGTTAGATTTTTTATTAATTCCTAAATAGATTGGGTCCATACCTAATGAACGGCATCTTTTAAGAACTGGAACTCTATTTACTGCCATTTTCGCTTCCTCCTAATTAATCGCGTTTAATCACTAGACTCTTCTACGTTTCGGTGGACGGCATCCGTTATGTGGTACCGGAGTAACGTCTTTGATACTTACAACATCGATTCCGCAAGCCTGCAATGCACGGATTGCTGCTTCTCTACCTGATCCTGGTCCTTTAACGAAAACGTCTACTGTCTTCAATCCATGGATCAATGCTGCTTTAGCTGCTGTCTCAGCTGCCATCTGTGCTGCATATGGAGTAGATTTTCTTGAACCTTTAAATCCCAGACCGCCTGCACTTGCCCATGAAAGAGCATTTCCCTGTGCATCTGTTAATGTAACGATTGTATTGTTAAAAGATGCCTGAATATGAGCCTGTCCTCGTTCAACGTTTTTCTTGACACGTTTCTTTGTCACTTTTTTTGTAACTTTTTTAGCCATTATAAACTAACCTACTTTCTTCGAATCTTTAATTAATTATTTTTTCTTGTTTGCTACAGTTCTCTTAGGACCTTTACATGTTCTTGCATTAGTCTTAGTTTTCTGTCCACGTACTGGAAGTCCTTTTCTGTGACGGATTCCACGATAGCATCCGATTTCTTTTAATCTCTTGATGTTCAGCTGAATCTCTCTTCTAAGATCTCCTTCTACAACCTGAGTTGCATCGATTACTTCACTGATTTTCTTTACATCTTCACTTGTTAAATCTCTTACACGAGTGCTTGGATCAATTCCTGCCTCTGCTAAGATACGGTTTGAACTTGTTCTTCCAATTCCATAGATATAAGTTAAACCGATTTCTACACGTTTGTCTCTTGGTAAGTCTACACCTGCAATACGAGCCATGTGTCTTTCCTCCATTTTGAATCATTTTTAATATTGTCTTTAACTGGAACAATAATCCTGTCGGACTATCATTCAGGCCGATGATATTCATCTGCCCTTTCCCGGTACGTCAATCCTTACGCAATAGTCCGGGTATTAGAAGCAATATACAATCGCACTCTGACAGTTCTGTGATCGAACCGGACTTCCTGCTGTGAACGACATTCCATCCCTCGGCCAGATGCTTCGAACACCGCTCTATCGGTACCTGTATGATAGAGGACCGGTGTATCCTTACTGTATATTAAACAAGTTCACACACATCCTGGTGTGTCCCTCGTCAGCCGCCTAATTAATAAAACACTATTGAGAATTGGTATGAATTAACCCTGTCTCTGTTTGTGTTTCGGATTTTCGCAGATTACTCTGATACTTCCTTTTCTCTTAATAATCTTGCATTTTTCACAAATTGGTTTTACTGATGATCTAACCTTCATGTTAAATCCTCCTTCCATCCTTTGCTAAAACTTTGGTTACTTCATTTTTGGACATACATATCCAAAAACGACCATTTCATAGTATAGCACCAAGTCATCCTAAAAGTCAACACTTTTTTTATTTATCTCTCCAAACAATTCTTCCTTTGCTCAGATCATATGGTGACATCTCTAATGTAACCTTGTCACCCGGTAAAATCTTAATGAAATTCATACGAAGTTTTCCACTGATATGTGCAAGTACAATATGTCCATTTTCAAGCTCTACCTTAAACATTGCGTTTGGCAATTTTTCAACTACGACTCCTTCGATCTCGATTACGTCAGTTTTTGACATATTAAATCCTCCCGTGCTCATGCACTTTACAATTCCTGTTATATTTATTTCAATTATTCCTTACATTATATATACGTCAGCATCCGTATGCTTTTTGTATATAGCTTTGTATCGTTTCTCGGATTGCTGCATCATCTGTGCAGTCTTCACATTGCATCTTATATATAATCTGCACATGTCGTCTGTTTTTTTTCTTTAAATTGCTGACAGAGCGTTTCACCCCGTCAGCCAGATATACATATTCATCATTGACAGAAATTATGACATATATACAATCTTTATCCCGCCCTGCCTTAGATCTGGCAAGCATTCCAGGTTCCATGAACATACATTACTCTCCCAGAATCTTAACGATTGCAGCAAATACATCATTGATATCGATTGTTCCGTCTACTTCTTTCAAAGTTCCGGATTTTGTATAATAATCAATCAATGGCTGTGTCTGCTCATGATAAACACCAAGACGTTTTGTAACTGTCTCCGGCTTATCATCATCACGCAGAATTAATGTGCCGCCACATTTATCACAAATATTTTCTACCTTTGTAGGAGCATATACGATATGATATGTTGCTCCACAATCTACACACGCACGTCTTCCTGACATACGATTTACAATATTTTCATCCGGAACTTCCACATTGATAGCGTAATCTACTTTCTGCCCCAGCTTAGCAAGAGCTGCATCTAAAGCTTCTGCCTGTGGAATTGTTCTCGGAAAACCATCTAGCACATAACCGTTTGCACAGTCATCCTGATTTACTCGGTCTACAACAAGATCTACAACCAATTCATCTGGTACAAGAAGTCCCTGGTCCATGTATGTTTTTGCTTTTTTCCCAAGCTCTGTTCCATTTTTGATGTTTGCTCTGAAAATATCACCTGTAGAAATGTGTGGAATCTGATATTTTTCAGAAATCTTCTTTGCCTGAGTTCCTTTTCCTGCACCCGGTGCACCTAACATAATAATTTTCATAATATGCCTCCTTTGTTTTTACCGAAAATTTTATAATTCTCTGAATAGCACATTAACCCGCCGCACTCCACCCTCTAAGGATAAAGTACAACGAGCTAAATATTATCATTAATATCCAAGAAAACTATTCTTCATAGAACCGCCCTTGGTATTCAAAAATCCTGTGTAGTTACGTACTAACATCTGGGATTCAATCTGCTTTAATGTCTCAAGAACAACACCAACAATAATGATGATTGATGTTCCACCAAAAGAAACATTTGCTCCGAATACACCATTAAAGAAGTACGGAATCACCTGAATGATCACAAGACCGCATGCTCCAACAAAGATAATATAATTTAAAATCTTTGTCAAGTATTCTACGGTTGGCTTACCAGGACGGATTCCCGGGATAAAGCCTCCGCTCTTCTTCATATTATTTGCAATCTCTAATGGATTAAAAGTAATCGATGTATAGAAATATGCAAAGAAAATTGTAAGTACGATATAAACAACCAGACCGATTGAATATATTAAATTATCTGGATCACACCAGTTATTTGAGTTCATACACTTCAGAATCTGGCTTCCGATTCCAGTGCCATTTCCTTTTCCAAGGAACTGAGCAATAACAATCGGGAACTGCATCAGTGATGATGCAAAAATTACCGGTATAACGCCTGCTGTATTTACCTTTAACGGAATATGTGAAGACTGACCACCATAAGTCTTTCTTCCCTGAACTTTCTGTGAATACTGTACTGCAATTCTTCTTTCTCCGTCCTGCAAAATCACTACAAGAAGGATAACAACGAGTATTACTGCGAGAATGATCACTGCTGAGAGTAAACCTTTTGCAAGAGTCTTGCCTTTGATAAACTGCTCAAACAGAGTCACAAAATCACTTGGTACACGTGAAATAATATTGATCAACAGCACAATGGAAATACCATTTCCAACACCTTTTTCCGTAATACGCTCACCGATCCACATTAAGAATGCAGAACCGGCAGTTAATGTACATACAACAATTGCAGCATTTACAAAATTATATTCAACAAGCAGTCCCTGACGACCGAATCCGACAGCCATGGCTGTAGACTGGATCAATGCAAGTGCTACGGTTACATAACGTGTAATTGCTGCGAGCTTCTTTCTACCATCCGGACCATCTTTCTGCATTTCTTCCAGTTTTGGAATTGCAATTGTCAACAGCTGTATGATGATAGAAGATGTGATGTACGGTGTTATGCTCAATGCAAACACCGACATCTGTGTAAAGGAGCCTCCGGTAAATGCATCAAAGAAATTGAATGCATCTCCGGTCTGACTCGCGAAAAAATTCTGAATATAAGTTGGATCCACACCCGGTGTAGGCAGTTCGGAACCAAGTCTAACAACGATAAGCATCATGAATGTATAGAAGAGTCTCTTGCGTACATCTTCTATTTTAAATGCTCTTCGCACTGTATCTAGCATTAGATCACCTCTGCTTTTCCACCAAGGGACTCAATCTTCTCAGCTGCTTTTGCACTGAATGCATTAGCCTGAACTGTGAGTTTCTTAGTAAACTCTCCATTTCCAAGAATTTTTACACCATCTTTTGGATTTTTAACGATTCCGTTTTCGATTAATGTCTCAACGGATACTGTAGCGCCATCTTCAAAAATTTCTAATGCGCTCAGGTTGATGCCAACGATCTCTTTAGAGTTTCTGCATTTGAAACCTCTCTTTGGCAATCTTCTGTATAAAGGCATCTGACCACCTTCAAAGCCTGGTCTTGTAGCTCCTGAACGAGCTTTCTGACCTTTGTGACCCTTACCAGCTGTCTTACCATTTCCAGAACCGTGTCCACGGCCTCTTCTGAAATTATCACTATGTTTAGAACCGTCTGCCGGTCTCAAGTTTGATAAGTCCATGATATTACCTCCTTATCGATTTATACTTTACGCTTCTTCTTCAACTTTCACTAAGTGTCTTACCTGCTGTACCATACCTCTTGTTGCTGCATTATCTGGTAATACAACTGTTTTATTCAGCTTTTTCAGTCCCAAAGCTTCTACAGTTTTTCTATGCTTTGGTATAGCACCGATAGTAGACTTAACCAGTGTAACTTTTAAATTTGCCATTTAACCTTACCTCCTATTATGTGACAGAGCACAAGCCCTATCTCTTAGCCTACAATCTCTTCTACTGATTTACCACGAAGTCTAGCAACAGTCTCTGGAGTTTTAACTCCTCTAAGACCTTCGATAGTAGCAAGTACTACGTTCTGTTTATTGTTAGAACCTAATGATTTTGTACGGATATTTTTGATTCCTGCTAACTCGATAACCGCACGCGCTGGACCACCAGCGATTACTCCAGTACCTTCTGGAGCTTTCTTTAACAATACAGAAGCGCTTCCAAATTTTCCGATAACATCATGCTGTACACTGTCGTTCTCATCAAGTGAAACCTCAATCAGTTTCTTTGTTGCATCTTCTTTACCTTTACGGATAGCTTCCGGGATTTCAGTAGCTTTTCCTAAACCTGCACCAACATGGCCTTTTCCGTCGCCTACAACTACTAAAGCTGTGAATCTCATGTTACGACCACCTTTTACGACCTTGGTAACACGTTTAATTGATACCACTTTTTCTTCTAACTCTAACTGACTAGCATCAATACGTTCCTGTCTCATATGTGTTCTCCCTTCCTAGAAATTCAGTCCAGCTTCTCTAGCTGCGTCTGCTAATGCTTTAATTTTTCCCTGGTAGATAAAGCCGCCTCTATCAAAGACAACTTCTGTAATACCTTTTGCCATTGCTTTTTCAGCAATTACTTTTCCAAGATATGCTGCTGCATCAACGTTGTTAGTTTTCTCAAGTTCAGCTTTCACGTCTTTCTGAAGAGTGGAAGCGGATACCAGAGTATTTCCAACTGTATCGTCAATAATCTGTGCATACATGTGATTATTACTTCTAAACACTGCCAAACGTGGTCTCTCAGCTGTTCCGCTGAAACGGTTACGCAATTTCATGTGTTTTTTTCTACGAACTTCAACTCTTGATTTCTTACTAACCATTATTCACACCCTCCTTAATTATTTCTTACCAGTCTTACCAACTTTACGTCTGATAACTTCATCAGCATATTTAATACCTTTACCTTTGTAAGGTTCTGGTCTTCTCTTATCTCTGATTTCAGCTGCGTACTGGCCAACTTTTTCTTTGCTGATACCTTTTACAGTAATCTTATTCTGACCTTCCAGAACTGTTTCAATACCTTCTGGATCTGTCATTTCTACTGGATGTGAATATCCAAGATTCAATGTAAGTTTATTTCCAGACTTAGAAGCTCTGTATCCAACACCGTTTACTTCCAGAACTTTTTCGTATCCGTCAGTTACACCGATTACCATGTTGTTGATCAGTGTTCTTGTAAGACCGTGAAGGGATTTCATTCTCTTCAGATCGTTTGGTCTTGTAACGATTACTTCTTCGCCTTCCTGTTTGATTTCCATTTCTACTGGAAGCTCTTTTGTAAGAGTTCCTTTAGGACCTGTTACAGTCACTACATTATTCTCAGCAATTTCAACTTTTACTCCAGCTGGAATTGTGATTGGCAGTCTTCCTATACGTGACATACCTTTATCCTCCTATAACTTAAATTTTCGGAGCAGATCCTTTGTCCGCTCTGTTTTCAGTTGCACCACGCACTTGGCGAGGTTTCCCTTGCCCGACGCGTTTTTTTACAAAGAAGTTCTTTTCGCTAAGCTCGATAAGACCTCGCTAAGCTCAAAGAACGCCTTCGCACTAAGTTCAGATTTCGTCTGCGACTCGTCTTCACTAAGTGCTTTCAGGCTACCAAACGAAGCAGAGTACTTCTCCACCAACGCCTAATTTTCTAGCTTCTTTATCTGTGATAACACCTTTGTTTGTAGAAACGATAGCTGTTCCAAGTCCGCCAAGTACTTTTGGCATCTCTTCGCTGTTAGCATACACACGAAGTCCTGGTTTAGAAATTCTCTTCAGACCAGAAATAACTTTTTCATTCTTGTCTGCGCCATATTTCAATGTGATATGCATTGTCTTGAAGTTTCCATCTTCTACGATATCATATTTTGCAATGTATCCTTCATCCAAAAGAATATCAGCAATCGCGATTTTCATCTTTGATGCAGGTACATCAACTGTATCATGTTTAGCAGTATTTGCATTACGGATTCTTGTAAGCATATCTGCGATTGGATCACTCATAGTCATGGTGTAAAATCCTCCTTCTTACCAACTTGCTTTCTTAACTCCCGGAATCTCACCTTTATATGCCAGTTCACGGAAGCAGATACGGCAGATACCATATTTTCTTAAATATGCATGTGGACGACCACAAATTCTGCAACGGCTATATTCTCTTGTCGAGAATTTTGGTTTGCGCTGCTGTTTAATTTTCATAGATGTCTTAGCCATGAAATTCTCCTCCTTATTTAGTAAATGGCATATTGAACTGAGTCAATAATTCACGTGCTTCTTCGTCAGTTTTAGCAGTTGTAACGAAAATTACATCCATACCTCTGACTTTATCAATTTTATCATACTCGATCTCTGGGAAAATTAACTGCTCTTTAATTCCAAGTGCATAGTTTCCTCTTCCATCAAATGCGTTAGGATTTACACCTCTGAAGTCACGTACACGAGGAAGTGCAAGGTTGATCAGACGATCAACGAACTCATACATCTTTTCTCCTCTTAATGTAACTTTACATCCGATTGGCATACCTTCTCTGATTTTGAAGTTAGCTACAGAATTTTTTGCTCTTGTCAGAACTGCTTTCTGTCCAGTGATTTTTTCCATATCAGCTACAGCAGATTCTAAAACTTTTGCATTGTCTTTTGCCTCGCCTACACCCATGTTAATAACAACTTTGTCAAGCTTAGGCACTTCCATAATATTTTTATATCCGAATTTTTTGATCATTGCATCAACGATCTCATTCTGATACTGATCTTTCAGTCTACTCAACGTTTAAGTCCTCCTTCCTTGAATTAGTCAATTACTTCGCCTGTTGATTTAGCAACACGAACTTTTTTGTCGCCATCCATTTTGAAACCAACTCTTGTAGCTTTTCCTTTGTGAACATACATCACGTTAGAAATATCGATTGGTCCCTCCTGGTGGATGATTCCGCCATTCTGATTAGCAACGCTTGGTTTTGTGTGCTTTGTCAGCATGTTGACACCTTCAACCAGAACTTTTCCGTCTTTCTGATTAACGGCAATAACTTTGCCTTCTTTGTCTTTATCTTTACCAGCGATAACTTTAACTGTATCACCTTTTTTAATTTTCATAGTTGACATTCTCGGCACCTCCCTACAGTACTTCCGGAGCCAGAGAAACGATCTTCATGAAATGTTTCTCTCTAAGCTCTCTGGCTACTGGTCCAAAAATACGTGTTCCACGTGGGTTCATATCGTCTTTTATAATTACAGCAGCATTTTCATCGAATCTGATATAAGATCCGTCTTTACGACGAGCACCTTTTACAGTACGAACAACTACAGCTTTCACAACGTCACCTTTTTTAACAACGCCGCCTGGTGTTGCATCTTTAACAGTCGCAACGATAACATCTCCGATATTGGCATATCTTCTTGTAGAACCGCCAAGTACACGGATACACAGTAATTCTTTAGCACCTGTGTTGTCTGCTACTTTAAGTCTACTTTCCTGTTGTATCATGCAGGTAAACCTCCTTCAATATACATTCGTTGAACTTCTAGTTCAATTATACTCTTGTAATATGCGAAACCAATATTATTTTGCTTTCTCCATAATCTCAACAAGTCTCCATCTTTTGTTTTTAGACAGTGGTCTTGTTTCCATAACTTTTACTGTATCTCCAATGTTGCATTCGTTGTTCTCATCGTGAGCCTGCAGTTTATAAGTTCTCTTAACGATTTTCTTATAAAGTGGGTGTTTCACGTGGTCCTCAACTGCTACAACAATAGTTTTATCCATTTTGTCGCTGACAACTTTGCCAACACGAACTTTTCTCAAATTTCTCTCTTCCACAGTTGCTACTCCTTTCCTATCGGCCTGCCTCTGTAATCAGAGTCTGAATACGTGCGATATTCTTTCTTACTTCTTTGATTCTGCTTGTATTGTCAAGCTGATTTGTTGCGTTCTGGAATCTTAAGTTAAAAAGCTCTTTCTTAGCAGCTACTAATTCTTCATTCAATTCCTCTACGGATTTTCCTCTTAATTCGTTTACAAATGTATTAATTTTCACTGTTGTCACCGCCTTCTAATTCTGCGCGAGAAACGATTTTGCATTTGCAAGGTAATTTGTGCATTGCAAGACGAAGTGCCTCTCTTGCGATTTCTTCTGAAACACCTGCGATCTCGAACATTACACGACCTGGTTTAACTACTGCTACCCAGTACTCTAATGCACCTTTACCACTACCCATACGAGTTTCTGCTGGTTTTGCTGTTACCGGTTTATCTGGGAATATTTTGATCCAAACTTTACCACCACGTTTGATGTAACGAGTCATAGCGACACGGGCTGCTTCGATCTGGTTAGAACGAATCCAGCATGGTTCTGTTGCGACAATACCATATTCACCATATGAAATCGTGTTACCTCTGAGGGCTTTACCCTTCATAGTTCCACGGAACTGTTTACGACGTTTTACTCTTTTTGGCATTAACATTATTTATCGCTCCCTTCCTTTTCAGCCTTAGTTGGAAGAACTTCGCCTTTGTAAATCCAAACCTTTACACCGACTTTTCCGTAAGTTGTATCAGCTTCTGCGAATCCATAATCAATGTCAGCTCTTAATGTCTGAAGTGGAATAGTTCCTTCGCTGTAGAACTCTGTACGAGCCATATCAGCTCCACCAAGACGTCCTGATACAGATGTCTTAACACCAAGTGCTCCTGATTTCATTGTTCTTGACATGCAAGATTTCATAGCACGTCTGAATGAAATACGGTTCTCAAGCTGCTGTGCAATATTTTCAGCTACAAGCTGTGCGTCTTTATCTGGTCTCTTAACTTCTTTGATATCAACGATAAGCTTTTTGTCTGTGAACTGTGCAAGCTCTGCTTTCACTTTCTCAATTTCTGCTCCACCTTTACCGATTACTACACCAGGTTTTGCTGTATATACGATGATCTTAACACGATCAGATGCTCTTTCAATTTCAATTTTTGAAATTCCAGCGCTGTATAATCTCTTCTTTAAGAATGTTCTGATTTCATGGTCTTCTACCAGATTATCAGCGAAATCCTTTTCAGCATACCACTTGGAATCCCAGTCTTTAATAACTCCGACTCTTAAGCCATGAGGATTAACTTTCTGTCCCATTGTGTTCCTCCTTATCTTTCATTCAGCACGATAGTGATGTGGCTCATTCTCTTTTCGATTCTGTAAGCTCTACCCTGTGCTCTTGGTCTGATTCTCTTCATTGTTGGTCCTTTATTTGCGTAACACTCTTCAATATAAAGGTTCTCAACACTCATACCGTTGTTGTTCTCAGCATTAGCAATTGCTGATTTTAATAATTTTTCTATAACACTTGAAGCATATCTTGGATTGTAAGCTAAAATACCAAGTGCTGTCTGTACATCCTTACCTCTGATGGCATCTAATACGAAACATGCTTTCTGAACAGATACTCTAGCGTAAGAAATCTTAGCTG
The DNA here is from genome assembly GCA_003480425.1 of Firmicutes bacterium AM31-12AC. Classification (GTDB taxonomy): domain Bacteria; phylum Bacillota; class Clostridia; order Lachnospirales; family Lachnospiraceae; genus Schaedlerella; species Schaedlerella hominis. The sequence continues at coordinate 128,516 of QUJA01000004.1, forward strand.
ATGGTCTTGTATCTTTCTGCGCATTTCTTTCTCTCTTGATTTGGGATCTATGTCCTTTAGCCATGGATGAACCCTCCTTTCGAAATATGTTGATCTATTATCTAACTCTTGACTTCTTCTCGTCTTTTCCATGTCCTCTGTATGTTCTTGTTGCAACGAACTCTCCGAGTTTGTGTCCAACCATATCTTCTGTAACATATACAGGCACATGTTTTCTTCCATCATGTACGGCAAATGTATGCCCTACGAATGATGGGAAGATTGTAGAACGACGTGACCATGTCTTAATAACTGATTTATCACCTGCAGCGTTCATAGCGTCTACTTTTTTAAGTAAGCTTTCGTCTGCAAATGGTCCTTTTTTAAGTGAGCGAGCCATAGGTTCTAACCTCCTTGTAAACTAATTATTTGATACCTTTACCGTCTCTTCTTCTTACGATTAACTTGTTAGAAGATTTGTTTTTCTTACGTGTCTTAAGACCAAGTGCCGGTTTACCCCATGGAGTACATGGACCTGGACGACCGATGCTTGTCTTACCTTCACCACCACCGTGTGGATGGTCATTCGGGTTCATAACAGAACCACGAACTGTAGGTCTGATACCCATGTGACGTTTACGTCCTGCTTTACCGATGTTGATCAGGTTGTGCTCTCCATTTCCAACAACACCAACAGATGCTCTACAAATGATTGGCACCATTCTCATCTCTCCTGATGGAAGTCTGAGTGTAGCATATTTTCCTTCTTTAGCCATCAACTGAGCGCTGTTTCCTGCTGAACGAACAAGCTGTCCGCCTTTTCCTGGATAAAGCTCGATGTTGTGGATCTGTGTACCAACTGGGATGTTAGCAAGTGGTAAGCAGTTTCCTACTCTAACCTCTGCGTTCTCACCATTCATAACTGTCATTCCATCTTTTAATCCTTCTGGAGCAAGGATGTAAGCTTTCTCACCATCTGCGTAGCAGATTAAAGCGATATTAGCTGTTCTGTTTGGATCGTATTCGATACCAACAACTTTTGCTGGAATTCCGTCTTTATTTCTCTTAAAGTCGATAATTCTATATTTCTTTTTAGCTCCGCCTCCGCGGTGTCTTACTGTAATTTTACCCTGACTGTTACGACCAGCTGTTCTCTTCTTAGAATCTAATAAAGATTTTTCAGGAGTTGTTTTTGTGATTTCAGAGAAATCAGAGCCAGTCATCTGTCTTCTGGAAGGTGTATATGGGTTATATGTTTTGATTCCCATTACTTTTTCTCCTTTCGCAATACCTAATTATTCGTTTCACGGATTTGCACCGTCTATGCTGTTCACACTTGACGAGGTCTTCTCGAGTTTAGTGTGAACGTACACCTTGGCACTTGACGAGGTTTTCTCGAGCCCAGTGACAATGGTGATTCATCAGCGCGATTTACAGACCTTCGAAAATCTCAATATCTGCGCTTTCTTCTGTAAGCTGTACAATAGCTTTCTTTGTCTTAGCAGTTTTTCCGATTGTCATTCCACGTCTCTTGTTTTTTCCATCAAGATTCATTGTGTTAACGCTTTTAACTTTTGTTCCAGCGAACATTTTCTCAACTGCTTCTTTGATCTGAGATTTTGTAGCCTCTGTGTGTACAAGGAATGTATATTTCTTGTCAGCCATAAGCTCCATGCTCTTCTCTGTGATCACTGGTTTAAGGATTACATCATAATACTGAATGTTTGCCATTATGCGTACACCTCCTCAATAGTTGCAACAGCAGCTTTTGTAGCGATTACTGTGTTGTATTTTAAGATGTCGTATACATTGATTGTATTTGTTTTTGCTGTTTTTACTCCAGCAATGTTTCTAGCTGAAATCTCAACGTTTGTATTTCCATCTTCAAGAACTACCAATGCTTTGTTTACATTCAGGTTGTTCAGAACTTCCTGGAATTTCTTTGTTTTGATTTCATCAAAGTTTAACTCATCAACAACGATGAATTTGTTTTCTTCTACTCTTGAAGTAAGTGCTGACTGAAGCGCAGCTCTCTTCTCTTTCTTATTCATCTTAAATGAATAATCTCTCGGAACTGGTGCGAATACAACTCCGCCGCCTGTCCACTGTGGAGCTCTTGTAGAACCCTGTCTTGCATGACCTGTTCCTTTTTGTCTCCATGGTTTTCTTCCGCCTCCAGAAACTTCTGAGCGAGTTTTCGCTTTCTGTGTTCCCTGACGATTATTTGCAAGCTGGCTTACAACTGCCATGTGTACAAGATGTTCGTTAACCTCAACACCAAATACAGCATCGTTCAAATCGATTGTACCAACTTCTTTACCTTCGATATTATAAACAGATACGTTTGCCATCTGTGTGTTCCTCCTTTCCTGTTGTCAGACTAGTTTGCCTTTACTGTTTCTTTGATTGTTACCAGACTCTTCTTTGGTCCCGGTACAGAGCCTTTAACTAACAACAGGTTGTTATCAGCGTCAACTCTTACGATCTCAAGATTCTGAACAGTAATCTGTTTGTTACCCATCTGACCTGGCATCTTCTTTCCTTTGAATACTTTACTAGGATCGGATGCAGAACCATTAGAACCTGCGTGACGGTGGAATTTAGAACCATGAGTCATAGGTCCTCTGCTCTGTCCGTGACGCTTGATTGCTCCCTGGAAACCTTTACCTTTTGAAATTGCAGTAGCATCAATTTTGTCTCCTGCTTCAAAGATATCAGCTTTAATTTCCTGAGCTAATGTATATTCTTCAGCATTTTCAAATCTGAATTCTTTTACATATCTCTTACCAGAAACGCCGGCTTTATCGAAATGTCCTTTCTCAGCTCTTGTGATACCGTTTCTGTGTGCGATTTCTTTTTTGCCGTTTCCATCTTTTGTGACAATCTTTTCTTTCTTGTCTACAAAACCAACCTGGACTGCGCTGTAACCGTCGTTCTCAACTGTTTTAACCTGTGTTACTACACAAGGACCAGCCTGAAGTACAGTTACCGGAATCAATGTTCCATCTTCGTTGAAGATTTGAGTCATTCCGACTTTAGTAGCTAAAATAGCTTTCTTCATTATAATTACCTCCTGTGATTTACAGCGGAACACCACTCGGGTGCTCATCCTAAATTATAGGAATTACTGTTTCTTAATTCTTTGTGCTGTCAGCTTATTTGTTTTTCATCTTGATGTCGATGAATACACCAGCTGGCATTTCCAATCTTGACAGTGCATCAACTGTTTTCTGTGTTGGTGCAGCAATGTCGATGAGTCTCTTATGAGTTCTCTGCTCGAACTGCTCTCTAGAGTCTTTATATTTGTGTACGGCTCTCAGAATTGTAACTACTTCCTTCTTAGTTGGAAGCGGTACCGGTCCGCTCACCTGTGCTCCGTTTTTCTTAACAGTTTCGATGATTTTTTTAGCAGATGCATCAACTAACTGATGATCATACGCTTTCAATGTGATTCTCATTACTTGACTTGCCATAAAAAAAGTCGCCTCCTTTTCGTACTTTTAAACCCAGTACGACAAGCGGTGACTGTACACTCTCCCGTGTGTGTCATGCAGACTTACACGTTGTTTCATACTTTTACCTTTAGTGGTAAGTTGTAATCAGTTATGATTCGTACAGTGACTTGTCGCCAGTTTCCTAACTTGACATTCGCTCCACGGAAAACCTGCCATCATGTATTTACATGTCAGCAGCAACCTCTCGCTTCACAGCTATCATGCCACAGCTCTCTTAGTATAACCAATCATCGTCCATATTGCAAGTACTTTTTTATATTTTTTTGTATTTTTTTCTTTTTTATGATTTTTGTTATTTATCTCAATTCCCAACCGGTTCTTCTGTGCTATTTGCACAACACCCCTCTATCATATACGTTCAAAACATTTTCATTATATAATAGGAAGAAACTCTTTTTATAAATAATTCTTTTTTCGTCTCTTGACATTACCACATTAAAGTGGTATTGTTAAGAAGACTTATAGATAAATGAAACCAAGGGCGGTTTCCCAAGAGGGGGAGACTGTCTTTTTTGTATTTGAGGCTCATCATTTATCGCAGAATTATTAAAAATACATTTTTCGTTGTTTATAAGTCAAGTCCTATCAACATAGGACCCCCAACCATTTTTGTTGCTCTTGCAGTTACATTGACGCCGTTCATTTCCCCCAAAGATGATCCTGCGCCGATGAACTCCAATTAATATATACGCCCTGTTTATCAGGGTTTTCCCCAGATTTGTATACATTATTGACTGCGGAGCAGCGAGAAGTTAACCTCTCAATGACATACCAAAAAAAGACAAAGGACACAGCGAAAACTGTGTCCTTTGTTTTTGCATTAAACCATAACCTGATGCAATGCTTCTTCTTCAATTCCAACTTTTTTCATTTCTTCTCTTATTGCGCCTTCTTCCCCCGGCAACGCACACCAGGAAAGTCCGCACCCTGCGGATATAGACCGCGGAACCGGTATCAGTCTTCCCGGTATCTGATCTGCTTTACAGGCTTTTTCCATCGCCATAGCATCTGCCGTTGTATGAAATGTTACAACGAGCTTTAATTCTTTCTTTCTCATAATCCAAATTCTTCTCTTTATCCGATCCGCTCAGTTGAATTTACTCAATTGTCACTTCAAATCCATCATCAGTCTGTACTGATGTTGCTTTCTTTCCATGATTCTGAGCATATTTTTCTACATTTGTCTTTTGATGTGGCTCTGTCACCAGCACCTTTACTGCTCCATCCATATTTTTCATAGCTTCGGCAGTTAACATTAATGGTTCCGGACAAGATAAACCTCTCGCATCTACTGTTTTCATATGAATCCCTCTTTTCTATTTTAAGCTGTTTTACGACGATTTGTAAATGCAATTACAAAACAAGCAACAATACATATAATAACTGCGATTTTACCATTTGCTGTCACTGCACCTGCAACCACTTCTTTTGTTTCTGGATTCAAAGCTGTTCCGCTTGATGCGAGTCCAAGATTATGGCACAATGCTGCTCCAACAAACATTCCTACAACTGTAACGGCTGAATCAGATGATCCCTGTCCTGCAAGAACAAGCTGACGCAGCGGGCATCCTCCTGCAAGAACTGCTGCGAAACCAACCGCATACATACCAAGGATATTCCACAAATGTTCTGAATGTGCAATTACACCAGGTGTATTAAAGCTAAGTACAAAGTTTCCTGTTACCAGATTGTAAATGAGCATAACTACAAAGAATCCACCGATCACTGATACTAACTCAAAATTTCTCATTAAAATAATATCACGAACACTTCCTGCGAAGCACATTCTTGATTTCTGTGCAAATGCTCCGAACAAAAGCCCTCCAATCAGAGAAATTGCAACGGGTGCATGCATACTTCCAGGACCTGCTTCACTGGATTTTAATAATGTTGTAAATAAAGCTAATAATAAAATTCCTACTGCAATCACAGAAATGATCATTCCCGAAGATTTCTGTGCCGGATAAGCTCTTCCAAGCGAATATCCCTGTTTTAAAACAATTACACCTGTTCCTACTCCAAGAACAAATCCAATCAGTGCAACCCATGCATTCAAGTCACCTGCTGACATACGAATTACCATACGCAGTGGGCATCCTAAAAATACAAGTGCTCCGATTGTAAGAATCATACCTAATATAAAACGTGTCATTGTAGCTGAACCGGCTGTCGCACAATATTCCTTTGTAGCCAGTGAAATTATCAATGATCCAAGTATAATTCCAACGATCTCCGGTCTCGCATACTGTACAACTGCTGCCTGATGCATTCCAAGCGCACCTGCTGTATCACGGATGAAACATGCAACACAGATTGCCATGTTTGCCGGATTTCCAAAATATGCCAGACATGCTGCAACTAATCCACAAAGCACTCCGCTAATGCCATTTTCTTCTTTGAACCTGCAAAATTCATACTGAACCTCCCATTTCTCACTCCTCGGACAATTCACGTACTGCCCGAATCGCAATTTCTACTTCTTCCTTTGTGTTGAAATGAGAAAAACTAAAGCGAACCGCCCCCTGCTCTGCATTTTGTAGGGATTCATGCATCAGTGGAGCGCAGTGTCCTCCCGCTCTTGTAGAAATACCATACGACATCAAAAGTTCATCACTAACCTCTGCCGAATCATAATCATACAAATTAAATGAGACAATCGGGCATCTCTCTCTTTTAGAAAAATCTCCATATATAGCCACTCCCGGGATTTCCTTGATGCCATCGTAAAATTGCCAGGCTCTCTGCAATGCAACCTCTTTAATTACATCCATCCCCTTTTCTTCCACATACTTTAAAGCTGCATTGAGTCCTGCGATCCCATGACCATTCAAAGTTCCTGCCTCCAGTGCTGTCGGCATCTGTTCCGGATGATTGTGATTGTAAGTATCAACCCCACTCCCACCTCGTTTCAGCGGTCTGATCTTTATGCCATTCCTCACATAGATTCCACCCGTTCCTTGCGGACCATACAAACTCTTATGCCCGGTAAAACAAAGCACATCAATCCCCATCTTCTGTACATCTATCGGAAATACACCTGCTGTTTGAGATGCATCTACAATAAATAACAGCTTATGCGCTTTCGCAATCTTCCCGATTCGTTCAATATCATTGAGATTTCCCGTAAGATTCGAACCATGCGTGCAAATAATTGCTTTTGTCTCTTGTCTCACCGCCGCTTCCAGCATATCATATGAAATATTACCATCCTCGTCAGCCGGCAAAATCGTCAATGTTGCTCCCGCCTGCTGCCGCTCATATAATGGTCTGAGAACCGAATTATGTTCCATCACCGTTGTGATCACATGATCTCCGGGATTGATCAGCCCTTGGATCGCAATGTTCAGACTTTCCGTTGCATTGCTTGTAAAGGCAATCTGCTTTGGATTCTCTGCATGAAACATTCTTCCAAGGCGTTCCCTCGTATCATAAATAACTCTCGCTGCATCCAACGACGCCTCCGTACTTCCTCTTCCTGCATTACCAAGATGATTTATTGCCTGTACGATTGCTTCTGCACTTCTGGTGGCTTAGGCAGTGTGGTTGCTGCATTGTCCATATAAATCGTATGTTTTTCCATTGTTTATCCTCTTGTTTTTCTCTAAAAAATATTATACTACCTAAAATTTTTTCAGTCTAATTGAAACCTATAATAAATGAAAGAACTTATAGATTTTTTCTATAAGTTCTTTCGCATTTTTCGATACTATTTTTTAGATATATCCACTTTTCGTCTGCTTCCCTCACCGTACCGATTCGCGAAGCTCTCGTTTCCAGACCATGTGCTTCAAATGCATTCATAATATCATCTGCATACTCCGGTGCCACACTAATCAGCAGACCACCTGAAGTCTGCGGGTCATAGAGAAGATCAATATCTGTCTCCGTTGCATCACCTGTCTCTACCATATGACCGGAATATTCCCTATTCTTATAGGAACCTGCCGGCACAAGTCCCATCTGTGCAAGCTCCACGGCTCCGTCAATATATGCTACATCATCCACATAAATGTCAAAGCTCACCTTACTTGCCGATGCCATCTCCGCACAATGTCCCAGTAAACCAAAACCGGTTATATCCGTACAAGCTGATATTGGATATTTTTCAATCACTTCTTTTGCCTTTTTATTTAAAGAAGACATCACTTTAATTGCTTCCTGCATCGAACTTTCAAAAGCCATCTCTGCTTTCACTGCTGTATTTACTACTCCGCTTCCGATTGGCTTGGTCAAAATCAATGCATCCCCCGGTCTGCAGCCATAATTTTTAAATATTTTTTTCGGATGCACAAAACCGGAAACACACAATCCATACTTCGGTTCATTATCCTGAACAGAATGTCCCCCTACAAGAACAGCTCCCGCTTCTTTTACCTTGTCTGCACCACCTCTTAATATATCTGCAAGGATAGACGGATCAAGGCAATTTGGAAATCCAACGACATTCAAAGCAATCTTTGGCTCTCCGCCCATTGCGTAGACATCACTAAGTGAGTTTGCTGCTGCGATCTGGCCAAACGTATACGGATCATCTACTACCGGTGTAAAAAAATCCACCGTCTGTATCATTGCGATTTCATCTGTAATTTTATAAATTGCGGCATCATCCGATGTCTCAATTCCTACCAGGAGATTCTCATCCTGGAATTTTGGCAGCTTACCCAGAACCTGGGCAAGGGTCTCAGGACCGATTTTAGCCGCTCATCCGGCGGTATTCGTCATCTGAGTGAGTCTGATCTCATCTCTCGTTTTCATTCCATTTCCTCCCCTCTGCTTATGGACGAAGAATTTTGTCTGCATTATTCATAGTTTCTACAATACTATACATATTTGTCACAGTTCCAACCTGGAGTTTTTCTTTCAGTCCATAGTAGTCAAGGCAAGTTCCACATGTCATAATCTCAACGCCCTGTGCTTCCAAGGTTTTCAAATCTTCCAACGATTCAGAACCTTCTGTTGTGATTTTTGCACCACCATTATAAAATAAAATTGTCTTTGGAAGTTCTTCTAGCTGTGTCAGTGCAAAAATAAATCCTTTAATTAAAACTTTGCCAAGATCTTCTTTCCCTTCACCCATATGATCTGCTGCAATCACAACAACTGTATTTCTTCTGCTGTCAGGTATGCATGTAACCGGTGCAGCTTCTGTATCCTTCGCAACTGCGCCGCTAAGCTGAATCGTAACCTTAAATTCTTTTTCAGCTAATTTTTCCGATGTTACTGTTCCCCCTGAACTCTGTGCCATCTTTGTCACATTCTGAACCGCAATCTCATTATCAACCAATACTTCAATTGTCTCTGCACCGGTTACTTTCTGTATTGCTTTTTTTGTTTTTATAACTGGAATCGGGCATGCATCGCCCATTGCATTTACTGTAATCATATCATTTTCTCCCTTCTTTTGGCGGATACGTGTGGGAATCGAACCCACCCAAGACGTTCCACACGCCTCACACTGGTTTTGAAGACCAGGGGACACACCAGCTGCCCAGCCGCACCCAGATTAAAGCAATTCGTTCAACTTGAATATATCGAATGCACTATCTCTTAGTATATACTGTTTTCTGTGAAAATTCTAGTTACTGTTCACAGTAAGTGTGACCATCAACACATTCTATTGAATGTTTCCGCTATTTTCATCATCTTTTTCACAGCCTTTGTGCGAGGATATTCTTTATTATATACGACATACAATTTTCGAACCCTCTTTTTTTCTCCCAGCGGATATGCCAGAACGTTCTCCCATTTCAAATCCTCCGCTGCTGCAAGCTTTGAAATGATTGTTACACCAATTCCTTTTTTTACAGATTGTTTTATCACCTCCGTATTTTCCATATTTGCAACTACGTTTAGTTTTCGAATATCAATCCCTTCCCGCTTTAATTGCTTTTCTGCCTCTTTTCTTGTTCCGGAACCTTGCTCCCTCATTATAATTGGAACTCGTTCCAGCCACTCTATCCCGGTTTCTGTCTCCTTTATCTGACGATATTTCTCGTTGTTTGGCATGACAATAATCAATTCATCATCAAAAAACGGAACATATTCACAAGATTTCTTATCTAATATCGTTCCAGTAAATCCAATATCTACCGTACGCTCCGAAACAGCCCTTATCACCCCGGCACTGTCCGACTCAACCAATTCAAACTGTTCTTTCGGATACATACTACTGTAACGGCTTAATATGTCCGGCAAGAGATACTGTGCCGGAATCGTGGAAGCAGCAATCTTAATACAAGAATTAGAAGCTACATCACTGTCAAAAGCCTCATATATCAATTGTTCCAGATTCAACATCTGTCTTGCATATTGATATAACTTTTCGCCTTCATCTGTAAGGCCTACTTCTCTTGTATTTCGCAAAAACAATTTGATATTCAATTCTTTCTCCAATGCGGAAACATGTGCACTGACCGTTGGCTGTGTCAGATACAGCTCTCGCGCTGCTTTTGAGAAGCTGCGCTTTTCTGCCACATTCACAAACGCCTCTAACTGTTTTAAATTCATTTCTGCTTCTTATCCTTTTCCTTTATCTTTTTTCTGTCATTGATTCAAATCCTGCAACTGTTCAGCACATCTTGTATACTGCCTACAATATAAGGAATCTGTTCTTCCTCTATCGTCCGCATATCCATAGCCCAGACACCGTTTATCATTCTCCCGATAATCGGTGTCGCCAAAGCTCGCATTCTCTTTTCCATCTCTGATGCCGAACATATTCCGAACGTATTGCAACTGCTGTACTGGAAATCTTTTCAAGTGGAAGCGCCCCTCCGCCAATCTGTGACTCACAAGCTTCTAACACGATCTGAGCAGGAGCTTCTGCTGTTCTAACTGGAATTTCAACTTTTGTGCACGCTGCTTCACAGTATCCGGCATCTCAGATATCCTCTTTAAGACAGGTATCTTCTGCATCGCTCTCTCTTCTGATAAATATTCCTCCAGCGTCATCTCCAATGCAGCTGTAGTAAATTTATCCACGCGCAATGCACGTGTCAGCGGGGCCTTCTTCATCTTATCGATATAACATTTTCTGCCGACTATGATTCCTGCCTGCGGACCGCCTAACAACTTATCTCCACTAAAACAAACAACATCTGCACCGCCGCAGATTGCCTCCTGTACCATCGGCTCATGAGAAATACCATACCTGCTTAAATCAACCAATGCTCCACTTCCAAGATCTTCAATTATCGGAATCTCATGCTCTTTTGCAATTGCTTTCAACTCTGGTACCGCAACAGATTCCGTAAAGCCGACAATCTGATAATTGCTTGTATGGACCTTGAGAATAGCCTTTGTCTCTTCCGTGATTGCTTTCTCATAATCTGGCAGATGTGTTTTATTTGTCGTACCGACCTCAACCAAAACCGCACCGCTTTGCTCCATCACATCCGGTATGCGGAACTTTCCGCCAATCTCCACCAGTTCTCCTCGCGACACGATCACCTCACCTGATTTTGCAAGCGTACTCAGACACAAAAGAACTGCTGCCGCATTATTATTTACAACAAGGGCTGCCTCTGCACCTGTCAGACGGCAAAGCAAGGATTCAAAATGTGCATTCCTCTCTCCCCGTTCTCCTCGCTGCAGATCATACTCCAGATTGGAATACTGCGTTGCGATCACAGCCAGTTTTTCTGCATGTTCTCGATTAAGTGGTGCTCGCCCCAGATTCGTGTGTATAATAGTACCCGTTCCATTAATAACACTTCGTATATTCGGTGTATACAGCAGTTCCAGACTTTTACTGATACGATCCGGCAACTGCTCAACCGCCTTTAACACGTCTGTCTCATCCACAGATTCTCCAATCAGGACACGAACTCGTTCCAGTTCATCCTGTACAACACGTTTGACACAGGATCTGCCATATCGTTCTTCTAATTTTCGAATCCCATCCTCTTCTAACAAAACATCTACCTTCGGGATTCTGCGATACAGCTGATTCTTATCCATAATTTTCGAATATCCTCCTTGTGTCTTTTTATTTATCTTATATAGTATCAACTTTTCACATAAAAAGAAAGGACATATGGGAATATCTTACAGAAAATTTCCAAGCTTTCAATATGAACTAGTTCTTTTCTCTCGGTCATGCTATAATAAGTCCACGATAATATTTTAGATTTTATTTCAATAAATTCAGAAAGGATTATATTTATGTGGATTGCAGATAATTGGAAAGATTATGAAGTGATAGATTGTTCAAAGGGTGAAAAATTAGAGAGATGGGGCGACTATATTTTGGTTCGTCCAGACCCGCAGGTCATCTGGGACACTCCGAAAAATGATTACGGATGGAAGCACCGCAACGGACATTATCACCGCAGTAAAAAAGGTGGCGGAGAGTGGGAATTCTTTGATCTTCCACAACAATGGCAAATTCATTACGGTTCTCTGACATTTAACCTGAAGCCATTCAACTTTAAACATACGGGACTTTTCCCTGAACAGGCAGCAAACTGGGACTGGTTCTCTGATATCATAAAAAAAGCAAACCGTCCTGTAAAGGTATTAAACCTTTTTGCATACACAGGAGGAGCTACACTTGCCGCTGCCGCTGCAGGAGCTCAGGTTACTCATGTTGACGCTTCAAAAGGTATGGTCGGATGGGCTAAAGAGAATGCTGTATCTTCAGGACTTGGCGATGCTCCTATCCGTTGGCTTGTAGACGACTGTGTCAAATTTGTAGAGCGCGAGATCCGCCGTGGCAATACTTACGATGCAATCATTATGGATCCGCCTTCTTATGGACGTGGACCAAAAGGCGAGATTTGGAAGATTGAAGACATGATCCATCCATTGATCAAGCTTTGTACTAAAATCTTATCAAAGGATGCCATTTTCTTCCTTGTGAATTCATATACAACCGGTCTTGCTCCTGCCGTATTAACTTACATGATTGCAACAGAACTCAAGGCATGGAACGGACACGTAGAATCTCAGGAAATCGGACTCCCGGTTAAAAATACCGGTCTGGTACTTCCTTGCGGAGCATCCGGACGCTGGCAGAGAGATTAAATACTATTTATTCAGGAGATTAACTCATGAGCAAACACTTAGTAATTGCAGAAAAACCTTCAGTAGCGCGGGATATTGCCCGCGTTCTTCACTGTAATAAAAAAACCACTAATTATATTGAAGGAAATGATTATGTTGTAACCTGGGCACTTGGCCATCTTGTCACATTGGCAGACCCGGAAGAATATGGAAAAGAATATCAAACATGGAGTATGGATACTTTGCCGATGCTCCCTGAACACTGGAAACTGGTAGTCATCAAGCAGACCGGAAAACAGTATCATGCAATCAAGGATCTCATTTACCGAAAAGATATCAGCGACATCATTATCGCCACAGATGCCGGACGTGAAGGCGAACTTGTTGCCCGCTGGATTCTTGAGAAAGCAAACAATAAAAAACCACTAAAGAGGCTCTGGATTTCTTCCGTTACAGATAAGGCCATTCTGGATGGATTTGCCCACCTTAAACCAGGAAAAAGCTACGAGCAGCTTTATCACGCAGCTGTCGCACGTGCCGAATCCGACTGGGTCGTTGGCATCAATGCCACACGTGCACTGACATGTAAATATAATGCCCAGCTCTCCTGCGGCCGCGTCCAGACACCTACACTCGCCATGATTGCTGCCAGAGAACAGGAGATCCGCTCTTTCAAGCCAAAATCCTACTACGGATTAAAAGCCATTGCAGACGGAATCACATTTACATGGACGGATAAAAAGTCGCATTCTCCTCGCACTTTTGACAAGGAAAGATTACAGAAACTCCAATCTTCCGGGAAAAATGATTTCGTGATCACAGATATTCAGAAAAAGGAAAAACATTCTTTCTCACCGGCACTTTATGACCTGACTGCATTACAGCAAGAGGCGAATCAGCGCTATGGTTATTCCGCAAAGCAAACGCTGAATATCATGCAGCGGCTCTACGAGAATCACAAGGTTCTTACTTATCCAAGAACAGATTCCCGTTACCTGACCGAAGATATGGTTGGCACATTAAAAGAGCGTCTTCAGTCCTGTGCTGTCGGACCTTACAAACGCGTTGCTTTAAAGCTCGCAAACAAACCGATCAAGGCAAACAAATCTTTTGTAAATAATAAAAAAGTAAGTGACCATCATGCGATCATTCCAACTGAACAATTTGTACAGCTGGAAAATATGAGCAACGAAGAGCGTAAAATTTATGATATGGTCGTGCGTCGTTTCCTTGCCGTGCTTTGCCCGGCTTCCGAATACGAAGACACCACCGTCACCGCTTCATACAATAATGAAACATTTCTCGCAAAAGGAACTATTTACAAGACTCCTGGCTGGCGCGAGGTTTATGAAGACAGCAATTATTCTGATGTCGACTGTGATGAAGAGGAACTTCCTATGCAGACTGCCTCGGATTCCTTAATGAAATTAAAATCCGGCATGCAGCTTTGTGTAAAAACATTTACCATTACAGAAGGAAAAACAAAGCCACCGGCATATTTTACAGAAGGTACTTTAATCGCTGCAATGGAAAACCCGGTGAAATATCTCGCAAACCGAGATAAAACAATCGTAAAAACGCTCGGTGAGACCGGTGGACTTGGAACAGTTGCAACCAGAGCCGATATCATCGAAAAACTATTTAACAGTTTTCTCATGGAGAAGAAGGGAAATGAAATCCACATCACTTCTAAAGGAAAGCAGCTTTTGGAACTTGTACCGGAAGATTTGAAGAAACCTGAGCTTACAGCATCCTGGGAATTACGCCTTCAGGCCATAGCCAAAGGAACGCAGTCTGACAAACAATTTATGGATGAAATCCAGAATTATACAAAACAGTTGATTTCCGAGATCAAATCTGCCAACGGAACCTTCCGCCACGATAATATGACTCGTACAAAATGTCCTGAATGCGGAAAATTTATGCTGGAGGTAAATGGAAAACACGGTAAGATGCTCGTGTGTCAGGATCGTGAATGCGGCCACCGCGAAACCCTTTCCCGGCATACAAACGCCCGATGTCCTGTATGCCATAAAAAAATGGATTTAGTCGGAAAAGGAGATGGGCAGCGATTTGTCTGTGTATGCGGTCACAAAGAAAAGCTAAGTGCCTTTGAAGAACGCAAAAAGAAAGAGGGAAAAGGTGCCAACAAACGAGATGTAAATCAGTATTTAAAAAAGCAGGCAAAAGAAGCAAAAGAACCAATCAATAACGCATTTGCGGAAGCATTTGCAAAATTGAAGCTGTGATATTGACTACATTTTATCAATTGTTGACTTTGCCAAATTCAGTCCATATAATCAAATTTAAGAGACATTTTTACAATAACGTCGCGACTACTAAGGGGGCTATACTATGTATGACGTAAATTCAAAACATGCTGATGACTTTATCAATCACGAGGAGATTTTAGACACACTTGCCTATGCAGACGAGAACAAGCACAACGAGGCTCTGATTAACTCTTTGATTGAGAAGGCAAAGCTTAGAAAAGGACTGTCACACCGAGAAGCGTCTGTTCTTCTCGCTTGTGATATTGAAGAAAAAAATCAGGAGATTTATAGACTGGCTGAACAGATTAAGAAAGATTTTTATGGAAATCGTATCGTTATGTTTGCGCCGCTTTATTTATCAAATTATTGTGTCAATGGCTGCACCTACTGTCCATATCATATGAAGAACAAACATATTGCAAGAAAGAAGCTTACTCAGGATGAGATCCGCAAGGAAGTGATCGCTCTACAGGATATGGGACACAAGCGTCTGGCTTTAGAAGCCGGAGAAGATCCGGTACATAACACAATGGATTATTATCTGGAATGTATTAAGACTATCTATAGCATTAAGCATAAGAATGGTGCTATCCGTCGTGTCAATATCAATATTGCGGCAACAACTGTTGACAATTACCGCTTGTTGAAAGAAGCCGGCATCGGAACTTATATCTTATTTCAGGAAACTTATCATAAAGAAAGCTATCAGGAATTGCATCCGACAGGACCAAAACATGATTATGACTACCACACAGAGGCTATGGATCGTGCTATGGAAGGTGGCATTGACGATGTCGGAATCGGTGTACTCTTTGGTCTGGACAAATATCGTTACGAATTTGCAGGTCTTTTGATGCATGCTGAACACCTTGAAGCAGCATTTGGGGTTGGGCCTCATACGATCAGTGTTCCTCGACTCCGTCATGCAGATGATATTGATGCAGATTCTTTTGATAACGGAATTGATGACGATACATTTGCCAAGATCGTTGCCTGCATCCGAATTGCCGTACCTTACACAGGTATGATTATTTCTACAAGAGAAAGTCAGAAAACAAGAGAACGTGTTCTTCATCTCGGTGTCTCTCAGATCAGTGGCGGTTCTAAGACAAGTGTCGGCGGCTATGCCGAACCAGAACCGGACGATGCCAAATCAGAACAGTTTGACGTCAGCGATACACGTACATTGGACGAAGTTGTCAAATGGCTGATGGAACTTGGCTATATTCCAAGCTTCTGTACTGCATGTTATCGCGAAGGACGCACCGGTGACCGTTTTATGTCACTGTGCAAGAGTGGACAGATTCAGAACTGCTGCCATCCGAATGCATTAATGACATTGAAAGAATATTTAATGGATTACGCAAGTCCTGCGACCAAAGCAATCGGTGATAAACTTATTGAAAGAGAAGTGTTCAATGTACCAAACGAAAAAGCTCGTGCAGTTGTGCGTGAAAATCTCCGATTGATTGAAGAAAATAATCGCCGCGATTTCCGTTTTTAGGAGAATTATTATGAGTTTAAATGCAACACCTTCTTCCAACCGTATCCATATTGGAATTTTTGGCAGACGCAACGCTGGAAAATCCAGCATTATCAATGCAATCACAGGACAGAATCTGGCCATCGTATCAGATGTAAAAGGTACTACTACAGATCCTGTCCTCAAGGCTATGGAACTGTTACCTCTCGGTCCTGTGGTTATTATCGATACTCCCGGACTTGATGATATCGGGGAACTCGGAGAACTTCGAATCCAAAAAGCATATCAGATGCTAAACAAAACCGATATCGCTGTTCTTGTTATCGACAGCACTCTCGGTGCCACGGTTGAAGATTTAAATATTCTTACTCGTATTATAGATAAACATATACCCTATGTCGTTGTATGGAATAAGTGTGATATATCCAAAACTGATGTGCCATCCTCACTGCCAGATACCGTTTCTCCGAAACAATGTATCTCTGTCAGCGCGAAAACAAATACGAATATCCACGAACTAAAAGAATTAATTGCCGCACAGCTTCCTCAAACTATAAATGAGAAACACATCGTCGGTGATTTAATAAAACCTCTGGACACTGTGGTTCTGGTTATCCCGATTGATTCCTCTGCTCCTAAGGGAAGATTAATTCTCCCACAGCAGCAAACCATTCGCGACCTGCTAGAGTCCAATGCTATTTCTATTGTAGTAAAAGAAACTGAATTAGAGGACACACTCAAAAAATTGCCAGCTCCTCCACAGCTTGTCATCACAGATAGCCAGGCATTCAAAAAAGTAGCTACAATTGTACCTAAAGATGTGCCTCTCACTTCATTTTCAATTTTGTTTGCACGATATAAAGGCAATTTAAAAACAGTCGTAAACGGAGCACACACATTAGATTCTCTGCTAGATGAAGACATCCTTCTCATATCAGAAGGATGCACACATCACAGACAATGCGAAGATATCGGTACGGTCAAACTGCCAAACTGGATTCGAAGCTATACCGGCAAAGATATTCAATTTGAATTCACAAGTGGAACGGAATTTCCAACAGATTTAAGTAAATATCGTATGATCATTCATTGTGGTGGATGTACACTAAATGAAAGAGAAATGAAATACCGGCTGCAATGTGCCGAAGATCAGAATATTCCTGTTACCAATTACGGAACAGCAATTGCACATATGAATGGGATATTAGAGCGAAGTATTGAAATTTTTTGAGGTCAGGGGTGCCGGTTGGGGACGGGGGTTAATGGC
>QUJA01000040.1 GCA_003480425.1 Firmicutes bacterium AM31-12AC
TTGTTCACCAAGGAAAAATCGAAATTGATGTAAACGAAAGGGCAGTTTGATAAAACCGCAAGACTGCTTTTTCGTTTACAACAACTCCGATTGTTTCCTTAACAATTTGGGCAATGGCGAATCACATGGTTTGCCGGCAGCGGTATTCCTTTGGCGTGCATCCGTATTTTTCTTCAAATTTTTTGAAGAAGAACCCAGTATTCTCATATCCCACGGCAATGCTGATATCGCAGGTCGGCAGCGTGGTGGTACGCAGCAACATGGCGGCCTGTGATAACCGCTGGTTCTGGATGAGTTGTTTATATGTATAGTTTGTATGCTTTTTGATATACGAAGAGAGATAGTTCGGATGCATATGGAAGAAAGCCGCGGTCGATTCCAGCGTACAGTCTGCGCAGTTGGTTTCTATATAACGCAGGATGGCGTAAATATGGTTGGAGGAAGAGAGGCTTGCCAGTTCCATGTTGTGCTGGAAGTAATTGATTAACTCGCAAATCAATAAAGTCATCTGTGCGTCAAGCATGGCGACGGACGTAACGGAGGGCGAGTAGAATTCACACAGAAACTGGTTGACAAATAATGTCAGCCGGTTTCTTTTTTTGGCGGAAAACAGGATATAGTTATCCCGTCGGGACTGGCTGTTGAGCGCCTCAATGAGAAATTGCGTGATAAAATTCTTTTTTGCGAGTTTCTCAAAGAAGTTGTTGTTTAAATATTCTTTGGTAATCAAAAAATTAATCATAATATCTTCTTCATTACATTTTGTCGTGCGGTGAGGCGTATTCGGGCTGATTAAAAGAATCTCTCCGGCAGATAAAGTGAGGGATACGTCATTGAGTGTAAATGTACAGCTGCCGGAATAGACATAGCAAAGCTCCAGCCATTCGTGAATATGCAGGGGAACCGTCTCAAAGCGGTCCTGCTTGATGACTGCAAAATTTTGGTAATTGGCCAGAACCTTGTTCTCCGAGAGCGCCATCTGCATACTGAGCGGGGTAGGCGTGAAACAGTAGCAGAGTTCCCCCGACGCCGTGGTGATTGTCTCGATACCGGGATAATCATTGGTAGCTCCCAAGAGATTCTGTTCTTCCTGTGCAGTGTGTTTTCGCAGATAAGTATCCAGTCCGGAATCCGTCAACATTGGTATATCCTCCCATATTTTTAAAAATATTTAAAAATCCGCCTTCATCGGCTGCCTTCGCATGTTTTTCAGGTTTCAAAGTCATGGCTTTCATGCAAATGTAAAGGTATGCTCTTTGGCACTTTGCATTTTTATCATTATACAAAACATTTGCGGATGCATCAATATAAATCTTAAGTTTGGTAGGTAAAATGATGAAATTCCGTAAATGATTTTATGAGGCAAATCCATTATACTCGAATTACAGTGTACACAATGAAAAAAGGAAGGAGCTTGGAAAACAGCAATATGAATCAGATTTACGCAGCAAAAACAAATCATATCACGAATCCGGTGGGATTTTTACTGAATCCGGTGGTTTTTTCGTGGAAGGTCAGAGAATGCAGGGGAAAGAACCAGAGATGTGCCAGAATCCTTGTGGCAAAGGATGAAACCTTCGCGGATGTTCTTTGGGACACCGGGGAGGCAAAGCTCGACAGTCTGGCTGTAAAAGCGGAGATGAATCTGGAGCCTTGTACCAGATATTACTGGAAGGTAATCGTTACTACGGACGCAGACGAAGTGCTGGAGTCCGACGTACAGTTCTTTGAGACGGCAAAGAGGGACGAGCCGTGGGTGGGAAAATGGATTACCTGCGACAGCAGGATGGAACGCCATCCCATTTTCTCAAAGCGAATCATTCCCCGTGGAAAGGTAAAAAAAGCCCGTCTCTATCTCTGCGGACTGGGGCTTTATGAGGCATATTTTACGGATGGAGAGAAAACCGAAACAGATATTTTAAAATCCGCAAAAATCGGGGAAGAATATCTGACCCCGTACTGCAATAACTACAATCAGTGGTTACAGTATCAGACGTATGATGTGACCGCGCAGATGCAGCGCGAAGGTGTGTTGTCCGTTCTTTTGGGGAATGGGTGGTACAAAGGGAGGTTCGGGTTCAATCAGACAGAACAGAAAGGATTTTACGGCGACGAGTGGAAACTGCTGGCAGAGGTGCATCTGGAATATGAGGATGGCACACAAGAGATAATCGGCACGGATGACACATGGGAAGTGACAAGGAGCAATCTGTTTTTTTCCAATATATATGACGGGGAGAAACGGGATGATACCTTGGAACCTGTCGAACCTGTCAGCGCGCAGCTTGCTGAGGCGCCGCAGGGGCGACTGACGGAGCGGCTGTCCCTTCCGGTGACTGTGCATGAACAGTTTACACCGAAGGAACTGATTCACACCCCGAAGGATGAATGGGTGTTTGACTTAGGGCAGGAGATTACCGGGATTTTCAAACTTCATGTCCATGAGCTGAAAGGAAAAGAAATCAGAATCCAGACAGGCGAAATCCTGCAGGACGGATGTTTTTATAACGAAAACTTAAGAACCGCTTTGTCGGAATATGTGTATATCTCTGACGGGGAAGAAAAAGACATTGTTCCGCATTTTACATTTTACGGATACCGGTATGTAAAAATCAGCGGGGTAACCAATGTCTCCTGTGAAGATTTTACGGGAATGGCACTCTACAGTGATTACGAAGGTACCGGTAGTATACAGACAGGAAATGAACTGGTAAATCAGTTGATTTCCAATGTGGAATGGGGCATGAAGGATAATTTCTTAGATGTGCCGACAGACTGTCCGCAGAGAGATGAGCGCATGGGATGGACAGGCGACACACAGGTGTTTTCGGGTACGGCATGTTATCTGGCGGATACCTATGCATTTTACAGAAAATATCTGTACGATTTGTATAAGGAACAGCTGATTGCCGGAGGGATGGTTCCGGAGGTGGTGCCGACCTTCGGTCCGTCGAAATGTTCCTGTGCATGGGGCGATGCGGCCTGTATCGTTCCGTGGAATGTCTATCTGTTCAGCGGGGATGCTACCATATTGGAACAGCAGTTTGACAGTATGAAGGCTTGGGTGGACTATATCCGTAAGGTGGACGGAGAGCACCACGGATGGAGACATTCCTTCCATTACGGAGACTGGCTGGCGCTTGACCGGGTGGGAGCCGCGGCGGGAAATGTATACGGAGCGACCGATGAAGGCTATATTGCGGATATTTATTATGCGGCAAGCGCGGAGCTTACAGCGAAGGCAGCGGCGGTTCTCGGGCGAAAGGAAGAGGAAAAACAATATCGGGAAATCGCCGAAAAACAATGGCGTGTGGTAAAAGAAGAATATTTTACCCCGACCGGAAGATGCGCGGAAAAGACACAGACGGGTCTTCTGCTGGCTCTGAAATATCATTTGTCAGAGGACGAAGAGCTGACCAGAGAGATGTTAAAGAAACTTTTCCGCGAGAGCAGAAACAAATTGAATACCGGATTTGTGGGAACCTCCCTTTTGTGTAATGTGTTGACCGATAACGGAATGACGGATACCGCCTACCGCCTGCTTTTGAACGAGGAGTATCCGGGGTGGCTGCACGAAGTGAAACTGGGAGCCACCACAGTCTGGGAACGATGGAATTCACTGGATGAAGACGGTAAGATATCCAGTACCGGAATGAACAGTCTCAACCATTATTCTTACGGGGCGATTCTGGAATGGATGTTCCGCCATGTGGGAGGAATCCATCTTTTGGAAGAATCTCCGGGAGGCAGAAGGGTTGCAATTTGTCCGAATGTCCATTATGATTTGAGACAGGTAAAGACCGTGTATGACTCGGCAAGCGGACGGTATGAGTGCGGCTGGGAAATCACGGATGATAACAGAATCAAAATCAGCATCACGATTCCGTTTGGCGGAGAAGGCGAGGTGCGATTGCCGCATGCTCCGGAGATTCTGTTTGAAGATAAGACAAATCCACTATTCGCAACAGTGGTGAACGGTATTTGTTATATCACTGCAGGAAACTATGAAGTCGTATATGAGGCAACTGAGAAGTTAAAGAAAATATACAGCGTGGAGTCAAAGCTGGAAGATTTGCTGAACCATCCGCAGATACGGGCATTTTTATCGACGATGACCGAGGTGGATATGATACCGGATGCGGTCTATGGATTGTCGTTTCGGCAGGTGGCGGAGATGTTTTCAGGACCGATGGATGAAGGACAGGCAGAGATGTTGAATACAGCATTATCACAATATTAAGGCGGAGAGAACAAATGAGTGAGAAGAGTAAAAAACAAAAGGTTAGTATCGTGGAAAAAATGGGCTTATTTATGGTATGTGCGGGAAATATTCCACTGATGGGATTATTGTCAGGATTCTTTATGATTTACTATACGAATGTGGTTGGTCTGGAACCGGCAGCACTGGCGACCCTGTTTTTAATATCCAAGGTGGTGGATGGAATCAGCGACCCGATTATGGGATATTTTCTGGACAAATTTCCGGTAACAAAAATGGGAAAATTTCGCCCTATGATTATTCTGGGAACAATCATCTGTGTTATAAATTATATTTTACTGTGGTTTGGCGCAGTCTGGATTCCGGTCGGAAAATATGTGATTGTGTATGTGACGTATCTTCTGCTGGGCTGGACGTTTGATATTATGGATATCTCCAAGAACAGTCTGCTCCCGGTCATGAGCGCGGATGACAGGGAGAGAAACAGTCTGTCGATTTTCAATGCGTTGGGAACAACGATAGGTGGCGCGGTACTGGCTGTGGCAGCACCGATTCTTGTGGCGGAAGGAACGTTACAGAACTATTACGTGTTAATTTTCGGTTCCATGGCCATGGTGTTGGTTTTATCTATTGCAGGGGCTCTTTGTGTAAAGGAAAGAGTAGCTTTTGAAGGAAAAAAAGAAGAAAGTTATACATTCAGGGAATTGTTACAGTTTTTGCGGTATAAACCTGTCTGGGTACTGTTTGTAATTGCACTGGTAGTCGGGGTGGGCAGTAATATAGCAGGAGGAGCCGGCGCTTATTTTTACACATATATAATGGGTGATATGACGCTTATGTCAGGGGTGTCACTTGTTTCAATGACAACTGCTCTGGTGGGAATTTTCCTTGGACCAATTCTGGCAAACCGGTTTGGAAAGAAACAGATTTTTGTAATGGCAATCGTCGTATCCATCCTGTTTTCCGCACTGCGTTTGATTGATGTGAGATCTATGCTTTTGATCTATATTAGTACAGTGGCAGGAGGTGTGGCAGGCGGATGTATAGCACCGCTGACAACCAGTATACAGGCAGATAATACTACTTACGTGCAGTATAAAACCGGAAAACGTGCAGAAGCGGCGATCGCATCGCTTACATCTTTTATTACAAAAGTGGCGCAGGGAATCGGGGGAGCGATTCCGGGGTATGTATTGGCAGCTACAGGTTTTGTTACCGGCTCGGTTGCCCAGCCGGAGAGTATCAATACAGGAATTATCCTCTGCGTACTGATACTTCCGATTATCCTGACTTCCGCAGGGGCGATTCTTTTTGGTACACAGTATACGTTGGATAAAAAAGCAGTAGAGGAAATGCACACGGCAATCGCAGCGCGCAGCAATAAGTAACATATTGAAGGAGAATGCGATGGAACTGTCAAGATTAAAAGTAAACAACCAGTATTGTCCTTGCGTGGATGAAATGCCTTATTTTTCATGGGGCATCACCAGTAAAAAGCAAAATGTGATGCAGAAGTCCTACCACATTACGGTAACAGGAGCGGAAGGTCTTGTATGGGATTCGGGTGTGGTGGAAAGTGATGCGAGCGTTTTTGTGGAGTATAAAGGCAAACCGTTTCAGAGTTTCAGTGACTACCTGTGGACGGTGACAGCGACGGATAACACCGGTGATACCGCCACCGCCACATCCTCCTTTGAAACAGGTTTTATGAAAAGGGAGTGGAGTGCGCAGTGGGTAAGGTCTCCGTTTGCGATGAAAAAAGCCAGGAAAGGGAACGGCGGTCAGAATCCGGCAGAATATTTCCGCAAGGAATTTGTCGTAAGACAGGGAGTAAAGAGAGCGCGTGTTTACGCGACCTGCCATGGCGCCTATCAGCTTAGTATCAATGGAAACAGAGCGGATGACAGAGAACTGGCGCCGGAATTTACGCTCTATGAAAAGTACCTGTGTTATCAGGTGTATAACGTAACATCTCTTTTGCAAGAGGGACACAATGCCATAGGAATGTTGGTTGGTGATGGCTGGTATGACAGTAAGAACTTTAAGTCGCGTGACAGGAAATTTAAGATGGAGCACGCAGTGTTGTTTGAAACGAGAATTGAGTATGAAGACGGCACATTTGAGACAGTTCTCTCTGACGATAAGTTGAAAGTTGCCGAAAGTCCGGTTCGTTCTTCGGATTTGTTCGCGGGCGAACTCTACGATGCGCAAATGGAGCAGGAGGGATGGAATTGTGCCGGATTTGATGACGGTGGATGGCAGAATGGAATTCTCTCAGGAGCATACTATGATAATTTAGTGGTACAGTATGGTGAACCTGTGCGGCCGGTGAAAGAAGTGGAGGCGGTCGGTATGGAGGTAAGCCCAAAGGGAGAGACCATTATCGATTTCGGTCAGAATCTGGCAGGTGTACTGCGGGTAAAGGTGGATTTGCCCGCAGTGCGTCAAAACGCATCAATTCCGCTGTTTACTGTGCACCGATTTTTGGGTGGAATTCCTGCCGGATTATGGTCGATGCGGCAGCACTTTTGGGGAATCCGGAAGACGAGTTGTATTACCGTGACATTGCATCAAGAATGAAGGAGGCAATTCAAAAAGGGATTATCGGCGAAGACGGAATTATGCCTCTGGATTTTATGGGTGCGTATGTGCTGATTATAGCGTTTGATCTGGCACCGGAGGAAAAGAAAGAATGTGTGGCGCGGCATCTGATTCGCAAAATAGAGGAAAATGGAGATTGCCTGGACACTGGTTTCCTGACGACACCGTTTCTTCTGGACGCACTTTGTAAGATTGGGCGGACAGACAAGGCGTATCGGATTCTTTTGCAGACAAAATGTCCGTCGTGGCTCTATGAAGTAAAACAAGGTGCGACTACAATATGGGAAAACTATATTGCCTATGAACCGGACGCTCGCCGGTTACAACAAGTTTGAATCACTATGCGTTTGGCTGTGTGGATGACTGGATGTTCCGCAAAATCAGCGGTATCGATATGGCAGCGCCTGGTTTTAAGAAAATTGTGATTAAGCCGGAGCTGACGGAGACTTTTACATGGGCGAAACGTACTTATATGAGTGAATACGGACGAATCGGTACGGAGTGGCATCTGGCTGACAAAAATTTCAGCATAAATGTGGAGATTCCCTGTAATACTACGGCTGTTGTGTACCTGCCGGATGGAAGTTCCAAGGAAGTGGGGAGCGGGAATTATGAGTTTCACTGTATCGTTTGAATAGAAAAAACGGGGGCAGAGGATGCTTTGCCCCCTAAAAACATAACAGAGTTGGAGGATGTGTATGCAGCTGGAGCAATATGAAAAAGAACACATTGAAATTATGCGGAGACTGGCACCGGAATATATGGTGTTGTTAAAAAGTAACGGTGACTTTCCACTTGCGGCACCGGAAAAGGTGGCTCTTTACGGCAGTGGCGCACGCAGGACAATTTTGGGCAAGAGATAAGGAGGAAAAGAACATATGAAAAAATATATGAAAATTCTGGCAATGATAATGCTCGTGCTGCTCATTTTGGCAGTCGGCTTTGTGGGGTATGTTTATAAGAAAAATGCGATGTTTCTGCCGGCACTGTTTGGCATCGGCGGTTTTCCGAATATAAAAAAGGAAGATTATTATCAGGCAGACGGAACATTCCGGAAAGCGGAAAAAGATGATAAAATGGCATTTTTTATGCAGCATCCGGTGTTTGGCGGCTATAAGCATATGTTTTTTAATGTTGAGGATAACGTGTTAAAAGCGATTGCCCCGGCAAAATATGCAGATTTTCTAAAAGCGCAGGGCAGAAGTGATCAGATGGAAAATGCACTGGAGGCTTTTAATTACTTGACCCGGCTTGTGGAAAGTGGAGAGGCGCAGTTGATTTCCGATATTAACTCGAAAGAAATGATAGAACAGAATCCATATCAGTCTCATTTGACCGGAATGTTTTACAAAGGAAAGCAAGGAAAACCGTTGGCGCTGGTCGTTCCCGGAGGTGGATTTATCAGTAATGTGACGGACTGCGAGGGATATCCCGTGGCAATGAAATTACACAAGTTGGGGTACTCCGTATTGGTAATCAGTTACCCGATTGGCAAACAGCTGGGAGAAACGGAACATGAAAAACAGGGGCAGGCAGCGGTCAGGGAGCTGGTGCAGGTAATCCGTTATCTGAAGGAGCATGAGCAGGAACTGTCTGTGGATATGGATGACTATGCGATATTCGGTTTCTCGGCAGGCGGCATGATGACTACGGCATATTCCTTCGCAAATTACGAGGACTGCTGTCACAAAGTAAAACTGCCGAGACCGAAAGTGATTTTCCCGATGTATGGTCTGGACTGGAATGTGAAAGCGCTTGAGCAGGATAAGGGACTGGCGGTATTTTCCATCGCAGGGCGCGAGGATGAATACGGATTCGGAAATGTAGAGAAGAGACTTCCGCAATTGAAATCCGTGTTGGGTGAGGACAATGTGTCTGTACGGATTTACGATAATCTCGGACATGGATTTGGTATTGGTTCCAATACCATAGTACCTCATTGGATTGAAGAGGCAGTGGAATTCTGGGAGGCACATCGGAAATAATTTTTTCAAGAACAGGAAGAGTGAATTTTGAGAGGTCAAGTGTTTTATAAAATTATAAAACATCTGACCTTTTTAAAAGATGTTGGGGTCAAAAGCCCCCAACTATGATGCCTACGGATTGTTCGCAGAGTAGTCTCGTGTTTTTCAAATTCATGGAAAGCTACCAGAAAACTGACAGAATCATGTCTTTTGGCACTGGTAAACCGCAAAAGGAGTGGAATATCAACGTGTAGTGAATGGTTATGGCAGGACAGCTGAAAGAGGGTATATCCGTAATAGTATTTTTCCATATCGCTGTCCCATCCCCATGAGGCATCGGGGTCTGAAAAATGGCGAGGAACATCCGGGTTGTATGGTTTATCGGGGTCAGGATTTAAACGGTGTCCCCTCGGGTTGGCATGAGTATGGACAGCGGTACCGTCGCCGGAAACCGTAAGGTTTTCAGAAGAAATCCCATAGAAATGAGCAGAAAAAACAGGATAAAGGAACGCAGGATTTGTGGCTGGTTAGAAGCCGGTCTGCCGGTGTTTGAATAGGACGCAGAAAGGACATCAAAGGCCTTATCCATATCAAAAAGCCGGAGTTTCTGCCAAGGCATCCAGAGTTCAGAGTGGAGTCTGGCTCTTTCGGAAGAGTCAAAAGTAATTTTACAGTTATGGAGGAAACGAAAAAAGTAACAAGTACAAAAAGAGCGGAGATTCTGGCTTTATGGAGTTTCCGAGACCGTTCTGAAATAGATAAGGAGGAAAAAAACATGGGTAAGTACAAAGGACTGTTCTGGCCGGCAATCTTAGGCGTCAAGCATATGCCGAAGGTAAAGGAATCGGAGTTTTACAATGACGCGGGAGGGTTCCGCAGGGCTACGATCAATGACAAGATTGCGTTCTTCCTGCAGCATCCCGTATGGGAGGGCAGGCCGGAGCTTTTTATGAAGACCGGGTCGCCAAAGGAAATATATGCCATGTCAGGCATGAGCGTCCATGGTTTGTGCAATCTTATCGGGCAGCCCGCACAGGCGCAGAGCATCGTGGATGGTTTCAACTATGTCGTGGAGCAGAAAGGGCTGAAAAAGGTGCATTTCATCAGCGGGCTTTATGCGGAGGATGAGGTAAGGCGTGATCCCGACAAGGGAAAGGTACAGGGGATCCTGTTCCAGGGGGAGCCAGGGAAGCCCGTGGCTGTGCTGATTGCGGGCGGCGGGTTTGACGGCGTAGCCTCTTATTTGGAGAGCATCCCGGCAGCCATGGAACTGCACAGGAGGGGATACAGTGCGTTTGTGCTGGTCTACCGTGTGAATGTGGAGCTGCATGAACCGAACCGCAGGCCAAGGGCGGGGAGGCATCCAAGGATGTGCTGCCGGCGGTAAGGTATCTGATAGGGCATCAGGCAGAGTACGGCTATACGATGGACGGCTTTGGTATGTTCGGGTTCTCCGCTGGAGGCCTGATGACGACAGCCTACGCATTTTCTGATTATAAGGACTGCTGCCATAAACATAATTTGCCAAGGCCCGCCGCCATCTTCCCCATCTATGGCCTGCACTGGGAGCTTAAGGTTCACGAGGAGGACAAGGGGCTTGCTATATTTTCCAGGGTCGGGCGGGATGACCATACCGGTTTTGCGGCCGTGGAGAAGATCATCCGGACATCAGGAAAGCGCTGGGGCAGGAAAATGTCGATATCGTCATGTATGATAAGCTGGGTCATGGCTTTGGCCTGGGGATAGATACTGCGGCAGATGGCTGGCTGCGGGATGCAGTCGCATTCTGGGAGGAGCATCGGAAATGTTGATTTGCTCTTCACGGATTTCAACTATTGTTTGTGCCGCGGTGCGGCATGTCCGAAAGCGTGGGAGAACAGGAGAAATGACAGTATGGGACAGGTAAAAAACAATGATTCTTTTTTGGGCAAGGCTGAAAAATTAAAGCCTGTGCTGAAGCACAGGATGCTCCGGCCGGTGGGCGTTGTGTCCTTTGAGCGGAAAAAGGCGGACAGCGGGGCGGATGAGATGATCTGCAGCGGTACAAGGCCGATACAGGAACTGCCGCATCAGGTCCTGGGGAAAGGGCAGAAGCTGGTGCTGGATTTCGGAGACCATCAGGTGGGCTATGTAAGCTTTACGATTGATGCCAGGGGAAGCCATTTTGACGCGCCGGCCTATATCCGGCTGAAATTCGCGGAGCGTCCCTCTGAGCTGTTTGACAGGATGGAGGACTGCGAGAGCTGGATCAGCAAGTCCTGGATTCAGGAGGAATTTCTCCATATAGATGTGATGCCGCAGAAGATATCCCTGCCGAGACGCTATGCTTTCCGCTATCTGCAGGCGGAGGTCATAGACACTTCCAGTAAATATGGGATTGTCATAGACGGGGTTTCCGTGGACGCGGTGTCCGCTGTGGATATGGCGGATATCCAGCTTTTGGATTCCGGTGATATGCTGCTTGACAGGATAGACAGGGTGGGCGCAAAGACCCTGATGGACTGCATGCAGTCTGTCTTTGAGAACGGTCCCAAAAGGGACAGGAGGCTGTGGCTGGGGGATTTGAGACTGCAGGCACTGGCAAACTATGAGACCTTTAAGAATTATGATATGGTGAAGAGGTGCCTTTATCTGTTTGCCGGGAGTACGTTTTCAGATGGGAGGATTGCGGCCTGTCTGTTTTTGGAGCCGGAGATTGCAGCGGATGACTCTTACCTCATGGATTATGCACTGCTTTTCGGGGCAATCCTGTGGGAATATTATCAGGAGACAGGGGATGCGGAAACCTTGCGTGAGCTGTATCCTCGTGCCATACAGCAGATTGACTTATGTATGGAGCTGTTTGTGGAAAATGATTTGGTGAAGGAACAGAAGGAGCCGCTTTGTCTGCTTGATTGGACGGTGGAACTGGACCGGCAGGCCGGGACCCAGGGAGTGCTGATTTATTCCATGGGATATGGCGTGAAACTGGCCGGAGAAATGGGGGACGGTGAGACGGCCCGCAGGCTGGTGGTATCTATGGAACGGCTGCGGCAGACGGCGTGGGAAAGCTTCTGGGAGGAAGAAAAGGGGGCCTTTGTCAGCGGGAGCAGTCGGCAGGTCTCCTGGGCGACGCAGGTATGGATGGTTCTGGCAGATGTCCCCGGCAGGGAGGAAAGCTGGAAGCTCCTCCTGCACATGGCGGAAACGGGGTCTGAACTGCCGATGATTACGCCCTATATGTACCACTATTATGTGGAGGCCCTGCTGCACTGCGGCATGAAGGATGAGGCCGTAAATGTGATAAGGAACTACTGGGGCGGGATGGTAAACGAAGGTGCAGATACCTTCTGGGAACTGTATAATCCGGCGAACCCGGATGAATCCCCCTATGGGTCTGTGATGCTGAACAGCTTCTGCCATGCGTGGAGCTGTACACCATCCTATCTGCTGAGGAAGTTATAGAGGGTCACCATGTAAAGAAGGAAATGGAGGAAAGGAAAAATTGGGGCGGGTCCCAAGGCCTTTCATCCACTTATGAGCAAGCTCATGTGGATTTAGACCTTTTGACCCTGGCATCTTTAAAATAGAAAAGCAAAATATGGAATAAAAATCAAATTCTCGGTTCACTTCACAGATTTTTCCCGTTAGAATATATGTCAGATACAATGTTGAGGTACAAAGTACATAATAAGTTGTGTGTATCGGGAAAACAGACGAGCGATATGGTGCAGTTAATTTAAAATTGCTGTACCAGCAGAAAGCAGGACAGAAGGAGGATTATAACGATGAGTTTTTCAAAGGATTTTATCTGGGGCGCGGCGAGCGCGGCTTATCAGGTGGAGGGCGCGTATAATGAGGACGGAAAGGGCATGGGCATCTGGGATGCTTGTCAGACGGTCATGTCAAGCATGGCGATAACGGCAATGTGGCATGCGACCATTATCACAGATACAAAGAAGATGTGGCACTTATGAAAGAAATGGGACTGAAGGCGTACCGCTTTTCTGTAAGTTGGCCGCGTATTATTCCGGAAGAAGGTGTGGTAAATCCGAAGGGAATTGAGTTCTATCAGAATCTGGTGCAGGAACTTCTGGATGCGGGGATTGAGCCAATGTGTACGATTTTCCACTGGAATCTGCCGATGTGGATTTACGAGAAGGGTGGCTGGTACTGTGAGGAAATCAGCGATTATTTCGCGGAATATACCAAAGTTGTGGTGGAGGCATTGTCAGATAAAGTGTCCTACTGGATGACGGTCAATGAACCGGCGTGCTTTATCGGCGCGGGATATATTGCGGGTGCGCATGCGCCGTTTGAAAGTCTGATAAAGGGGCTTGATATGAGCAAGCCGGAGGCAAGAGGGCAGATTGCGCAGAAGATGGCAGTGCTTACAAAGAATACGCTGTTGTCTCACGGTAAAGCCGTGCAGACCATCCGCAAATATGCCGTGAAGACACCACAGATTGGGATGGCGTTAAACGGCAGCATCTATACTCCGTGGGAGAATACGGAAACAGGGGTTGCGGAGGCAAAAGCACAGACATTTACGGAGAATCCGATGGTATTTAACCTTGGATGGTGGGCAGACCCGATGATACTTGGAACAATGCCGCCTGCACTGGCGCCGTTTGTAAATGCAGAAGAGTTGGAGATGATCAGACAGCCGTTGGATTTCTTTGGCTATAACTGCTATAACAGTAATAACTATAGTGAAGATTGGGGCTCAAATGAACATGTATATGAAGGACAGCCGCGCACTGCCATGGACTGGCCGATTACCCCGGATGTGCTGTACTGGGCGGCGAAGTTTATTTATGAGCGTTATCAGCTGCCGGTATTGATTACGGAAAATGGTATGGCAAATCTGGACTTTGTGATGAGTGACGGTAAGGTGCATGACCCGCAGCGGATTGATTTTCTGCAAAAATATATAGGCGGACTGGAAAAGGTGGCGGAGGAAGGCGTACCGCTGGTGGGATATATGTACTGGTCGATTCTGGATAACTTTGAGTGGGCGGAAGGATATGATAAGCGTTTTGGATTGGTGCATGTGGATTATCAAACCCAGAAGAGAACACGGAAGGATTCGTCTTACTGGTATGCGGATGTAATCAAGAGAAACAGTGTGGAGTGATGAGACTGCGGTAAAATGTTGTCGCTTTCTGAAAATGGAATAAGGAAGAAAAATAGCTGTTTTGCGGTGTTGAAATCGTGAAACAGTTATTTTTATGAATTATGAATTGAGAAAATCGGTTGACTAAATACAGCTGTAGAGGTATAATGATACTACCACAGATGTACAAGAGGAGGGTGCATAGAAATGGTATTTCAATACATAGAACATCAAGAGACACATCTTGCCATGCAGCGAAGAATGATAGGGTATACGCAGAGACTTTTAGCTGAAAAGTCAGGTGTGAATATCAGACTGATTCAACAGTATGAATCGAAAGCCCGGGATATTAATAAAGCGGCAGCAGGAACTTTATGGCTGTTAAGCAAAGCACTGCAATGCAGGATAGAAGATATCATAGATATTGAGGTGGATACGGTTACAGATTGTATTGTGAACAGAAAAACAAAAGAGACATTGGATACCGGATATGAAGAGATTAAACGTATCATCACGCCGGCAGAGGCAAAGAACGATCTTGCTCACGGGTGGAAGTTTAATTGGTATGATATTCAAAAGCAAGGATATACCATTATTGAATTGTTTACGTTATCTGACAATAAATTACAGGGACGCATAGCATTTCAGAGAAAAGAAATGTATTACTATATCGGATATGTGGAAAACGCACCTAAAAATGTTGGCTCAGAAGGGATATACGAAGGTATTGGAGGAAATCTGTTTGCGATTGTATGTGCAAAGAGTAAGTCAGAAGGATTTGATGGAGTTGTGTCTTTTATAACAAAAAAAGATCCAAAAGTAATCGCAAATTATACTGAAAAATTGCATGCAAAACAAATCGGAACAAGTCAATTGATGGTCTTAGATGAAACTGCGGCTGATTATCTGATTTCAAAATACGGATTGGAGGAAGAAGATGAACAGTAAAGAAAATGTGATTATGGGATTTGATGAAGTGTTTGAAGACGGTATTTTTGTAAATCGGGAAGATGCAAAAGCATTGGATGTAAAAGAGCTTATGCAACAGTTTTTTAGAGAGAATGAACACAGGAAAAACTATAAGTGACAAGGGAAGATAAGGGAGGAAGAAGATGCAGTACACAACAACTTACACATCCCCCATCGGCAAGATGAATCTGACATGTGATGAGACAGGTCTGACCGGTCTGTGGTATTCGGTGTGAGAAAATCTCTTGAAGAGGCAAGAGAAGTTTCTAAGAAATATGCAGACCGCGAGACAGTGGAACAGGAATACGAGAGTACACAGCACAATGGTGTCAGGCACCAATGTGGTCAACTTAAGTAGGGAGAATCAGGAGCGATATGAAGGAAAAGTCATTGAGATCACAGCCAGAGTATTGAAGCCGAAGAGTTTCCCAAGCAAATTCTTCATGCCGGGAAGAATGGCGATGACATGCTGTGCAGATGACACTTCATTTTGGGGGTATGTCTGCAAGAGCTCTTATGCACCGAAACTCAAAGCAGGACAGTGGGTGACAATCCGGGCGAAAGTCAGCTACGAAAATCTGTTGATGTATCGGGGAAAAGGACCGATATTGAATGCAGAGCATATTGAATCTGCAGAGCCGATAGAGGAACTGGTATATTTTAACTGATAGACAAAATGTTAGTGTAAAGTTTTCCTGTACTCCGTCGGCGTCATCCCGGTCAGTTTCCGAAAAACAGACGAAAAGTGGCTTGGAGTGGAGAAATGCAGGGATTCGCTGATTTCCTGAATATTCATATAAGGATTATTTAATAACGTTTTTGCATAATCAATGCGGCGTGACATCAGATATTCTGAGATGGTCATGCCGCTTTCTTTTTTAAAGCGGGTTGTGAGATAATACTTTGTATAGCCAAGTTCTCTTGCGAGTTGCTCAAAATCCGGTGCTTCTGTCAGATGCGAATCGATATATGCCTGGCAGTCCCGCACAAGAGAACTTGTGGCGGTGCTTTGGCGTATTGCCTGGATATGGCGTACAATATCAGAATACATAGTTTCAGTAATCTGGATTACCTCAGTAATAGTTCTGGCAGCTTCTACAGACTGGATGTAATAATCACTGAGATTATAAGCAGTTTCCGCCGGAACACCACTGCGGATAGCGGCACGGGTAAACAGAGTGGTACTGCTGATTGCTTCATCTTTTTTCTGGCGGGTCGGGTCGCCCGGGCACATAAGTCCGATTTGTGCAGAGGCAAACAGAGACGAAAAATTAGAAAATAATACACCGTCTTCAATATTTTTCAATAGCTGTGTTTCCAAAAAGTAAGAATCATGCTTCGCTGAAGCTTCCTCTTTTTTTGTGTGTGCAACAGGCATTGCTGTCTGAGTCTGCATACAGATTTGGTCTGTGGAAAGTGAAATTCCGTTTAATGTATAATAAAGCTGACAGATATAACGACTAAAAAAGGCAGTCGGCATCACTGGAATTTGTTCTATGATGTCGAGAAGCGTCTTTTGAGATTTTACGGACATGTTCTGGATATCCATTTTTTCTTTTACGTAACTGTCAGATGTAGTAGAACTGAATACCGGACCCAGAAGATATACAGCATGAAGGGAATCATTTACGGATTCTGGGACTGCTGCCCATAAAAAGAATAAATCATCAAATAGAAAGACAGGAGTGTTTTTTTCTGAAAAATGCTCCTGCATGTATTGAAAGCTGGAACTTAATGTGAAAATATTTTTCAAGGGGGCGACGGTCAGACTATTGCTGTATTCCAACTCAAAGGAAGGTGAAAACCTCCACAGGCAGAGTGAAGCAGTATGTAAAAATAAGTCTTCCAGAAAATTTAAATCAGAATGATGTGTCATAAAAAACCTCCTGCAAAATGTCCATGTAATCAAATGTTTTGAAAATAAGTCCTGTCATTAATTACATAATACTATCAAGAATTTGTTTTTACAAGGAAAGAAAACAAAAATATGACAAAAAAACGGAATATTTGACGGTAAAGAGAATCGTTGTCTGTTAGACTCAGCTCAGAAACAAGCAAATGAGTCAGAGAAGAGGAGTTTATCAATGGAACGAGATGTAAAAGAACTAATATCCCAAATGACTTTGGAAGAAAAAGCTGGGCTGTGTTCAGGGGCAGATTTTTGGAATACAAAAAGCATAGAACGCCTCGGCATTCCGAAAGTAATGATGTCAGACGGACCTCACGGACTGCGTAAGCAGGCAGGAGAAACCGATCATCTGGGATTGAATGAGAGTGTGGAAGCGGTCTGTTTCCCTGCGGCATGCGCTACGGCTTCCAGTTTTGATGTGGATTTGATAGGGAAAATGGGTGAGATTCTGGGTGAAGAATGTCAGGCAGAGAATTTAAGTATTCTGCTCGGCCCGGCAGTGAATATCAAAAGGAGTCCGCTGTGCGGAAGAAATTTTGAATATTTATCAGAGGACCCATATCTGACAGGGAAGATGGCTGCTGCCTATATTCGAGGGGTTCAGAAATGGAATGTGGGAACCAGCATCAAACATTTTGCCGTAAACAATCAGGAGTACCGCCGTATGAGCAGTTCCTCAGAACTGTCTGAGCGGGCATTGCGGGAAATCTATCTTCCGGGCTTTGAAGAGGCGGTGAAGACGGCGCAGCCAAAACGGTTATGTGCAGCTACAATAAAATCAACGGTGTATATGCGGCGGAAAATGAAAAACTTCTGACAAAAATCCTGCGTGATGAATGGGGATTTGAAGGTTATGTGGTGACAGACTGGGGGGCAGTCAATGACCGGGTAAAGGGACTGAAAGCGGGATTGGATTTGGAAATGCCTGCATCCGGAGGGTACAATGACAGAAAAATCGTGAAGGCTGTCCGTGAAGGTACACTGGACGAGGCAGTGTTGGATAAAACAGTGGAAAGAATATTGAAGGTTCTTTTCTCTTATGTGGATAATCGTCACCCGGAGGCTGTATTTGACAGGGAAGCAGATCACAAAAAAGCTATAGAAGTCGAAACAGAGTGTGCGGTTCTTTTAGAAAACAATGGCGTGCTTCCGTTGAAACCGGAACAAAAAGTAGTCTATATCGGTGAGTTTGCAGAAAATCCTCGATATCAGGGAGGTGGTTCCAGTCATATTCACGCAAGCAGAGTAAGTTCGGCATGGGAAACAGCGATGGAAAAAGGACGCAATATTACATATGTAAAAGGTTTTCCGTGTGACAGGGATGAAGTGGATGAACAGCAGCTCAAAGAGGCGGCAGAAGCAGCAAAAGCGGCAGATGTTGCAGTGATTTTCGCAGGACTGCCGGATGTGTTTGAGTCGGAGGGATATGACAGAACAAGCATGAAAATGCCGGAATGTCAGAATCGGTTGATTGAAGAAGTTGCAAAAGTACAGCCGAACACGGTCGTTGTGCTGCATAACGGAAGTCCGGTGGAGACCCCGTGGGTAAAGAATGTGGCTGCGGTTCTGGAAATGTATCTGGGCGGACAGGGCGTTGGCGAGGCATGCGATATGCTGCTTTATGGCGAAGTAAATCCGAGCGGACGTCTGGCGGAGACGTTCCCGTTGCGACTGGAGGACAATCCAAGTTTTCTTACTTTTGGCGGAGATGGGAAAAAAGTGAATTACCGGGAAGATATTTTTGTGGGATATCGGTATTACGATACAAAAAAACAGCCGGTACGTTGGGCATTCGGACACGGACTTTCCTATACGGATTTTTCATATGCAAATCTGCAGGTATCCGGGGAAGCCATGAATGATACAAATAAAATTACGGTTACAGCAGAAATTTCCAATATAGGAAAATGTGCCGGAAAAGAGGTTGTTCAGTTATATATCAGTGATAAGAATGGTACACCGGACCGCCCGGTAAAGGAATTGAAAGGTTTCACAAAGGTGATGCTGGAAGCAGGAGAGACAAAGACCATATCTCTGGAAATCTGTGCAAGAGACCTGTCGTTTTATCACGAGGGACTCCGGGATTGGTATGCTCCAAGTGGAAGGTATGAAATTGCGGTAGGACATGCAAGCGACGATATCCGTCTTACGAAAGAAATTTCGTTTGAAACAAAGAAGCAGCTGCCATTTCGAGTAGACGGGGCAACGACGGTGGGCGAGATACTGGCTGACCCGAGAACCGCCGGGGTGATGGCTCAAATGCTGGAAGCGATAAACAATGCAGCGAAGACCGAAGAAGGTCAGGAAGCTGTCAGCGCCTCGGATTCAGAATCGGATGCGGCAATGATGAAAGCACTTCTGGATGGTATGCCGATGAAATCATTGATTAGTTTCGGCGTTCCGGGAGAGCAGGTAGAGGCTATAATCACACAGTTGGATGCGCTTTGCAGATAAAGGTGAAGGATAAATTTGGAAAGAGGGTAAAAAGATGAATCACGATAAGATTAAAATGAGAGAAAAGCTGTCTTATGCGGCAGTAAACTTTGGAAATATTCCGATTATGACACTGATTAACGGATATCTGTTGATTTTTTATACCAACATCTGCGGGCTGAGTCCGGCGGCGTGTGCGACATTGTTTTTGATTGCACGTATTCTGGACGGGCTCAATGACCCGTTAGTAGGATTTGTAATCGACCATTTGCCGAATACAAAGCATGGACATTTCCGGCCAAGTCTGATTGTAGGGACTGTTTTGTGCAGTCTAAACTTCCTCATGCTGTGGTTCGGACCAATGCTTGCACCGGGTGGAAAGCTGATTATCGCATACATTTCCTATCTGTTGCTTGGCGTACTGTTCCCTGTAATGGACATTTCTTTAAATAGTCTGCTCCCGGTTATGACGGCAGATATGAATGAAAGAAACTCTCTGAGCTCCATTAAGGGATTGGCATATGTAGTAGGAGCACTTGTTATTGGTGTGGCTGCTCCGCTTATTCTGGGAGATGCTTCCAACAAGCAGGGATACATCCATATGATTTTGATAGGTACAGCAGTTGTATTTATTTGCTCTATTCTCGGTACAGCAGGGGTGAAGGAACGTATCAAACCGCAGAAGGGCAAGAGCTATACAGTAAAAGAACTGTTTAGAATCCTGAGTCGGAAGCCGGTATATATTACTTTTTTGGCAATTCTTCTGTACACAATCGGAAGCAATATTGTCAGTGCGGTAAATACATATTATTATACATATGTTCTCGGAAATTTGAGCTGGTCTGCAATTCTGACACTGGTAATGTGTATTACAATCTTTCCGGCAACCATGTTTGTAAGTAAACTGATTGGAAAATACGGAAAGAAAAAAATGTATGCAATCGGCCTTGCCATTGCAGGCCTGACGCCGCTGATTCGTCTGATTGATGTGAGAAGTATTCCGATTCTGGTCATTTCAGCACTGATTACCGGTATCGGAAGCGGATTTGCAGCACCGTTGAATTACGGAATACAGGCAGATAATACAGATTACATTGAACTGTCTATGGGAATTCGAGCAGAAGGTGCGATAGCATCACTTTCCAGCTTTATTTCAAAATGTGCAATGGGTATCGGTGGTGCAATCCCAGGGTATCTTCTGGCACTGGCAGGATTTGATGCCGCAGCAAAGACACAGCCGGACAGCGTAATTACCGTAATCATTTTGTGCTTGATCGGACTGCCTGCTCTGGTGGATTTGCTTGCAATTGTGATTTTTGGCAAGGGTTATCCGCTGACAAAAGAGAAATTAGAGGAGCAGAATCGGATTCTTGCAGAAAAAAGAGGTACAGTACAGGCAGAGTAGACAATGCATTCCATATAATAAGGATAATAGACAATATAGGTGTACAGAGGGCGGTGTGTCCTCTGTACATGGACGTTTGAGAAATAATATTTAAGAAAGGAAGGGAAATTATGGAGTTTCAGATACCTACAACCGGATGGATATGGGGAAACGGCTGGCAGGAAAGTGCCGGAAATAAAACACAGCTTGCTTATTTCAGAAAGATTGTTTCTGTAAAGGAGATACCGGATGAGCGGAAGATACAGATTTCGGCAGATTCCAGATACAAGCTGTATATCAATGACCGGTTAGTTTGTGTAGGACCAAGCAAGGGCGACAGAATGGTCTGGTATTTTGACGAAGTCGATGCTGCACCATATCTGGCAGCAGGAGAAAATGTAATCGCAGTGGAAGTGCTGCGTTATCCTCCGGTTCATAAAAAAGGAAGTCATTCTGTATTTCGTACGGATATTCCGGGACTGTTTGTCAAAGAACTGCATGCGGAAACAGAGGAAGCTTTCGGATTTTCTACGGATGCTTCGTGGAAATGTAAATTGGAAGAGCATTATGAAATCGTACCGGAGTCATTTCTATTTTCTCCGCTGTTTATCTTTGAATCACGCTGTGGAATACCGGAAAATGCAGGCTGGAAATCGATAGAGTATATTGCAGATGCATGGGAAAATGCGGTGGAATATAATATTTTGCAAATGGATAAAGCAGTCAGTCCATACAATTTGCTTCCTCGCACCATCCCACATATGAAATTGGAAAAGCGGAAGTTTGCAGGACTGTTTGGAAACTTCCAATCATCTTCTGAAAAGAAAATATGGAATAACATGCTGGCAGGAAAAAGCAGGGTATGTATTCCAGCAAACAGTCACGAAACGGTGGAAATCAGTGCGGGAGAACTGACAACAGGATATCTTTCTTTAAGAATGCAGGGAGGAAGCGGAAGTACAGTGAAGCTGCTGACTTCAGAATCTTATGTATCGAAAGACAGTCCAACAAAAGGATTCAATCCAACACCGATTAAGGGTGACCGCTGTGATTATGAGAATGGATACCTTCATGGCTTTACAGATTCGTATCGGGTGGGCGGTTTTGCAGAAACAGAGGAACGGTATGAGCCATTTTGGTTTCGTACATTTCGTTTTTTACAGGTGGATGTTACAACCGGAGAGGATCCGCTTTACATCACAGGACTGGATTATCTGGAAACAGGATATCCTTTGGAAGCATCTGCGTGGGTGGAAACTTCGGATGAGACATTAAAACCGGTGTGGGATATCAGCCTGCGGACACTGAAACGCTGTATGCATGAAACCTATGAGGACTGTCCGTATTATGAACAGCTTCAGTACGCAATGGATTCCCGCAGTCAGATCCTGTATACCTATATGGTGTCTGCGGATGACCGGCTGGCGCGAAAATGCATGGATGATTTTCGAAGGTCACAGCGGTATGACGGTATGATAAATTGTTCCTATCCATGCTACGGACCAAATGTCATTCCGGGATTTTCTATTTACTATATTATGATGCTTTATGATCATATGATGTTCTTTGGAGATAAGGCGTTTTTACGGCAGCATATGGGAGCTGTGGATGGGATTCTGGAATTCTTCAATCGAAACCTGGAAGAAAGAGGACTGGTAGGAAAAGTGGGCGGTCTCAATGTATTTGATCGCTATTGGTCTTTTATTGACTGGACAAGTCAGTGGGATGATACAACCGGAATGCCGAAGGCAGGATTGTCCGGACCGATTACAATGGAGAGTTTGTTATATATTATGGGACTGGATTCGGCGGCAGCGGTAATGGACTATCTTGATAGAAACGGCATGGCAGAAGAGTACCGAACACGGGCAAATACAGTGAGAGAGGCAGTCAATCGGTATTGCGTGGATGAAAACGGTATGTATACAGACGGACCGGGAGTGCCGGAGTACAGCCAGCATTGTCAAGTGTTTGCAATTCTGACAGATACTGTAGACATTGTCAAAGGAAAAGCATTTCTGGAAAAAACACTGGATGCGCCGGAGGAATATGCACAGTGTTCTGTGGCAATGGCATATTATCTGTTCCGTGCAATGGAAAAGGCGGGACTGTACGCACGCACAGACCGGCAGTGGAATCTCTGGCGGGATATGATCAAGAAAAACCTGACAACCTGTGTGGAGGACAATGTCAACGAACGCAGCGACTGCCATGCATGGGGTGCGCTTGCACTTTATGAACTTCCGGCGGTTGTGCTTGGAGTAAAACCTGCTGCACCGGGATTTAAGAAAGTATCCGTGAATCCGAATCCAGGGTACATGACATGGGCGAAAGGCGATGTGGCAACAAAATTCGGTATGGTACACGTGGAATGGGAGAAAGAAGAGAACGGAGAGATAGAAGTAAGCTATCAAGTGCCGGACGGAATGGAAGTTGTGAAATAATCTGAAGATATAACATGAGGCGGAAAGGAACCGGGAGGCTATATCCCTGCCCGGTTCTGATTCCGCCATTCCCTCGGCGATATCTTCCACGGAAATCTCATTCTGGAAATTCTGTTCAATGAATACTAACGCTTCGTGAATATAAAAGTCCTGCAGCTTGCTGCCGCCTGTCACCTGCCGTGATGCACAAGAGCGGGTAAAAGGCATCGATAAACAGGTAAAAGTGCCCATATATAGCAATACCAGGCAATGCCATTAAGCTAGGTGTTCGAGGTTTTGTTCGAATTTGCATTGAAACATGTGCAAGAGGATGTTTTGGTGCTTGGAAATACAGATTCAGAAAAAAGTGCATGCTGATAAGACAGATGCTGTTCATCTGTTAAAAATGACAATCTTCAGTGGTAGAGCCTAAGGCTATCGATATCCGAAATGAATCGCACTGATTCCACGGAGGGAACGGTCAAATTGTCGGAATTTTTCTTTTACAGCATGGACGCATTTCAACATCAACTTAATGATATCAATAGGTTTATCGGAGTCCCTACGAATAAAGAACTTTCTTGCTGTTTTCAGAGCAGAAGAAATGTCGATTTCGTAAAGATATTTGTTATCATTCTTCCGTTCTTTTTTTCTTGTTTTCTTCCATAGTAAAGCTGTAGGGCAGATTTGTGATGAGATACTCATATGTATTTTCTGCAGTTTTTATTTTTACGACACGAAACTGCATGAAGTAAAGATGTCTCCTATCTCTGTCAAGAAGCTCATAAAAATGAGGTGTGTTTTTACTCGGATTAATATATCGGTACACATCCGACTGATCTTTCATAACCACGATCAGCGGTTACAATATATTTCTGCGGATTGTCCGGACTAAAATGGTCGAGCATCATGTGAAAGGCTTGCCTTTCATCAGGGTTCTGACCTGGCTGAATTACAATATCAAGAAAAGCTTTGCTGATCACATCAACAAACCCATTTAAGTGCATATGGTTGTATCCTTTATAGTCGATGAGACGAGGCTTGTTGTAATCCTCAATAATTTCAGATTGAACAAAATCGCTGCGCGATGGCCTGCCAAGGCTGTGGCACAGCTTTCTTTTTCTCAATAATAAAATAGGCAATGGCAATTCTTACCAGTATTTGATATTGTAAAG
>QUJA01000041.1 GCA_003480425.1 Firmicutes bacterium AM31-12AC
TGATCCAAATAGAGCTACGTCAGACCAATTACTCCCCTATATTATAATAAAATAAGTGCAGCTGTCAGAGTTAATTACTCTCTAACAACTACACTTTTATGGTACTAAAATAGAGCATATAGATGGATTTTTCTACATGCTCTAACGCTTTTTGTTCTTTTTACAAATACTTGAAATTTTTTACTTTCTATCCAATTTTTTTGCCAGCACAAAATTAAACAAAAATGCTACTGTCACTATTAAAATACATATTATCGTAATCCACGCTGGTACTTTCATATCAAATTGAACTCTTAGCAACAAAGAAATTGCTAAAAATATACCTCCTATAATCTCTATAAAATCTAGGATCCTTTTTGCATCATCTGAATTTTTTCCCTTTCTTTTACCCTATCAAACTTCCATATTCCATATTTTGATTGAATATCTGTGATATCTTCATCAGATATAAGTTCATCCAAAGTGACTCCAAGCTCCATTGCTAACTTTTTTGCTGTAATTAGATCTGGACATCTTGAACCGTTCTCCCATCGGCATATAGTTTGTCGTGATACGTACAGTTTATCGGCAAGTTGTTGTTGTGTATATTTTTTTTCTTCTCTAATTTTTTTAATGTTATCATTTAAAGCCATACTTCTTACCTCTCTTTCATTCATATCATATAATGATACCATTAAAAAAGAAAGAACCAGCATGGTTTTCCTATGTTTCCACTTTGGTAACATAGAAATTTTCTTAATTAATGATTTCAATTTGTCTTATTTCATCCTCTGTTATATCAATCCGAAACATCTCAAACTCTGTATCTTTTGAAAATGTCAGATTATGATTCAGACCAAATAGGGACGGAGTTTTCTGGCTTTTTTGCGAGCAAAAAAGCCAGAAAACTCCGTCCCTAACTGGCACTATTTACAAAACTCAAATGCTACATAATACACATAATCATTTTTTGAAAGAAAATCTGTTTGACTGTTTATAAAGTCATCTAAAGTTGGAACACTCATTTCATCATCATCATAAACAAAAGCAATAAGCGGCTGTTGCTTATTGTATCTGATGTCTATAACATTTTTTATTTCAGTTGCTGCTCTGCCATAATATTCTCGATTCTCTACATTTTCTAAAATAGGAATTTCAGTTGACAACTTACTTCCATCTCCGGAAACAATTAATTTAATTACATAATTATCGAAATCCGGCACCATTACAATTTCACCACTTTTTGGCGAAGCAATATCTTCAAACCCCATTTCAACTTTATCCTGATTACTTAATTTTCCTGATTCGTATTGATAAATATATACTCTGAGTTTTTTATATTCATCCGTTGTGATAAATTTGTAAACAAATGCTCCATCTGGTCCAGCAAGTAATTCTGCCGTCTGCATTTCTATGCTATCCTTTGCAATAGGAGAAATATAATTCTGTGGTTTTTTCAACTGGTATATGATAAATCCGATTACTGATACCGCACAAATAGATATAACTAATAATATACATTTCATAATCTTTAGACATTTCTGTTTATTTATATTGTCTCTGATTATTTCAATAATATTTGTTTCTGACTTCTGAATTATATTCTCTTGGGCTATATCTTCTCCAGCCAGAAACTCATTGAGGCTAATACCAAGAATTGAACAAAGTTCCTTATAAACAGATACATCCGGAAGGCAAACTCCGGTTTCCCTTAGTTAAAAATATTACTCTTGTTGATTACTCAACTCTTCCAATAAATCGGTAATATATCTCAATTTCCTGTATTCTTTCGTTATCCTCATTCGTTGTTGCTTCATGTATGAGGATTTTTTCTATCATGGCATTTAATAATGGTGCTGTCAGTTCCTTTGGTACGGAATATTCCTTGATTAACTCAATCCACTTTTCAGCACCTATCATATCCTGTTCCATTTTACTTAGTTCTTCTCTTAGGCTTGTTATCTGCTGTTCCAGTTCTATCTGTTCTTTTTGGTACTTGCTGGACAACATCACAAAATTTCGCTCTGTTATCTTCTCACAGGCTCTATCTTCATACATTTTCGCAAATAAACGGTCAATCTCATTTTGTCTGTTCTCGGCTTTCTTCAATGTACTTGCCTTTTTCTTCTTTTCCCGTATTCTCTCTGCATTGCCAGCTTTCTGTATCTTGTTCAATACCTTTTCTTCGTCCTGCTGTACTGCCTTAGCCCAATACTGCAAGCGTTCCAATACGGCTTGATACAGCACATCATAACGAATGTAGTGCATAGAACAATTACCTTTGCCAAACTGCCCGTAGTAACTGCAAGCATAATAACTGTAAGGCGTTTTATTTGTCTTATTCGTTCCAAATCTCATAGACCAACCACAATCCGCACACTTGACAAGCCCTGCAAAAATCGGCGTTGCCTTTTCCTTTGTCTGTCTGCGTCTTGATTTTATCTGCTCCTGCACACGATAGAACACTTCCTTGTCAATAATCGGCTCGTGAGTGTTTTCTACTCGAAACCATTCACTTTCGGGCTTACGCACTTT
Source organism: Firmicutes bacterium AM31-12AC (assembly GCA_003480425.1). Lineage (GTDB taxonomy): Bacteria > Bacillota > Clostridia > Lachnospirales > Lachnospiraceae > Schaedlerella > Schaedlerella hominis. The sequence continues at coordinate 2,515 of QUJA01000041.1, forward strand.
CTTTTTGCTCTTGAACGATACCGTAGACTGCATATTGTGAACACTGTTTCCGATATAAACCTCACTTTTCAATATCGCCTTGACATGAGCAATCGTCCACTCATAACGCTTACTTTCGGGTTTTCCCTCAAAGATATGTGCAAAAGTACCGTATCTTGTAAAATTTAGCCATGACGCTGTCGGAACTTTTTCTGCTCTTAACTGCTTTGTGATTTTTGCACTTCCGTAACCTTGATAGGCTAGGGAAAAGATTTTTTCAATAATCCATTTTGTTTCATCATCAACCAACAGTTTTCCTTTGATGTCAGGGTGTTTCTTATATCCTAACGGAGCATAAGCACCGTAATGAGCCCCCTCCGCAAACTTTGTCTTAAATGCTGATTTGACTTTACGGCTTGTATCTCTTGCCACCCATTCATTGATGATGTTCTTAAATGGTGCAATCTCACTTTCGCCTTTTTCGCTGTCTACACCGTCATCAATCGCTATGTAGCGGACATTATGACTAGGGAAATACAATTCTGTATATTGTCCTGTCATAATATAATTTCTGCCAAGACGGGAAAGGTCTTTCGTTACAACACAGTTGATTTTTCCTGCCTCTATATCCTCAATCATTCTTTGAAAACTCGGTCTGTCAAAATTTGTTCCCGACCAGCCGTCATCAATATATTCATCAATGACATTCAAATGATGTTCTTTTGCATATAAACGCAACATACTTCTCTGTGTGGTAATGCTGGAACTTTCGCCCTGTAATTCATCATCTCGGCTTAACCTAAGATAAAGTGCAGTATTGTAAATCTGTTGTTTCATTGTCAGTTATCCTCCTTTATAACTAACCCGTGTTTACAATACCTGCTTGCAAGTAAAGTATAACACGGGTACTTTTTGTCATTCAATCTATTTCTTACAACTGCACCGATTTTATGCGATTGTCTGCTTTGCTTTTTCCAGCATGACATCAGTTAGAAGTTCTTCCATTGTTTTGCCCTTTTCGGAAAAATGCTCTTTTACTACAATCTTTGTCTTTCCTCTGTTGCCAATGCCACACTTGCCATTTTTCTTTTGAATTGTTTTTACAGCATTATCAATAACACATACCCCCTTTCTGTAAAATCTTTCTAAGCAATTCAACGGCTTTTGTCATAGCCCACAGGAGTTCCACCTCTGCATAGTTCTTATGTAGCCGTACCCATTGCGTGCGACGCTCTTAATGCTCAAGCTGTGGCTGTACGGGAGTATCATTATCTGACAGTACAGGTCATGGCGATAAAAGAGGACAAATCTTTTACAAGAACACAAATAGGTTTTCGCTCGCTCTTGCAGGGGAAAGGTCGTGGCGTATTTGTTTCAACGGCTAGCTGTCTGTCAAACGTATTGAATAGCTTTATTCAGTTGTCAAAGAACGATTGAAAGAAAAAAATCGTCTTTCCTATATATCGCGTTGGAAAAGAGGAGAAACGTAACCAAAATCCAAAACTTTTTCCATTATTAGTACAAATGGAACGGTTCATTTTGGCAATCAACGGTTGATTTTCTCCTTTTTCACTACTATCTGTACAGCAAACGTCCATTTGCTAAGTTTAAATGGAAAAATTTTAACTTCTTTTCATGCACCATATAGGGATAGAAAATGTCATTTTGCTAAGTTGATGATGAAAAAAGAATATTTTCCTTTTCACACCCTAACTACCCAAACCATACCGTTACTGCCAACAATAGAATGAAATATTTTCTTTGCACCATATAGGGAACGGAAACCTTAAATTGTTAAGTTGAGAACAAAGTATTTTCATCTTTTCACATCAACACTCAACTGCTAATGCCTGTTTGAATACAAAATGATGATGTTTTTCCTCTTTTCACAGAAGACTGTCCACTAATCACGAATTTCCGTCATTTTTTCAAAACTTTTTTCTTCTTTCACTTCATATAGGGACAGCAAGCCCCGATTTAATGACCTATTTTCAAAAAAAGTTTAGATTTCCTTTTCTCGCACCATATCTGTACGCAAGTAGCCATTTTGTTGCAGATTTAATAAAAAATTTATTTTTCTTCTTTCACTTCACATAGGGAATGAAAACAGCTCTTTGCTGACTAAATCTGAAATTTTTCAATTACATTAAAAAATACCGTCATTCTCTTGTGGAACAGCGGTATCTATACGTTCTTCTATGGTTGATTTCTCTAATTGTAATAAATGTTTATGCTTGTCTTTTAGTTCTGCCTGCTCAATCATATCTTTCAGTATCGTTGTACGATTTTCTCTGTCTAATGCCTGTACCATTTTTATGGTTGGTGCGACTTGTCTTTGTAGCCAATGCAACGCTTTTTGTAAAGTGTAAGGCTCTGGCTTTGTGGTTAAGCGTATCGGCTCTCTGTTTTCCCCTACAAACCATGCCCAATCATCATTTGTTATCCATTGACTTTTTGGCTTGTCGTCCTCTCTGTCAACAAAGCGGACATAATGATTGATGATAGAAAAAGCGGTGCGTTCAGCGTCCCGATAGGTCAGTAAATCTACAACCGCATAATAGGCTCGTTCGTTCTTCATGCGTATTTCAAAACGGTTCTTAATCTCCGTATCTTCAATTTCTGTGCCATTCTTGACATACTGCTCATAATTTTTCTGATAAGCACACATATATAATTCGCTACTTGTTGAACCGAGATATAAGGTTTCTCCTGTATTCTTTGGTAAATCGCTACCGCATTTTTCTGTACCGCTGTAATCTTTCTGCATACGGAAGTAGGACATACATTCGCCAGCCTTGTATTTTTCCTTTAACTTTGGAATATCCAATATTCCTGCTTTATCATTGATAGCCAAATCAAGCCGTTTCATCACACCACCAGCCGTCATACAATCCAGCATGAAGTCATACCATGAGCGTTCCTGTGCCAGCAGATAACATTCCATTTGCCGACAGCCTTTGCCTTTCAGTTCCAATAAAACACCTAAATGCTCCTGCATGGAACACATGATATTGATGTCGCCAAGTACATATTTGCTTTCATATCCGTATTTTCCATAATCTTCATAAAGCATGTAATTAGATTTCAGTTGTAATACATCACGGATAATCGTCAATGCGTCCGTAGTAGGAAAGCGGACACGAAAGTAATCAATCAATAAGAATAGTGGTTCTTGCGGATTGAAACGCTCAATCTGTTTTTCTATGATTTCTCTTAATTCGTCATTCAATGGCTGTTTTCCTTTTTCAATGCGGTTGTAATATTCACGGCTGATACCACAGGCAACAGCAAGCCTTGTTTGTGTTACTCCGTATTCCTCACGCTTTTGTCTTAGTTCTTCAATAAAGTTTTTATCATTCATTCTTCAATTCCTCCAATCAAAAAAGGCAACTACCATAATTGATAATTGCCTGTCATTAAAAATCTGTATAGAAAAAGCAGTCAATCCTAAGACTAACTGCTTTGTGTGTATGGATATAAAATTGCTTCTAATCTTGAATAGGTATCCAAATTTCAATAACTGAATTATCACTATTCCAATGAAAACGATAATCGTATTTTTCAAAGTGTAGGATAATATCTTTTATAGGAATATACGATGTACTAGGAATAATTTCTTCATAAATCTTGCCATAAGTTTCATATATTTTATCCATAGCACCAATATGCTCCACAACCAAATATTTATAAGACGGTATTTCTTTATACAGAAAGCCCTCTGGGGTAATGGTTCTTTGGGGAATAGAACAGAAATAATAAAGTTTTCCATTTCTTCTTTCCATAAAAGCATATTTTACCCAATTTCCTGATTGTGAAAGATACGCTTTTTTCAAACTACTGTTAAACTTTCTCCAAAACTGTGTACTAATCTGAATATTCTTTTTTTGATAATTAGTCAGTTCTACTTCCTGCCCAATAACTGCAAATGCGTTTAATTCCTTTATAGAAAAATTTATCATTTTACCTTGTGAGCAGTGATAACGGTATAACTGTACGCATTTACCGTTATAATACAATTATCAATCGTTATATACCAGTTTTTTCCTTTTCTTGTGATTTCCGCATTAGAAAGGCTAATTTTTTCTTTGCACCATTCAATTACATTTTCTACATTCAAAGATAAGTTCTTTTTAATTCTAATAACGCCAAGTTCAGTTGTGTGAAGTCTTCCTAAGTTTTCCAGTAATTCATTTTCCATATTTTGATACCTCATTTTTCAGCAAATTTATTTGTATGTTTTATACCCCAATTATAACATTCTCATATCAGCACTACAATAAAAATAATTAAGCACCAATAATCTTATTGAACATCTCCAACCGTAAATCTTTCACACCATCAGTGATAAACACTGAGCTGACAGCAATTACGACAACTACCATAATTGCCTGCACTTAAATTTCTGCAAAAGAAAACGACAATCAATTTCTTATTTTTTGAAATCAACTGTCTTTCTCATATTTACTATTCAATTTTCATAGTGATATAGGTACAATTTATATCACTACTGTAAAAATGGGGTTTTGCCTTATAAATACAGCGTTTTCCGCTTGTTAGTGTATAGTGTTTCTTGTTTTTTGTGCCCCCCTTGTTAGATAACGGGGGCTTTGAACGGCTCGCAAGCTCGCCGAACCGCCGAAGCGAACCGCCCCCTTGCAAGCATGGCGGAAAAATCTTAAGGATTTTCCCGCAACGTGGTCGGATCGCTCCGTCGGTTTAACAGCTTTTCTGTTTCTCTCTAGTTATCTACGCATATAAATCAAATCGGTTATTCCGTTATAAGTCTGTGTTTTACAAAGCCTTAACTTTATTTCCCTGTCTATGTTGCCCAAAAGACGAACCCCATTTCCTAACAGAGTAGGAATAACAGAAATGTAATATTTATCAATCATATTTTTGCTTACCAACTGCTGAACAAGATTTGCTCCGCCACAAATCCAAATATCCTTTCCTGCTTCTTGTTTTAGCCGTTCCAATAATAAAACAGGATTTTCACTTGTAAAATGAATTTGTTGGGAAGAATTGCACTCTTTATGTGTTAATACATAAGTTGTAAATTTATTATATACCCATTCTTGCGGAGAAAGTTCAGTAACAACCTGATGAGAAGTATTCCACCCCATTAAGACAGTATCTATATCTTTGGTAAATTCTGTATAAGTGTCGATGTTTTCATTGTCATTTCCATGACCATTTAGCCAAGCTACTCCACCATTACCGTCCGCAATATATCCGTCAAGGCTCATGGCAATAAATAAAACTACTTTTCTCATTTTTTCTCTTTTATAAATACAAACAGGAATTTATTTCTCTTTTTTACTCATAAGGGAACAACTGATTGCTACAAATAAACCCATTAAAATCCATGGAAATGCTGCTCTTATAAAATCACTAACCATACTTTATTCCTCCTTAAATTCCAATTTCCTTAGTTCTACAAACTGAAATTTTTGCCTATGAATGTATCTTGTTCTTTATACGCAAACAGGCTTCTGTGTGCATAATCCAATGTCTTGAAAACGGCATTTGAATTAGTCCACAAATATCTTTATTACACCAATAATCAATCAGCCAAATTGCTTTTTCATTGTCGTTTACTACATTCAACGATTCTAAGTATCCTTTTCTTTCTTTCGGTATTTTTCTTTTCAATTCATCATAAGATAACCGTTCAAGCATTTTCTCAGTGCTTTCCCATACTTCGAAAATATATAAATATAATTCTTCCAGATTAAGCTGTTTTGAAAAGTCTGCAATCTGCTGTTTCATGAGTTCATTTCCTGTTGTAATGATAGGTGAATTGATACGCTCTTGATAATTGCCTGCAAAAAATACTTGTTCATCTTCATTTATCACTGTATGCACAACTATATCTTCAATGCGGAAAATATGCCAAATAGAATAAGCAATCGTCTTACTATGATAACCATCAGCGTTTATGAAGGGGATTGAGTTAAAATCTTCTCTGCATAATTCTTCTTTGAAAGATACTAAGGTTTGTATTAACTGACTTCGTAAAGTAAGTAAAGTATCAATACCCCTCTTATAAGTATCTTTCTTTTTTATTTGTGCCTGCATTGTTTTATTAAGTTCAGACCATTCCTTATTCATATTCAATCCTCTCTCAAATTCTGATTTTATCGCCCCATACAAACTGGAATTTATATAATTATCTCTCTAACTTTCCCCATTTTATAGGCTTTCCCGCCTGTCCATTAGTGAAATGATATGTAGTTTCCCTTATTTTACCCTTATGAGATAATCACAAGGGAAATAAGGGAATTTTTTTAATCATTGCCTACCACTTTATCAAGAAGCCTAACTGATTTTCGTTTAGCATCTCTTGTGGAGTGAGCATAGACATTCATTGTGGTACTTACATCTGAGTGTCCTAACAGTTCCTGCACATCTTTTGGGGCAGCTCCATTTGCTAAAAGGTTGCTTGTATAGGTGTGACGTAACTGGTGGAAATGAAAGCCTTCAAATCCCTCTAATGTTTTTGCCACCTTTCTGCAAACAGTCCCCAAAGTAGTTGGAAGTTCCAGACAACCATCCGGTCTTAAACAGACGAAAGAAATTTCTTTATAATCTGCCGGGACTTCCTCTGTTCTGTCTAAGCAATAATATTCGTAGTACACTCTGTTTTTCTCTTTGACCGCTTTGTAGTAGTTCGTGTGATAAAGTTCTCCGTACTGCATTCGATTTTTTAACTGCTCTTTCCGGGCATTACGGAAAATCTCTACCAGCGTATCTCCAAAATCAACAATCCTCACTTTTTTCCGCTTGGTTGGTCCGATGATATATTTGCGCTTTGAGCCATCGTATCGGATGCTACGTCTTATGGTAAGGCATTGTTCTTCCAGATTTACGTCCTGCCACGCCAAACCGCAGGCTTCTCCAATACGAAGCCCGGCATAATAGGCTATCTGGATTGGAAGTATTGCGGCTGGGTTCTTTTTTTTCAGATAAGCAAGCAATCTTTCATAATCTTCTCGTGAAATTGGTTGGATATTTCCGTCCATGTCCTCGTCTGAAAACAAATCAACTTCATCCGTCTGATACCGCAGTTTAATATACTGCATGGGATTAAACGTAATATACTGTTTTGGAAATACTGCAAAGCGGAAGGACTGCTGCATGACTGCGGAAAAAGAATGGATGTAATCTTTGCTGTAACCCTTTCTCTCTTTTCCGTCGGGATGAACTCCCCCGAAGGAAAGCAAATCAAAAAAGGATTGCAAATGCTCAGAGGTTACATTTTTTAATTTCCGTTCTGCCAGCGGATGTTTCTTAATATTTCGGATTGTTCCGAGGTAATTCTCCACAGTACCATTGCTGAGCGTACCTGTTTTTAATTCCTCCTCTGCCCACACATCCAAAAGTTGTCCGACTGTGAGATTTTCCGCTTTGGCAACAAATTTCTTTTTCTCATAATCATCCATTGCCTGACGGAGCAGTTTTTCAGTTTCACTTTTGCTTTCTGTTCCAACGCATTCTTTCTGAACAAGATTGCCGCTTGCGTCCTCTACATAGAAGCGGTAGTACCATTTCTTTCCTTTTTTTCTTACAGATCCTTTTGCCATAATCGTATGTCTCCTTTCGATATTAGACAATCGGAACTGATGAAATGCTTCGTGCGTGTAAGTATATCATAACTCCGGCTGTCTTACTATACCGATTCGGAATCTTCGTATAAGACTTCTGATAAAAGATTTGCAAGCCTTTGCTCTGCTGTTTTGGGTTTCTTGGAATAGAGCCTTACGATGTCTGCCATCTCATTAAAAGCATTGATGGTGTGAGTGATTTCCCTTAAGAACATAATCTCATTATATTCATCATTCGATTCAAACCCTATTGTTTTGGCAATATCCGTCTGACCATCATTCCCCTTAAAGTTTTTGCAGGCGAACTGAAAGGAATCCAAAAACAGACCATATTGTTTTAACATCAGCAGTAATAAATCTTTTGAAAAAGCATCTTCTTCTTTGGTAAGGGCAAGTGGTAACTGTTCCAGAATATCTCCCATCGCATCACGAATCTGTAATTCTCTCTTATCCGTAATATCGGTTTCATATTCATCTGTTTCCCCTTTGAGCCATTCCACAGATACATGGAGTGCTTCCGAAAGACCTTCCAACACCATTTTTTTCGTATTGTCAATCGAACCATTCTCATAACGCAGGATTGTAGAAGCGGTAACACCCATCTTTTCTGCGACATAAGGCTGTGTCAGATTCAATTCCAGACGGCGCTGTTTTACTCTGCTCCCTATCAGCTTGCGTAATTCTTTATCTTTCATGCTGACTGCCTCCTTTTTCGGTATGTATGAATTATAGCATTGTTTTTCTGAAATTGCAATATGCAATATAAAGTTTATTTTTAACATTTCGTAACGCTTGACAAAAAGATGTGAAAAGGATATACTTACATCACAAGAATTGCATAATGCAATTTGTAAGGAGGTGATTATATGACGCAAAGAAAAATTGCATTATCCATCGAAGAAGCTGCTGACTATACGGGAATCGGCAGAAACACCTTAAGACAGCTTGTAGAATGGAAGAAACTTCCAGTATTAAAGGTTGGTCGCAAAGTCCTGATTAAAACCGATATTCTGGAAATGTTTATGGAAGCTAATGAAGGTCGTGATTTGAGGGATAGAGGAAATGTAAAAGCTGTAACAAGAACTGTGGCAAATTAAAAAGGCGGCTTCCAAAGAAACCGCCAAAGGTTCTATCAGACCAAAGCCATGATATACCTACACGCAAGAAGATTATACCATGTGCTTCTTCTGATACGCAACCGAGAACTTATGTTTGCAAAAGAAAGGAGAATGTAATAATGGCAAAATCAACAAAAAGTTATGAAGAACGAATGCTTGAAATGGAAAAAAGGGAACAGGAAAGCCTTGAAAAAGCAAAACGATATGCAGCACAGAAGAAAGAACTTCTGAAACGAAAGAAAACCGAGGAAAGTAAAAAACGAACCCATAGGCTCTGTCAGATTGGCGGTGCGGTGGAATCCGTTCTTGGTGCTCCTATTGAGGAAGAAGACATCCCAAAGCTGATTGTTTTTCTGAAAAGGCAGGAAGCCAATGGGAGATTTTTCTCAAAAGCAATGCAGAAAGAAACCAATACCGATATGGAGGAAGTGTAATGGCAGAGGGGATGAGTTTTTCATTCCCTTCATTGCTTTTTCATGAAGGGCGCACTTATGGACAACCAGAGGTCGTCCCAATAAGTTTGCCACAAGTGTCAACCGGTCTGCGCTCACGCTTGCCGGGCTCGTTCCGTCGGCGGGGCTTTCAGCCAGACCTGCTCATGCCGCAGGAGGCACTCTTCGCCAGAGAGGCGCATTCCATGCAGGCTGCTATGCGCAGGGCACTCTTACGCAGAGGGAGTTCCGGCAATGCTGCTTTTTCTAAAACTGAAAGCAATGTTGCCGGAAATCTATGCCGGATACGTCAGAAAGGAGGAATCCAGACATGGCGATTTTTCATTACACAATCAAAATAGTCGGACGAAGTAAAGGGAAATCTGTTATCTCCGCTTCCGCATATCTCAATGGGGATGTGATGAAAAACGAGGAAACAGGGAGAATCAGTTATTACACTTCTAAAAAAGAAGTGGTCTACACCCGGCTGATGATGTGCGAAAACGCACCTCCTGAATGGCAGATAGTACCAGAAGAAAATATAAAACGCTTTCAAAAATCTGTCCGATACAAAAGGTCAGAAGATAAAGAAGCTGCTTTAAAAAAATTCAAAATCACATTTCAGAAACAGAGGTTATGGAATGAGGTATTGAAGATTGAAAAAAATGCAGATGCCCAACTTGGCAGGTCATTTGAATTTGCCCTCCCCAAAGAATGGAGCAGACAGGAACAAATTCAATATACAACCGACTATATCCAAAAAACTTTTGTAGATAGAGGAATGTGCGCTGATTGGAGTATCCACGACAAAGGGGATGGCAACCCCCATGTCCATCTGCTTCTAACTATGCGTCCTTTTAACCCGGATCATTCTTGGGGAAAGAAAGAAGTCAAGGATTGGGATTTTGTCAGAGATAAAAACGGAAATATCGTGATTGATGAATCCCATCCGAACTGGTGGCAGGATAAGAAAAACCCTGACCGTCATGGAATCCGTATCCCTGTATTAGACGAAAACGGAATTCAGAAGATTGGAGCAAGAAACCGCCTGCAATGGAAACGGGTGCTGACCGATGCTACTGGATGGAACAATCCAAAAAATTGTGAACTGTGGCGGAGTGAATGGGCAAAGGTATGTAATGAACATCTGCCTTTGCATAATCAAGTTGATCATCGTTCTTATGAAAAGCAGGGAAAACTCCAGATTCCTACCATCCATGAAGGAGCTGACGCAAGAAAGATTGAACAAAAGTTTTTTGCCGGGCAGGAAATAAAAGGCTCGTGGAAAGTAGCGGAAAATCAAATCATAAAACAACAAAACACGTTATTGCAAAAGATACTAAACACCTTTGGGAAAGTATCGGGTGCATTATCATTATGGAAGGAGCGATTAAATGACATTAGAAGAAAGCCGGGAAATTATACCCTTAATGGAATCCATGATTGGTCAAATCGAAGAACAGCAGAACCTAATGGCAGAAATGATTCTGGAAATGCAGAACCGGGACACTCAACTCTCTCTTATGCAAAAACAGAATCAGAAATTACAAAAATTAAACAACGAGTTATCCGAGCTGCTCAACATTTTGCCAAATACCGAGGAACTGCTTTCCAAGATGGAAGAACAGAAAACGAAGATAGAGCTTTTGGAAAACGAAAATCAGCAATGGCAGAAATTGGCACAGAAGCTGAACAGCGAAAACAGTTTATTACTGAAACAGAACACCGAATTGCTGAACTGGAACAGCAGATAGAGAAAGGACGTGATATAGATGAACGAATCCAGAGAATCAAAGAACGCCGAACAGTTGGAAGAACTTCTGCTCTTGACCGAGGAGATACAAGAAGAACTAGAACAGAAAGAACAGCTTATCGTGGAACTGAAGACGCAGCTCAGCGAATCTCTGACCTTGAACGAGAAATTAAACAAAGAGAACAGAGCCGGGAATATTCAAGCATTAAAGAACGACTTGAAGCTGGCAGACAGAGCATTGCGGATCGAGAAAGAGAAGTTGCGAAGCGCAAACGTCATGATAGAGGAATGTCAAGATAAAATATGCTATTTAACACAGGAACGGGATTATGCCCGGACACATCAGAAAATCGTAGAAATACCGGTAGAAAAGCCGGTACTCTATGAAAAATGTGAAGCCTGTAACCGGACAGCCTATCAGAATGCAAAAGCAAAATACGAAACACAAAAAGAGCGACTTGCAGGACAGTATAAAGCAAAAACGGTAATGTTCCAAACAACCTTGTTCCTTCTTGCATGGTATTCGTTGACAACCACTCTTTTTCAGGCAGTACAGTCAGATATGTTCCTTGTCGATTGTAAATCATTCTTCAATGATTTAGCATCATTCATACAAACCTTTGTCGGATGGACGATTGATGCCGGGCATTCTGCGGCACAGATTAGTACAAAAATTCCAAATGCTTTTATAGCCGGAATGGTATATTGGTTATTGCTAATATTGATTGTAGGAATATGTATGGCAGGAACAGGGATGCTGGCGATACTGATAGAAATAAAGGTTATAGAATTATATAAGAAAAACTGTTGGGATGTTATTACTCTACTAATGATACTGACAAGTGTTGCTATTGTCATTTATTTTGGAGAATCAATCAAAAAAGTACTGTCAGTAAATCTTCTATTGCTTTTCGTACTTTCGCAGGGCGCATATGTTGGAATTAGATGTTATCTTAAAGTTTGGTTAGAAAAAAGACCATATTAGTATTTTCAACTTACTGTATAGACAGTAAAATTACTCCATACCAGCCTAGTGAAAATTTACTGTATGAAAAGAAGTATTACAGAGAAAAAAGGCTGTAAAAACAGGAACAGCCAGCCCGAAAGAATTTACGGACTGGCTGTATCAGCAGAGTAATGTAATTGTGGAGCTGACCGAGATATGAAAAGCTTTCTATCATCAATTTCGCATTATTGCAATAACAGATTGCTTCTTCCATGAATGAATAAGCAATATTGTCATCAAACTTTCAAGCATAAACATAGCAACAGCAAAAAGAGTAAAAGCAACAACCGGAAATACAAATCCCGTAGACATGCCTGCATTTTTCAAAAATATACCGATTGCATATCCGCCGGGGATTCCAACAACAGCAGTTATAAGCAATGCAATCAAAGTAGTAAAAAGACCTTCCATCATAAATGCTTGCTTCAACTGCTTATTTGTCATACCAATAGATTTTAGTGTGCCCATTTCCTGTTTCTGTGATAAAAGATTTGTCACAGTAAGATTGATTTGATTGATGACCGCAAATATCCACAAGATGGCTGCAATCGCATAAGCTAATGTAAAACCTGCACGATTGTCTGATTGGTGTTCTACAATAAAATCTTGAAGGGTTTGTAAGCGAACATCCCTATTGTCAGAAACGAGTAATTTGAGTTCTTGCTCGATTATCTCCTGATATTCAGCTTCTGCTTGTATTTCGATTGCGTATGTACAGTCATAACCTGCAAGTTCTTTGAGCATATTTTCCGGCATTCTGAAAATATAGCCACCCATTCCATCATTGCTGGAAGTGATTGCACCAATTTTGAATGCTTTTGTTATTGTTTTACCACTATGATTTTTGAAATTAAAGGTCACAGTATCCCCAATTTGAGGTTTCCAATGGTAAACATCATAAATACGTTCGGGATCACTTACAACTAATTCTGTATCATCAGTAATATTTCCAGACAAAACCGCTGCATTTAGCGACGCCAAATCCTTTTCATTATAGCCGAGCATCAAGGTGCTATCTGAAATATCATTGTCTGTTGAGAAATCAACTGGTACGGTAGCATAAGTAAATATATTGCTAACTCCCTCTATATCTCCAACACGCTTTACATAATCAGAAAAATATTCTTTCTGCAAGAGAGCATCCAAATTTTCACTTTCGTTTTCTAAATCAATGCTGATTTTGAAATCTCCGTACTTCATATCCCAATAACGAGCCATACTCTCGGCATTAAAAGAACTCTGATAACTTGCTGCAAGGAAAAATATGACTCCGCACAGTCCCAATGATAAAATGGTCAATAGAGATTTTTTTCTGTTTCTGGAAAAGCTGATTTTCGCTAAATATACAGGCGTAATACGATGTCTTTTGTGAGTGCGGTAATTTACAATTCCCACTGGATTTTTCAGGGCGGAAATTGGAGAAGTATTCGCTGCAATTTTTGCTGGTTTACGAACACTAATATAAACAAGCAGTATTCCAAAAAGGCATGCGCCACATAGAGAAACAATAAATGCAAATACTGACCAGCCTTTTGATTGCAGACAATAGCTGATGATCGTTCCCATGATACTACCAATTAAAATCCCCGGAACTGCAAGCATATAACCCTGTTTAAGAACTATTTTATAAATTTGCTTTTTACTTGCCCCTATTGTCCGAAGCTGTCCGAACTCAGCAACTTTTTGTCCAACCGAAATATAGAAAATGCTGTAAATTACAAGTGCGGCAGCTAAAAACAAAATGGCAGCAACTACACCATATACCGCATAATTACTGAAGGACAAAGTTGTATTTACATAATCATAGTAACTGCTGACTGTCCAATTATTCAGTCCAGTCTCCTCTGAAATTTGAGATAATATTTCTGTTGCTTCGTCTTTTGTAAGGGTATCTGCATTTTCAAGCCAAACATATCCATTAAGCAGGTTATTTCCACGTAATTCCCGGCATTTTTCAAGTGAAACAAAAACAGGATAAGCGGTAGAAGTTTTATCATGATAAATACCAACAATAGTATAATTCTTCAAAGTACCATCCAGATTCAACTGAACTATGGCGTTGATTTCCGGAGACTTATTTTCACTGGCAAAAAAGGCATCTGTAACAGCAATTTCACTTGCTTTCTCTGGATATTTTCCGTCAAAGGCAGGAATCAAACTAAGCATGTCATCATCATAATAAATCAGAGACAGTTCTTTAGAATTTTCTTTCACTGTTTTGATATTACAGGAAAGTCCTACACTTTTTACTTCTTCGTTTGCTAACAACTTTTCTTTACTGTCCTGCGTAATGTCAAAGAAAATCCCTTGATGTAATCCTTCGATTTCTTTCTGATTTTGATAAATGATATTTTGCACTGTGAGCAACGACATCATTATCATAGCAACGGCTACAATAATTGCCGAAAGGCAAAATAAGTTTTTCTTCTTATCAAAACGCACACTTTTTCGTGCTAATTTTTTAATTACTGCACTGGTATCATTTTCAAAAGGATAATTCATAATTCCCACCTCCTTTAGCCAACAATTTTACCATCTTCAATCCGTACAATGCGGTCTGCGAGTTGAGCGATCTCGTTGTTGTGAGTAATCATTACAATGGTCTGATTAAATTCTCCGCTGGTATGCTTCAAAAGCCCTAACACATCTGCACTGGTCTTGCTATCAAGATTTCCGGTCGGTTCATCAGCAAGGATAATCGCAGGCTTCGTAATTAAAGCTCGTGCAATCGCTACACGTTGCTGTTGACCGCCTGAAAGATTGTTCGGCATATTTTCCAGTTTATCTTCTAAAGCCAACATATACACAACTTCGTCCATAAATTTCTGGTCTACTGTATCGCCATCCAGTTCCACAGGCAGGACGATATTTTCATATACATTCAAAATCGGAACCAGATTATAATTTTGGAAGATAAATCCGATGTTACGACGGCGGAAAATTGTCAATTCATCATCATTCTTTTTTGCGAGTTCTTCTCCCCGTACAATCACGCTGCCGGAAGTGGGGGTATCAAGTCCTCCCATCATGTGAAGCAATGTAGACTTACCGCTGCCGGAAGTTCCAACTACGGCAACAAATTCTCCCTGTTCCACAGTAAAATTTACACCATTAAGGGCACGAGTAATATTTGGTTCTGTGCCGTAATACTTCTTTAAGTCGATTGTTTGTAAAATGCTCATATTCAAATGCTCCTTTCAAGGCTTTCTATCTGTTGATAAAGCCATTGTAAACCACAAATGTTACACAAATGTCCGAGATAGAAAAAATTTTTATCGAAAATCAGAGTGAAATGTTACAACGCTCGGACATTTCAAAAAAGTGGTTATATCTTACCTTACAGGAAGCATAATAGAAAATTCTGAGCCTTGCCTCAGCTCTGAAACAACCTTGATATAGCCCCCTTGCCTTGTTACAATCTCACGAGCCAAATACAAACCTATTCCCACACCCTGTTGATCGTGTACTTCTTCCTCACGATAGAAGCGCCGGAAGATGGCAGCCTGATTGCTTTCTGAAATGCCCTTGCCGGTGTCGGTCACTTTGACCTCTACGTACATTTCCCACTGAACCACTGATACAGAAATCTTTCCACCTGACGGAGTGTATTTTACTGCATTGTCCAGCAGATTGAAAAGGGCTTCGCTTGTCCACTTGCTGTCATGGGAGATTATCAAATTTTCCGGGCAATCCACGGATACAGCAATTTCTTTTTTCTCTGCGGCATATACAATACTGCTCATGGCTTGTGCAAGCGTATGGAATAAGCTGCTGTCTTTCTTTTCTAATCGTATTGCTCCGGTTTCCAACCGGGACGTTTTAACCAGTGCTTGGAACAGAAAATCCAGTTTATCAGTCTGACTACGTATGCCTTGTAAAAAGTCCATCCGTTCTTCTTCTGAAACAGGCTTTGTTAAAAGTGTGTCCGTTACCATTTGCAAATTGCTGACAGGCATTTTAACTTGATGTGAAATATCAGAAATCAGCATTTGAAGCTCCTGTCGTTCCATGTCTACCTTGTGCCGGTTTTTCTGCATAATCTCATACAACCGAATTAAGCGGTGGTTGATACGGGCAAAAAGAGTTTCACTATCATTTGACTTTTGTAATTCCTCGTTTCCATCAATCATGTTGTCCAGCGTCCGGCACAAATTAGAAGTAAAATGAGAAAGGCGTTTTCCAAAAATCAGCACCAATAGCCAAATCCAGAAAAACGCACAGAGTGTCAATGTTCCACCCACTATAAAAATTCGTATATCCTGCATTATACCGCCGAAAATACCGGTAATTACCAGCATAGAGAAAACCATGCCAGCACTAACCAGTCTACAAATTTTCTTAGCAGAAAGGTTATTCAGATTCATTTCTTTTCGCCTCCTGTCCATTGATACCCCATACCATAAACCGTTTTGATATATGTGTCGCCATCCGCTTCAATCTTACTGCGAATACGGCTGATAGAAGTAGTAAGGGTATGTTCATCTACATATTTTTCATCAACATCCCACAGTTTTTCTAAAAATTGTTGGCGAGTAAGTACCTGCTTCGGATTTTTAAGAAATAGGTTCAACATTTTATATTCCATCGCAGAAAGTGCTAATGGTTTCCCGTTCAAACTTGCAAATTGTTCCGAAAAATCCAGAAACAAGCTACCATCCTCGTAAATATCCTTAGCTGGTTTGTGATGCTCCAACATAGCGAACATGGCTTTGATTTTTCGCTGCAAAGCACTAATCGAAAAAGGTTTCGTGATATAATCCACTGCACCAGCTTCATATCCCCGTATCTGATTGCTTTCCTGATCGTTGGCAGTTAGAAATATAACTACTGTATCAGGATGCTCTGGCTTGATAAGACGGCATAGGTCATAACCATTTCCGTCTGGTAAATTTATATCCAGCAATACCAAATCAAAAATGTTTGTTTTTAATGATTCAGCGGCTGTCCTTGCATTCAGAACAGAAGTTATTGTGTAACCGTCCAATTCCAAATTATAAGTAAGCGTTTTATTCAAAAGATTATCATCTTCGACAATTAAAATATGCTTCATATTATCACTTCCTTTTCTTTTTGCAGATAGTATAACAGGCAAATGTCCGAGAATTGTTACAAGGACAAATATATTTTTCATTTTACAGCTTTTTTCTGTGTACTGCAATTTTATAAAAGAAAGGACAGCAGTGTCAAATTGCTGTCCTTTCTTTTATCATAGCTGGTAGTGTATAAGCGTGGGTTCATCATATCGGGTGTGGTATCTTTAACTACAGGAAACTCCCTACAACACTATCTCACTTCTTGCTTAATAAAGTTCTAATGAATCTTCTGTATCCACCCACATCTGTAAATTGCCATCAAGATATAATCTTGCATATTCCAAAGGCTCATCCACAGCCAATGAAGTAAGCGCACATTCTGATCCATATGTGGTTTTTAAATTTTTTTCAGCTTCCCAGCAATCAATGCGAAGCATATATCCAGCACTTGTGTAAACATCAATACTATCGTGGTTTATATTATATTCTGCATAAATTGTTCTCATCGTATCTTATCTCCATTTTCTTTTGATAATCAGTTACAGAGTTAAATATCGAAAACATTTCAATCAGTTCACCATGTCGTTATTGTTATATGTTATATTGTGTTATGAAATTTTCTTTCCCTTAATTTTTCCCATATTAAGGTTCATGAAAAGCAATGGGAAAATGTAACACAAGGGAAAGAGTAAGGGAAAGTTCACTTGCTACAAACTTAGTATTTTCAAGGGTTTGCGAAGAATTTGATAATCAAATATAACAGTTATTAAATTTCCTAAAATATGTGAAATATCAACTGGAATTTGTCTTACAACAATTTATATATGCATAAAAAGCAATATATTTATGAAAACACCCTAAATCCAAAATTTACTCAATTCATTTTTTCCTTACATAAAATGTTCTCGTATATTTCACTTCCTCACCAAGTGTTTCCCCTATCAAAACTTCAAAATCATTGATATCAAATTCTGGAAAGAATGTATCTCCATCTTCAATATTTAAATCTACTTCTGTGATATACATTTTATCTACTATTTGCAAAGCTTCCTTAAATAGTCCATATCCACCAGATATGTATACATCTCGTCCTTTAGCCAATAATAATGCATCTTCTAATGATTTAACTGAAACTAAATTATCTCCTTGATACTCTGTTGTGGTGGAAACAACAATATTCATTCTATTAGGCAACGGATGACCGATTTCTTCATAAGACTTTCGCCCCATAATAACCACATTACCCGTTGTTAACTCTCTAAATTGCTTTTGTTCTCCCTTTATTTTCCATGGTATATTACCATTCTTGCCTATAACATTATTCTTTGACCTCGCAACAATCAAACCTATCATCTATTTCATCCTCCATAATATGATGTCGTACCTGTGATTCCATCAAGTGCACCACATCTTAACAAACTCAAAATTATCTCGAACTAACCAGCTCGACAAATTCCTTTTTTGTCTTCATCTGCATTATATCATATTGTTATAAGCATTGCCATTTCTTTTCTGCTTTTGAAAAGTTACTTATCAGCCTATGTTTTGTAAAGGGTGATATTCAGCATTTCTCACGCAACAAGCCCTTGACAAACCATAGACTAATAAGTTTTAAGGTAATCAAGCAGAAATGAAATAGTCTGCTGTTTCACGGCAACAAAAAAGAGATACCAACACACTTATGTAGTATCTCTTAGTCTAGTAGCAATATTCTTTTGTTTGCAAGCAGGTAAACATGGGCTGTTTCTTAATATCTTTTTGTTTGGGAAACACCTCGCTCCCATTTAGAAACAGACTTATCGCTCATACCTAATTTTTCTGCCAGTTGCTTTTGTGTCATCCCCAATGACTTTCGCTTACCTGCAATGTATTTTCCAATTTTAATAAGATCCATTCAGCTACCTCCCTTTTTATTTTAATCGTACTCTATTTCAGAGAAAAAACACACCCCTCAGAAGTAGAATTTGTTAGGGAACCAGTTAGTAGACTAGTTTGGGACGGGATTGTACGATATCGGCTTCATACCACTTGTTTTCCAGTACCATTTTTGCCAGCTTTTGACGATGCAGGAGCTTTTTGAAACTGTCATAATAAAAGTGGTAATATAGAAAAGCGACCAATGCACAAACATCCGTCGCTATCCCTATGATTATGAAATTGTCAAACTGAATTTTACTGGATTGTTATTTACCTATCAATTCCGTAATATCAATATTTGCCTTATAATTTTGTTTTACTCCTGGTGAAGTAGTAAAAAATGATACATATTTTCCATTACTATAAACGGTGATCTCTTTTATATCATCGTCTGTATCTTGCTTCGTAGTATTGCAATATAATTCTAAGGTATATATAGGACTGATGTTTTTATCTATATTCTCTACTTTTTCCCAATTTTCAATATCTAAGATAGCATTGACCTTATCTATACTACTTTTATCTCCATATTTTGTTATCAGCTCGCCGCTTTGGGAATCATGTATCTCTATTGATACCACAGAGTTTAACATAAAATCTGCATAGTCTTTTGTAGTATCACTAAGCCTTTTGTCATTGACGTAAATAAAGGAAAATAAAGCAATAACAATAACGATTAAACCGATTATAATACCTATATAGAATGGTTGTTTTTTTATCTTCTTATCAATATCTTTTACCATATGAAAATCTCCTTTCAGCAAAACATCAAGAGAGACATTAAACTCATCACTAATTTTTACTAATGTAGATAAATCTGGATAGCTCTTTTCGTTCTCCCAATTTGAAACCGTTTGCCTTGTTACATTAAAGACTTTTGCAAAAGCTTCTTGTGTCAGCCCTCGTTCCTTTCTAATTTGTGCAATTGCCTGACCTAATTGCATATTCCTACCTCCTTACAATTACATTTTTATCTATGTTCGCTAAAATAACAAGCAATGAGCTTTTTTCATTGCTATTTTTTTACGCAAATATTCTTTGCTTTTTCATTTTATGGTATTTTCATATACAATACGAAAGATAAAATCTAAGTGTTTTTTCATTTCCACATTATAACAGCTACATATATCCATTACAACGAAAATCTAGGTATCAGTTTATTTTTTCGGCTGTCCCTGCGGAGCATGGTTCTGTGGGTTTCCTGCGTTCTGATTGCTTTTATTCTTCAAGACAATATCCTCTGCCTTTACATACCAGTCCACAGCTACACTCGTATAAGTTTTTCGTGATACCGCATCAGCTACAGGATTGACAAGCTCCAAGACTGCATTATAAGGAGACCAAATAGGGACGGAGTTTAGAGACCATTGGGGACGTGGTTATCCGGCTTTTTGCAAGCAAAAGCCGATAACC
>QUJA01000042.1 GCA_003480425.1 Firmicutes bacterium AM31-12AC
CCAGACAGGGACGGAGTTTAGTGGCTTTTTGCTATGCAAAAAAGCCACTAAACTCCGTCCCTGTCCGGCTCACTGTCTGGTTCCCTATCTGGGTTAATATTCTTTTATCAAACGTACCTGGTATGTTTTTTCTGGATCCAACTTATATTTTTTCATAAAGTAGGCTTCATTAGCTGCAATAGTAACATATGAAGCTAAATCATTAAAGATAACATCTTCACCTTTTTCTACATATCCAAAAGATTTTTCATATGGTATCACTGTATCAAGTATCTGTTCTTCTCCATCTAGAAGAACCATTCTTACTTTGTCTCCTATTCGGAATCCAGCTTCTTGAAATTCTTTATTTTCAACAGTTAATTCAGCACTTCCGAATGGGTCATAACTCTTAATTTCTGTCTCCACCAAACCTTCTGAAATTTTCGCCCATTTTAACTCATGACATACAATTTCTTCAACTGGATATGCCGGTCCGACTTCTTCAAAGGAAATCACTCCTGATGCAAGTCTTGCTGCACAATATGCAAATAAATCTCTTCCATGGAAAGTATGCACATCTTTTGTTAATGGATAACGATTTATTTCCTCGTTAATTTCTCGTATTGCTTCTACTCCAATTCTTTTTTTCAGATAAGTCAATGTTCCATTATCTGGAGTCACAACATAACTTCCATTTTTTAATTTTGCAACAGATGCCTTGCGACTTGTCCCAACTCCCGGATCTACTACCGATACAAAAACCGTACCATCTGGCCAAAACGGAACTGTATATTGTAAACAATAAGAAGCTGCTTCAATATCAAAAGCTGGAATTAAATGAGTAATATCATGTGTTTCCAATTCTGAATCTACTAAACGGCACATTCCATGCATACACGCAACTAATCCTGAATCAATCCCAAAATCCGATTGCATAACTATTGTTGGTTTTTTCATATCTATTTTTCCCCTTTTTCACAAAGCTCCATCTCTATTGTCCAGTTTGGACCTACTTGAATTCCATATTTTTCTGACATATTTTCATAATTAATTGCAATTTGTATCTGAAGTGTCTCACTAACCATTAAAAGTGGTTCTCCTTCGGCTACTGAACCAAACGAATCGCAAAATGGCACTTCTCCAGAAAATACCGGCTCTTCTTGTCCTTGTTTTCTAATTTTAACATTTAATAAATCTCCATAGGAAACTCCTGCTTTTTCAAATACATCTGCCGGAATGTTACTACAAATTAATCCAAAATGATAATCCGCAGTATCAATCATTCCAAAAAATTTATTTCCTTCCCACTGATACGGAATAATCTCATGTAAAACAATTTCCTCAATCGGATACTCTGGCCCAACTTCTTCATAAGTAATAATTCCTGCCGCCAGTTTTGCAGCACAGTATGCAAATACATCTCTTCCATGAAAAATGTTACACTGTGCTGTGGTTTTTAACCGATGAGCTTCTTCATTAATTACACGAACAGCTTCTACACCGATATATTTTGCCACATGTGTAAGAGTCCCATTATCCGGAGTTACAACATAACTACCATTTTTTAATTTTGCGACACACGCTCTTCGATCTGTTCCCACACCTGGATCTACAACAGAAACAAAAACTGTGCCTGCTGGCCAGAAATCAACTACGTAACTTAAACACGTAGAAGCCTGATATGTATCAAAACTCTTAATATCATGTGTATTATCAAAAACACGTAATGTCGGATCCACCATCATACACACGCCCTGCATAGTACAGACGGAAATATCTTTTGTAAAATCTGTTTGCATTACAATTGCTGCTTTCGAATTCATTGTTTTCCTCCTCAATTTTAAATTTTATATCAGTCTATTGTTGATTATCTAATAATTCTTTAAAGCCTTCTACTGAATAGCTTTCTCCTAATCGTTTCTTCTCTAAAGCTGCTCTTAACGCACTCATTCTCTTATCTTTTAATGGAGTCACTGCCATAACTACACCAGCTCCAAATAAACATACACCTGGAAGAATAGTAAACATTATTTTTATCATATTCAGTGCATTTTCTCCCTGCATAGCTAAAGTTGGATTGAATCCACTCTGTTCCAATAGTATGCCCTGTACCGCTGCAGCAACAGAACCACCAAGTTTTAACAAAAACGAGTAATAAGACATAATAATTCCGTCACGTTTTTTTCCTCGCTGAAATTCATCATAATCTACAACGTCATATAAAAAGTTAAAAATACACATCCAATAAGCACAAGTTCCTACACCAACCAGTACTACATAAACACATCCCATTGCAATATTAGGAATACCAGTAAACATTGTAAGTATCATAATACTTCCACTGAAAATAGTACAACCAACATACACCTTACTTTTACTAAAAATTTCCACCCCTTTTGTTACAAATGGAATAAATACAATTGATACGATATTCATAGCTGTAAACATCAGTGATGCTTGTGTTTCAGCCAACCCCATGTTGTACGTTACATAATACATCAGACTAGAGTTAAATAATGTCATGTATACATTAGTTAAAAGTGCACAAAGAATTACAAGCACATACGGTTTCATCTTCATCAGACTCCAAATCTGTACGAAAAATCCTTTTATATTCATCTTCTCAGTCTCAGCGACCTCTTCTATTGGCTCTTTACCTTTAGTCATCCACCACATTAATGAAATTGTAATGACAGAAATAACTGCTGTGATCACACCTACTGTAAACCATGAATTTGCATCTGAGAAACCACTCGCCACCATTTTTCCAACAATAAAAGTAGGAACAGAACTTGCACAAAAAATTCCAACATATCCAAGTACTTCACGAAAAGCTGCCAATTTTACACGCTCGCTATCAACATCTGTAAGTACTGATCCAAAAGAATAGTATGGAATATTAAATGCTGTATACGCTGTCCAGAAAACAAGGACTAAAATCAAATAATACAAGTTTTTTTGTGCAGCCGGAAAGTCCACTTTTAAAAATAATAGTACCATAGAAGCACCGAGCGGAACTACTGATCGCAAAATCCAAGGGCGACGTTTTCCCTTGCTACTTCTAGAATTATCTACAATATACCCAATAATCGGATCAGTAATAGCATCCCACGCAATCGCAATTGAAATAATAGCTCCAGCTACTGCTGGACTCACCCCTGCAACTGTTGTCATAAAAAAAGATAAAAATGATAAAATAAAATTGTATGATGTACTATCACCAATAGATCCTATCGTATAACCTAAAATATCCTTTGTTTTCAATTTCTTATTTATCGTTTCCATGAGTCCCTCCTACTTAATGCGGTTTACAACCGCCCATGTCCCATAAATTTCAAATCCAGTCTTTTCGAAAATTGAGTATTCTGAATCTGCTGGTGCAAAAATGCAAGGCATTTTTCCTTCTCGATGTATGTATTCACTTAATACAGATAAAACCTTCTGTGCATACCCATTTCCTCTATATGCGGGATCTACACAAATTCCTCCCAGCATACAGGATTTTTCTGTTTTTGCTGCACTATTTCCGTGTGCAATAATTTTCCCATTTTCTTCAAGTAGTACATGAATTCCTTCATTATTTGTAATACGATTTACAATCATCGCCTTTTCACCATATGGTGCTACAAACTCTGGAAAACTCATCAAAAACTGATAAATAGCATCCACATCATCCAATTTTGCAATTCTCAGATTTGCCATTGGTTTTTCCAAAATTTGTACTGGAATAGGCTGTACATACAAATTACTTTCTACCATGTTCCATGTACTATCCAAATAATCTAAAACTTGTTTGACAAGTTCCCCTCTTCCCATTATGGTTCTAATTTCTCCATTTACTAACTGTGCAACCGCCCTGCCATCTATGTAGTCCGGTTCACCTGCAAGAATCAAATTATGATAATACCGCAAGTAAACACCTTGACATTCTCCATTTTCTTCCTGCACATAAATCTGTTGAAATGAATGATTAAATCCATATTGTTCCATATCTGCAAGCAAAAATGTATGATAAATCGGATTTTCTTGCAAATAGTTTAATAATTGCCCTCTGTCTTTTTCTTCGCAAAGACGTATCATGTATCCTCCCCCTCTTATCTTGTTGAACATGTTCATCTTGTCCAAAGATTAGCATTGTTTTTATCTGTTTGTCAACATTTCCTCCATACTTTTTTAATTTTTATAACTTTCTCACAAGGTTTAACATACAATCTTGTGCATTTTGTATTTCCAGTCTCTTTTCATTTCCTACTTATCAGAATTATAATTGCACAGACAAAAAAAACATGATATGATTAACTTGTTCATCAAGATTGAACAAAGGAGGTCGAATAATGCAAACACGACTATATACCGATAATATTCCCGTATATTTAGATGTGTACAATTCTCTATATAAGGATATTATGGACGGAACTTATCCACCTGGAGAATATCTCCCTGGAGAAACTGCTCTATCTCAGAAATATGGTGTCAGCAGAAATACTCTTCGGCAAGCTCTTGCTATTTTGCAAGAAGATGGTATGATTATTAAATCTCAAGGAAAAGGAACTTTAATAGCTCCCCATTCTCCATCCTCCCCTACAAATCTTTTGGAACATCCGCTTCTAACCCAATGTAAGCTTCCTATAACAGATACGATACTATCTTATAATTACGGTGCTCCAACGGATATTGCAAGAGATAAACTAGAACTCACAACCTGTGATTTAGTTTTAGCATGCAACTGTGTATTCCATTCCGATCAAACTGTCTTAAGTTATTCCTTCACACAGATTCCGGCAACTTTTTTTGATTTGCTTCTTTTGGACACTGCTCAAGAAGACTCTATTCGTGAAGTTATATTGAAGACATTATTTACACATACAGAACGAATGGACACAACGATTAAATTAATTTATGTTAATCATATGGAAACTGACTTTCTAAAAGTCCCTGAACAAACTCCGGCACTTTTATTAGAATCGATTCATTACACTAAGGAAAATCAACCTCTGGCGCGCAACAAATTTTACGTTTTACCAGAATATTATCAACTACATTTTCCTCTTTATCGCAAATCCAACAGATAGGGGAACCAGATGAGGAGCCGATTGGGACGGAGTTTAATGGCTTTTTGCTCGCAAAAAAGCCAATTAAACTCCGTCCCAATCGGCTCCCAAAAAAGCCACTAATCTCCGTCCCTATCTGGTTCTAATCTATTAAATCATTTTGAAAACGTGACAAATGTTCATACGGCAGAATCAGTCGTCCGCGATATAATCCACATCCATCATTAATTAAATTGTTATCCACTGCCCCAAACATATTAACATCTAATTTATTCAGTTCTATTCCCAGCAGAGCCATTCCTCGTTCATATGCTTCATCAAAATATCTGCACTCTCCTTTTGGAATTACGTCTCGCCTTGCACGTTCTTCTTTTTGTTTCTTCTCATATGCTGTATGATTTGCTTGTCCTATTTCTGCAATATCGTCCATTGTTTTTGTTCGAATCTGGACTTCCATAAAGCTTCTGGATGAATTATCAAAAAAAGTAATATGTAACGACTGATAGCCGTTTGCACTTTGATTGGAAATATAATCTCGATAATAAGGTTTCACTTCCTCATTCAGAAGTGGTGATTCACTTATCTTTACACCATATGCCGATTCAGCAGTAAATCCGCGTTCCTCCAAAAATCCCGGCAATACATTTGCAATTTCGTACAAACATTTTAACTCCTCTGCTTTCCGTTTTTCTTCATTTGGATAATGGCATTTTGGCATTGAGATGACAATACGATATGCAATAAAATCACGAAAACAACTCAACCGATCCTTGATTTCTGATACAGACGGATACGTTCCTCTTTCCACATAGTAATCATAAATATATTCTACTATATAACCATTAAACTTTGCCTCTGCCCTAATTAATGATTTAATACGTCCTTTAAAAGTAAATGCAAGGAATGGATATTCTTTTGCCATATATTTATAAAACTCCCGGATTTGCTGTGACTGTGCCGTCAGGAAATCATTATGCTCCAACAGACCTCTGATCTGAAGTAAAAAATTACAATGTGTCAGATCAATCGCATTGTGCGTCCGCTTTGCTTCTTTTCGCAAATCTGCTATGTACTTATCCAGGATACGGAATATGGTATCTCCTGAGTACAGGTAGTCATTTAATTTAATCATGATATCATCCCCTCTGTCAGCATTTATATAGAACAATTTAACCCATATTTCGTCAAAATACAAGCCATTAAACTCCGTCCCTGTCTGGTTCCTGTTTGGTCCCTGTTATAATCCCCATCAATACGCATATACTATTTATATCTCCATCCTCATTAAACAAGACAACTCATTCATGATATTGTCTTGTATACAAGACAATATTGATATATAATTATCTCATATAGAAAGAGGTGACATATATTATGAATCGAGATACTATAAAACAAATCATGATTGATCAAAAAGATATTTATCTCAACAATCCATTAATAACAAGACAGTATTCTCTAGAAACCAATGTCAATTATTGCTTTGTTGGTATCAGAAGAACCGGAAAGTCATATATGATGTATCAACAAATAAAGCAATTAGAAGACAATGGAATTCCCTTGTCCCAAATTGTTTATGTAAATTTTGAAGATGAGCGTCTTTTGGAAATGACTGCTGAAGATCTAAATCTCATTTTAGAAATCGGATTAGAACTATCCGGAACTGATGTCAAACCATATCTATTTTTAGACGAGATTCAAAATATTAACGGATGGGAAAAGTTCGTTCGCAGAATTGCGGATATGAAATATCGAATCAATATTACTGGCAGTAATAGTAAAATGCTAAGTAACGAAATAGCTTCTACTTTAGGTGGGCGCTTTGTTATTATGAATGTTTATCCATATTCTTTCTCTGAATATCTAATTGCAAATAATATGACAAAGAATTATCTGGATGTTATTAGCACCAAAGACAGGGCAGATGTCCAAAATCAATATAACGAATACGTAACTTATGGAGCGTTTCCTGAATTAGTTGAAATAAAGAACAAAAGGGCTTTTTTGAACAGCATCTATCAAACCGTATATCTTGGTGATATTATAACCAGAAATAAAATCACCAACGATTTCGCAATAAGGCTGATTTTAAAGAAAATTGCAGAATCTGTCACAAAACCTTTATCGTATAACCGACTGACTAATATATTAAAAAGTAGTGGAATGTCTATCGGTAAACAAACCGTAATAAACTATGTCAATTATATGACAGACTCCTACCTGCTCTTTACTCTGCAAAACTATGCCGCCAAACTTGTAGAAAAAGAGACTTCTCCTAAGTATTACTTTATGGATACCGGACTTCTAGGACTTATGCTGCTAGACTGCAAATCTGCTCAACTGGAAAATCTTGTTGCAATCGAACTGATGCGACGTTATGGTACCGAAAATGTCTATTTCTTTGAGAATAATGTAGAAATTGACTTTTATGTACCATTAGACAATCTTGCTATCCAGGTCAGTATGCAGGTTCTGGATAACATAGATACAAGAGAACGTGAAACCAGAGCCTTTGTGAAGCTAAATAATTTTATCTCCAACGCCAAATGTATTCTCATTACTAATAGCGAAGAGGCTGTTATTGATTGCGATGGAATCAATATTGAGGTAATTCCTATTTGGAAATGGTTGTTGGATAACTAACCAGACAGGTATAGACCAGACAGGGACGGAGTTTCATGGTCTTTTGCTCAGCAAAAGAACCATGAAACTCCGTCCCTGTCTGGGGCCATACCTATATTCTCTCAATCCGCTTCCATCCGGTCATATCCATTCCCAGCATGCTCTTAATAATCCACACAAAGAATATCATTACCAATATCGGAATCAAACATGAAGTTACGATCATAACCGCCAACGCCTCAATAAAATTATTCAACACATTTTGTATTTTAGCCGTTGTGTCCGATACTCCATCTTTCACTTTGGAAATAAATCCACTCACACCACTACTTTCCTCTTCGTCGCTACTATCTTTGATTTCTTCTGTCGTCTGTTTTGCCGAATCGATTGTTTGCTCAATAGATGTCTGATATGTTGTCTCTATCATATCCGATACCTTTACACTGACCGGCACAATCAGATAGATACCAAGTCCAAATAACACCAACTTATATGCAAACTGCTTCCATATGTTCCGTTTAAATATCTCACTCGCCGAATATAATACACAGGCAATTGGTATTAATATCATAAATGCTGCATAGCCCGTTATCGTCAGCAAATATTTTTCCAAAAATAATGCACATAATACAACCAGAAAATACGAGCTCAAATCTGCCAGTTTTTCCGCAATCGGAGTTCCTGTATCTCCCGGAATCAACGTGATTGCCGCTGAAGCTGCCGTGGAAGCCGCTGTCAATTCCATAACCGTTGTCTTCTTTTCATTCAAAGACTGTATTGTTTTGGCATGATATTCTGTAGATGTTGTGAATCGAGCGAATACAAAAACAGACAATAATGCAATTATTAATGGTATAACTATTTTTATAATTTGCTTTCTTTTGTTATTCATACGCTTCCTTTCATCAAACTGTTTCACTTTTGTACAAAGTATATGCTGTTGTCCCATTCAAATAGATTCCCATTTGCATCCTCTCCTCTGCATTTTGATTTATCCACAGTATAACATAAGTCCTGCAAAATTACTAAAGAAGAATATGAAAAAAACCACCGCCCCCGACGTTCGCAGCCGTCAAAAACAGTGATTCCCGAGTGCGCGATCAGGGGTTCGAACCCTGGACACCCTGATTAAGAGTCAGGTGCTCTACCAACTGAGCTAATCGCGCATCTTTTATTAAATTTGTATGCCTCATCTGTGACACAATAGATATTATATCGGAGGCTTTTAAAAAATGCAAGTATTTTTTTATATTTTTTTCATATTTCGAACATTTTTTTAATTTTTGCACCTATCAAAGGTAATAATTACATTTTCAAACAAGCTACTTTAACATTTTCTTCCTATAGAATTCAAGACCTTGCTTACTTCGTCCAATGAGTCCTTCACACACACCACAATTTTATTCCACTTTACATTACAATATAGCTTTTGACTCAACGCTACTTTCCAGGTTCTGCGTTTTTTCTTCATTTACACATCCCCACAAACACCGCTACTGCTCACTTTAGATTGTGAACAGTAACGTAAGCTTTTTATATTATATGTAACAACTACTTTTTTATTTCCTTGTTGCAATCAACTTATTGATCGGCTGACCTTTTGCTGAAAATTTTGCTTCATACTCGGTCATAATATTGCCTTTATTCATCTCTTCATTGTGATGCAGATCAAAGGTATGTGCAAGCAGCTCCCAGCCTTCTGCTTCTTCTATCTGTTCTAAGGAAAAATCAAACAGCTCTGTGTTGTCTGTCTTAAATTCAACTTTTCCATGCTGAGCAAGGATTCCTTCATATCTTTTCAAAAATTCTTTCGATGTCAGTCTTCGTTTTGCATGTCTTGCTTTTGGCCATGGATCTGAAAAATTCAGATAAATTTTATCCACTTCTTCCGGTGCAAATACTTTATCCAATTCTTTTGCATCCATACAAATAAAACGGATATTTTCAAGTTCTCTGTATTCATCTCTGTCAAATTTTTCCACTGCTCTAAGCAGTACGCTTGAATAACGTTCGATTCCAATATAGTTTACATCTGGATGAGCCAGTGCCATATTTAGCAGAAATTGACCTTTTCCCATCCCAATCTCAATATGAATTGGTTTACTATTCCCAAATACCTTTGCCCACTTTCCTCGTTCTGCCTCCGGCTGATTGATTACCACATCATGTGCCTCTATTGTACTTTCCGCTCTTGGAATATTTCTAAGTCTCATACTGTTTCCTCCTACTATCTAACATTCATCAGGTAATTCTTCGTTTGACCTGCTATTTTCCATCATTTTTATCATTTTTATTTTTAATTTTTTTCATCATATCATAAACCAATCCTACCGGTCAATTTTTGATAATATTTTTTCGCCCTCTGTTTTTCTGGTGATTTTGTATAATTTTATCGTTTGTATTCCGCTATTTTTATTGTATTTTTTTCAAAAAGGTGTATGATAAAAACATCACAAGTAAAAATCAACAAGGGAGGCTTCTTATGGATTCTATTGTAAAAAAACTATCCGAAATCGAAT
Source organism: Firmicutes bacterium AM31-12AC (assembly GCA_003480425.1). GTDB lineage: Bacteria > Bacillota > Clostridia > Lachnospirales > Lachnospiraceae > Schaedlerella > Schaedlerella hominis. Next base: position 10,172 of record QUJA01000042.1, read on the forward strand.
CGGCCGCTTCTTCCATTGTGGAGCATGCTGAGGCACAAAAGGAAGTTTTGGATAAAGAATATCAGGAAAAACGACGGCTCTTTGATATTGAATTAGAAAGTCGTACCATGTCCGAGATTCAAAAGATCCGTGATCATCTGGAAACTGATACACAAAATGTTTTAAATGGTCAAAGTAGTGATAACAATTCTGCAACCATTGCCTTGCAGAAGAATTATAAAGAAAGGCATTCGCAATATGCACAGGAAATCTTAGCACGTATTACGACCGTGTAGATCACAGGTTTTCACATCATTGTTTACATTTTACTATAAGTAACAACACATTTTCATGCAAACGAGGTGACAAACATGGGAAATTTACTGGCATACAGTGGTATTGTAACTAAGATTCGTGCAATGGAAGCAAGGCTTCTGAATGATAAAAATTTCGAAGAAATTGCCGAGCTTCACAGCGTCCCGGAAATTGTTTCTTATCTAAAAGAGAAATCTTCTTACAGCTTTGTATTAAATGATTTGTCTGACGAGCAGCTTCATCGCGGTAATATTGAGAAAGTTTTAATTGGACAATTATATTATGATTATTCTAAAATCTATCGTTTTTGCGGGCTGGAACAACGAAAATTTCTGGAACTTTATGTTTCCCGCTATGAAGTAGATTTGATCAATTATTGCTTCCGTATTGTGATCAATCATTACTCCGAGCCTTTTGATTTAAATTATAAGAAGAATTTCTTCGATAAATATTCTCAGATTTCTATCGATAAACTGATCACATCACGTACAACGGATGAATTAATCGAGAATTTGAAAGATACGGAATATTATGAACCATTGAAGCGATTAAAGGAAAAACCTAACATTACTCTTTTTGATTACGACCTTGCTCTGGATCAATATGCATTTGCCAAGGTCTGGAAAAAGCGAAAAAAAGTTTTAAAGAAAAAAGAGCTTGAGATTCTTACAAGAGATTATGGTTCAAAGATTGATCTGTTAAATCTTCAATGGATTTATCGAGCAAAGAAATATTATGAAATGAAACCGGTAGACATTTATGCATTATTAGTACCGATTCATTATAAACTTTCAACCGAACTTGTTAAAGAACTGGTTGAAGCACCTTCTGTAGAAGAATTTGATCATATTCTACGAAAAACTTCTTACTGGAGGCACTATGATTTCAATGAAACACTAACAATTGAACAGATGTATCGTGATTGTCTTTACCATCTTTACACGGTAGACCGACGCAGGAATCCTTATTCTATTGCTACGCTCAATACGTATCTGTTCTTAAAAGAAGAAGAATTAAGAAAGCTGACAACCGCCATGGAATGTGTGCGTTACCATTTGTCTCCTGGTGAAACGTTAGCGTATATTGGAGGTAAAACTCTATGATTGTAAAAATGAAATTTATCAACATTTCGGGTCCTCGAAATGATATCGACCGCGTGACCGACACATACCTTTCCAAATATGAAATCCAATTGGAATCGGCATTGTCTGAATTAAAAACAGTCGACAATCTCCGACCATTTGTTGAACTCAATCCATATCGGGATGCTCTTAGTATGGCTAATAAATTTGTTGGCTATCTGGACAATCCCGACAAGATCAAACCAGATGCGACACTTGCTCTGGACGATATGTTTGAACTTGTACGTACTGCAAATGAAGAGTATGAACATTTGCAAGAGAAAAAAGAAAAACAGAAGCAGGCTATTGGAGCTGCTCAGCAGAAACAACAGATTATTTCGCCTTTCCAGCCATTGGACTGCAACATTCAAGAGGTTCTGAATTATCGATTTATTGCTTACCGCTTTGGAAAACTTCCTATTGAATATTATCATAAAATGCAGAAATATCTGGCTGATGACCTGGATGCTATTTATGTAGAAGGCGAACGTGATGATACTTATGTATACGGAGCTTACTTCGTATCGCCTGGTGAAGCCCCGAAAGCGGATGCTATTTTCCGTTCGCTTCATTTTGAGCGAATCACTTTAACAGATGAATACAAAGGAACACCTTCACAGGCATATCGAGCACTTTCACGTGAGATTGATAAATCACAAAAAGAGATTGAAGCTCTAAATCAACAAATTGCCGATTTCCTTACAAAACAGGGACCTCAGCTGGTTGCTGCACAAAAACGTCTGCAAGAGCTTTCTAATAACTTTGATGTTCGTAAGATGGCAGCCCGCATGGAAGAAAACAAAGAAGATTATTACATTTTATGCGGATGGATGGCAGAAGATGATGTCGAAAAATTTACAGAAGAAATTAAAAATGATGACAAAGTCTTTGTTGTTGTAGAGGAAGAACGGGATAAATATTTTGGAGAACCGCCAACGAAACTGGAAAATCCAAAATTATTTAAACCTTTTGAAATGTATGTACAGATGTATGGTTTGCCTGCGCACAATGAAATGGATCCTACCATTTTCGTTGCATTGACTTATTCCTTCATCTTTGGTGCAATGTTCGGTGATGTTGGTCAGGGACTTCTCCTCTTGATCGGAGGCGGACTTTTATATCACTTTAAGAAGATTCCTCTGGCAGGAATTGTATCCTGTGCCGGTTTCTTCTCCACCATTTTTGGATTTTTATTCGGAAGCATTTTCGGATTTGAAGATATCATTCAGCCGCTTTGGTTAAGACCAATCGACCATATGACGACATTACCTTTTATCGGTAAGTTAAACACCGTGTTTATTGTCGCTGTTGCTTTTGGTATGGGTGTCATTATATTTGCTATGATCCTCCATATTATAAATGCGGCTCGTAGCCACGATGTAGAAGCTACCTGGTTTGATATCAATGGTGTTGCAGGACTTGTATTCTATGCTTCCATTGTAGCTGTTATCGTTTTATTTATGACAGGGCATAAAACCCCTGCCGGATGGGTTCTTGCCATTATGTTTGGCATTCCTCTTCTTTTAATCTTATTCCGTGAGCCACTCACAAAGAAGATTGAAAAGAAAAGTAACAAAATGGAAGAAAGCAAAGCAATGTTCCTCATTCAGGGATTTTTTGAATTATTTGAAACACTGCTCAGCTACTTCTCCAACACCTTGTCCTTTGTCCGTATCGGTGCTTTCGCTGTCAGTCATGCTGCAATGATGGAAGTTGTACTGATGCTTGCCGGTGTCGAAGAGGGTAATCCGAACTGGATCGTCATTGTACTCGGTAACTTGTTCGTGTGTGGTATGGAGGGATTAATCGTCGGTATCCAGGTTCTTCGTCTGGAATATTATGAAATGTTCAGTCGATTCTACAGTGGTTCCGGACATGCATTTTCACCATATTCACAAAAAACTGAATCAAACTCAAAGAAATAAATTATCATTTTATAGGAGGCGTTTATTATGACAACTGCAACAAAACTTATTTTTATCGTCGCTCTCGTACTGAGCATCATCATTCCTTTTGGATATTACTTAATCGGAGAAAAAAACAAAAAACGTTATAAACGTACTATCGGTGTCAACGCATTTTTCTTCTTTGGTGCTTTTGCCATCGCATCGATCATGATGCTTGGCGGACCAACTGTACACGCCGCTGATGCAGCAGCTACTTCCGGTTCACTTGCAACAGGACTTGGATATATCGCAGCCGCTCTTGTTACAGGACTTTCTTGTATCGGTGGCGGTATCGCCGTAGCAAGTGCTGCAAGTGCTGCTCTTGGTGCAATCAGTGAAGATTCCAGCGTACTTGGTAAATCTTTAATTTTCGTAGGTCTTGCAGAAGGTGTTTGTCTGTATGGACTGATTATCTCCTTCATGATTTTAGGAAAATTGTAAAACACCGCTTGGGCTGCAGGTATTTAATACAGCAGCCGGAATGGAGTATTTTATGAAAATGTATTTAATCAGTGACAACGTCGACACCTATACCGGCATGCGTCTTGCCGGCGTAGATGGTGTTGTTGTCCATGAACGTGACGAACTTCGTGAAGAATTGGAGAAGGTCTTGCTCGACAAAACAATTGGTATCGTCCTCCTGACAGAAAAATTCGGTCAGGAATTTCCAGACATCATTGATCAATTCCGTCTGGAGCGAAAGATGCCTCTTTTAATCGAGATTCCTGACCGACATGGTACCGGACGAAAGAAAGACTTTATCACTTCTTATATCACAGAAGCAATCGGATTAAAATTATAGGGAGGTAGTACCTTGACTTTAGAAGAAAAAATTGCACATTTACAGGCGACCTCCATGGAGGAGGCCCGGGCTCAGGGCAATGAGATTATTGACTCGTACCGGGATGCTCTTGAAAAAGTATTACAGGATCACAAAGTAGAAGCTCAAAGACAATCTGAGATCCGTATTAAAACAGAGACGATCAATGCAAAACAGCAGATCAATCAATCGCTTGCCAAAGCACAGCTTGACTTAAAACGTGAGCAGAGCAAAATCCAGCAGGATCTGAAAGATAAGATTTTTAAAGAGACTCTGGAGCTTGTCCATGATTATATGAATTCAGCAGATTATCCGGATTTCTTGATTCGCTGTATCCGGGATGCTCTTACATTTGCGAACGGATCTTCTATGACGATTTATATTAACCCGTCAGATGAATCCTTGAAATCCTCTCTGGAGAAAGCTACGGGCACACAGCTTACAATCAGTACAGAAGATTTTATTGGTGGAGTCCGCTGTGTCATCCGCGACAGAAATATTTTGATCGATCATTCATTTAAAACACAATTACGAGATGAATATGATAAATTCTTATTCTCAGGAGGTGACGGAATTGCTTAATACTGCTACAATCTACGGAATCAATGGTCCCGTCATTTATCTGAAGGGAAATACAGGATTTCGCATGTCCGAGATGGTTTATGTAGGAAAGGAAAAACTTGTCGGAGAAGTAATTGCCCTGACAAAAGATATGACAACTGTCCAGGTGTATGAAGAGACCAGCGGTCTACGTCCCGGCGAGGAAGTCGTTGCCAGCGGAAGTGCCGTATCAGTCACTCTTGCCCCTGGAATCTTAAATAATATTTTTGATGGTATCGAACGTCCTCTGGAAGAAATCGCCAAGAGTGGTGGAGCCTTTATCACCCGCGGTGTCACTGTTGATTCTCTGGACCGTGAAAAGAAATGGGAAGCGCACATCACTGTAAAAGAAGGTGATTTTCTTCGTGGCGGTGATATTATCGCAGAAGTTCCTGAAACTCGTGCCATAGTTCATAAGTGCATGGTTCCACCAGAAATAGAAGGAACCGTTATCCATGTTGTTTCCGACGGAGCTTACACAATTGATGAGACACTTATTACCCTGCAATTAAATGATGGAACTACAAAAGAACTTACTATGACACAGCGCTGGCCTATCCGAGTTGCAAGACCAACTCATCATCGTTTTCCGGCTTCTACTCCGCTGATTACAGGACAGAGAATCATTGATACGATGTTCCCAATTGCAAAAGGGGGAACTGCTGCCGTCCCTGGTGGATTTGGTACCGGTAAAACAATGACTCAGCATCAGATTGCCAAATGGTCTAATGCCGACATTATTATCTACATCGGTTGTGGTGAACGAGGAAACGAAATGACGCAGGTTCTGGAAGAATTCAGTCAGTTGGTAGACCCTCGAAGCGGTAACCCTTTGATGGACCGTACCACACTGATTGCCAACACTTCCAACATGCCTGTAGCCGCACGTGAAGCTTCTATTTACACGGGATTGACACTGGCTGAATATTATCGCGATATGGGATATGATGTAGCGATTATGGCTGACTCTACATCTCGTTGGGCCGAAGCTCTTAGAGAACTTTCCGGACGTCTGGAGGAAATGCCTGCCGAGGAAGGTTTCCCCGCTTATCTTGCATCCCGTCTGTCAGCTTTTTACGAACGTGCCGGTATGATGCATAACTTAAATGGAACGGATGGTTCTGTTACTATCATTGGTGCAGTATCACCTCAGGGAGGTGATTTCTCTGAACCGGTAACGCAGAATACCAAACGATTTGTCCGCTGCTTCTGGGGACTGGATAAAAGTCTTGCTTATGCGAGACATTTCCCGGCAATCCACTGGCTGACAAGCTACAGCGAATATCTGGGAGATTTATCACCTTGGTATCAGGATCATGTTTCTCCTAAATTTGTGGACTACCGCAACCGCCTGATGGCACTTTTAAATTCAGAGAGCAGTCTTTTGGAGATTGTCAAGCTGATTGGTAGTGATGTACTTCCTGATGACCAGAAGCTGATTCTTGAAATCGCACGTGTTATCCGTCTTGGATTCCTGCAGCAAAATGCATTCCACAAAGATGATACCTGCGTTTCACTGGAAAAACAGTTTCTTATGATGGATACGATTTTGTATCTTTACAAACAGGCAAGAGCTCTTGTAACTATGGGGCATCCAATGTCTGTTCTCAAATCAGAAAATATATTTGACCGCGTTATCGCCATCAAATATGATGTGCCGAATGACCGGCTTGAAATGTTTAAACAGTATCATCGTGATATTGACGCGTTCTATCAACATGTACTGGAAAAGAATGCATAAGGAGGAAACTATACTATGTCAATTGAATATTTAGGCTTAAGCAGTATCAATGGTCCTCTTGTTGCACTGGAGGGCATACAGGACGCTTTTTATGATGAAATCGTAGAATTTGTCGTAGATGGAACAGAACGTAAAATCGGACGTATTATTGAACTTTATGAAGACAAAGCCGTCATTCAGGTTTTTGAAGGTTCCGAAAATATGTCTTTAAAAAATACACATACCAAACTTACCGGTCATCCGATGGAGATTGCATTATCCCCGGATATGCTTGGCCGCACCTTCAATGGTATCGGACAGCCAATCGATGACCTCGGTCCAATCCATTCTTCATTAAAACGAGATGTCAACGGACTTCCTTTAAATCCGGTAGAACGTGAATATCCACGTAACTATATCCGTACCGGTATTTCTGCGATTGATGGATTAACCACTTTGATTCGTGGACAAAAGCTTCCGATTTTCTCAGGAAATGGACTTCCACACGACCAGCTTGCCGCACAGATTGTAAAACAGGCTTCTCTGGGAGAAAATTCCGACGAACAGTTTGCGATTGTATTTGCCGCAATGGGTGTTAAGCATGATGTTGCTGATTTCTTCCGCCGCACTTTTGAAGACAGCGGAGTTGCCGACCACGTAGCCATGTTTTTGAATATGGCAAATGATCCGGTAGTGGAGCGTCTGATCACACCGAAGGTTGCGTTGACCGTTGCCGAATATCTTGCATTTGAGCAAAATATGCATATCCTCGTTATCCTTACCGACATGACTTCTTTCGCAGAAGCAATGCGAGAGGTTTCATCATCAAAAGGAGAAATCCCAAGCCGTAAAGGATTCCCAGGATATTTGTACAGTGAACTGGCAACTATTTATGAACGTGCCGGCATCGTAAAAGGTGTGAATGGTTCTGTTACCCAGCTCCCGATCCTCACAATGCCAAATGATGATATCACACATCCAATCCCTGACCTGACCGGATATATCACCGAAGGGCAGATCGTATTAGAGCGACAATTGCATGGACAGTCCATTTATCCACCGATCAATATTCTTCCATCTCTGTCACGTCTGATGAAAGATGGTATCGGTAAAGGATATACAAGAGAAGATCATCAAGATCTCGCCAATCAGCTCTTCTCTGCTTATGCAAAAGTTGGAGATGCCCGTAACCTAGCCTCTGTTATCGGCGAGGATGAGCTTTCTCCAATCGACAAAAAATATTTGGAATTTGGTAAAGAATTTGAAACCCGTTACATCGGACAAGGCGTAAATGAAAACCGGACAATAGAAGAAACCTTAGACCTCGGTTGGGAACTGCTTGGCAGATTGCCAAAAGAAGAGTTAGACCGTGTAGATACTAAAATTCTGGATAAATACTATCATCCTATGCAGACTGAGGAAGAATAGCTTTTCATCTTTAACATCAATGCACTATCAATTTTTCAGATGAAAGGAGGGATTTCATGGATCCTCGTACATTTCCCACAAAAGGAAATCTGATGCTTGCCAAAAATTCTTTGGCATTGGCACAGCAAGGCTACGATCTGATGGACAAAAAACGAAACATCCTGATTCGGGAGCTGATGGATCTTATCGACGAAGCCCGCGATATTCAGGACGAGATTGATTCAACCTTTACCTATGCATACCAATGTCTGCAGCGTGCAAATATCGAACATGGAATTAACCTGGTTTCCCAGCTTGCATATACAGTTCCAATCGAAAATTCTATTGTGATACAGACTCGAAGTATTATGGGTACGGAGATTCCCCATGTAAAATATACTCCCGCCAATGTTATGCCAACCTATTCATTTAGCACAACTAGGGAGTCCATCGACCTTGCCACAAAGGCGTTTCAGAAGGTAAAAGATTTGACCGTTAAATTATCTATGGTCGAAAATGCAGCTTATCGTCTTGCAACAAACATAAAGAAGACACAGAAGCGCGCAAATGCACTTCAAAATATTACAATTCCGATGTATACAAATCTTGTTTATACGATTAGTAATGCATTGGAAGAAAAAGAACGTGAAGAATTCACACGTCTAAAAGTTATCAAACGCATGAAAGAAAAGAAGGGTTAGAGCACTTGCTCCACCCTTCTTTTCTTATTGGTTTTTCAAATCATCTGCTATTTTCTTTTCTTTCTTGGCTTTCCATGAGTCTTTTTCGTTGTTCTTATGTTTCCGTCAAACTCAAACACCGCCACTCCATATCCGGCTAATGGGTATGCGAATGAATAATCCTGTCCATCACATTCCTGTTTCGTTGCGCGGACTACAGAACCTATTTTTCTGTCCTGTCCACCATATCTCTGATCTTCACTATCCAAGATTAATTTATACTGACATCCTCTTGGTACTCCGACACGATAATCCGGACGTTCTACCGGAGTAAAGTTACATATGAATAATAAACTCTTCTTTCTATCCTTTGAATATCTTACAAAACTGAAAATACTTCTGAATACATCGTCTTTATTGATCCACTGGAAGCCACTTGGCTGCGTATCTAATTCATACAATGCTTTCTGGTCTCTATACAAATGAAGTAAATCCTGCACCCAGTTCTGAATATGCTGATGTGGTTCTTCCGCCAGCAGATACCAGTCTAATTCACGTTCCTCACTCCACTCACGAAGCTGTGCAAATTCCTGTCCCATAAACAATAGCTTCTTACCAGGATGCCCTGCCATAAATGCATATGCCACTTTCAGGTTACGGAACTTGTCCAATCCTTCTCCCGGCATCTTATTCAACATAGAGCATTTCAAATGAACAACTTCATCATGAGACAATACAAGAATATAGTCTTCACTATAAGCATACTCCATTGAGAATGTCATCATATAATGTGCATTTTTACGGAACAGCGGATCCAGTTTCATATATTCTGTAAAATCATGCATCCAGCCCATATTCCATTTTAAGCTAAATCCAAGGCTATCCTTCTCCGGATCTCCTGTCACCTTCGGCCATGCAGTAGACTCTTCTGCAATCATTACACTGCCATGATTTCTGCCAAGTACCACTGAATTCAGATGTTTAAAGAACTGAATTGCTTCCAGATTCTCATTGCCGCCGAATTTATTCGGTATCCACTGTCCGGCTTCTTTTCCATAATCTAAATACAACATAGATGCTACTGCATCTACACGTAATCCATCTACATGGAAATGTTCAATCCAGAATAATGCACTTCCAATCAAAAAGTTCTGTACTTCTGGTTTTTCATAATCAAAAATCTTTGTTCCCCAATCAGGATGTTCTCCCTTTCTTGGGTCTGCATATTCAAACAATGGCTGTCCATCAAAATCAGCCAGTCCATGTGCATCTTTTGGAAAATGTGCCGGTACCCAGTCAAGAATAACACCAATATCATTCTTATGCAGATAATCAATCATATAAGCAAAATCTTCCGGCGTTCCATAACGAGAAGTCGGTGCATAATATCCTGTCACCTGATAACCCCAGGAGCCATCATATGGATACTCCGAAATTCCCATCAGTTCCACGTGTGTATATCCCATATCCTTTACATATTCCGTGATTCTCTCTGCAAATTCACGATATGTATAGAATCCTTCATCTTCTCTTCCCGGATGTCTCATCCAAGAACCCATATGCACTTCATAAATAGACATTGGGTTCGTTTTCTCATCCCACTTTTCTCGTTTCTTCATCCATGAAGAATCACTCCAATTCAAATTCGAAATATCGGTGATCCTAGATGCATTCCCCGGTCTGAGTTCTGCATAATTTGCAAATGGATCTGCCTTATCAATTTTTGCCCCGTTCTGTGTCTCAATACAGAATTTGTACAACTGTCCTTCTTTTGCACCCGGTACAAGTTTTGTATAAATTCCCATTGGATCATGACGCTGCATCATGTCAGCATTTAAATCCCACTCATTAAATTCTCCAATTACAGACACGCTCTTTGCATGTGGTGCCCACACTGCAAAGTACACACCCTTGACTCCATCTACTGTAACCAGATGTGCACCCATCTTTTTATATAATTCATAGTGTGTTCCATTTCCAAACAAATATTGGTCCAACTCCCCAATTTCGTATGGCTGAACTGTCTTTTCCTCTGTCATATTGTTTGCCATAAAGCCACCTCGCAACTCGTATTTTATATAATCTTATTATACTTGATATGATAGAAAAATAAAAGAGAAAAGCGTGTCGAATCGAGAGTTTTAGCGTGTTTTTTCTAAAATTTTTAACATTTTTCTTTAATTGTTTTTACTATAAAGATACTTGATTTTATAACTAAAAGACAATGTCAGATAAAACGAAAAAATTCTCTGATAAAAGAAAAAAAGAGGTTGTCTCATCACTTTTTTCAGTGATAAAACAACCTCTTTTTTATTGCTCTTATATTAAATATGGAAATCTTTTTCTGTCAGCAGAATTCGATCTGCTTCATCTGTACCTTTTCCAAATACACGTTTTACAAGTTTTCTTGCAGATGCCTTCTTTGAATGTTCCATTGCCTCATCCATAATTTCTTTTACTTCAGCAACTGTTACAAAATGATCTTCTCTTTGTAATGCATCAATACGACTATATAAAGCAAGCAATCCCATCTCATCAATACGGTAACCATTTTCCTGTGCATAAGTCTGACCAAATGTTACCAACTCATCATTAATAAAAATCGGAACCTCCAGGCGGCTTGTAAATTTCTTTCGGAACTCACGGTTAGAAGATAACAATCTATCCAGTGGTTTTCTCTGATCTTCTAATACGATAAGAAGTTCTCCTGTATCCTGTTCCATAACTTTATTTAATTTTGCAACTGTTCTTTCATTAAGCTTACCTGCTTTTTCAATAATGAGGGCCCCGCCATATAACTTACGGAAAATCTCTCCTATTTTCTTCTTATTCAACGATTCTCCGGTTACAATAGCAACCTTACCCTGATGAATATTTCTCTGTCTCTGAATTGCCTTTACAACATCTACTGCCAGAACAGTTTTACCATTTCCCTTGTTACCAATGATCAACAAGTTTCCTGTTCTTGATGTTCCACGTCTATTTGTACAATTTTTATCCTGTTCCAAAACATCTACTAACTGCTCACTCATTCCTCGAACAGGAACGAAGTAAGAGAATAATCTCTTCTGATCTGCTGTTAATTCTGTTTTTTTCTTTCCTGATTCTGAAAGTAACTCATGTCTGTTATGAACAAGGAATCCTGTATCAGAAATAGATAATGCATTAGAAATCTCATCCAATGGAAGCGGTGCTGTCTTACCTGTAGCAATTAATTTTGCTGTTTCTTTTCTACTAAGCGGTGCTGTCTTAGAAAGGAAATTAACACCAGCATCATCATCTTCATCATCCATCAAGCGATCGTCATATTCATCATTTGATGACTGCGGACGGAATTCTGCTTCGAATTGTGCTGCTGCATCAGCTGCACCATATTCTTCATCATCCTCGTATTCATATTCGTCTTCGTATTCATCTTCTGGATACTCGTCGTCCTCGTACTCGTCTTCGTATTCCTCTTCCGGATACTCGTCATCCTCGTACTCGTCTTCGTATTCTTCTTCCGGATACTCGTCATCCTCGTACTCGTCTTCGTATTCC
>QUJA01000043.1 GCA_003480425.1 Firmicutes bacterium AM31-12AC
AATCCTGCCGGAGGCTATATCAGATGGGGATTGACTCCCACCACTGATACTGATTTGTTACTCGCCACCTACAGAGGTGGGAGTCATCTCACATCTGATATATCTTACGCCTCTTCCGTCAACTGTCCAAACTCCGTTTTCTCAAACTCCTGAATGGAAATATGTTTCTTATTCGGATTGGCATACACAAATGTCTTGTCTACATTTTCAAGATAATTCTGAATCTTATCGTTTGTTGCACTGATAATTGCCTGGAATCCAAGTCCTCTGATCAAAGAAATACAACTTGCCACTTTTTCCGCATCCATTTTAGAAAATGCCTCATCCAATACGACAAGACGCAATGTTGGATTACGACGCAATTTAGGCGACAGATTCACTCGATACACCTGCGCAAAACTTGCCAAAAGTGCCACATACAACGGATTCTGTCCTTCTCCTCCGGAATTTTTCTTAATCATCTTACTCAGCCCGATCTTCATATCTTTTTCACCATGAACAATCTGCTGCATATCGAAAGAAAGATACGTTCTGTAATCCGCATATTTTTCCATATTCTTTCTCGCTTCATCCTGCTCTTCTTTCGTTGCATTCTCCGGTGGTATAAAGATATGGATCAACTCATTCATCATTTCCCCATATTCTTCTTCATGTTCCATCGTAAACATGTTCATCTGATTGTCCATTGAACCGCTTAACTGATGCGGGTCAATCTGGAGAGCATCATCCATGAACATCTTGTAATACTTTCCGTCCGCACCTTTATTTTTTGTGATTACAAATTGATATTTATCTTTACCAAAGTCCAGACGGCTGATGATACGATTGAGCTCATCTCTTCGCTGATAAGCCTCGCGGATAGCGCTTCGGATTTTGAAAATAAAATCATCTTTGAAATGTTCTACCGCTGATTTTGCCTGCTCCTGTGCAGATGCCCGGTATCGTTCCAAATCCTCACAAGTAAGACTATCCAACAGTTTATCGTACATCTTATTATCCTTCACACTGGTTGAGAATGAGCGATTTGGATATTGCTGGTTATACACACTTCGAACATCAACCAGCTTCTGATAAAAACGATCCATCTGATCTTTCAGCGGGTTTTGTTCCATCTGTTTTTGTCGTTTCATATAATCATAATTAAGCGATTTTGTTTTCTCAAGATATTGTTGAAATTGACTTTCCAGCATCTGTGTTCGTTCTTCTGAACGCCGTTTGTTCTCTTCTGTCAATATCTTTTCTCGTTCCAGCTGTTCAGTTTCTGTTGTAATAATCATATTGTTAAACTTTTCTATATCCTGCTCATTCTGCCAGATTGCTTTTTTTACCGAATCTATAGACTCCTTTTTTTCTTCCTGTCGGCGCATAATATCTAACTTCTGTTTCTCCAACATATCTACAGACTCTTCGCGCAGCTTTTTCATCTGTTCAATGACATGCGCTTTTCGTTTCTCTTTTTCTGAAATCTGACCTGCTTCATTCTGCCACTGCATATAATCCGCTGTAGGCTGCAACAACATTTCAAATTCTAAAATGCGCTTGATTTCTTCCAGCATCTCTTGTAACGGAAAGCGTTCGTTCTGCAGCTCACCCTGTTTTCTTTCCAGCTGCAGAATACGTTTACGCATACTTGTCTCACCGATATAAGCTCGTCTTGTATAGTTATCCGGATTGATATGTTGCATACGGAAGCCTTTATAAAGCACGCAATCCGATGTAATACCGATTTTACATTCTCGCAATTCTTCAATCGATTCACATTTCTTAACATTTCCCAACACAAATCGGATATAAGCCTGCACATAACTTTCTTTTGCCTGCACTTCCTCCGCCAAAGCTCCTTTTTGCACTGTAAATTCTTCTTCATTGACACGCTCTGTGTCCAACACTGCTGCTCTAAAGAATTTTCTCTTATCCATCTCTCGATAAATTTCCATCGCATCTTTTGCATACTTCGGTTCTACGATCAATAAAAGCTTATTATTTCCAAGATATCCTTCCACCGCATTGTGCCAACGCTCATCCTTCACATCCAGAAGGTCTGCAAGAATCTGTACATTTACCAGTTTTCCAACACGTTCATGCAGACGATTACGCAATTCAAAACGTGCTTCTTCCAGCTCGCGTGGATATGCTTTCTTACCCTGCTTTAATTCTTTTAATTCTTCTTTTATCTCTTTTTCTTCTTTTTTAACACGATTTAATGTTGTCACTGTATCAGTGCGCTCTGTTTCCAAACTATCCCGGATTTCCAAAAGGCTTTTTTGCAGACGTTCCAGTTCCCCCTCTGTAATTGTTCCTTTTTCAAACTTCTCAATATCCCAGATTGTCTGATTTGGAGTAACCTCTTTATCTTTCCACAAATTCAATTTCTTAGACAACTTTTGTATTCTTGCCTTGCTGTTTTCCAGCCGTTCCAACACTTCATTTAAATTACCGAGCTCCATCTGCAACGAATCATATCCGCTTTTTGCAATATGATATAGAATATCCTCGTAATCCTTTTGAAGTTCTCTCAGCTCTTTATTCAATTTTTCCTGTTGTGTCTGTTGCTGTTTGATTCCCTCTGTCCGGTCTATAATCCGTTCCCGCAACTCTTGACTTTTCCGTTGCAGCTGTAGCAATTCCAAACGTTCAACCTGATAATCACAACTCTCGGCCGCCTGCTGTTTTTCTTCATAGGACTGATACGCTTCCCGAATGTCCGTCAGATAACGGATTTCTTTCATTGTCTCCGCAATCTTACTTTGCATACGTCCATATTGCATAACGCTTTCCTGAAGATCTTCAATGTGAATATCCTGCTCCATACAAATGTATTCTTTCACGAAATCTTCTAATTTGATATTCATTTTAAATGGAATCGCACGTTTAAACAATCGCGGGAATTTTTCAATATCCAACCCGCCAAGATATACATCATACAACTGTCGGCGGAATCGTTCATTACTTGACCCGCAATAATACTGCTCTTTGGTAAATGTTCTGCTTAAATATTCTTTCATCTCTACCGTTGTAAGACACCGTTTTTCCGCACGATATTGATTTTCCAGAAGTCCGCCTGTATGCCAGAAGAACTGACGGCTAATCTCATTTGTTGCTGTCTCTACATCAAATACAACTCCGACACATTGTTTGTCTTTTGTATCTGTACGTTCAAACTCCAAAACAATAGTACTGGAAAAATTTTTATTTCTCAAATACTGTGATTCATTATTCTCACTGATATTGACCATTCCACGAAGATATTCGATGAGTGAGCGGTCGGAATCATCCGCCGCTGCTTTATTGAAAAACCGACGACCATCCGTATCTGCATAAAGCACTATCTGCATCGCATCCAACACCGTTGATTTTCCACTTCCGGAATGTCCTGTAAAAAAATTGATTCCCTCACTAAGTGTCAATATTTTTCTATCTATATAATGCCAGTTATTCAGGCATATTTTTGAAAGGGCCTCAAATGGCTGTTGTTTCTCCACGATGTTCCTCCTCACTCTCTACCTCTTTATGAAAAACGCTTTGCTGGGATTTCAGTTCCTTTGCTTCCTCAAATGTTGTCAGCAGTTCCCGGATATCATCCCCGAGCAATACCGCATGAATACTTGGATAAATTACCACCCTGGTAGCTTCGTTTAATTCTTCCAATGAATCCAAAGGTTCAACAATCTGATATTTTTTCAGCATTGCTATTGTACGTTTCATCTCCGTCGGAGATGGCAGTCCTTTCAAAACCCGAAACTCTCCTGCTTTTCCATTAATTTCCCCAAGTGTCGTAACAATATGGCTGCTTGATGAAACCGTTGCCATTTGCTCATCATAGATTAATTTCAATAATAGTAAATAAATTGTTGCCAGCTTCGGTAATTTCTCTCCCCACAGCGTTTCGCCTTGGATATAAATAATTCCCATGTGCACATTTTCACATAACTGAATTCCTGATATCGCAAAGTATGCTTTTAGAAATTCGAAATGTCGCGTACATACGCGATAATCTTTTTCATACTGCAGTCGACCTGCCCGGCGGTCAAATTTTTGTTCTAATATAAATGTCTGACGAAAAAGCGTCTGGATTATTTCGGTAATCGCTTCCTGCTCTTCCTGCAGCAATTGTTCGTAGTATTCTATCATTTGTTTTTCCTCTTATATTCCTCTTCGCACAAATTTTAAAGCCGGATACTTATAACATCCATTTTCAATCTGTGGCGTATCCTCTTCAAGCACAATATATTTGCTGTTTCTTCTTGTGCTATAGTCATATGCCAATATCAGTTTCTCGAAGGACTCTTCATCTGCTATTTTCAATTTCTCTACATCCATAACATCATCCTTCATATGTTCCTCAATAAAAGCTTCGATTTCCTGCTTGCTGTATCTTTGCTGAATTCTATTCAGTTTCAATACATCTTCTCTGTTCAAGTCCTCTATCGTCTCATCCTCTGCCATCTGACTAATGAAATCTTCCCTTGGCTTTCTCCGTTTATACAAAGATTTCTCCGACAACATTTCCAATAGAGACATATTCATCCGCTCCCCGGTAAGCTGCAGCATTTCCTCATAAGAATAACCATTTCCACGATTTTCCACCTGTGTATTCTGTTCTTCTGTCACAGCTGCCGACATCCGATTAAGCAATTGAACAACCAAACCTTTCGTATCTGTTTCTCCGCTGAGCAGATAATTCAATCTTGTAACCGTCGCTCTTACATATTTGGTATGTTCCTTATCCATGTTTGAAATCCGATGTTCAATATCATCAAATCCTCTCTCAATCATATCCAACAAGTCTACCACGTCATCCTTCGTATCCCCCATTGCCTTAGAACGCTCTCTGACCAGCCCTATCCACTCTTCATTTTCTCTCATGTCACGCAGACATTTCTTAATATCCGTCTTGTAAATATAAAAGTTATCAGATGTCTTCAATATATGATATTTTTTACGCACGATTTCTTCTACATAACCTTCCAAATGTTCTTTTAACAGATCATGGTAAGATTGCTGATCCAATAATCGTCCAAAAAATTTATCCATATTATGAAGCATATCCTGCAGTGCTTTATTCAATCTTCTTGTATTAACCAATGCAGTCCGCAGCATACTTAAGTTTACTCTGGAATCATTTTTGAAAGAAAATAGTGTCGCATATACATTCTGAATATAAATCTCAGTCTCTTCCATATCTTCTGAGCCCAAACGTTCAAATGCATCAATAAAAATCGCCGCATAATCCGGAATTACAATATTGGTTGCAAGCGTATTATAGTCTTCTAGTTTTTTAAGCCATCCTGTCCGAAGCAGCCATTTCAATGTTCTGCTCGCCGGTGTCTCCAATAAATCGAACTCTGTTTCATCCTCTTCCTGTTTTAACTGAAAATGTTTCTTTATATACATATCACTTAACACTTGAATACAAACTTCCCGTGTTAAGAAATAATTACTGTATTGATATTCTTCATTGATATTCAATAACGCCTCCATATAAGCCTCCCGGTTAACCGACCGGAACAGCCCCCAGAATTTATCTGGAATTTCAAAACGTAACTGCATAGAATCTCCTTATCTGTTCGTGCTTATCTGGATGATTGTCCAAAGAATCTTATATACTCTATATTTCTTCTATTTTCTCTCAATCATCACTTTGCCCTTTATTATAACACGAGAGCTTACAAAAATGCAGTATAAAGCAGACGGCAGATTTTCTACACAGATTTTTTTCATCTTTCCATTTTATAAAAATTTCATGATTTCCTTAGTTTTTTCAGACTTTTTCGCTTGAATTCCTTAACATTTCGTACTACACTATCTTTTACTAAAGACGAAAGGATTGAAAACATATTATGCAAGAAGTAAAATCACCAAAACGACCTATGGTTTTTTATTATATTATTGTACTTGTCGCCATTCTTTGTATAAACTTTCTTCTCCTTCCTGCGCTGGAACAACGTCAGGTCAAAGAAGTAGATTACGGCACATTTATGACAATGATTGATGAAAAACAAATCGATTCTGTAAACATCGAATCAAATCAAATCATATTTACAGATAAATCAGGAGATACAGTATATAAAACCGGAATTATTGAAGATCCAGATCTCGTAACCCGGCTTCACGAATCTGGTGCTAAATTTTCATCCGAAATCATTGAGCCGACATCTCCAATTATTAGTTTTTTAATGGCCTGCTTTCTTCCAATGTTGATCATGATTGCACTTGGCCAATGGCTGTCCAAAAAAATGCTGTCTAAGATGGGTGGCGGAATGAATTCCATGCAATTTGGTATGGGCGGAAAGAGTAATGCAAAAGTATATGTCAAATCTTCCAGTGGTATTAAATTTTCTGATGTTGCCGGTGAAGACGAAGCAAAAGAGCTTTTATCTGAATTAGTAGATTATTTACACACCCCGGAAAAATATCGTGAGATTGGTGCCTCTATGCCAAAAGGTGCGCTGTTAGTAGGCCCTCCTGGAACGGGTAAAACATTACTTGCCAAAGCAGTTGCCGGTGAAGCCAATGTTCCGTTCTTCTCTATTTCAGGTTCTGAATTTGTTGAGATGTTCGTCGGTATGGGAGCTGCCAAGGTGCGTGACCTGTTCAAACAGGCAAATGAGAAAGCTCCTTGTATTGTATTTATCGATGAGATTGATGCGATTGGAAAGAAACGTAACGGACAAATGTCTGGAAACGATGAACGTGAGCAGACTTTAAATCAGTTGCTTACTGAGATGGATGGATTCGACGGCTCTAAGGGAGTTGTTATTCTTGCCGCAACAAACCAACCAGATTCTCTCGATCCTGCACTCCTCCGTCCAGGACGTTTTGACCGTCGTATTCCGGTCGAACTCCCAGATCTGCAAGGACGTATTGATATTTTAAAAGTACATGCCAAGAAAATTCGTGTTGGAGATAACGTCGATTATGCTGCTGTTGCCAAAGCTGCTGCCGGCGCCTCCGGTGCTGAACTTGCTAATATTGTAAATGAAGCTGCCCTTCGTGCTGTCCGTGACAATCGTAAGTTCGTCACACAGGCAGATATGGAAGAAAGTGTAGAAGTTGTTATTGCCGGATATCAAAAGAAAAACCGGGTTCTCTCCAATAAGGAAAAACTCGTTGTATCTTATCATGAAGTCGGTCACGCACTTGTCGCTGCAAAACAAACCGAATCTGCTCCGGTGCACAAAATCACCATTATTCCAAGAACTTCCGGAGCTCTTGGATATACGATGCAGGTCGAAGATGGGGAACATTTCCTTATGACCAAAGAAGAACTGGAAAACAAGATTGCAACCTTCACCGGTGGACGTGCCGCAGAAGAACTGATCTTCCACCAGATCACAACTGGTGCTTCCAATGACATTGAACAGGCCACAA
Organism: Firmicutes bacterium AM31-12AC; assembly: GCA_003480425.1. GTDB lineage: Bacteria > Bacillota > Clostridia > Lachnospirales > Lachnospiraceae > Schaedlerella > Schaedlerella hominis. The sequence continues at coordinate 7,372 of QUJA01000043.1, forward strand.
AACTTGCTAAAGCAATGATTACCCGTTATGGTATGAATGAAGAATTCGATATGGTTGCAATGGAAACTATGACCAACCAATATCTCGGTGGTGACAGTTCTATGACTTGTTCACTCGAAACGCAAACCGAAATTGACAAAAAAGTCCGCGATCTTGTAAAATTGCAACATTCAAAAGCTTATAAAATACTTGAAGATAATGTTGGTAAATTGCATGAACTGGCTCAATATCTGTATGAGCACGAGACGATTACAGGTGAAGAGTTCATGGAGATTTTGAATAAACCGGTTGAGATTCCGGCGAAAGAGACTGACGAAGCATAGCATTTTTTATTAGGCTTCCTTCATATGGCTTAAACCAGTGGGCATAAACCAGTGGGGACGGAGTTTTCGGCTCATTATGTGTTCCCACTGGTTTCTTTTTATAGCTCTGTTGATAACTATAATGTTAACAACTTTTGATCCAGTTCTTCCAGCTTCTCCTGTGACAAAGATTTTTGATTTTTATTCAATATTCTCGGCGTAATCCAATCCTTTATAAACACCGGAAGTTCTTCACTTAGCATCGGCAAATATGTTAAAACCAGTTCTTTTGCTTCCGGACTTTCTAACAATTCACATACTCTTGTATCTATACTGTACTTGCCGATTCGTCCATCATTCACCCCATATACCGTAAACTCACCCAACATTTCCTTCAGCCATCTCACACTCAGTTGAAACCATTGCGCCACATCCGGATTTACCCTGTTTTTATCTCCCACGCTGGTTAATGGCTTTGCAAGTGAAAATCCATGTTCACCTTTTCTGAAAATATGAACTTCAAATTCCACATTTTTCTGTTCCAAACATTGCGCAAACACCAGAATGTGTTTCGGCGGTGTCACCTTATCATCTCTTGTTCCAAACAGAAATGTCGGCGGCGTTTTCTCATCTATACATTCTATAATATCCGGACACTCCAGTGCACGTAACTCACTGTGAAGAATTCCCGGATATCCCAGTAACAGCACATCCGGTCGCTGTGGTCCATGTGTTGCTGTAGCTGCCGCAAGATGTGCTCCTCCGGAAAATCCTAATAGTGCTAGTTGTTCTTTTCCTATACAGTATTCCTCTCTGCAATCCCGAATCCATTCTAATGCTTTTTGTGCATCCGTCATGGGATCTTCTATTGTAGCATTTTCCTTATCTGTCACTGTTGTATATTTTAATGTAAATGCCTGATATCCTTCTGCCAGATAGGCTAACGCAATCGGTTCAGACTCCAGAAAACTACAAGTTCTAAAACCTCCACCTGGAAATATCAAAATTGCCGGATACTCCTTAATATTGTCCGTCTCATCATTCAGTTCGTGAAGATACCCCGTCAGTTCCGCATATTCACCTATTTTTTTCTTTATAATTCGCATGCTGATTTATCCCCGCTTTCCAAATATTCAACTTGATACCGAACCGCCTGTCTCGGAACAAATATCGAGCAGATTGAAACGATTTCTTTTACTCGCTTTTCTGCTCCACCGCCTCCTGCCGGCCCATTCGTATAAAGCGCTTCCACTTCATTTGCAAGCAATTCTGCCTGTAATCGTTCTGTCGTTCTTCCGCTCACATGAAGTCTTACTTCTGTTGGAGTTCCAGCATTCATCTTGGATGTGAGCAAATCACCATACAAAGAATTATATCCTATAAAATCTGCACGATATTCATCCAACTGAATTCCTGTTAAGTTGATTCTTTTCTCTATTTCGAATCGTCTTCATTATCGCTCTACCTCCATTTCCAATAATGCCATTCCTAATGTTTTACCATGTCGGTCTATCGCCAGAGAACGTGTTACCCCACCGCCCAGTGTATGGTCCAGAACAAAATTCAAAGCATGCAATCCATCCAGTTCATATCGAACAACTTCTCCTTTGCATATCTCCTGAAAATATTCTTTTACCACTTCTTCTGTTAATACTTCTTTTAAAAATTCGTAATCTGCCTCATTATAGGGAATTACAGAAATATTGGAAATATCCCCTTTATCTCCGGTTCTTGAGTGTGCAATTTCTCTCAATTTCATCTCATTGCCTCCTTCTTTTTATACTCAAATCTTACCATTTCGCATTCTTTCCACAATAAAACGAGTGATAATTTCTAAAATTTTAGAAATTATCACTCGTCCCTAATCTTCCTTTATAAATTGCTTCTATCCACTATATACTCAATCGTTTCTGGAACCTTCACATCCAATTCAACTTCTTTTCCACTTCTTCTTGCCGATACCTTAATCTCACCCTGCGGTGTATTGAAAGTACATATAAAATAGTTCACCGTATTTGGCATATAAGGTTTTATTGTAACCTTCGAAAATCCAGGTTCCTCTGGAATAATTCCTGCGATACCATTATAATACCATTCAATAATATGTCCCATCATATCGTGACAATGACTTCTTGGATTATTTTCCCAATATTCACCCAAAGTTGTCTCTCCATCTAAAATAAATGCATAATAACTTGGGTGTTCTTCTCTTAATATAAATTGCGCAATCAAATCATTCATTCCATTTTCACGCGCTGTCTGAATTACATATGGAAGGCCTACTTCTCCGGCAATAAAAGCCTGCTCATTCACAAGTGTCTGACGGAAAGCCTTTACTATATCGTCTTTCTTATTTTCTGGAACAAGCCCCCAGTATAATGGAAGTGCCTGACTTGCCTGTGTCATAACTAATTTATCCGGATGATCCCAGTTTTTATAACACCAGTATCCTTCCTCATTCTGTACAAGTAGTTTCTCATTATAGTTACTCTTAATTTCATCTGCATATGTTTCTAATGTTCCTTTATCTTCATCTTTTCCAAGCATCTCTGCAAATCTTGCCAACACTTTTGCGTCTGCATAGAAAAAGGCAGTCTCAATATTTTCTCTTGCAAGTTCATTTCTTGGATTTCCCCAATCTCCTAATCCATGATTGATAAACCCATCTTCCGTCACTTTCGTTTGAAGATATTTGAAATATTTCATTCCCGCATCATAATTATCTTCAATAATTTTCTGATCCCCATAGAAAATGTAGTGCCAATACGTTCCTATAATACAAGTACTTCCCCATGGAATAATATCATAAAAGCTTCCCATCCCCGGAACCGGAAGTACATTTGGAATATAACATGGCGCCTGTCCCGGCATGAGTCCATCTCCTGGATAAAATTTATTTCCTTCATAATCATAGAAATAATCATCGCTGTATGCTGTTGCACTCTCATGTCTAATAAAAATTTTTCCCAAAGTTTTTTCCCGTTTTTCATATACATGATTGCCGGTGCCATTAAATGATTTGGCTCCTGCCATGCAAAACGTTCAATCGTTGGACAGTCCGTATGCACACTCATCATATTCGCTTCAACTGCTTTTTCCACCATATCATAGATTTGATTATATCTCTCATCATCACATTCAAATGTTCCGCTTTCCTCATAAGCACTTGTAATTGCATGCCCTTTCATTTCACCAATTTCAACAGCATCTGATTTTGCTTCAACACCCATGAATCTCCCTGCAAAATACGTAAAAACTAATTTACACGTTTCCCATTCATCATCTTTTCCAACAATGTAAGTAATACAATTATCTATCATCATCCAGTTCTTTGCCATCTGATCTACATCACCTTCTGGTGAAAGTTTCTCTGCTGCAAGAAAATGAATTTCATCTCCTGCTTTTCCTTTGACCTTTACTTCTAACATACCGGACATATTCTGCGAAAAATCATAGATTTTACGAATTTCCCCTGACTCTTTATCCGCGTAATCGTGAAGATATTTTCCTTCATAAGTATGAATTACTTTAATTGGTGGCTGAGTTTGATTTTGTAGCTCTCCTTTCGGCTCATCCTCCTCTGCTACTATCTTCGCTTTTTCCCACTTAGAATCATCAAATGCTATCGTATTCCATCCAATCTGTGCTTTTCGCCCATCAATATATTCTGACCCATATACATTCGAAACAGTCACCATATGTTCTGCCACTTTAAATGTATCATCTGCTGTCATCACATCCTTGGTTCCATCTTTGTATTCAACCTCTAGGCACATAGCAAATACAAGACTTTTGCCATATGCGTGATATGGATTTGGATTCGGCGGCATAAACGCTGGAAATGCGAACGTATAATGATCGTTATTCATAATAAACCATCCATTTCCAATCTCTGCACCGATTGTATTTACACCTTCTTTTAAATACTTTGTTACATCAAATGTAACATACTGGATCAGTTTGTCATAGTTTGTCCATCCCGGATCCAAGACATGGTCCGAAACCTTCGCTCCGTTAATGTAAAAGTTGAACTGTCCCAATCCACATACATATGCAACTGCATTTGTAATCTCTTTTGTAATCTCTATATTCTTTCTTGTATAAAATGGACGTTCACTGCCATTTGTAATCCATTTTCCTAAGCTGTTCATTTTTATCCTCCTAAATAAGCTGTAAAAAGAACAACTTATCTTGCAGTTCTTCTTACAGCCTATTTATAAATTCTTATCGTTTATTATTTAACTTGTTCTTTTCTTCTTTCTAATTCTACCAATACTTTATCTGCCTCTTGATCATAATGATAGAATACTTTTAACAGAATAATGATGATGATTTCCAAAACTGCCGGTATAATAGCAAACAGTGAAATAATACCTATGTTTGTTGCCTGATTCTGTACTCCGTTTGCCACATATCCAGTTAAAGCAAGCACCCATCCAACCATTGCTGCTGCGAGTCCTGAACTAAGTTTCTGCGAAAAACTTGTAATCGCAGATCCGACACCTTCAATTCGTTTATTGAAAAGGAATTCACCATAATCAATACCATCGGAAGCCAATGTTGCTACAGGTACTGATAATGGTCCCGTTGCTAATCCTCCGATCACTGTTCCAACGATCAAAACCGGTACGTTTAAGCTCAGCGCTGCAAGTGCTTTAATAATACTTCCTATCATCTGTCCCGCTGCGCCTATATACATTGATTTTTTCTTTCCAAATTTCATCAGGCATGGACCTGTAAGAACTGCAATACTAATAAGTGTTGGAACAACACCAACCAGACTCAATGAAGTCATAAGCATTGGATCGCCCATTGAATAAGTATAAAAATAAGTCTGTGAACATGTTCCAAGCTGTACCATAAGATTTACTACAACTGTCATCACAAGAGCAAGTACCAGATATTTGTTCTTCACAAACATCTTTGTCCCCTCTAAGAAACTCACTGCTTCTGCTTTTTCGTTTGTTACACTTTCAACCGATTGTACATATTCTTTTGTAAAGAAGAAACCGATCAAAAGACCAATTGTTACTAATGCTCCGTAAATCATAAACAATGTTCGCCATGCTTTTATATCTCCTCCAAGAGAAAAGATAAGTGGAAATGTAAATGAGCATCCTAAAATTGTTCCACCTAATCCAACAAACATTGCGAATGTTGATAAAATTCCACGTTCTTGCATATTCTGTGTCATAAGAGGCATCAAAGCATTTTTAGCGATTCCTGTCATTGTATACATAATCGTTGTATATAAATTATATGTAACAAATGCATAAATCAATTGCATTGTGCTTGATCCATTTTGAGGAATAAAGAAAATCAGTGCCAGTGATAAGCCCGTTGGAACTGAAAGCCATAAAAGCCATGGTCTGGCTTTTCCCCATTTTGTTCTCGTATGGTCTACAATCGTTCCTGCAACTAAATCACTGATTCCATCAAATAACTTAGATATGAAGAACATCGTACCAACCATTCCTGCTGCCAATCCGATATTATCTGTATAGAACATTGTTAAGAATGCCGCGATAATTGAATTTGCAACCTCTGGAAGTCCGCCAATTGCATATGCCAGACGTTCCGATAATTTTAGTTTCCCATTTTCTTTCGTATTCATCTTTACACCCTTCCTTTCAAATTTATATGTATTATAAAAAAATGTAGGTGAGTAGAATAGTCAGAAAAGTGACATAGTGAAAACAATAAATGACACTGTATTATTTTTCATGACATTTTGTGTTATACTGTTTACAAGCAATAAAAAGAGAAAGGGACGCTATTCATGAAATTATTTTCACCTGCCATCTACAATAAAAGCACGATATCTTCCTGTTCAGGCGAAACGATGTTGAAAATAGAAGACTTTCTAAAAGAATGCTTTCTGCAGTATGATACTGAAAACGCTCATCTGTACAACGTTTCCGCACTCGAAGAAATACGTAGCTTTTTACACAAAGAAATCCTGAATCAATTTCATGTTGACATTTTCTTGGAGGAAACTCTTTCTGAAGATTTTTTTAAGAACTTTGATCATGATGTCTTCCTTGTACGGCACCCCAGATTTCTTCCCGCTTTCCCTCACTCTCATGATTTTTTTGAAATCATGTGTGTGTTAAATGGCAGCTGTTCAAACTCCATTGGTGGACAAACATATATGCTTCAAGCCGGGGATATTCTAATCATTGCTCCAGGAACCATGCACACAATTTCGGACACAAATGAAGATAGTCTTATTATAAATCTTTTGATTCGCTCCAATACTTTTGATTCAAACTTTTTTTATATTTTGAAAGATCAGACAATTCTAAGCGAATTTTTCAAAAACACATTATATCATAATGAAAAATTCTCTTACCTTCTCTTTCATGCGTCTGTTGATTCTGAGGTATTTACGATTCTTACCGCCTTATATCAAGAGGAATGTGATAATAAGAGATACAAAAATGCAGTTAAAAATCAACTTGTAGAATTATTTTTCTCCCTGCTCCTTCGAAATCATGAAAAAGACTTATGTCTTCCAAATCCAAATGGATCAGATGAAGAAAACAACTTTATTTTTATACTCAAATATATGGAACAGCGATATCAAAATGTCACACTCCAAGAACTGGCACATTTCTTTCATTACAGTGAAAGACATATGATCCGCCTGCTAAAGGAATATACAGGGCAAAGTTTTTCCCAAAATATTCAAAAGATAAAATTAAAACATGCCGCTGAATTATTAATAACAACGGATCTTTCACAAAAACAGATTGCCTCTCGAGTCGGATATTCTAATCCGAATCACCTGAAAAAGCTCTTTATCCAACAATACCAAATGACACCAGCGGAATATCGAGCTCTAAATAAGGAAATTTAAAAGGAGCTAGCGCACCAGATATTATCTGCGCTGAGCTCCTTTCAGTCTACTATTCAAATTCTTCTATTTTCCATTCATCCATCCATTCGATTCGAACATTATCACCATCAAAGCGAAGTGGAAGCCAAACATAATCTGCAATTGATGCATTTATAAACAAATTCTTTGATGCATTTTCATCAAATATAAATTCCGCCTCTGGGTCAAAAATTGTCCGAAACATTTGCGCTGTTTCTTCGTAGCCTTCACCTGTTATAAATTTCTCACCCTCTAGTTCTGGAATCTCAGGTCGCCAGCGATCTCCAATAGCAATATAAAGATCTTTCTTCATCGGATGCTTAAATACAGATGAAATTTGACAGTTGAACGATGTTTTTGATGTATCCCCCACATGCGGATTCCCAAGAATCTCATATGGTCCATGCCATAATTTTGACACTGCTATTTCTGATGGATTCGGATGATATCCTGTCGTTCCTGATGTAATCAAATAATGCATTCCTTTTCTCACAAAATGTGCTGGTGCCTCTCGAGTTTCCGGCGGTGCCGTGTGTGGAAAATGTTCTGAGTAATTCCCTGTCACATCAGTATACTCATCATTTAGATCCGCAATATATAACGTAATGTGTGGACGTTCACTGATTAAGTAAGCTTTATTGTCAACCGGCTCTACTGCAATATCAAAATCACCAACAGCCATTCCACACGGATTCACTCGTGCATTCTTCAATTTATATGGTCCCAAAATGTGGTCTGCCGTCAAAACTGTAAAACATGGGGGCTCATTCATAATCTTAAGCCATGCCACATATTTTTGTGTCATTTTATTGTATACAATGTGAGGGCGGTCCATCATCGATGTAGGATGTAATGGTGATGTCTCATCTTCCAGATTTGGTGGAATGATAATTCCTTCGTCTTTCCAGTTGTATAAATCTTTTGATGAATAACATCTTACTCCCCAATGCCATGTCTTATCCTGTCCAGTAGTATTTTCTTTGTTTTCTCCATACCAATAAAATGTATCTTCCACACAGATTACACTTCCACCATGTGCCTGAATTCGTTTTCCCTCTGTATCAAGCCATACCTGACCTGGTTTAATTGAATTGTTCATTCTGCATTCTCCTTATTTTTTTATCATTGTAGCAAGATTCAAATACAGCCCAAAGTATTTCAACTGACATATCAAAGGTTCATTTATGACATTTTTCCATCTTTGTTACGTGTTATATTATAGCTATACCCCAGATAAAACGAGCGATAATTTCTAAAATTTTAGAAATTACCGCTCGTCCCTAATCTTCTTTTATTTTATTGTACAATGTCGCCAACGATATGCCTAGTCGGGCTGCCGCTCTTTTCTTCCCTTCTACGCCACCTCCGCAATATGCAACTTCTGCCAGAATTTCTTCACGTTCAAATTTTCGTACCCTCTCTGCAAGCGTCTCTGTTTTTTGTTTTACTTTTAACTGGTGCTGTGCAAGAGTTGTTACAATTGAGATCGTTCCATTAGGAATATCCCCCTCCATGATTGGATAGACACTTGCAAAATACTCTTGATTTCCTTCCGTACGTACAATTCCTTCTATTGGTATCTGCGACTGAATCACCTGTGGAACCATTGCATGCTTTCGATACTTTGTTATCTCCTCTCCTTGAACTTCTTCAAGGCGCTTCCCAATGAACTCCCCATAAGCATCATTAAAATATATGATTCTTGCATTTCTGTTACAAATCAGAATGCCTTGTTGTAATGACTGTAAAATTGTTCTCGCGTGCATGGTTTTCAGGTCCTCCTTACACTCACTATCCCATATATACCAATCGTCCCTCAGGCTGTGGAATTTCTCTCCCCAAAATTCTTGCTGCCTCAATCCACTCCGAAATAACCTGCTCTGCATTTTTCAGTGCTTCCGTTTCCGTTGTTCCATCTGCCATACATCCCGGTAATTCCGGAACTTCTACAATAAATCTATTATCTTCCTCTGACCAATAAATAATTTGTTTATATTTATTCAATTTCAGACCTCCATTTTATATTTTAATATAATGTACCTTACTTGCTTAACTTGATATGCCTTCGCTTTATTTCCTTCCGGTTGAATATTAATAATTTCACTAACTCCCTCTTTATAATATATAAAATGATCCCCTTTTATTCTACATCGAAATCCTAAAACATCCAATAGTTTTCGAAGATCCAAAAATAAAATATTTTTATCTCTTGTTCCACACATTACCGCAGTCAATATTTTATCTACTGATGACAATTTATCCTCTCCTTTATTAAATTGTTCTTATTTGGAAATTTAGATTTGCTACTGAACTTAAATTCTTTGAAAAACTCATTTTATATTCTGAAATGAATATAGATAACTGTGCGGAATGAGAACTTATAAAATTCAAATTCTCATCCCGTACCTTAGACTCTCAAGAGTCTTAACTAATCGATTAATTTTTAGAAATGAGTATAGATATAGATTAAACTATCACCTATGCCTTCGCAATGTATTTCTTGTCGATAACTCTTCTTTTTTGTTGGCAATTCTGTGGAAAGATTTTTCGCAAATATATCAGTGTTTCTTCTTATCCACAGGAGACATTTATTAAGCCAAAAACTCCGTCCCCACTGGTTTCATGCATGGTATTACTTTTCTCCTAAAATCATTTTCACATCGTTTAATGAAATTTGAAGTTCTTCTGCAATCTGCTCCGCACTCAAATTTTGTTTCTTCAATTCCAATGCCTTTAAAGTGTACTGTATTCCTTGCTGTATTCCTTTCTCTATTCCTTGCTGCAGTCCTCTTTTCTCCGCACTTTTCATAAATGAATTATGGTCCCGAATCACTTTCTGACGAGCCTCATACTCAAGACGTTTCTCTTCATCTGCACTTAATTTTTTCAAAGTATCATATGCTTCTTCTATGTACTTATCTTTTTCTGCCATATGCCTAAAATCCTCCTCACACCTTCCACCTAGGAAACGCATCCAAAGAATAATGCCTTCTTCATTCTGAGCCTCCGGAGGCAATTTTGCCAACTCCAACATATGCATCTCCATAAGATCTGAATATTCTTTCCCCGTCTCTGTATCACAAAATGCAATTCGACGATAGCATACATCATCCTCCGGGAAATGCACTGAATTCAAAATACTGACATGAATACATTTTTTTAATGTATCATAGCCCTCTCCCTCTTTAATCGGGTCTGTATACATTTTGCTCAAATAAAAAATGGAACGTTTATCCCAATATTCATATGCTGCCACCTGCATTTCAAAATCTATCTGTGTTCCATTCTTCAATTTTACACGCACATCTAAAATCCCATACTTATCATCCTCATATTCTTTTCTCAATATTGTCTGTATAAGGATGGTAGATTCAATCTCATCAGGTGATACATTCAATAAAGCTGCAATAATGCCTTTCCTTACATTCTCATTCTGCATTAATTCTTTGAAACAAAAATCCACTGTGGGAAACATTATAAAATTTTCTTTTTCCTTTAATTCTTTTGTTTTTTTCATAGAATTTTCTCCTTTTTCTCATGACAATTATCTGTCAAACAGAAATAGAAAATCCTATTTTTCTTTATTTTATCACATTTGATTTTTCTGTAAAAGATAAATTTTCCACTTCCATTTTAACAGTCTTATCCTTGGTTTTTTATTAATATTTATTCGGATTTTTACATTTTGGATTTGTTACTGAACTCAAGTTCTTTGAAAAACTCATTTTATATTCTGAAATGAATATAGATAACTGTGCGGAATGAGAACTTATAAAATTCTCATCCCGAACCTTAGACTTTCAAGAGTCTTAACTAATCGATTAATTTTTAGAAATGAGTATAGATATAGCTTAAGCTATCATCTGTACATTCGCAATGTGTTTCTTGTCGATAACTCTTCTTTTTTGTTGGCAATTCTGTGGAAAACTTTTATAAAATCATCTCACACTAGTCTACCTCCACCTTAATCTTCTCTGTCACAAGCTCTCTGCTACTTTCCAGATTGGTTGTATCAATCTGATACTCCACGCCCTTTGGCACTTTCACCTGCAATACCATTCCATCCTGCTCTTCCTTCACCTGAACTGAAATCTCCCCTGCCACAGAACGATAAATACACTTAAACTCATGTATACTTTCTGGCAAATACGGGCATATTTTTATCTTTCTAAATCCCGGTTCCTCTGCTTGGATTCCTGCGATACCATTATAATACCACTCTACGATATGTCCCATCATATCGTGGCAGTGGCTTCTCGGATTGGTCTCCCAATATTCACCCAATGTCGTCTCTCCATCTAATACAAATGCATAATAACTTGGATGCTCTTTTCGTAAAATGAATTGACAGATCAAGTTATTCATCTGATATTTGCGTGCTGTCTGAATTACATATGGAAGTCCGATTTCTCCACTGACAAATGCACCTTCTGTTTCCAAAGCATCGTAAAATGCTTTCACAACATCTACTTCTTTGTCCTCCGGTACTAATCCCCAATAAAGCGGTAACGCTTCTACTGCCTGCGTCATAAATAACTCGTCCGCATGATCCCATGTACGGTAACACCAATATCCTTTTTCTGCATTCCAGACAAGCAGCTTTTCATTGTAGTTTTTCTTTACCTGCTCTGCATAAGCCTCCAGCTTCTTTTTATCCTCAAGTTTCTCAAGAATCTCGGCAAACTTCGCAAGCGTTACGGCATCTGCATATAAGAAAGCCGTCTCGATATTTTCTCTTGCAAGTTCATTTTTCGGATTGCCCCAGTCACCCAGGCCATGGTTGATAAATCCTTCTTCTGTAACCTTTGTTTTTAAATGTTCCAGATATCTCATACCTGCATCGTAGTTATCTTCAATGATCTTCTTATCCCCATAGAACATATAATGCCAATATGTTCCAAGAATACAGGTGCTTCCCCAACCGATGATATCATAAAAACTTCCCATCCCCGGAACCGGAAGTACATTCGGAATATAACATGGACACTGTGACGGCATCAATCCATCTCCCGGATAGACTTTATTTTCTTCAAAATCATAAAAATAATCTTGTGCTGTATGTTGCGCTGTTCGCATATCCAACAAGAATTTTTCCCACAATTTACATCCATTTTTCATATACATGATAGCTGGTGCCATCAGATGATTCGGCTCCTGCCATGCAAATCGCTCAATTGTCGGACAGTCGGTATGCACACTGACCATATTTGCCTCAACTGCTTTTTCCACCAAACTGTAAATCTGCTCATAACGTTTGTCATCACATGTAAATGTTCCGTCCGTCTCATATGCACTGCTGATTGCATGAGCCGTAAGATTACGCATCTCACAATTCTCCGGCTTCTCAATTGCAACATATCTTCCTGCAAAATAAGTAAATTTCATTCTGCATGTTTCCCATTCATCGTCCTGCCCGATAATATAAGTAATACATGAATCCAAATTTACCCAGCCTTTTGCCATCTGGTCTACATCACCATTTTTTGCAAGCTTCTCGGCAGGGTAAAGATGAATTTCATCCCCCGCTTTTCCTTTCACTTCAAACTCTAAAATTCCGGACATGTTTTGTGTAAAATCATAGATGTCTTTGCTCTGTACATTGTTCAAATATTCTCCCTGATAAGAATGGAGCACCTTCACTGGTGGCTGTATCTGGTCGATCATCCGGCCAGTCGGCTCTTTCTCCTTTGTAACAATCGAAGCATTCTCCCAACTTGTCGTATTGAACTCTGCTGTACACCATCCATCCTGATTCTTTCTTCCGTCAATTGTCTCCGAACCATATACATTACTCATTACAACCGGATGCTCTTTTACAAGAAAATCTTCATCTGCATGAATAACTTCTACTGTTCCATCAACATAAGTAATCATTAATTCTACTGCCAATACAAGTTCTTCACCAAATGGTTTATATGGATTCGGATTTGGCGGCATAAATTCCGGAAATTTAAATGTGTAATGCTCGTCCATCTTATAAAACCAGCCGTTTCCGACCTCCGCTCCAATTACATTTTCCCCTTCTTTTAAATATGATGTTACATTAAATGTTACATATTCAATCAGTTTGTGATAATCCGTCCATCCCGGGTCCAGCTCATGATCTTCTACCTTACATCCATTTATATAAAAATGAAACTGACCAAGTCCACATACCTTTGCCTCTGCATGTAAAACCTGCTTACATATTTTTATAATTCTTCTTGCATAAAATGGTTTTGCTGTTTTATTTGTAATCCAATTTCCTAATATTCCCATTATCCAGATTCTCCTTCTGCTTTATTATATTTCATAGTATAGCAATCCCTCATTTTACAACATAGTTGCAAATCAGACACCCCTGCATTACAAAGATGACATTTCTATGAATTTTAAAGAATTTTAAATTTGTCTTTGGTATAATAATTCAAGAATGCCTCTGCATTCTTGCTGCGAGATGCGCGTCATGCAATGCATGACATACTTCTTCTGCGCATCTCTGCAATCCTGCCGGAGGCTATATCAGATGGGGATTGACTCCCACCACTGATACTGATTTGTTACTCACCACCTACAGAGGTGGGAGTCATCTCACATCTGATATAACAAATTAACACTATCGGACAGTAAAAGGATACCTTATGCGATTTTATGATTCCTACGAATATGAAATAGATACAAATTTATGTAAAACAGAGCAACGATTAAAAGACTTATATTTCGAAAATCAAGACCGACACTTAGAAAAACCACATGATATTAAGGATTGCCGAGATATTTTTGTCAAAGCCAGTCACACAGATGATTGTTTATTTCCTAAATTCCTGGTTGACAATCTGGAAGAGGATTTATTTTTTCATAAAAACTTAGATTGCGAAATCTATAAACATTTTCGTTACCTTCCATGCAACTGGCACTCTCATTCTTTTTTGGAGGTACTCTGTGTTTTACATGGGTCTTGTTACAACTATATTCAGGAGCAAAAATTGGAAATGCAGTCCGGTGATATTTGCATCATTGCACCAAATACACCGCATGCTATCAGTGTATTTTCCGATGACTGTATCGTATTCAATATTATACTTAGAACCAGCACCTTTGAGACCGCTTTCTTCGGGACCTTATCGGAAAATGATGTGTTATCAGATTTTTTCATGCGTATGTTATATCATTCACCGACACACCCTTACCTTCTATTCCGTACACATGGTGATCACGAATTATTTAATTATGTCGGCTATGCTTATGAAGAATTTATTGGAAACCGTCAATATAAAAACCGGATGCTCAATTCCATTATCGATGCATTTTTCATTACACTGCTACGCAATCATGGTGCAAATGTTATCGTTCCGTCACTGGCTGAAGATGACCAGAATGAAAACCTGATATTCATCTTGAAATATATACAGGAGCATTTCGCTACAGTTACTTTGAAAGAATTGTCCTCTTTCTTCAATTACAGCGAGCGACAATTACAAAGGATTATCAAATCCAGCACCGGTATGAGTTTCAGCGAAAATATCCAGCAATTACGTATGAACCAGGCTACCCGCCTGCTTGCCAATCCAGATATTTCCATCGCGGTTATTTCCGAGGAATTAGGGTATTCAGATATCGGTAATTTCAGACAAGCGTTTAAGAAGTGTTTTGGGATGACCCCATTGGAATATCGCAATAGAACCAGATAGGGACGGAGTTTAATGGCTTTTTTCAAAAGCCATTAAACT
>QUJA01000044.1 GCA_003480425.1 Firmicutes bacterium AM31-12AC
GATTTCCGGCTTTTTTCTATGAAAAAGCCGGAAATCTCCGTCCCTGTCTGGTTCTGCAAAATAAAAAACCCATGCATTCACATGGGTTTCTGCCTAGTGCGGAAGAAGAGACTTGAACTCTCACAGGATAAACTCCCACTAGAACCTGAATCTAGCGCGTCTGCCATTCCGCCACTTCCGCTCGACATGTGATAGTATATCAATAATTGGATAGTTTGTAAACCCTAAAACTCTAAAAAAATAAAAAAAGTTAATTTGTTTAAATAATATAAAAAATCAGAAAATTTAGAAAAAAAGTAGGAATGTAAAAATTATTGTTATTTTTTTGACCTTTTTAATAAAATGAGGTACAATAACACTTGTAGCAAAAAATGAAATCGAGTCAGAATACTTGAATATTTATTAGGAGGGAACAAGTAATGGCAAGAAAAACATTAAAAGAGCAAAAAGCAGCTAAAGCGTTAAAGACAGCAGAACAGACAGCGTTAAAGAATGAGACAGCAGCAGAGGCAACAGCAGAGGCAGCAACATCTTCTATAAAAGAAACAAAGACAACAGAGACAGTAAAAGAAGAAGTTAAAAAAGTTGAGACTAAAAAAGTAGAACCTAAGAAGGTAGAAGCAAAACCAGCTCCAAAGGCAATCTCAACTCAGAAAGATACAACAAAAGGAATTGAGACAAAAGCAGCAGTTCTTGTAGATGCACCGGCAAAAGAAGAGAAAGCACCTGCAAAGAAAACAGCAGCAAAGAAAGCACCTGCAAAGAAGACAACAGCAAAGAAAGCTGAAGTAAAAACAGAGATGTTCCTTCAGTTCGCTGGAAAAGAATATACAGAAAAAGAAATCTTCCAGAAAGTAAAAGACGTTTGGACAAAAGTTCTTAAGAATAAAGTTGGCGATTTGAAAGACGTTAAGATTTACTTAAAACCAGAAGATTCAGCAGCTTACTATGTAATCAACGGAGATACAACAGGTAGAGTTGAACTGTAAGATTAAATAAGAAAAGTGTAAGAACATACATAAAAGGAGAAGTGATATTGACAGGATATCATTTCTCCTTTTTAAGTTGCCATGCATACGACAAAAGGAGTAAGATAGAGTTATTAGAAAAGTAATGGAGGCTTAAAAGATGAATCGATTAGAGCAGCAGCTTCAATTTATTTTGGAAATTGATAAAGTGAAAAAGATTATACGTCAGACACCGCTTTCAGATGCATCACGCAAGGAGAATGATGCAGAGCATTCCTGGCATATCGCATTGATGGCATACCTGCTTCAGGAATACGCAGAGGAACCGGTTGAGGTATCAAAAGTAATGTTGATGGTACTGATCCATGATCTGGTGGAGATTGATGCCGGTGATACCTATGCATATGATGAGGAAGGTGCAAAAACAAAGGATGAGCGAGAAAGAAAGGCAGCTGACCATATTTTTGGAATGTTACCAGAAGATCAAGGAATGTATTTAAAAGCCTTGTGGGAAGAATTTGAAGCGTATGAGACAGCAGAGGCGAAGTATGCACATTTGCTTGATAATTTCCAGCCATTATTGTTAAATGATGCCGCTGGTGGAATTAGTTGGACAGAGCATCAAGTGAAGAAATCACAAATTTATAAAAGAAATGAAAAAGTAGAAGAAACATCTGCGACTATCTGGAAGTGTATGCAAGATAAAATAGATAAGCACATTCAGGCAGGTCATGTTTTGGATGAGTAATGTAAGTTGGGCACTTTATAGACGTGCAGGAGATTAATACAAGGGGGGATATGTAATGTATGAGAAAGAAATAGAACAGTTACAGAAGATGATAGATGAAAGTCAGAATATTGTCTTTTTTGGAGGCGCAGGAGTATCGACGGAGAGTGGAATCCCGGATTTTAGAAGTGCGGATGGTATTTATCATCAGTCCTATAAATATTCACCGGAACAGGTAGTGAGTCATTCTTTTTTTATACAGCATACAGAAGCTTTTTATGAATTCTATAAAGAGAAAATGATGATGCTGGATGCGAAGCCGAATGCGGCACATAGAAAGCTTGCCGAGTTGGAAATGGCAGGGAAGCTGAAAGCAGTTGTAACACAGAATATCGACGGGCTGCATCAGGCAGCAGGAAGCAAAACGGTATATGAATTACATGGAAGTATTATGAGAAATTATTGCATGGATTGTCATGAATTTTATGATGCGGAATATGTGAAAAGTTCTGATGGAATACCAAGATGTAAAAAATGTGGAGGGATTATTAAACCAGATGTTGTTCTTTATGAAGAAGGATTGGATTCTGCAACAATCCAAGGTGCTGTAAATGCAATCAGCCAGGCAGATATGTTGATCATTGGAGGCACTTCATTGGTTGTATATCCGGCGGCCGGATTTATTGATTACTTCAATGGAAAATATTTGGCAGTGATCAATAAATCGGAGACCGGAAGGGCTGTGCGGTCGAATTTGACGATTTCAGCCCCGATTGGAGAAGTGATGGAGAAAATTTTTGTTTGAGCTATTTGCATGTGATATTAAAAGCAGTTAAATTTGCAACGTTCTCAATCATGAAAAATAAATTATTTTGTTGTATTACGGCGAATTAATACAGGGGCAATTTGTTTATGAACAGGTTCACCTAATGGTTTGGGAACACGCTTTTTCTGCTCTTCCATCTGTTGGACAAGAAGATCCATGGCAGTCTTTGCAATCACATCAATCTGCTGGCCGATGGTTGTGATCGGAAGGATTGCCTCGCTGGCAATCGGAGAGTTGTCAAATCCAACAATCTCATAAGTAGAAGGAAATGTTCCATATTTTTGGAAAATTAAATTAAGAAACATATTAGCATAGGTATCATTCGCGAGAAAGATACCTTTTTTTTGATTGGGGTATTTTGCTTCTATTTTGTTGAAAATCTCTCGGATTACGTTTAAAATCTCATGATAAGAATCACCTTCTACACTAAGATCTATATCATATGGAATATGATATTCTTCGCAAGTAGCCTGAAAGGCTCGGATTCGGTCATAAGCCGGGATGGATTTATTCACATTGACATTTATATGAATTAATATGTCACATTTATCCCGAATCAACAGGGAAGTAGCTTGAAGTGCACCCATATAGTTATCAGTATTGACACTGCTGATATATTCTGCTTCGCGTTCAATTGCGATGACAGGAATCTGATAGGAAGCAAGTTTCTCAGATGGAAGAGTGTGACTTAAAACAATCAGTCCTTCAATCTGATAAGACAGAAGTTCTTCAATGTACTGTTGTTCTTCTTCAGCGCCATGTTCACTGGCGAAAACAAGAAATTTATAGTGATAATCACTGTAGCTGGAAAGGAATTGTGTCAGCATCTCAGAATAATAGTGCAGGTAAAGGTTTGGAACAATGATTCCGATAAATTCGCTTTTTCCATTTGCCAGAACTTTTGCCAGCTTATTCTTTTTATATCCAAGTGTATCAAGAGCCTGTGAAATCTTTTCCTGGTTTTCAACCGTCAGTGAATCCGGGTGATTGAAATATCTTGATATTGTAGTTTTTGAAAAATTGGTGTATTCCGCAATATCTGCAAAAGTTACCTGTTTTTTACTCATAAAATTCGAATCTCCTTCAATATGATGGCTGATGGTTAATAATTTCTTTCAGTATAGCAATTTTCATGGAAAAACGCAATACTAAAATAACCAGTTACGTAACCGGTTATTTTATCGCACAAAAGTGTTGACAGAAAGAGAAGAATATAGTAATATCAAACTATAAAGTAACCGGTTACGTAACCGGTTTTTCACAAAGTTAAAGGAATGGAGGAAGAAGTGCATGAAAAGAATGCAAAATCAAGCAAAGTCCGTAAGCAAACGAACGTGGAGAGAAAAGATGATTTATATGAAGAAAAACTGGCAGTTATATCTTTTCTTCCTAATGCCAGGGCTTTTACTGACAATTATTTTTAAGTATCTCCCAATGGGTGGTCTCCTGATAGCGTTCGAAGACTACAATGTAATAAAAGGAGTTCTTGGTAGTCCATGGGTAGGACTTGAGTATTTTAGGCGATTTTTATCTTCACCAGATTTTATGAATTATCTGATGAATACATTAAAATTGAGTATCTATGGACTGTTGTGGGGGTTCCCGGTTCCGATTATTCTTGCATTGCTTCTGAATCGCATCCGTAAGACAGGGATTAAAAAGAAAGTTCAGCTTTTGATCTATATGCCGAATTTTATTTCAGTCATCGTACTTTGCGGTATGGTTCGTATGCTTTTATCACCTGTAGGACCGTTGAACAAAGCGCTCGGAATTAGCACAAACTGGATGACAATGCCTTCTGCATTCCGGACAATTTATATTGCAAGCGGAATCTGGCAAGCAGCAGGATGGTCATCTATCATGTATACAGCAGCATTGGCAAATGCAAGCAAGGAGCTGGAAGAAGCAGCGATCATGGATGGAGCTAATCTTCTGCAGCAGATCTGGTATGTAGAGTTGCCGGCAATTAAAAATATTATTGTAATTCAGTTTATTTTACAGGCCGGAAATATTATGAGTATAGGTTTTGAAAAAGCATATGCTTTACAGACAGACATGAACTTGCCGGCATCAGAAATCCTGTCTACATATGTATATCGTATCGGACTTCTGAACGGAGATTATGGATATTCGACAGCGGTAGGTCTCTTCAATTCGGTTGTAAATGTTATCTTGTTGATCTTTGTAAACTGGGTTGTTAAGAAACTGAATGACGGAGAAGGATTATAGAAAAGAGGGAGAAGAGATGGAGAAAAAAAAGAAGAAAAAATATTCAAGGACAGACCAAGTAATCCTTGGAATCGGATTTACCATTCTTGGTTTATTCGTCCTTTCTATAGCAATACCGATTATCTATGTAGTACTTGCATCCTTTATGGATCCGACTGTTTTGAATAACCAGGGATTGAGTTTTAATATTAAGGACTGGACATTAGATGCATATCGAAGAGTATTAGAGAATGAAATGATCTGGCGTGGCTTTTTAAATTCCTTCCTGTATTCACTTGCATTTACAGTTATTTCTGTTTTTGTGACATTATTGGCAGCGTATCCGTTGTCCAAAAAAGAATTTGTAGGAAGAAAGATTTTTAATATTATTTTCTTAATTACTATGTTTTTTGGCGGTGGAATGATTCCTACATTCATTTTGATCAATCAACTGCATATGGTTAATACAGTGTGGGCAATCCTGATTCCAGGAGCATTTAATGTATGGAATATGATTCTTGCAAGAACTTATTATCAGTCAATTCCAAAAGAATTAAGAGAAGCATCTGCGATTGATGGAGCGAATGAAATCCAACATTTCTTTAAAATTATGATTCCGGTATGTAAGCCAATCATTGCAGTACTGGCGCTTTGGTCTTTCGTTGGAATGTGGAACAGTTATTTCGACGCAATGATTTATTTGAATGATGCGAATTTGCAGCCATTACAGTTAGTGCTCCGTTCTATCTTAGTACAGAATACACCACAGCCGGGCATGATTGCCGATATTCAGAGCACAGCGGAAATGGCAAAAATAGCAGAACAGCTCAAATATGCAACCATTGTAGTATCAAGTTTACCACTGTTAGTAATGTACCCATCTTCCAGAAGTACTTTGACAAAGGAATTATGGTTGGATCGGTAAAAGGCTAATAAGAAAGGAATGATACAGATATGAAGAAAAGAAAAGTAAATGCATTACTTGCAATTGTACTATCTCTGACGATGCTGGTGGGAGTTACAGGTTGTGGAAAAGAGCAGCAGCTTGAAGCTGAAATCAACCCGGACACACCTGCAACGGAAGTGCAGTTTCCATTGAAGGAAACTGCAGAACTTTCATTTATTACAAGTGCACCGGCTACATCAACACAGGAGCCAAATGAACGAGTAATCTTTCAGAGAATGGAAGAGCAGACGAATGTTCATATTGATTGGACTTGTTTTGTATCGGATCAGTTTTCTGATAAGAAAAATCTGGCACTTGCTCAATTTGGAAATCTACCGGACGGATTATTCAATGCAGGAATGAGTGATTATGATCTATTGCGTTATGCAAAGCAGGGTATCATCATCCCATTAGAAAATCTGATAGATAAATATATGCCGAATTTACAGGCAGTATTTGATAAATATCCAGAATATAGGACAATGTGTACAGCACCAGATGGACATATTTATTCATTCCCTTGGATTGAACAGCTTGGAGCAGGGAAAGAAGCCATTCAGGCAATCGGAGATATTCCATATATTAACAAAAAATGGCTGGATTATCTAGGACTGGAGATTCCGACAACAACAGATGAATTGGAACAGGTATTGATTCAATTCCGTGATCATGCAGATGAGCTTGAAAAAGAATTTTCAATTGAAGGTAATGTGATTCCAATGTCATTTATTATCAATAATGGAGACCAAGATCCGGCAATTTTAATCAATGGGTTTGGAAAAGGTTATGGAGATACGGGAGATCATTTCGCTGTAACGGATGAAGGAAAAGTTATTTACACAACTGTTCAGGAAGGTTATAAAGAAGGAATTGAATGGTTACATAAACTTGTGACAGAGGATTTAGTTGACCCAGAAGCATTTACACAAGAGTGGTCTACCTATGTAGCAAAAGGTAAGAACCATCGATACGGTCTCTGTTTTACATGGGACATTGCAAATATTGATAACAATGAAGATTATGTGATGCTACCGGCGCTGACGGGGCCGAATGGCATGAGAAATATCACGAGACAGAACAACAGTGAAACAAGTGGATTTGACCGTGGAAGATGTGTCCTTACATCAAGTTGTCGGAATACAGCACTTGCTGCTGCATGGATTGACCAGATGTATGCACCACTTCAATCACCACAGAATAACTGGGGAACTTATGGAGAAAAGGACTCCTTTAACATTTTTGAAATGTCCACAAACAAAGATGGTGGAAAAATGCTAAAGCATATGGATCTTGGAAACCAGTCTCCGGTAGAAGTGCGTGAGGCACAATCGGTAAATGGCCCTCTTGCAGTTTTAAATGAATATTATGATGTATATGTAACACAGCCAGAAGATGCAAAATGGCGTTTGGATAATATGCATGAAACTTATTTACAGGATATGAACAGTAAATATGTTTATCCAAATGTGTTTATGAGCATTGATGATACGAATAAAGTATCTCAGTACGATACAGATATAAAAAAATATGCAGAACAGAAGAAAGCAGACTGGATTCTGAATGGAGGAATTGACAAAGAGTGGGATTCCTATCTGAAGAAAATGGAACAGTATGGACTTTCTGATTATCTTTCAATTAAACAGAAATACTTTGATCAGTATCAGGAGTCAGTGAGTGAAGAAAAATAACGATACGAACAACAGGAGAATTTGCATGAGTGAGATGTTAGAAAAGGCTAGAAAATATGAAGAAGAACAAGGAAAGCAGATAAAAGCAGAAGACAGACCGGCTTTTCATGTGAGTCCATATGTCGGATGGATGAATGACCCGAATGGTTTTTCATACTATCAGGGAGAGTACCATCTTTTTTATCAGTATTATCCATATGATACACACTGGAACAGTATGCATTGGGGGCATGTGGTTAGTAAAGATTTACTGCATTGGGAATTTCTTCCAGCAGCTCTTGCACCAGATGAAGAATACGATAAGATTGGATGTTTTTCGGGAAGTGCAATAGAGTTGGATGACGGTAGACAATTGCTTATGTATACAGCCGTAGATCATGAAACATTAGAAGATGGAAGTAAAAGAGATATACAGACACAGGCGGTGGCTGTCGGAGACGGAAGAGATTATGTGAAATACGAGAAGAATCCGGTTTTAACAGAAAAGGATCTTCCGGAAGGTGCAAGTAAAGTAGATTTCCGTGATCCAAAAATCTGGAAAGGAAAAGATGGAAACTTCTATTGTGTGATTGGAAGCAGACCGGCAGATGGAAGCGGACAGATTCTTCTTTACAGAAGTGCAAATGGATTTGACTGGGAATTTGTCAGCATCCTTGCAGAAAATAAGAAACGTTTTGGAAAAATGTGGGAATGTCCGGATTTCTTTGAACTGGATGGAAAACACATTCTCCTGACAAGTCCGCAGGATATGTTGCCGGAAGGCTTGGAATATCATAACGGAAACGGCACTTTATGTATCATAGGAGAAATGGACAAGGATACATATACCTTAAAAGAGCAGTTCGCTCAGTCTGTGGATTATGGAATTGATTTTTATGCAATGCAGACGGTGAAAGCACCGGACGGCCGTAGAATTATGATTGGCTGGATGCAGAACTGGGACACACTGGCTCATCGTGATAATGATTCGAAGTGGTTTGCACAAATGAGTTTGCCAAGAGAACTGTCTGTGAAAAACGGAAGACTTTATCAAACTCCAATCAAAGAACTCGATACACTGCGCAAAAACAGAGTTGAGTACAACGATGTGGTAATAGATAATGATACGATCACATTAGATTGCGTCGAAGGACGAACCATCGACATGGAACTCGTGATACGTCCGGAAGATAAAGAAAATGTATATAAGAAATTCGGATTACGCTTTGCGAAGAATGAGAAGTTTTATACAGAACTGAGCTTCCGTCCTGATGAGTCTGTACTGAAAATTGACAGAAAATTTTCAGGAACCGAAAGAGCGTTGGTTCATCAGAGAAGATGTCTGGTAAATGGAGATGCAAATGAATTAAAGCTTCGTGTGATTCTGGATAGATTCAGCGCAGAAATATTTATTAATGATGGCGAGCAGGTTATGTCTGCAGTTATATTTACAGAACAAGAGGCAAAAGGAATTTCGTTCTTTGCTGATGGTGCAGCTAGAATCGATGTAGTGAAATATGATCTGATTTAGAAAATACATGATTGAACTTACATTGAGATTGAAAATGCATGGATAATGATAGGGGGATTCCTGGAATGGGAATCTCCTTTGTAGTATAGGAGCATAGTATCGATGATAGAAGAAATGTAGTCGTTTTATGACGGCAGAATGGAGAAAGTGATGAAGAAATATGATGTAGTGGCATTAGGAGAATTATTAATTGATTTTACAGAAAATGGAAAAAGTGCTCAGGGAAACCCACTTTTTGAAGCAAATCCGGGAGGCGCTCCGTGCAATGTACTTGCAATGTTGACAAAACTTGGACGTAAGACAGCATTTATCGGAAAAGTTGGGGAAGACTTTTTTGGAAAACAGTTGAGAGATGCGATAACAGAAGTTAGGATTGATGCTTCTGGATTATGCACAGACAAGGAAATCCATACAACACTGGCGATGGTGCATACTTATCCGGATGGTGACAGAGATTTTTCATTTTATCGAAATCCGGGAGCAGATATGATGTTGAATAAAGAAGAAATTTGTGAAGAACTTATCAAAGAAACAAAAATCTTCCATTTCGGAACATTATCTATGACACATGAAGGGGTACGCGAAGCAACAAAAGAGGCAATTCGCATCGCAGAAGAGTCCGGTGCACTTATTTCCTTTGATCCGAACTTACGTCCTCCGCTTTGGAATTCTTTGGATGAGGCAAAGGAACAGGTATTATATGGATTAGCACATTGTCAGATTTTGAAAATTTCAGACAATGAGATTCAGTGGCTGACTGGTGAAGAAGATTATACTGAGGGTGTGAACTGGATTAGAGAAAGATATCAGATTCCGCTAATTCTTGTATCTATGGGAAAAGAAGGAAGCCGTGCATATTATAATGGAATTATGGTAGAGGTAAAACCATTCCTTCAGAAAGATACAATTGAGACGACAGGGGCAGGAGATACATTCTGTGGTTGTGTATTACATTATATCTGTGAACATGGAATGGAAGGCTTAGAAGAAGAAAATCTGAAAGAAATGCTGACGTTTGCAAATGCGGCAGCATCTGTGATCACAACAAGAAAAGGTGCACTGCGCGTAATGCCGACAAGAGATGAAATCCAGAATCTGCTGGACGAACGGATGTAATATTCGAGTCGAAAGCAAAACCACCAGTGGTCTGGTGGCTGAAAAGTCATTTATATGGTTTCGTGGGAGGCAATCCTGCGGAACCATTTTTGTGGAAATTCAAAAACAAACAAAATACCAAGTACAATTGCAACGGCAATTTTTAAGGTTAGAAATCCGCGGGCAGAAGCCTTGGCAAGCTGGTCTGTCACTACATAGTAGGCGGTCCAATAGATGCCGGCTCCGGGAACCAGTGGGAAAATGCCGGCAATCAAAAAGACTGTTACCGGACAATGGCGATAAACTGCACTGAGGCGGGAGAGGAAAACGACAAGAACGGTCGCAAAAAAGGTAGAAGCGAAAAGTCCGCATCCAGAAAGAAGTAATTTATAACAAAGCCATCCACATCCGCCGATTATACCGCAGTTTACATAATATTGTTTTGGTACTTGGAAAAGCAGAGCAAACGCCATTGTACCAACAGCAGCGTTAAGAAATTCAAAAAATAAATGCATAGACATAACGCAAAAGTCTCCTTTGTAAATATAAGTGTTGAGTGTCATACTGATTAAATTTTAAGGAAGAAGCATACTGCCGACAATCTGGTGATATCCGATTATAATAAGTCCTACTCCCATGGCAATGCTGAAAGTAACAAGAAGAGCATCCAGCATTCGAACAGCTCCGGCGATATAATCCTGGTCTGCAATGTCGCGGATACCATTTGTAAAGGCAACACCGGGAACCAATGGGATAATAGCACCGATGATAATCTCATTTAAATGATGTCCAAGCCCCATTTGGTAAATGAGTACAGCGATTAAAGTTACGACCATACCGCCGGAAATATTTGTTGCGATTTTTGAGAGGCGTCCCTTTACAAGACATAATAAATAGACATATAAAAGCAGTCCGGCTATAAAAGAAACGATACTATCAATAGCATCACCGCCAAACAGATAGCAAAAGCATCCACTTCCGATACCGGAAGCAAGAATCTGGCACCATTTGGCCTTTGCCGGTGTTTTCTGGATTGCCTGGAGCTTCTGATATGCTTCAGTGGGACTGTAAATACCCTGCTCAATTTCGCGGGATAATTGGTTGACGGCTGTAACGCGATCTAATCGTGTCGCACTCAGAGGAATATGTCTTACCCAGGCAAAGTTCTGATCAGAATTACTGTCAGCAGTGAGAAAGAATCCACTGCTTAAGACAAAAGGATCACAAGATTCAATACCATAGGCACGGGCAATTCTGTTAATTGTCTCTTCTACACGAGAAATCTCAGCACCGCTTTCCAGCAGGATATCGCCTGCAAGAGCGGCTGTGTTCAATGCCATTCGATTGTCTTCTTTTTCAAAAGTTTCCAAAATAAATTTCCCCCAGTTATTCTTGTTTTACAAAAAAGCGGATACAAAACGAAAATAGAATCCGAAGTGTATCCGCATCTTTTAAGATTATAGCACATTTTTACAATTAATCCTGAAATAATTTCATTCCCATCCAACCCTTCATATGTCGGAGCATTTCATCATCAGGATCGAACAAGACAGTACAGAGGGTCTGATTCAATGTAATGATGATAGCATATGTGTTGGCATTTGCATTTCCAGAAGAGAAATCATAGCGTTTTGTTGTGTGGTAAGAGTCCAGTCTGTGAGAGTTTTTCGGCGCTATAATTTCTGCATGCTGAATATCAATAGAAAGCTTGTCTTTTCTATTTGCTTTGCTGTAAATTGCTGCAATATCGAGTTCGTGGTTTAACAAGTCATATTCATATTCCACATTAAAACGAGGAAAGATAAAATAATAGGCAAGAACAGCATATAAAGCAGCTAACATAAATGCAAAAAATCCTAAAAACGGAAATCCAAAGAGGATAAGAATCAGGATTGGGAGAAAAGAAAGTACACGTAAAAGTGCAGTCTTTCCGGTTGGTTTACAAGTTACCAGTTGTTCATAATAAGTGTCATTCATGTTAAGAATTCCTTTCTGAATGTAAATAATTTATAACCATACTTGCAAGTTTGAAGGTCATAGCATCTTCGAATTTGCGAAGGTCGAGACCTGTCTTTTTCTCTACCTGGTCAAGTCGGTAAACAAGAGTATTGCGGTGCATATGTAATTGTCTGGAAGTCTCGGCAATATTCAGGTTGTTTTGGAGAAATCTGGTAATTGTTATATCTGTTTCATTATCAAATGAATCAGGAATATCATCACCAAATACTTCGCGTAAAAATCCTTCGCAGATTGAAATTGGAAGCTGGTATAGCAAGCGTCCGACTCCAAGTCGGTTATACGGAAATACTGTTTGTTCTGAATAAAATAAATTTCCAACCTTTAAAGCGAGATAGGCACTTTTATAAGCTTCTGAGCATTCCGAAAGGGAATGAAAGCATCCGCTGTAAGCTACCTGTATAAAAGAGAGAGCCTCCATATTCAGTGTATCGACAATCGTACGTGCAATCTGTAAAAAATCGTTTTCTGTTTCCGAATCCTTTACGGGACGAAGGACGACCATGCTGGATTCAGTTAAAGGGACCAGATAAGAGTGCGTCTGTGGTGGAAACAGATTCTTTAAAATCTCCGGAATTGTTTCATCCAGAGAACCTTTGGTCTTTAATAAAAACAGAATACGTCGTTCCTCAAGATTGATATGCAGTCGCGAAGCTCTTTCTAAAATATCATATATCGGAATCGTTCCGGTTACAAGCCCCTGTAAAAAATGGGTCTTGTTATATTTTTCCTGATAAGCATTACAAAGACAACGTATCTGTGTGAGTGCCTGTATTTCCTCTTCTTCTGTATCAGCTTTTACATCAAGGGTGATGCCTGTAAGCTGTCTGAGATTTTTTAATGCATGTTCAAGTTCTGTGCTATGTTTCATGAAAGCCTCCGTTTATACATCACTAAATGTTGCAGATAAAGAGAGAAAGGGAGGAGTTGTACAAAAGTACAACCCCTCTCTTATATGTAACCTCATAATCACTTGATTCTTTGTGTGTGATTACAGGGTGAACTCTTTCTTTTATAATAAACTACTAGTTTGTAATCGTCAACTCAGTATCTTTGTCGAAGAGGTGGATCTTTTCCATATCAAGAGCGAAGATTGCATCATCTCCTGTTCTCAGAGTTGTACGTGGATTAACACGTGCTGTCATCTGAGTTCCCTCTAAGTCGAAATACAAGAATACTTCTGCACCAAGCAATTCATAAACTTTGATCTTAGATTTGATCACGCTTTCAGGAGAGTTGCTGATAAATGCCTGTGAATCATGTACATCTTCAGGACGAATACCAAGAACAACAGTTTTTCCATCATAACCGCCATCAATCAGAGCCTGTTTTTTAGATGCAGGAACTTTTAATACATGCTCACCTACTTTTAATGTAACATCGTTTCCATTTACATTAACAAGTGCATCCATGAAGTTCATCTGAGGTGATCCGATAAATCCGGCAACGAACTGGTTACATGGTGTATTGTAAAGGTTCTGAGGAGTATCTACCTGCTGAACAATTCCGTCTTTCATAACAACGATTCTTGTACCAAGTGTCATAGCCTCTGTCTGGTCATGTGTAACGTAGATGATTGTAGCACCTAAATTCTCATGCAGTTTGGAAATCTCGATACGCATCTGAACTCTCAGCTTAGCATCCAGGTTTGAAAGAGGCTCATCCATAAGGAATACCTTAGGATTACGAACGATAGCACGTCCCATAGCAACACGCTGTCTCTGTCCACCGGAAAGAGCTTTTGGTTTACGATCAAGCAGTTTTTCAAGGTCAAGGATTCTTGCAGCCTCGCGAACTTTTTTATCAATCTCATCTTTTGGAACTTTACGAAGTTTCAAACCGAAAGCCATGTTGTCATATACTGTCATATGTGGGTACAGAGCATAGTTCTGGAATACCATTGCGATATCACGGTCTTTAGGCTCTACATCGTTCATTTTCTTTCCGTCAATTTCAAGAACACCACCGGAAATGTCTTCCAGACCTGCGATCATACGAAGTGTAGTAGATTTACCACATCCTGATGGTCCTACGAAAATGATGAATTCTTTATCTTCGATTTCAAGATTGAAATCTTTTACTGCGTGAAATCCGTTTGGATATACTTTTTCAATTCCTTTTAATGATAAACTTGCCATTTGAAATAGCCTCCTTAAAAAATATAATAATGAGTGTTAAAAGTTTTTGTTTTGTTTTGTTCTGAGATAAGTATACAAATAAAGCGGGAAATGAACAATGTAACGAGTAACCAAAAAAATAAGAGATGGATGTACATTTTAACCATAAGGGAAAATTGAATGTCCGGATGCGCTAATATTTGACGGAAAGATAAGAATCCGTTACAATGAGCCTTAGAACACCTTATTTTAAGTGTTCAGAGTAAGGTAGAAAAGAGGATGAATGATTATGGCAAATCCAATCGTAACATTTGAGATGGAGAATGGAGACATTATGAAAGCAGAACTGTATCCGGAGATCGCTCCTAATACAGTGAATAACTTTGTATCATTAGTTCAGAAAGGATTCTATGATGGACTGATCTTCCATCGTGTTATCCGTGGATTTATGATCCAGGGAGGATGCCCAAACGGAACAGGTATGGGTGGTCCGGGATATTCAATCAAAGGAGAATTTTCACAGAACGGATTCGAGAATAATCTGAAACATGATCCGGGAGTGCTTTCTATGGCACGTGCAATGCATCCGGATTCAGCAGGATCACAGTTCTTCATCATGCATGAGAAATCACCACATCTGGATGGCGCTTATGCAGCATTTGGTAAGATCACAGAAGGAATGGATATTGTAAATAAGATTGCTGAGACAGCAACAGATTACAGTGACCGTCCACTGGAAGAACAGAAGATGAAGAAGGTTACAGTTGAGACATTCGGCGAAGAATACCAGGAGCCGGAAAGAGCTTAAGTAAAGCATCAAAGATAAGAAGAGCTGCCGTTTCTATGATGAGAGTTGTAGAACGGGAGCTTTTTTTTGTCTCTTTTCGGAGAATGCTTTACAAAAAAGCCTTCATATTTTAGAATAAGGAACATGAATGTTTACTGATTGCCTTTTGCAGGTAAACAATAAGCATATGTGCCATATAAGGTAAATAAATAATGGAGGTTATGGCCTTATGGAGATGATACAGGCAGAAGAGCTTGTTTATGAATATGAAAAACGAGATGATGAGGGCAATGTAGTCGGAATGCATCGAGCTGTAGATGGTGTGGATATAGATGTCAGACCTGGACAGTTTGTTGCGATTCTTGGACATAATGGCTCTGGAAAATCTACACTCGCAAAGCATATGAATGCAATTCTTGTTCCTACAGGAGGAACGATGTGGGTGAACGGGCGTGATACAAAGGATCCGAATGAGCTGATGAATGTACGTCAATCAGCCGGGATGGTATTTCAGAATCCGGATAACCAGATTATTGGAACTGTCGTAGAAGAGGATGTCGGATTTGGACCAGAGAATTTAGGGGTCCCGACGGATGAGATATGGAAGCGAGTAGAAGACAGTCTCAGGGCTGTAGGTATGTTAGAATATCGTAAAAATTCACCAAATAAATTATCAGGCGGACAGAAACAACGTGTGGCAATTGCAGGTGTAATCGCGATGGAACCACAGTGTATTGTGCTGGATGAACCAACAGCCATGTTAGACCCGAATGGAAGAAAAGAAGTGCTTCGTACAGTGCATGAACTTCGTAAAAGAAAAAATGTAACAGTTATCTTAATTACACATTATATGGAAGAAGTAGTAGATGCAGACTGGGTATATGTAATGGATAGCGGACATGTGGTGATGCGTGGAACACCGAGACAGATTTTTAGTCAGGTCGATGAATTGAAAAAATATCATCTTGATGTGCCACAGGTTACGATGCTTGCAGAGGAACTTCGAAAGAGAGGAATGGATATTCCAAAGGGAATACTGCATCGTGAAGAACTAGTAGGGTATATTATGAAAGCACAGAAAAAAGACGCATAGAAATGGAGAAACCAATGTCAATAAAACTGGAACATATAAATTATATTTACAATCCAGGTGATGCATATGAAAGACATGCATTGAAGGATATTAATTTGGAAATCCCACAGGGACAGTTTGTAGGAATTATCGGACATACGGGTTCAGGAAAATCTACATTGATCCAGCATTTAAACGGATTGATCAAAGCAACTTCAGGACAGCTATATTATGAGGGTAAAAACATTTATGAAGCCGGTTATAATATGCGAACACTTAGAACACAGGTCGGACTTGTATTTCAGTATCCAGAGCACCAGTTGTTTGAAGTAGATGTACTGACAGATGTTTGTTTTGGACCTAAAAATCAGGGATTATCAGAAGAAGATTGTATGAAGCGTGCAAAGGAAGCACTGGAGCTTGTACAATTTCCTGAAAAATATTATCGTCAATCACCGTTTGAATTGTCGGGAGGACAAAAGCGAAGAGTGGCGATCGCCGGAGTTCTGGCTATGAAACCGAAAGTTCTTGTGCTGGATGAACCAACCGCAGGACTGGACCCGCAAGGAAGGGATGATATCCTGGATCAGATAGCAAGACTTCATAAAGAAACAGATATGACAGTAATTCTTGTATCTCATAGTATGGAAGATATTGCCCGTTACGTGGACAGAATTATTGTAATGAATCATGGAGAGAAGATGTTTGATGGGGAGCCGAAAGCTGTATTTGCACATTATAAAGAGCTGGAACAGATTGGACTTGCAGCTCCGCAGGTGACGTATATTATGCATGACTTAAAAGAAAGAGGGCTGGATGTGCGTACAGATGCCACAACAGTCGAAGAGGCAGCAGACGAGATAATGAGGTGTTACCATGATTAGAGATATTACAATAGGCCAGTATTACCCTGCACAAAGTCCGGTTCATCGACTGGATCCAAGGGTGAAGATTATTTGTACGCTGATATTTTTAGTATCGTTGTTTGTACAGAACAGTCTGCTTGGTTATGCAGTTGCAACCATATTTTTAATGATTGTAATCAAAGCAAGCCAAGTTCCACTCAAATTTATGCTCAAAGGCTTGAAGGCAATCGTTATTTTATTGTTATTTACGGTTGTGATGAATTTATTTTTGACAAAAGGCGGAGAGACACTGGTACATTTCTGGATTTTTACAATTACAGAACAAGGGCTTAGAGTGTCCGTGTTTATGGCAATCCGTTTGATTTATCTGATTGTCGGTTCTTCGCTTATGACACTGACGACAACACCAAATTCCTTGACAGATGGGATTGAAAGCGTATTAAAACCGCTTAATAAAATAAATGTTCCGGTTCATGAGATTGCGATGATGATGTCAATTGCACTTCGTTTTATTCCAATCCTTTTGGAAGAGACAGATAAAATCATGAAGGCACAGATCGCCCGTGGTGCGGACTTGGAGAGTGGAAATATCATTCAGAAAACAAAAGCAATGGTTCCGATTTTAGTGCCGTTGTTTGTTTCTGCATTTAGAAGAGCAAATGACCTTGCAATGGCAATGGAATCGAGATGTTACTGCGGTGGTGAAGGCAGAACGAAGATGAAACCACTGGTTTATGAAAAAAGAGATTATCTGGCATATACATTTTCAGTTTTTTATCTTGTGGTTGTTATCATTGTGGGACATTTCATTCCATTTAAAGTATGGATCTTTTAAAAATGGAGTATAAGTAGTGAGAAGAATAAAATTAACAGTTGCCTATGACGGCACCGATTATTGTGGCTGGCAGATACAGCCAAACGGAATTACGATTGAAGAGGTATTGAACAAAAAACTGTCAAAACTGACAGGAGAAAACATTGTCATCATTGGTGCAAGCCGGACCGATTCCGGGGTGCATGCGATGGGAAATGTGGCGGTGTTTGATACTAAATCGCCGATTCCGCCGGACCGGTTTTCTTATGCGTTAAATCAAAAACTTCCGGATGATATCGTGATAGTAAAATCAGAAGAAGTACCATCCGACTGGCATCCGAGATATCAGGACCATATTGTGAAAACGTATGAATATCATATTTTAAATACAGAAGTTCCAGATCCTACAAAGAGACATAACACATATTTTGTTTCTTATAAGCTGGACGTTGCGAAAATGCGTGAAGCGGCAGAATATTTGCTTGGCGAACATGATTTTGCAAGCTTTTGCAATATTAGGACAAATGTGGAAGATACGGTCAGAACAATTTACGAATTGGAAGTTTTGGAGTCAGAATGTGCTTATGCGAGAAATGGGCATGCGGCCGGACGAGAGCTGACAATTCGAATTAAGGGAAATGGTTTTCTCTATAATATGGTTCGGATTATTGTCGGGACGCTTCTGCGTGTTGGACGTGGGTTCTATACGCCAGAGCAGGTGAAAGAGATTCTGGAGGCGAAAGACCGACAGGCAGCCGGGGTGACAGCACCGCCGCAGGGACTGGTGCTGATGCAGATTGAATATGAGAAATAAGATAAGGTGTAATATTTCGGGAACGAAAATATTACACCTTTTTAAAACAGAGGGGTTGACAAGGTCCGTCTGTATACGTTACTATAAGCAACAGAGATGACAAAGGCATAGAAGAGAACAAGTAATAGCGATGAGTGAAAACAGAAAGCTGCCGGGTGATGAGAGGCGCATGATACGATTAGCTATGAATACATCTCGGAGCTGCGCACCGAACGGATAACAAGTAGGCTGTGACGGACTGGCAGACGTTAACATGCTAAGGCAATGATAGTTGCTGTTGAGGCAGCAGATGTGAATCTGTTGTGAATAAAGGTGGTACCACGGGAATAATACTCGTCCTTACAATTAGTTGATTGTAAGGACGTTTTTTGTTGTGAACACTTAGCGAGGTTCTATCGAGCTTAGTGAGAACACACACCTCGACACTTGGTGAGGTTCTATCGAACCTAGTGACGATGGTGTTACATTGTTGTGAACACTTGAGCGAGGTAATGTCGCAGAAACGCAGAAACACACTTACAAAAATATAATATAAAAAGGAGAACACAAACATGACACTTTACGAAGAATTACAAGCACGTGGCCTGATCGCACAGGTGACAGACGAAGCACTGATTTCTGATTTGATCAACAATGGAAAGGCAACATTTTACATCGGATTTGACCCGACAGCAGATAGCTTACACGTAGGACATTTCATGGCATTATGTCTGATGAAGCGTCTGCAGATGGCAGGAAACAAACCAATCGCATTGATTGGTGGCGGTACAGCTATGATCGGTGATCCATCAGGAAGATCTGATATGCGTCAGATGATGACACCGGAGCAGATTCAGCATAACTGTGACTGTTTCAAAGAACAGATGAGTAAATTCATTGATTTCTCAGAAGGTAAGGCATTGATGGTAAATAATGCTGACTGGCTGATGGATTTGAATTACATCGAAGTACTCCGTGAAGTTGGTGCACATTTCAGCGTAAACCGTATGCTTTCACACGAGTGTTACAAACAGCGTATGGAAAGAGGACTTACATTCCTTGAATTTAACTACATGATCATGCAGAGCTACGATTTCTATGAGTTATTCCAGAATTACGGATGCAACCTACAGTTCGGTGGAGATGACCAGTGGGCAAACATGCTCGGTGGTACAGAGCTGATTCGTCGTAAACTTGGTAAAGATGCAAGTGCTATGACAATCACACTGCTTCTGAACTCAGAAGGTAAAAAGATGGGAAAAACACAGTCAGGTGCTGTTTGGCTTGATCCAAACAAAACATCTCCATTCGATTTCTATCAGTATTGGAGAAATGTAGCGGATGCTGATGTACTTAAATGTATCCGTATGTTGACATTCCTTCCATTAGAGCAGATTGATGAAATGGATTCATGGGAAGGAAGCCAGTTGAACAAAGCAAAAGAAATCCTTGCATTTGAATTAACAAAACTTGTTCATGGTGAAGAAGAAGCAGTTCGTGCACAGGAAAGCGCCCGTGCATTATTCAGCCAGGGAAATGCAGCTGATATGCCAACAGCAGAATTAGCAGAAGAAGATTTGACAGAAGGAACAATTGATATTCTTACATTACTTGCTAAGAGTGGACTTGTATCTTCAAAATCAGAAGCAAGACGTGCCGTACAGCAGGGCGGAGTTGCAGTAGATGGTGAGAAAGTGACAGATATCTATGCGACAATTGAAAAAGATAAATTTGCAGGAGAAGGAATTGTCCTGAAAAAAGGAAAGAAAAACTTCCGTAAAGTAGTTGTGAAATAGAACTAGTGCCAAACGGGGGCAGACCAACGGGGACGGGGAGACCAATGGGGGACGGAGTTCTGTTTTGTTAACAAA
>QUJA01000045.1 GCA_003480425.1 Firmicutes bacterium AM31-12AC
CTACATTACGTTCGCGAACCGGTCTGTAAATCATGCCTGCCTGACAGAAACGACACCCTCTGATACATCCACGCTGGATTTCAAGAACCACTCTGTCCTGTGTAGCTTTATATCTCTCCAAGTACTTCATTTGACTCCATTATAATCACAAATGCTTTCTCATCAGCCTTTCTGGCCATTTCGCGAATCGCATACATTTCCTTATTATTACTTGCACACATTACAATATCCTTTTCAGCACCTGTATAGCTTCCGCATCCCCTTAAAATTGTTGAGCCTCGTCCTACATGTTCGTCTATCATATTTGCTACTTTTTGCCCTTCGTCCGTCACAATCAATGCAATCTTACCTGAATTGATGCCATATGTGATCTTATCAATTACAACGGTCAGAAAATAGGAAATGATCAAACCATAAATCGTGGCGTCTACGTCTTTAAATATTGCTCCGCCTAATAATACAACTGCACAGTCGATTGAGAATACAATTTTCCCCAATGAAATATGCGGGTGCTTCGAATGGATTGCCACACACACGAAATCCATTCCCGCTGTTGAAGAATGATTCATAAATATCAGTGCATAGCCTAGCCCTGAAAAAATACCTGTACATAATGCAGCAAGCATACGGTCGCCGGAATAAACCGGAAGTAATGTAACTACATAGTCTGTGATTAAAGATGAAATAATAAGTGAACGTATTGAACGTGCAAAAAACTCTTTTCCTAATGTCTTGAAACATATAATTACAATCGGTATATTTAGTGCAATTGTTCCCCATCCGATTGGAATATTGAACAAACGATATAAAATTAATGCAAGACCTGATACTCCTGCCAATGGGAATTCTGCATTTGCAGCAAAATTGTAAATTCCAAGACCGATCAAAACGCCTCCCACAATATCTATAAAAATATCATATGAAAATTTTTTTATATTCCAGTTACTTTTCATTGTGTAATCCCTACCTTACATCTATTTTTATTTATCTATTTCCTCGAAAAAAAGAAGATCATTTGCAAATCATATCAATTATAATCCGCAAACGCTCTTCTTTTTATACTTTTCAGTATTATCAGAATCTCAGGCAATATGAATTATATTTTCCCAAGCTTAAACATCTGTATCATCTCATTTGTTAAGCTTTCATCTGATGTTACCTCCGGTAAATCTTCTCGCTCAAACCATTCTGCCAGCGCAAGTTCATCCTGATCTAATGTAATCTTATCTTCTCCGTCAAGATCGCAATAAAATCCCATCAATAATGTATCCGAAAATGACCACGGCTGGCTTTTATAGTATTGAATATTCTTTACTTTCAAGCCAACTTCTTCCATAACCTCACGCTTCACCGTTTCTTCTATCGTCTCGCCAATCTCTGTGTATCCTGCAAGCAGGGCATACTTTTTGTAAGCTCTTCCTGCATACTTTGAAAGAAGAAGTCGATTCCCGTCTCGTACAGCAATAATCGTTGCCGGACAGATTTTTGGAAATTCCATTAATCCACATTTTTCACAATAAAGCATGCGCTCTTTCTCGTCTTTTTGAGTCGGCGAACCACATCTTCCGCAAAACTTGTGGCTTTGATACCAGGAATACAGCTGATATCCTGTGATTCCGGCAAATGCCAGATACCGCGGCTGTATCGTCCGAAACACTTCCGTATTCTCCATAGTGTAAGCTGATAACCTCTCACGATTGATATCATTTACAAGATAAAAAGGCTTATTATCAATAGAAAATAAATACGTGTAATTCTCGTAAATATCTTCGTTCAATCGTTCTAAATCTGCAAATGTCGGAAATGTCATCCCCTCTTCGCTTTTCTTCATCAGACAAGTTCTCTTTTCATAATAAAGAGCAAAGCTGTCTTTCTTTGGCGGCACCGGCTTATATGCATTGTTATACTGATGTGGTGCGATATCCTGTATCATCTATCTCTTCCTCTGTTTCTGTTAAGTATTCGTCTGCTTCATTATATCTTCTCTTCCTGTAAATCTTCCTATGAAGCAGCATTTTGTTACATCTTCTTGTGAAGCAATATTTTATTATTTCTTCTTATGAAGCAATGAACCAAGAGAAACAATAATTCCTCCTGCAATCAAAAAGAAATCTCCCAGATTCCATGTAATCTTTTCGATTTTTTTATTTTTATTTTCAAATCCGATATAGTCAATCACATATCCGCGAAGCCACCGGTCAAATGTATTACTCCATGCCCCTGCTGTCATAAGTGACAAACCTATCTTCTTTAGCTTGATTCCTTTTTTACGCATCAGCTGAATCAGCTGCGTGATTGTCAAAATTATCGTAGCAAATGAAGATACATATTTTACCGTATCCGGATCGTTCTGCAATACATTCAATCCAAACCCACGATTATATACTTTTCGTAAGATTACTTTCCCTTTTAAAGCTTCCCGTTCTTCTTTTCTCGTGATGCCATTCTCTATACAGGATTTGATAGTGATATCAAGCATAGCCAGCACTGCTGTCACGCTGATTAATACCAAGATTCCCATTCTCCTCTCACCCCTATTCTTCCGGTGATTCTGTCACATTTTCTTCTGCCTGAGCTTCCGGCTCTTCTTTTAATTCATCTGCCTGAACTTGTGGCTTGTCTTCTGGTTCTTCTTTTTCCTGTGTTGCTGTTGGCTCTTCTTTTACTTCATCAACAGTCTCTTTGACATCTACAACAATATCTTCTTCATCTACAAAATCTGCATCTGTCGGTACAGATGTTGAAACCTTCTCTCCGCAATATGGACAATATGCCATACCTTTCGCAATACTCTTGCCGCATGCTGCACAATTTGTATCGCCTCTAAGTTCAACAATCTGCTCATTGTATTCTTCAATACTTTCTTCACGATCTTGAATTGCCTCGCACAGCGCCTCTTCTTCTGCTTCTAATTCTTCCCCGTTTAGGAACTTTTCGTATAAGACTCTTCCTAATTCTGCTAAATCATCTTCGTTATTTCTCTCTAATGTACGAATCTGATTTTTCAATCTCTGAACTTCCATTGCTTCATTCGCTTTATTACCTACGAATTCCGCTGTCTCTCCAAGTCTCTTTGTTAAATCTTCAAAAAATGTCTTCATAATATAAGTCTCCTTTCCCCGCCGGTTAAAATCATAGTTTCATTATAACCTATTATGGGGGAACTTCAATGTTGTTTTGAGAAATTTTATGTTTTTTATGGCTATTTCATTCATGACAGCCCACACGCAGGAAAAAGACTATGCACTCCTGCGGGAGCTTCGTCGGGCAAGCCCGACTCCAATTCGCTGGATTGCATAGTCTTTTTCTTGCTTTGTGGTGTATCGTGATTGAAATAGGTGGAACGATGAGGGATTTACTTTTCTGGTGTCTGATATATCTATATCATGGGGTTATTTGCTTGCGCAGATGCTTTTTTTACAGCTGTTGTATCTGCACTGGCTTAATATTCACTGTTGCAGATGCTCATTTTGGGATCAATGTATCTACAAGGCTTTGATATTCATTGTTGCAGATGCTCTTTTTGGAATCAATGTATCCGCAACTTGCTTTTCTTCAAACTTGTAGATACTTTTCATCCTGCCTGTCATGTAAATTGCATCTACATCTTGCCTTTTCTATGACCTGAGGATGCTTCCCGCAGAAATTTTGCATCCTCAACCTGTTCTTTCCATAACTTGCAGATACTCCCTTCGCAAATTTTGCATCTACATCCCACGTTTTCGATAACGTGAAGATGCTCTCCATCAAAATTTTGCATCTTCAATCCCCAAAAATCCACTATCGCAGATATCTCCCCCTATTCTTTGAACTCCATGGCTTGAGCCAATACATTACTTACAAAAAAATTGATATAAGAAATTCGAGCGAATATGGAGTGAGCGTAGGAGACACTTAGAGCGTAAATTTTTGCGTTAATGGATTTGAACGAACGTGTTTGAAGCTGCGTAGCAGCAAGTTTGAGTTCAAATTCATTTGCTTTTAGCAAAAATTTACGCTCTTATGTGTCACCCACTCATGGAATCTGAGCAAGAATTCTTATATCAATTTTTTGTAAGGAACGTATTGCCACTTCGTGAATTAATTAGCAACCTACATCTTCTTAATCCGCTCAATCGCAGCCACTGTATTTTCATAGCTTCCAAATGCGGTCAATCTGAAGTAGCCTTCTCCGCTTGGTCCAAATCCTGAACCCGGAGTTCCGACTACATTTGCATTTTCAAGAAGATAATCAAAGAATTCCCAGGAAGTCATATTGTCCGGTGTTTTCAGCCAGATATATGGAGCATTTACACCGCCTGATACAGTATATCCTGCATCTTTTAATCCCTGTGAAATTACTTTTGCATTGTTCATATAATATGCGATCTGTGCTTTGAGCTGCGCCTTTCCTTCTTCAGAATATACAGCTTCACCGGCTCTCTGCACAATGTATGGAGCACCGTTATATTTTGTTCCATGACGTCTTGCCCACAGTGAATGTAATGTCACATCGCCGCATTTTACATCTTTTGGAATAATAGTTGCACCGAGACGTACTCCTGTAAATCCGGCATTTTTTGAAAAGCTTCGAAGCTCGATTGCACATGTTCTTGCGCCTTCGCATTCGTAGATTGTGTGTGGCACGTCATCTTCTGAAATGTATGCTTCATAAGCTGCATCGTAGATGATAACTGCACCTACTTTATTTGCATAGTCAACCCATTCCTGCAGCTGTGCTTTTGTGATCGTAGAGCCTGTCGGATTATTTGGGAAACAAAGATAAATGATATCCGGTGTTTCTTTTGGAAGCTCTGGTGCAAAGTTTGTCGCTTTAGTACATGGCATATAAATTACATCACTCCATGTTTCCTTTGCCGGATCATAAACTCCTGTTCTTCCTGCCATCACATTTGTATCCACATATACAGGATATACCGGGTCGCACACTGCGATTTTATTGTCGATGCTAAAGATTTCCTGAATGTTTCCGGAATCACATTTTGCTCCGTCAGAAATAAATACTTCATCAGCTGCGATATCGCATCCGCGAGCCTGATAATCATTTTTTGCCATCGCACTTCTTAAAAATTCGTATCCGAGGTCTGGTGCGTATCCGTGAAATGTCTCTGCATGTGCCATTTCATCTACTGCTTTATGAAGGGAATCGATGATTGCCGGTGCAAGTGGCTGTGTAACATCACCAATTCCAAGTCGGATGATTGATTTATCTGGATTTGCCTCGCTAAATGCAGCAACTTTTTTTCCTATTGTTGAAAACAGATAACTTCCTGGTAATTTTAAATAATTTTCATTTACTTTAAACATTATTGGGTTCCTCCCTATTTTTCTTTCCACACTCCGTCAAATGAGACTTCTGCAGGGCCGGTCATGTAGACAGTATTTTTTTCGCGATCCCATTCAATTCGAAGGTCTCCACCTAACAATTTTACTGTCACAGTATTTTCTGTCAGTCCATTTAAGATGCAGGCAACTGCAACTGCGCAGGCACCTGTTCCGCATGCCAGTGTTTCTCCCGAGCCTCTTTCCCATACTCTCATTTGAGCTGTATGACGGTCTATTACATTTACAAATTCTGTATTTATTCGATTTGGAAATCTTTCATGATTTTCAAATAATGGTCCTATCTTTTCTATTTCCAGATTTTTTATATCATCCATAAATACCACATCATGAGGATTTCCCATAGATACTCCTGTCATATGGTATTCTTTCCCTCCAACCATGATTGGTTCGTCGATCACAGTCTCGCCTTTTGCAACGATTGGAATTAATTCCGGTTTTAAAATCGGGGTTCCCATATCGACTTTTACGAGTGTAACTTTTCCATGTTCTACTGTCAGGTCAAGGTATTTTATTCCGCCAAGCGTCTCTACTGAAATGCTTGTTTTATCTGTCAGACCATAGTCGTAGACATATTTTGCTACACATCGGATTCCATTTCCGCACATTTCCCCACGTGAACCGTCTGCATTGTACATTTCCATTTCAAAATCAGCTACTTCGGATGGTTTGATCAAAATCAGTCCGTCTGAGCCGATTCCGAAATGGCGGTCGCTTACTTTGACTGCCATCTCAGATGGGTTTTCTATTTTTTCTTTAAAGCAATTTACATAGACATAATCATTGCCTAATCCTTGCATTTTTGTAAATTCCATAACCAGTTACCTCTCTTATTCATCCATAATTGTTAAAACCATCTGCGCGGTTTCCAACATATTGGTCCCGCTATCCATACTGCTTTTTTGTAAATATCGATGTGCCTCTTCTTCTGTCATATTATTTCGTTCCATCAAAAGAGACTTTGCCTTCGCAATTAATGCTTTTTCTTCCGGACTGCGCTGTTTTGCAGCTTCATGACGTTTTTTCCTTCGCCTCCTCATATTTTGCAGCATCATTTCCACCGTATTTATTAAATCATGTACTTTTATCGGCATTGATAATCCGATAACACCCTGTACACTCCCATCACTCCATTTATCGGGAGATGTCACCAACAATATTTCAAATTCTTTCGGAAGATACTCTCGGATATCTGTGTACATCATATCCTGCATACGGTATCCGCAGATTATGATTCCCTCATCCAATGTATCTGCCATATGAAGCACCTGCGCCCCAGTCGTGCATACTCCATATACATCTATTCCACCACGCACAAGGATATTTCGAATATTAATTGCAATTTCTTTTTTAGGAAATGCTACAATAATTTCGTTCATATTCTACACCTCCTGCATCCCATACTGTAAACAGTACTACTTTGTTACCTTTGAAAGCGGGATCAGATTTTGTGCAGATAATTTGCAATTTCCCAATCTGTAACTTGCATGCAATATTCATGATATGCTTTTTTATGCGAATCGATCATCTTTGTTGATAATTCTCTTCCAAGCACATCTTTGATAAATGAATCCTGCTCCAGTTCATTTACAGCTTCCGGAAGGCTCTGTGGCAGCATATCAATGTGCAGTGAAGCGCGTTGCTCATCTGTCATTTTCTGTGCGTTCAAATCTATGCTTCCTATCGGCTTGATGCTATTTTTAATTCCATCCAGACCTGCTGCCAGAAGTACTGCCAGTGCAGATAAGGATTTGCCGAAGGGTCCGGGCTTCTAAGCTCCAGTCTCGTATGTTCTCCTCGCATAGCCGGAATCCGGATAAGCGGTGAACGTGATTTGCCTGACCAGGTAATATAAACCGGTGCTTCATACCCAGGCACAAAACGTTTGTAAGAATTAACCGTCGGATTGGTGATGCATGTGATTGCCTTGATATGCTCCAGAATTCCACCCATAAACTGATATCCTTCCTGACTCATACCATTTTTATCTGTATCATCCCTGAAAATGTTTTTGCCATCTTTCCAGAGTGACAGATTCATATGCATTCCTGAACCGGCTGTCTCGATTTTAGGTTTCGGCATAAATGTCGCATGCAGGCCATGTCTCTTTGCAATGGTTTTTACTACCATACGAAATGTTACGATATTGTCTGCTGTTGAAAGTGCATCATCATAATGAAAATCAATTTCATGCTGTGCCGGAGCCAGCTCATGATGTGATGTTTCTACGTTAAATCCCATATCTTCTAATGTCAAAACCATGTCTCGTCTTGCATTTTCTCCAAGGTCCAATGGCCCTACATCAAATGAACTTCCCTGCTCATGTGTGATCGTTGTCGGAATTCCATCCTCGTCTGTGTGGAAAAGGAAAAATTCGCACTCCGGACTTGCTTTCAGCGTATACCCCATTTCTTCGGCTTCTTTTACAACTTTTTTCAATATATAACGCGGATCCAGTTCAAATGGTCTTCCATCCGGATAATGCACATCACAGATCATACGTGCAACTTTTCCTTGTTGTGGTCTCCATGGGAAAATCTCAAATGTATTCAGATCCGGATATAAATACATATCTGATTCACCGAGTTCTGCGAATCCTTCTACCGATGAACCATCAAATACGCATCTGTTATCCAATGCTTTTTCTAACTGACTGACAGTGACTGCCATGTTTTTTATCGTTCCATAAATGTCTGTAAATTGCAGACGGATAAATCCTACATCTTCTTCCTCTACCATTTTCAGAATATCTTCACGTGTATAGTTGTGCATTATCGAACCCTCCAAACATACTTCAATATTAGAAATGAAACGGACAAGTCCGCTTCAAATTTCCTATAAAGTGAAAAATGGGCGTTCTCTACCTTTAGAAAACGCCCTTGTTCTTCGTTATTATAACTTTGATATGGTAAATTGTCAAATTGATTTTATTTATTCTTAGAAAACACTATGGAAATCCGTGTTCCTTCCCCGACTGTACTATCTACGGATACCTTTGCCTGATGAAGCAATGCTCCATGTTTTACAATAGAAAGCCCCAGTCCTGTTCCTCCGATTTCTTTGGAATGGCTTTTGTCAACCCTGTAGAATCTTTCGAAAACTCTCTCCAGATGTTCCTCTGGTATTCCGATTCCTGTATCCGTTACGCTTACCTTTGGACCTTCCAGTGTATTACCAACCCAAATGCTCACGCTTCCTCCGGGACGATTGTATTTTATTGCATTCTCGCAAATGTTATAAATCATCTCATCTAATATCTGACGGATCCCTGTATAAGTCACTGACTCTCCTTCCAAAATCATCCTAACATGCTTTGCAGATGACTGCATAGAAAGGCGGCTTACGATTTCCCTCGTCATATCATACAGATTGACTTCTTCTTTCTCTAACTCTACGGATTCTTCATCAAGTTTTGACAGTTTGATGATATCTTCTACAAGGGTGATAAGCCTTCTTGCTTCTTTGTAAATGCGCTCGGAAAAGTTTTGGATATCTTCCGGTTTTACAAGTCCATTTTTCATAATTTCTGCATAACCGGATATTGAAGTCAGCGGTGTCTTTAGCTCATGGGAAACATTTGCCGAGAATTCTTTTCTCATATTTGCCACTGCATCTTTTTCTTTGTTCTGTTTATCAATTGCCTCTAAAAGCGGATCCAGCTCCTCATAAATTTCATTATCCAGAGGATGCTCTATATCCAGTTCGTTGATTGGACGAATGAGTCTTGCTGTCTGCCATCTGCCGAGTATATATACAAATGCAAGCACGATTGCCGCGATCACTGCCATCACAGGAAATATCTGAATTGCCGTGCTTATCAGACTATCCATATTTCTTGCCACACGAAGGACTGTGCCATCGTCTAAAAGGACTGCATAATAATAGAGTTCTTTTCCAACGGTATCGGACATACGGATATCCTCACCGACTCCATTTTTCAATGCTTCACGTACTTCCACTCGGTCTTTGTGATTATCAAGTGTACTTTCATCACCCCTGGAATCGTAAAGCACCTTTCCGTCTTGTGCAATCCTTGTGATGCGGGTCCTTGCATCTACTTCATCGAGTTCTTCCAGATATTGTGTCCCGGTAATCTCTATTGCTTTTTCAATATACTTCGCTTCCTGGCACACATCTGTTTCCAAAATCCCCAGACTTTGATTATATACAAAAAAGGAAACAAATCCATATGAAATAATAATGGTTATTGCCAAGATAAAAATCATACTTTTTTGAATCTTATCTCTCATTCGTTTCTC
Organism: Firmicutes bacterium AM31-12AC; assembly: GCA_003480425.1. GTDB lineage: Bacteria > Bacillota > Clostridia > Lachnospirales > Lachnospiraceae > Schaedlerella > Schaedlerella hominis. The sequence goes on from QUJA01000045.1 coordinate 9,603, forward strand.
CAATGCGATATCCCACTCCTCGAATTGTTTCTATCATCGATCCGTACTCTCCAAGCTTCTGTCTGAGTGTTCGAATATGTACGTCTACCGTTCTTGTCTCGCCATCAAAATCATACCCCCAGATATCTGTGAGAAGCTGGTCTCTGGTCAGCACGATATTTTGATTCTTCATCAATTTCTCTAACAGCTCAAATTCTTTTAGTGTAAGAACAATTGTCTTACCGTCTGCTGTAACTTCATGTTTTTTTAGATCTATCTTCACTCCATTTATCTCAAGTTCAGAAGTATCTGTCTTTATTCTTCCGGTACGTCGCAGGACAGCTTTGATCCTTGAGACAAGCTCCATCATGCCGAATGGTTTTGTCACATAATCGTCTGCTCCAGAATCAAGTCCTATTACCTTATCGTATTCTGTTCCCTTCGCAGTCACCATAATGACCGGAATATCTTTTGTTTTTGACGAACTTTTCAGTCTACGCAGGATCTGCATTCCGTCTTCTCCCGGAAGCATGATATCCAGCAAAACGAGCTCTGGTGTATCAAACGCCAGAGCCTCCAAAAAGGATCTGCCCTCTGCAAACCCTTTTGCTTCCAATCCTGTTGATTCCAATGTATAGACTACCAGTCGCGAATGTTATCATCATCTTCTACGCAATAAATCATCGCAAGCTCCCTTTCTTTTTTTGATTGTTGAGGGGTGGTTGGGGACGGGGTTTAGTGAGCCATTGGGGACGTTAGTGGCCTTTTTACAAAAGAGCCACTAACCCCCGTCCCCAATGGCTCACTAAACTCCGTCCCCAACCGGCAACCCTCTAAGCACCCCCGCTTCTATGGCTTCCTGTAATAGAAAATTCAACCCACTCTGCAATATTGGTTGCATGATCTCCAATTCGCTCCAAATATTTAGCGATCATGATCAAGTCAAAAATCTCTTTACCTTTGTTTCCTTGTTCTTCTTTGATGAACGCTATCAGCTCTTCGCGGATCTCATCAAAATACTGGTCTACAGTATCATCTTCAAGCATTACTTTTCTTGCAAGCTCAAGGTCCTTCTCAACATAAGCTGTCACGCTGTCACGCACCATCTTACTTGCTGCTACAGACATCTCGTTTAACTTCTTCAACTGCGTTGGGGTATTTCTTCTTGTTGAGATTACGATCTCTGCGATATCAGAAGTCTGGTCTCCGATTCTCTCCATATCTGTGATCAACTTAAGCGCTGCTGAAATCCTACGCAGATCTCTTGCAACCGGCTGCTGCTGAAGTAATAATTTCATACACAGACCTTCAATCTCTTTTTCCAGCTGATCGATTTCTTCATCAGCTTCGATCACTGCCTGTGCCTGCTCCAAATCTCCTTCTGTCAATGCATTTGTTGCGTTGGCGATAGCAACCTCACAAAGCTCACCCATGTGAGTAAGTTCTTCTTCCAATAATTGTAACTGTCTGTCAAATCGATTACGCATAAATCAACCAAACCTCCCTGTAATATAATCTTCGGTTCTCTTATCTGACGGAATAGAGAATAATTTTTCTGTCTCATTGTATTCTACAACTTCTCCAAGAAGGAAAAATGCAGTGTTATCCGATATACGTACTGCCTGTTGCATATTATGCGTTACCATAACGATAGTATAATCTTTTTTCAATTCCAGTGCAAGGTCTTCAATCTTAGATGTAGAAATCGGGTCCAGTGCCGAAGTCGGTTCGTCCATCAGAAGGACTTCCGGCTCTACTGCCAGTGCTCTGGCAATGCACAATCTCTGCTGCTGTCCACCGGACATACCAAGTGCACTTTTCTTTAATCTGTCTTTACATTCATCCCAGATTGCCGCATTTCTCAATGATTTTTCCACAATATCATCAAGCTTTGCTTTTGAACGGATTCCATGAGTACGAGGGCCATACGCAATATTGTCGTAAATGCTCATTGGAAATGGATTTGGCTTCTGAAATACCATACCGACACGGCGTCTTAAAAGATTGACATCCATTCCTTTAAATACGCTCTTTCCATCTAAGAGGATATCTCCTTCAATTCTGCATCCTTCCACAAGATCATTCATTCTGTTGATGGATTTGAGCAATGTAGACTTACCGCATCCACTTGGTCCGATAAATGCGGTGATTTTATTTTCTTCGATTTCCATATTGATATTCTTAAGTGCTTTAAAATCACCGTAATATAGATCAATATTCTGAATACTTAATTTTGACATTGTTCTTTCCTTTCTTATGCTTTTGCAAGACGTCTAGCGATCACGCCTGATAATGTATTGATACCGACTACCAGTATCAGCAAGATTACTGCTGTCGCGTATGCCTGGTTCATATACAGACCTTCACTTGACAGGTTATACATATGTACAGCCAGTGTACGTCCTGAACCAAAGATACTGCTCGGCACCTTTGCCACTGTTCCGGCAGTATACATAAGTGCTGCTGTCTCACCTACGATACGGCCAATTGCCAGAATCACACCTGCCAGTATTCCCGGAACAGCTGACGGAAGTACGATACAAAACACGGTACGAAGTTTTCCTGCACCTAAACCAAAGCTTCCTTCGCGAAATGAGTCCGGTACCGATTTTAACGACTCCTCTGTCTGACGCATGATCAATGGAAGAATCATAATTGCTAATGTAAATGCTCCTGCAATCAACGAGAAGCCCCAGCCTAATGTATTTACAAAAAATAACATTCCGAACAGTCCGTAAACGATAGATGGAATACCTGATAATGTCTCTGTCGTCAGTCGGATTATGTCCATAAATTTATTTCCACGTTTTGCATATTCAACCAAGAATACTGCTGCAAAAATCCCAAATGGCACTGCGATCAGTAATGAAAGAAAAGTCATAATGATTGTATTGATAAGTGCCGGCATCAAAGATGCATTTTCCGATGTGTAGTGCAGTGAAAACAGTGACGGTTTAATATAAGGGACACCATGAACCAAAATATATGCAATCAGGAAAATCAATACCGTAAATGTGATAATTGCTGAGAGCATAACAAGAAGCATCAGAATCATAGACCCCGGATGTGCCAGATACATCTTCATCTTATCCGTAAATGTTGTATTATTAGCTTCTTTACTCACGATCTTTCCCCCTATTCAACAATGCTACACTAAAGTTAATGATCAAAATAAATACGAAAAGTACAACGCCTGTTGCGATCAATGCCTCTCTGTGAAGATCTGTGGCATATCCCATTTCGATTACAATGTTTGCTGTCAAGGTTCGCACTCCCTTGAGAATCCCTTCCGGCATTCTAGCCTGATTTCCTGCTACCATAATCACAGCCATTGTCTCACCGATTGCACGTCCAATACCAAGAACAATTCCTGCGATGACACCGGATTTAGCAGCCGGGATCATAACTCTGAAAATGCTTCTTTCTTTTGTTGCTCCCAAAGCAAGCGAACCTTCATAATACTGTGATGGTACTGCTCTGATCGCAGCTTCTGTTGTTCCGATGATCGTCGGAAGGATCATCATGCCAAGAAGGATTGACGCAGTCAATATACTGCTTCCATTTCCGGATGAGTGAACCACTCCTGCACCTTTCAGTGTTCTTCCAAAATCTCTAATCAACGGAACCAATACTACCATTCCGAAAAATCCATATACAACGGAAGGGATTCCTGCCAGAAGCTCTGTTGCCATTTTCAATGGTCTGTAAATTTGTTTCGGACAATATTTTGCCATAAATACGGATGTCAGAATTCCAATCGGAACACCGATAATGATCGCACCTGCAGTCACATAAATACTTCCGATAATCATTGGGAAGATTCCAAATATTTCATTTTTCGGTTTCCACATTGTTCCGCTTATGAATTTACCAAATCCGATCTCCTTCATTGCAGGGATTCCATTTGCGAAAAGAAAGATACAAATGAGTGCTACCGCCAGCACCGAAGCACAAGCGGCAACAAAGAACACTCCCTGCATGAATTTCTCAATCCATGCTTTTGATTTCATATTATTCTGCGACCTCATCCCATGTTGTGTATGAACCTGTGTAGATTTCTTTTACCTGCTCACTTGACAGTTCATCTGCCGGGTTATTGTTGTTTACGATTACTGCAATACCATCAGTTGCGATTACTGTTGCTTTCAATCCTTCTGATGTCTCTGAATCTTTCAGTTCTCGAGATGCCATACCGATATCATAGCTTCCCTCGATTGTAGATGTCATACCTGTTGTAGAATCTGATGTCTGAAGTTCGATTTCTGCATTTGGATTTACTTTTTTATAAGCCTCGATCAGTTTTTCCATTACCGGTGATACAGATGAAGAACCACCTACTACACATTTTCCCGAAGGAGCTGTTCCGGCATAATCTGCTGCATCATCATTTGAAATGTAACCGTTGTCTGAGATTACCTGCTGTCCGTCTTTGCTCAGGATATAGTCAATGAAATCTTTTGCAACTTCATTTGTCGAGTCACCTTTTGTTGCGATGTTAAATGGTCTTGATACTTTGTAGCTGCCATCTTTGATGTTTTCTTCTGTTGCTTCTGCTCCATCGATTTTCAATGCCTTTACACTGTCATCCAAAGAACCAAGTGATACATATCCAATAGCGTAATCATCTTTTGCAACTGTTGTCAACATAACGGATGTATTGTTTGTGATCTGTGCATCTTCAGTTGTCATATCAACTTTCTGATCACCCTGTTTTTCTTCAATTCCAAATAACTCGATAAATGCGCCTCTTGTACCTGAACCATCTTCTCTTGATACGATTGAAATATCATTTGAGCTGTCCCAGTCACTTGCCTGATCCTGTGATGCTGAATCAGAATCTGTATTTGCTGCAGCCGAACTGCTTCCGCATCCTGCCATCATAACTCCTGTCATTCCTACTACTGCTAATACTGCAACTAATTTTTTCATTTTCATTTTTACAAATATCTCCTTGTTTTTTAAGCTATATTTTGTTTACAGGTTGTATAATACGGGGGGCTTGTAAAATGTAAAAATGGATGTTTGTTAAATCTGTGTAAAAATGTTTTACTTTTTCATCTTAGGCTCAAAAATCCAGGATGCAATGTAGCCAAATATCAGCGCCGCCGCTGTACCTGCCGCCCCTGCGGTAAATCCTCCCTGGAAACATCCAAGCAGTCCGTTTTTTTCAACAGCTTCTTTTACGCCCTGCCACAATGTATTTCCAAATCCAAGCAGCGGAACGCTTGCCCCGGCCCCGGCAAATGTTTGGAATGGTTCGTATAAATTACAAAATCCAAGTACTGCACCACTGCAGACTAAAAGTACCATAATCCTTCCCGGCATCATTTTCGTGCGGTCCATCAATATTTGAACCAATGCGCAGATTGCGCCTCCTACCCAAAATGCGTTAATATAGTCCATATCTTTTCTCCTCGCTTTTTTAATTACAATGCTCCAATACAATTCCATGTGCAATTCCCGGCACACTTGCGCCTTCATTAAAACTGACTGTCGACATCAATGCTCCTGTCGGTACGAATAGGATTCGTTTCCATTCTCCTTTTTCTATCTTTGGTAAAATATAGGACGCAAGCGTGACTGCCGCACATCCGCACCCGCTTCCTCCTGCATGTGTATCCTGCTCCTTTGCATCAAATATAAGCATCCCACAGTCCAAATGTTTTTCCTGCAAATCTACACCTTTTTTATAAATCATATCTAACAATAGCTTTTGTCCCACAGCTCCTAAATCTCCTGTAATGATCCGGTCGTAATCTTCTGCCTGCCGCTCAAAATCCTTTAGATTCATTAAAATTGTATCCATGGCTGCCGGAGCCATACACGCTCCCATATTCTGTGAATCTTTCAATCCATAATCTACAATTTTTCCAATCGTCACGCCACTAATCCGCACGTGACTTATGGATGCATCTTTGGCAACAATAAAAGCGCCGCTCCCTGTCACAGTCCAATGTGCAGACAATGGTCTTTGACTTGCATACCCAAGCGGAAAACGAAATTCTTTTTCTGCACTTCCAAAATGACTCGAGGTTACAGCCAGCATAGCCTCTCCGTATCCTGCCGCCACTGCCATTGAGCTAAGCGCCAGTGCTTCCCCCGATGTAGAACATGCTCCATACAATCCAAATGTAGGAATCTGCAGACTTTCCGTTCCCATCGAAGTGGCAATCCCCTGTCTTAGCAAATCTCCACCATACAAATATCGTATCTGCGATTCATTCATATTTACCTTTTGCAAAGCAAGTATACAAGCCTTCCGCTGCATATTACTCTCCGCTTCTTCCCATGTTTTTCCTCCAAACAAATCATCTTCCGCATGAAAATCAAAACGTTTTCCAAGTGGCCCTGCAAATTCTTTTGAGCCGACTACAGACGCTGCACTTATAATATAAGGTGCTTTCCGAAAACGGATGCTCTGCTTTCCACAAATCAACATTTCTTTCTCCAAATCGTCACCCTCGTTTCCTGAAGTTATTCACTTCATTTTGTTTTTTTAGTTATTTATTCTCTTTCTTTGCCTTAGTTTTCCTCTCTTCTGCAAAATATATTCGTGCATAGAATTGTTTGGATTTGTAAATGCTATTGGTAAGAATATCATTAGAAATTTAGTAGAAAGAAGGACTTCTTTATGACTCCATTAGAAAAACAGATAAAAGAAAAGCAATATCAGGATTATGTAAAACAACATACCCCCGTCCATAATGTCTGGACAAATATGCTCAAAGCCTTTTTAACCGGTGGAAGCATCTGCACCCTCGGACAGCTGATTTCAAACTATTGTAAGACTCTGGGCTTATCTGAAAAAGATTGTGGTGCCTGGACTGCTATAGTTCTTGTTCTGTTCAGTGTTATCCTAACCGGACTGAACGTGTATTCCAAGATTGCAAATTGGGGTGGTGCCGGGGCACTCGTCCCAATAACCGGATTTGCCAATTCTGTTGCCGCCCCGGCAATTGAATATAAGAAAGAAGGCCAGGTTTTTGGAATCGGGGCGAAGATTTTTACAATTGCCGGACCTGTACTGCTGTATGGCGTGGTTACAAGTTGGGCGCTGGGGGTGGTTTACTGGGTTATCTATTGGGTTGTAGCGGCTTAAGGTGAACTTGACGAAACCGTCTCAAAACAAGAACTGACTATGCCCTCCTGCTCAGAAAACTTTGTGAAACATCAAAAACAAGAACTGACTATGCTCTCCTGCTCAGCTTCGTCGGGCAAGCCCGACTCCAATTCGCTGGATTGCATAGTCAGTTCTTGTTTTTAGTGGATTCATCAATATTTGAAACAGTAATCGTTGTGATTGATTTTACTGATTCATTTGAGTGAACTACCCATTGTCTAAAGCCAATGGGCTTCCTGCTTCGCAGACCTCGTAACCTACTATCTCCACAGGCGTTAATTCGGACAGTCCCTGTCCTATATTGTTATTCCTTTTATGCTATTTGTCTTAATCCTTCTTCCAGTATATTCTTTGCCGCATTGATATCTCTGTCATGATTTGTTCCGCAGACAGGACATATCCATTCCCTTACTGATAGATTTTTCGTCTCTGTATTTTGGTATCCACAGGCTGAGCACAGCTGACTACTAGCATAAAATGTATTTATCTTGATATATTTTCTGCCATTCCACTTTGCCTTATATTCTAACTGTCTTGTAAGCTCATACCATGATACATCACTTATAGACTTTGCCAAATGATGATTTTTTACCATGTTTTTTATCTGCAAATCTTCTGAAACTATCACTTGGTTTTCGCTGATAATCTCAAGGGACATCTTATGCAGATAATCTTTTCTGGTATTTGTTATTTTTTCATGGCATAATGCTATCTTTTTCTTTGTTTTGTAGTAATTTTGACTTCTTTTCTCTTTATGAGCTAACTGCCTTTGCAGTTTTATCAGTTTCTTTTCGTATTTTCTGATGATTTTTGGATTTTCGTATTTCTTTCCAGCTGAAGTAATACATAACTCCTTAATACCTAAATCTATTCCTGTATTTTGATTTACATGTGGCAGTTCCACATGTTCTGTTTCCACTAAAATTGATACATAATATTTTCCACTCGGAATTTGTGATATCGTTGCCGATTTTATCTGCCCGCTAAAATTTCTATGCAGTTTTGCTTTTACATTTTTTAATTTAGGCAGTTTTACTCTATTTTCCTCGAAATCTACTGCTATATTGCCATTCGTAAAATTTGTTGTATATGACTTATGATTGTCGTGTTTACTCTTAAACTTCGGATAACCTGCATGTTCCTTAAAAAATTTCTGATATGCAGCATCCATGTTGTAAATCGTATTTGTCAGAGCAAATTTATCCACTTCTTTCAGCCATTCATATTCTTTCTTTAATTGTCTGTTGCAGTAATTGTTACAGTCAGTTTTACTAACTGATTTTTTCTCTTTCTCATATACTTCTTTCCGGTATGCCAGTGTCTGATTATATACAAAACGGCAACAGCCAAATGTTTTTGCAATTTGTATTTTCTGCTCATTATTAGGATATATTCTGTATTTATATGCCTTTAACATCCACTGTCACCCTCTTTCTCAACCTTGATTTTCTATGTTCCCATGCCATGAGTATACAATAATTTCTGATTTTTAGCTACCTTAACCCACCGTCTAAAGCCAGTGGGATTGCGGTAGCCTTATTTCAAGTTGTGTATCACCATAAATTTTATTATCCTCTTCATAGGTATAAACTGTTTTTATAATGGAACTTCCGGACACATATTCTTCAATTCCCTGATAAGGTTCATAGATGATTTTCCCTTTGTAGACTACATCTTCACCACTATAACTGTAATTGGACGAAGAAACCTTTGTATATTCATAATTGCTTTGGAAAAAATTATTTATAACCTCTAATGCTGCTTTCTTTTCTAAAATAATTTTTCCACCAATCAGAGTAATTACCAGTATAAAAATACAAACAGCACCTATGATACATTTTATAAATCGCTTATTGAACATCAACACCCCCTACTTTAAATTTTCTTTTCCAATCCTTTTACTATCTTATCAAAATCAGATTCTATCGGCTGTGTCTTGTTAAAAATATCATATTCCCGATATGCTTTCTCAACTGCCTGCTTATGGGAAATACACCCATTATCTTTCAAGATATCGTATCTGCGGAACGCAAGGAACTCGTTCACGCTTTTTGAAAATTCTTCCATAGTAAAGACGTTTTCACGTTCAATCAAATCCTCTATGTAATCAAAATATCCTGTAACGGCACGTTCCAACTGACGAATCTGTTTTTCGTCCAAATAGTTTTTGGCAATCGGTGTATCAGATTTGAGAATACGACCATCCGAAGCATTTTTCCATGTAGTCAGGCCCATATTTTCCTTGGTATGGTCAGCCTGATTATACACAATTTCTGCCGCTGTTTTACCGGTAATGGCATAATGAAATTTGTTCTGTATGGTTGCATAAAAATAATATGCAGTATCAGAATCTCTATTGTAATCAATGCTGCACTCTGCAAAGATATCTGTTATCTGTTGCCATATTCTGCGTTTTATCCTGCATTGCTCCGTGCTGAGTGGTTGTTGCAATTTTTGCAACAACCACTTTCTCATCCAGCTCTCCGGTTTCAAAAATCTTTGCTAAATGGCGACTGATGCCCGACTTGTCAATACCAAACAATTCAGCCATATCGTTTCATCCTTTATTAAGACACTGACTGTTACGTTATCATCTTCGGTTCTGTACAGCACCATTTCCATTTGCTTTATAATATCTGTATTCATAATCAGCCTTCTTTCTTATAACAGGTGAATTAGTTAGTGTTGTCTTTATCCTTAGCCAGGCTCTTATACACATTATACTGGTTTTTACATTTATCGCTGCAAAAAAGTCTTCAATTTTTTCACTATTTATTTTACCACGCACAATTCTTATATTCCACTTATGTTTTCTAAAGTCAGGGTTGTTTCATGAACTATCCATGGGCAGATCTAACTTATTGCATCCTTGCTATCACATCTCTCATATTGTTTCTGATTCATTGGTCATGTAAAAAAGCGCAAATTA
>QUJA01000046.1 GCA_003480425.1 Firmicutes bacterium AM31-12AC
TGGCTCTTTTGCTCGCAAAGAGCCAGTTATCCCCGTCCCTGTGGTTCTCTCCCTGTGGTTCTACTTGTCAACTATACTCTCAATTGTGTATAATAGAAAAATCAGAAAAACACTGAATATGAATTTACGAGAGGTAAGAAAGACAAGTATGGATATTAATCAGAGATTAACAGAAGAACTTCAGGTAAAACGCTGGCAGATTGATGCAGCGGTAAAATTAATAGATGAGGGAAATACAATTCCATTTATTTCACGATATAGAAAAGAAGCAACTGGTTCATTAAATGATGAGCAGTTGAGAAAGTTATATGAGAGACTTGTGTATCTTCGCAATCTGGAAGAGAAGAAGGAACAGGTGTTATCAAGCATTGAAGAACAGGGCAAGCTGACAGAAGAGCTTAAAGCACAAATTCTTGCGGCAGAAACACTTGTTGTTGTGGAGGATTTGTATCGTCCATATCGTCCGAAGAGAAGAACGCGTGCGACGATCGCAAAGGAAAAAGGACTGGAACCTCTGGCAGCATTGATTACATTGCAGCAGACGAAAGCTGCACTGGAAGAGGAAGCACAAAAATATATATCAGAAGAAAAAGATGTGAAGACAGTGGATGATGCCATCGCAGGAGCAAAAGATATCATTGCAGAATCCATTTCAGATGAGGCGGACTATCGTAGCTGGATTCGTAAGCAGACAATGAAAAAAGGTAAGCTGGTGTCAACAGCAAAAGATGCCGAGGCAGAGTCTGTCTATGAGATGTATTATGAATTTGAAGAAGCTTTGAGCAAGCTGGCAGGACACCGTATACTTGCGTTGAATCGTGGTGAGAAAGAGAAATTTCTGACAGTAAAGATTGAGGCACCGGAAGACGATATTTTGCGTTACTTAGAAAAGCAGGTGATACACCAGGATAATCCATATACGACACCGGTTTTAAAAGCGGTTGTGGAAGATAGTTATAAACGTCTGATCGCACCGGCAATTGAGCGTGAAATTCGAAGTGAATTGACAGAGACGGCAGAAGATGGCGCAATTGAAGTATTTGGCAAAAACCTTCATCAGCTTTTGATGCAGCCGCCGATCACAGGTCAGGTCGTGCTTGGATGGGATCCGGCATTTCGTACAGGATGTAAACTGGCCGTAGTGGATGCAACTGGAAAAGTAATCGGCACAACAGTCATTTACCCGACAGCACCGACTACTCCGGCAAAGATTAAGGCATCGAAGGATTTGCTTAAGAAAATTATTCCAAAGTACCATGTGTCATTGATTTCTCTTGGAAATGGAACGGCTTCACGTGAGTCTGAGCAGTTTATTGTAGAGTTATTAAAAGAGATGCCGGATCAGCATGTGCAGTATGTAATCGTAAATGAGGCCGGAGCTTCAGTATATTCGGCAAGTAAGCTGGCAAGCGAAGAATTTCCAAAGTTTGATGTAGGACAGAGAAGTGCGGCATCAATCGCACGCCGTTTGCAGGACCCACTGGCAGAGCTTGTTAAGATCGATCCAAAATCCATCGGTGTCGGTCAGTATCAGCATGACATGAACCAGAAGAAACTGGGTGAATCTCTGAATGGTGTGGTAGAAGATTGTGTAAATAAAGTCGGTGTGGATCTAAATACAGCGTCTGCCCCATTATTATCTTATATTTCAGGTATTTCCAGTGCCATTGCAAAAAATATTGTTGCATATCGTGAGGAAAACGGAACATTTGCAGACCGTAAACAATTATTAAAGGTTGCAAAACTCGGACCAAAAGCATTTGAGCAGTGCGCCGGATTTATGAGAATCCAGGGCGGAAAGAATCCTTTGGATGCCACAGGAGTACATCCGGAATCTTACGAGGCAGCAGCGAAGCTTCTTGAAAAACAGGGCTTTTCACTGGATGATATCAGAAATGGTAATCTGACCGGATTGTCATTGACGATCAAGGATTACAAGAAACTGGCAGAAGAACTGGAAATTGGTGAAATTACATTGCGAGATATCGTAAAAGAACTGGAAAAACCAGCAAGAGATCCGCGTGATGAGATGCCGAAACCAATCCTCCGCACAGACGTACTGGAGATGAAAGACTTGAAAGAAGGCATGGTTTTAAAAGGAACTGTGCGAAATGTAATTGATTTTGGTGTATTTGTTGATATCGGAGTACATCAGGATGGGCTCGTACACATTTCACAGATTACAGATAAATATATCAAACACCCATTAGAAGCAGTCAGTGTGGGCGACATCGTAGATGTTAAAGTAATGAGTGTGGATTTGAAGAAAAAGAGAATCCAGCTTACAATGCGTGGAATTTCACAATAAAAAATAAGAAGAAAAAACTAAAAAATGTTTTTAAGCGGAAACAATTGTCAACTTTAAATAAAAATAGGTTGACAATTGTTTCCTTTTTTTTTATACTGTCAACGTATTGTTGTTTGCTAAAGATTAGTTGAAGCAATCAATATATCATGAATGAAGTGGATGAATAGTTATTACGAATGGGAGGCATAAAAATATGCAAAAATCAAAAATTTCAGTTCAGGATATCTGTAGTATTGCAATCATGACAGCGATTACTGTAGTGATGGCACAGATTTCAATTCCAATGCCAATGGGTGTACCAATGACGATGCAGACATTTGCTATTACACTGGCCGGAGTTATTCTTGGTTCGAAAAAGGGCGGCCTGTCAATTCTTGTTTACGTTTTACTCGGAGCAATCGGTGTACCGGTATTTGCAGGATTTTCAGGTGGAGTTCAGAATTTGATCGGACCTACAGGCGGATTTATTATTTCATTTCCAATTATGGCTTATGTTATTGGTCTTGGTGTTGAACACCGTAAGAAAAAAGGAATGTTCGTATTGATGCTTATCCTTGGAACAGTTTTGAATTATGTAGTTGGTGTAGCAATGTTCTGTATTATCATGAACAGCTCTGTTATGACAGGAATTACAGCCTGCGTACTTCCATTTATTCCAACTGCGATTATTAAAGCTGTTGTTGCAGCACTTTTAGGATTGCAGATCCGTTCAAGATTAGGAGCAGCATTACAATGGGCATAAAATTAAGACCACACCATTTATTGTGTACGCAAGGGTATAGCGGAAAAGGATATAGTGAGGAATTTGTAGAGCATATGAATGAGGTTGTGGCAATGCTTCGAAGAGAAGAACCGACCTTGATAGATCTGACATTTTCAACAGACACATTGTGCGGCGCCTGTCCAAATATGAAGGCTGTCGATAATTGTGAGACAAATGAAAAAGTAAAACGATACGACCGAAAGGTAGTAGAATATTTTCAATTAGAAGAGAAAGAATATGTTTATCAGGAGCTTGTGAAACAGATTCGGGAACAGATCACTCCTGAGATGCTGGAAGATATCTGTGACGGATGTAGCTGGTATCCAATCAGTGCCTGTCGCAAAAAGATATTATGCAATTATTTACAGGGGTTAGATAAAGCAGAGTAATCACAGTAAAGGAGCATTTTTCTGTTCTGTATATAAAAATGATAATTGGCTTCATAAGGAGGTCAGTTATCATTTTTTTATTCAAATTTCCTTGACATCTCCTGTAAAACACAGCACAATATTAGTTAGAGTATACAAAAAAATGTACGTAATTACAAAAAAGAAATGGGGAAAGAACATGAAGATTTTAATTAAAAACGGCATGATTGTTTCTGATTCAGAAACTTATCAGGCAGATATTTTAATTGAGGATGAAAAAGTAAAATGGATTGGAACAGATTTGCCAAAGACAGATGTAGACACAGTGATCGATGCAGAAGGAAAATATGTAATTCCGGGAGCTATTGATGTACACACACATATGGACATTGATGTCGGGATTGCAAGAGCAGTAGATGATTTCTATGACGGAACAGTTGCTGCGGCATGTGGAGGTACAACTTCGATCGTGGATCATATGGGGTTTGGTCCGGCAGGAGTTCCGCTTCATTATCAGTTTAATGAGTATAAAAAACTGACAGAAGGAAAAGCTGTCATTGACTATGGATTCCATGGTGTTGCACAGCATGTGGATGATGACATTATCGCAGAGCTTGAGACAATGGCAGAGGATGGAATTCCAAGTGTGAAAGCGTATTTGACTTATGGATTTAAACTGAATGACGCAGAAGTCCTCCAGATATTGAAAAAGATGAAAGAGATTGGCGGAGTGACAGCATTTCACTGTGAGAACCATGAATTAGTAGAATACATGAAAAAGAAACTGGTGAAGGAAGGGAAAACAGCACCGATTTACCATGCGAAGAGCCGTCCGAATCTGGTAGAAGCAGAAGCAGTAGAGAGAGTATTGAAGCTTGCACGCCTTGCTGGAGACGCACCGGTTTACATCGTTCATTTATCATGTAAAGAAAGTTTGGAAGCAGTTCGTGAAGCAAGAAGAAACGGACAGAAGAACATTTTTGTAGAGACATGCCCACAGTATCTGCTGTTGACAGAAGAATGTTATGAAAGAGAAGATGGTTTGAAATATATCATGTCGCCACCGCTTCGTACACAGGCAGACTGTGACGCACTTTGGGAAGGGTTGGCAGATGGAACAATCCAGGTTGTGGCAACGGACCATTGTCCATTTAATTATGGAATTGAAAAACAGATGGGTAAAGATGATTTTACAAAATGTCCAAATGGTGCACCGGGAGTCGAGGAACGCTTGATGCTTCTTTATTCAGAAGGTGTTGTGAAAAATAGAATTTCATTCCAGAAACTGGTAGAGACTCTTTGTACAAATCCGGCCAAGATTTATGGATTATGTCCACAAAAAGGCGTATTGCAGCCGGGAGCCGACGGAGATCTGGTAGTGATCGATCCGAAGAAAGAGTCTGTTATTACAAAGAGCAGAATGCATGGGGCAGCAGATTACACAGGATATGAAGGATGGAATATAAACGGTGAGATTGATATGGTTATGCAGCGTGGACGCGTGATCGTAAAAGAGAATGATTTTGTAGGAGAAAAAGGTGCAGGACAGTTTATCCACCGTCACACATTAAAGGCAGAAGATATAAATTAAGGGCTGTAAAAACAGTTATGAGCAGGAGAACAGTATGGCAATCAATCAGGCAGCAAAAAGAATTTTAAAAGCATTATCGTTTGACGGCGTGGAAGTAGAGGCGTTCCGTCATATGGCGGATTTAAAACGCTTAGATCCGATGAAGATATTTTATAAGAAGATAGATGAAAAAATATATAATGGAAGTCATGAGGTACCAGTCCGTATTTTCTTCCCGAATGAAAAGAGCTTTCAGGAGAGTGAAGATAAGCGGCATGACAGTAAAGATAAAAAGCTGCTTTTGTTCATACATGGAGGCGGCTGGGTGACAGAGAGTATTGATAATTATGAAAGAATCTGTGCAAGACTTGCAGATGCAACCGGGCAGTATGTTGTTGCGGTTGAATACAGACTGGCACCGGAAGATAAGTTTCCATCCGGATTAGAGGATTGTTATGCGGTTGCAAAAGCATTATATCGCGGAGAATTTGTGTTAAATGTAAAACCGGAAAATATTACATTGATCGGGGACAGTGCGGGCGGCAATCTTTGTGCGGCACTGTCTTTGATGGCACGGGACCGCGGTGAATTTATGCCGGGCAGACAGATTTTAATCTATCCGGCTACTTATAATGATTATACAGAGAATTCGCCATTTCCGTCTGTGAAGGAAAATGGGACAGACTATCTTTTGACAGCGGGGAAAATGCAGGATTACATCGATCTTTATGCAAGAGATGAAGAAGATAAAAAGAATCCGTATTTTGCACCATACGTGGCAGAAGATGTGAGTAATCAGCCGGATACATTGATACTTACATCCGAATTCGATCCGCTTCGAGATGAAGGTGAGGCATATGGACAACGTTTGAAAGAGGCTGGTAACCGTGTGGAGATCCATCGTATCAAAGATGCACTTCACGGCTATTTTGCACTGGGTATCAAGCAGTTACATGTGCAGGAAAGTTTCACCTATATCAATGCATTTTTGAAGGGAGAAACATTGTGAATCAAAAAAAAGCGCGCTGGAGAAAACTAGATAATGCAGCAAAATTATATTCTGCAGCCAGCAATAAAAAGGATACAAGAGTATTTAGGTTTTACTGTGAACTAAAAGAAGAGGTCAAACCAACGATTTTACAAAAAGCACTGGACCAGACGATGGAGACATTTCCAATGTTTCTTATGGTACTTAGAAAAGGCTTGTTCTGGCATTATCTTGAACCTTGTAATTTGCATCCGATTGTAAAAGAAGAATACAAAGAGCCTTGCAGCAGGCTTTATATAAAAGATAAAAAAAACCTGCTTTTTGAGGTGACATACTATAAAAAAAGAATCAATTTTGAAGTGTTCCATGTATTGACGGACGGAACCGGAGCAACTGAATTTTTAAAAGAACTGGTGACCAATTATTTGTATCTGGTGCATAAAGAGGAAGGATTAGAGCAGATTTCAATGCTTCCGGAAGATATGACTGTGCAGGATCAAGAGGATGACAGCTTTTTGAAATATTATTCAAAAGAGCAGCGCCGTCCAAAAGAAAAGAAAATACATGCATTTCAAATTCGAAAGAAAAAGAAAGACGGACATCACCTGCATGTTCATGAAAGTGTAGTTTTGGTGCAGGATGTGCTGAAGCGAAGCAGGGAGCTTGGGGTGTCTATGACCGTATTTTTGACAGCGGTATATTTGATGGCAATTCATGAGGAAATGTCAAAAATGCAGGAAAAAAGACCGGTAGTATTGATGGTGCCTGTAAATTTGAGAAAATTTTTCCCGTCTACTTCGATGCTGAATTTTTTCAACTGGATTGAGCCGGGATACGATTTTGCAAAACAGGACAACAGTTTTGAAGCTATACTGGAATATACGAAAGAATTTTTTAAAGAGCAGCTGACAAAAGAAAAAATGTCGGCACATATAAGTGAATTGCTTGCATTGGAGCTTCATCCGATTTTGAGACTTGCTCCATTGGAATTGAAAAATCTGTGTATTCATGCAGGAGCAAAATTTTCTGAGAAAAATGTGACGGCAATCTTTTCAAATATGAGTGTAGTCAAGATGCCAGAGAGCTATGTACCTTATATAGAACGGTTTGGTGTGTATACCAATACTCCGAAATTAGAACTGTGTCTGTGTTCATTTCAGGATAAATTGTCATTTGCATTTACATCCAGATATGACACAGAAAATATCGAGAGAAATTTTTATCGCATGTTAAAAGAACAGGGAATTTCATCAGAAGAAGTTAAGCCGGTATTTCCAAAACCGCACGTGCTGAGCGAACAGGAAATGAAAGTATATAAAATATATAGTTTTC
This sequence comes from Firmicutes bacterium AM31-12AC, assembly GCA_003480425.1. Classification (GTDB taxonomy): domain Bacteria; phylum Bacillota; class Clostridia; order Lachnospirales; family Lachnospiraceae; genus Schaedlerella; species Schaedlerella hominis. The sequence goes on from QUJA01000046.1 coordinate 7,330, forward strand.
TGTGTATCGCACTTGTGGCAGTGATGCTTGTCACTGACTGGAATTTTCATCCACAGGTCCGCTGGACTTTGTTTACAGCAGGCGGCATAGCAACAATGTGGATTGCTTCGTCAATTGGATTTTTCAAGAGGTATAACTTATTGAAAAACGTGATGTGGCAGCTTTTTATAGGTACGATCGTTTGTTTTATATGGGATGTTTTTACCGGCTGGCATAGCTGGTCGGTAGATCTTGTACTTCCGATTATGAGTGTGGCTACGCTTGCAGCAATGTTTGTGATTGCAAAAGTGCAAAAAAGCCCGGTGCGAGAATATCTTATATATGAAATTATGGCGGCCGGATATGGGTTGATACTGCCTATGATCCTGCTTTTATGCAAGAAAGTAAAAAATCCGACAGTGAGTATGTTTGGAGCACTGATCTGTTTCTTGTTCCTGGTAGGAGTGATTTTATTTAAAGGAAAAGAATTTAAAGAAGAGATGCATAAAAATTTGCATGTATAAAAATAGAATCGTTGCATTTTTGAGCGTGAAGAGTAACATTTTTCACAAAGAAAGTGCAACGATTTTTTTTAGAATCTTGAACAGAGTCATACCTTTATGGTAAGATAAACATAATTATGGAAATATAACGTTTTTTAGGAGGAAAATCATGATTAATAAACTTATTGAGAACATTAAAAAGACAAATGCACCAATCGTAGTAGGACTGGATCCAATGTTGAATTACATTCCGGAGCATGTACAGAAAAAAGCATTTGCTGAATATGGGGAAACTTTAGAAGGTGCCGCAGAAGCAATCTGGCAGTTCAATAAGGAAATCGTGGATAAAACATATGATTTGATTCCAGCTGTAAAGCCACAGATCGCAATGTACGAGCAGTTTGGTATTCCTGGACTTGTGGCATTCAAAAAAACAGTAGATTATTGTAAATCAAAAGGCCTGGTTGTAATCGGAGACATCAAACGTGGAGATATCGGTTCTACTTCAGCTGCATATGCAGTAGGACATATCGGTAAAGTTAAAGTTGGAAGCAAAGAATTTACTCCATTTGATGAAGATTTTGTAACAGTCAATCCATATCTTGGATCTGACGGAGTAAAACCTTTCGTTGAAGTATGTAAAGAAGAGAAGAAAGGCCTCTTTATCCTTGTTAAAACTTCAAATCCATCCAGTGGAGAATTCCAGGATCGTCTTGTAGACGGACGTCCGCTCTATGAACTGGTAGGCGAAAAAGTAGCAGAGTGGGGAGCTGACTGCATGGGTGATGAGTACAGCTATATCGGAGCTGTTGTCGGAGCAACATATCCGGAGATGGGTAAAGCACTTCGTAAAGTAATGCCAAAATCTTACATTCTTGTACCTGGATACGGTGCACAGGGCGGACAGGGAAAAGACCTTGTACATTTCTTTAATGAAGATGGACTTGGCGCAATTGTAAACTCTTCTCGTGGAATTATTGCAGCTTATAAACAGGAAGCATATGCAAAATTCGGAGCTGAAAACTTTGGTGATGCATCTCGTGCAGCAGTAGAAGCAATGGTTGCTGATATCCAGGGAGCACTTGCGAACAGATAAGGAGAGTTAAGATGACAAAGCAGAAAGAACAGGCATTGGTAGTATCACAGGAGCAGCTTGCAGATGGAATCTTCAGTATGTGGATCCAGACAAAAGCAGCCGATACAGCAAAGCCGGGACAGTTTATTTCAATGTATACAAACGATGGAAGCAAGTTGCTTCCTCGTCCAATCAGTATCTGTGAGATTGATGCGGTAAATGGACGTCTTCGTGTTGTATATCGTGTGACAGGAGAGAATACAGGAACAGAGCAGTTTTCAAAGCTGGAAGCGGGAGATACAATTCCTGTTGTCGGACCTTTGGGAAATGGATTCCCTTATGAGAAGGCAGCTGGCAAGAAAGTATTTCTTATGGGTGGAGGAATTGGAGTTCCACCGATTCTTGAGCTTGCAAAACAGATGGAATGCGAGAAAAAACAGATTGTTGTAGGATATCGTGATGCACAGACATTTTTAAAAGAAGAGTTTGAACAAAACGGAGAAGTTTATATTTCCACAGAAGATGGAAGTGTAGGAACAAAAGGGAATGTTATGGATGCAATTCGAGAGAATGCTCTGGATGCGGACATGATCTATGCCTGTGGACCGACACCGATGCTTCGTGCAATCAAAGCATATGCAGAAGAAAACAATATCGAATGCTACATTTCACTGGAAGAGCGTATGGCATGCGGAATCGGAGCATGTCTCGCATGTGTATGTAAGTCGAAAGAGAAAGATCATCACAGCAATGTAAATAACAAACGAATCTGTAAGGATGGTCCGGTATTCTTATCTACGGAGGTGGAAATCTAATGAATATGAAAGTGAATATTGCAGGTGTAGAATGGAAGAATCCGGTTACAGTTGCATCCGGAACCTTTGGTTCAGGAGCAGAGTATTCTGATTTTGTAGATTTGAATAAGCTGGGAGCTGTCACAACAAAAGGTGTGGCAAATGTTCCTTGGGCGGGAAATGCAACTCCGAGAGTAGCAGAGACTCCAAGCGGAATGATGAATGCGATCGGTCTGCAAAATCCGGGTATCGAATTATTCTGTGAAAGAGATATTCCATATCTTAAGCAGTTTGATACAAAGATTATTGTCAACGTTTGTGGACATGCACCGGAAGAATATCTGGCAGTTGTAGAGCGTCTGGCAGATGAGCCAATCGATATGATGGAAATCAACATCTCATGTCCAAACGTTAACGCAGGTTTCCTTGCTTTTGGACAGGATGCACGTAATGTGGAAGAGTTGACAGCACAGATCAAAAAACTTGCAAAGCAGCCGGTTATTATGAAACTGACTCCAAACGTGACAGATATTACAGAGATTGCAAAGGCAGCAGAAGCCGGTGGGGCGGATGCAGTGTCACTGATCAATACATTGACAGGTATGAAGATTGATATCAATCGAAAAACATTTGCGGTAGCAAATAAAACAGGTGGTGTATCAGGTCCGGCAGTACATCCAATCGCAGTGCGTATGGTATATCAGGTTGCTCAGGCAGTTCAGATCCCAATCATCGGAATGGGCGGTATCGCATCAGCAGAAGATGCAATTGAGATGATCCTCGCAGGTGCAAGTGCAGTGTCTGTGGGAACAGCAAACTTCTACAATCCGACAATTACAATGGATGTTGTAGAGGGCATCGAGCAGTACATGAAGAAAAATGGATTCGAGTCCGTAGCAGATATGGTAGGAATCGTAAAATAGAACCAAGAACCAGTTGGGGACGGAGTTTTCCGGCTTTTTTGCTAGAACCAGTTGGGGACGGAGAAAAGTGGCTTTTGAGAGCCAATTTTCTCCGTCCCTTTTGGCTTTTCCTTGCAAAAAAAAGCCGGAAAACTCCGTCCCTTTTTGGCTTTTTTTAAAAGAATACTTGCAAATTTATACAAAAATATGTATACTAAATGCAATTCAATAAACCTACCGAAATGGTATGGAAATAGAATCTGGAGGACATAACATGGGAAGAGAGATAGAGACAAAATGTATTCATTTAGAATCGGAAGAAGACTGTATAAAGAATTATGGCGCAATTAGTTATCCGATTTACCAGACAGCAACCTATGCACATCCGGGTGTGGAACAAAGTACAGGATATGATTACAGCAGACTTCAGAATCCGACAAGGGAACATCTGGAGAAAATTATTGCAACACTGGAAAATGGAAACGATGCATTTGCATTTTCATCCGGAATGGCAGCAATTACGATGGCAATGGAGCTGTTCAAACCAGGAGACCACCTGATCGTCGATTCAGATTTGTATGGTGGAAGCATCCGGCTGTTTCGCAATGTATCAGAAAAAAACGGAATTACATTTTCAAGAGTAGATTGTTACAAAGAAGATGTAGAAGCTTATGTTCAGGATAATACAAAAGCAATTTACATCGAAACTCCGACTAATCCAATGATGAATGTAACCGATATTCGGAAGATGGCAGAGATTGCAAAAAAATACAAGCTATTATTAATCGTTGACAATACATTTCTATCTCCGTATTTTCAAAATCCGTTGGAGTTGGGAGCAGATATCGTAATTCACAGTGGGACAAAATATCTTGGCGGACATAATGATACGCTGGCAGGATTTCTTGTGACAAAGAGCGAAGAAATCAGTGAAAGATTCCGTTTTTTGATTAAAACAACCGGAGCAGGACTGGCACCATTTGACAGTTGGCTGATTTTAAGAGGGGTAAAGACGCTTGGACTTCGTATGGAACGAGCACAGGAAAATGCGATTGAAATTGCAAAATGGTTAAAGACGCAGCCCGCAGTTACCAAAGTCATTTACCCGGGCTTAGAGGAGCATCCGGGACATGAAATTATGAAAAAGCAGGCGAGAGGATTTGGCGCAATGCTGACGTTCCAGCTTAGGAGCAAAGAGGACGCATTTACAATATTAGAAAAGGTACGATTGATCCAGTATGCAGAAAGCCTCGGAGGAGTAGAAACCTTGATTACATATCCTACAACACAGACACACGCAGATGTACCGGAGGAAATCCGCATAAAAAACGGAATTACCGATGCAACACTTCGTTTGTCTGTCGGAATCGAGAATATCAAAGATTTGCTGGAAGAGTTGGAGCGTGTGTTTGGGGAGCTGTGAGCAGATAAAATGATTGAAAGAAAAGGGATGGTAGATATTATGGCAGAAAGAAATCTGAATTTTGACAAAATAATAGACCGAAGAAATACAAGATGTTTAAAATATGATTTCGCAGTTGAGCGGAACATGCCGGCGGATGTGTTACCTCTTTGGGTAGCAGATATGGATTTTGAGACATCTTCTTATATAGAAGATGCCATAATCGAACGTGCAAAGCATGCAATTTACGGATATAGCGAGGTGAAGACGCCATATTTTGATATTTTGAAAAAATGGATGCAGAAACATCACGATTGGGATATTCAGAGAAAATGGCTCGTCAAAACGCCGGGAGTCGTATTTGCCCTGGCAATGGCTGTAAAAGCTTATACAGAACCGGGAGATGCTGTTTTAATCCAGCAGCCGGTTTATTATCCGTTTTCAGAAGTTATCGTGGATAACGGAAGAAGAGTGGTAAGCAATACATTATATCTTGGAGAAGATAATCGCTATCATATAGATTTCGAAGATTATGAGCAGAAAATCGTAGAGAACCAGATCAAATTATTCTTCTTATGCAATCCACATAATCCGGTGGGAAGAGTCTGGACAAAAGAAGAACTTACAAGACTTGGAGATATTTGCGTCAAGCATCATGTGACAGTTGTAAGTGATGAAATCCATGAAGATTTTGTATTCAAAGGGAAACATCAGGTTTTTGCAAATGTTAAGAAAGAATACGAAGAGATTACAGTAACCTGCACTGCGCCTAGTAAGACATTTAACATTGCCAGTCTGATGATATCTAATATTCTGATTCCAAATCCAGAATTAAAAAGAAAATTTAAACATCAAATGGATGCAGCAGGTATCAGCCAGCTAAATGTATTAGGGCTGGTGGCGTGTGAAGCAGCCTACGAGCATGGCGAAGAATGGTATCAGGCAATGCATGCTTATGTAAAAGCAAATATTGAATTCGTAAAACAGTATGTCGAAGAACAGCTTTCAGGCGTGAAGATGGTGGAGCATGAAGGCACCTACCTTGTATGGCTGGACTTTAGAGGAACTGGGCTTGGCGTGGAAGAACTGGATGATAAGATTATTAATCAGGCGAAGCTGTGGCTGGATAGTGGGAAGATATTCGGAAGTTGCGGAGAAGGGTTCCAGAGGATTAATGTGGCGTGTCCGCGGAAGGTGTTGGAGGAAGCGATGGATAGGATTAAGAATGTGGTGGGGTAAGGAGTTATCAGGTTGCTATTTAATTCACTGGGTGGCAATACGTTCCTTACAAAAAAATGATATAAGAATTCTTGCTCAGATTCCATGAGCGGGTGACACATACGAGCGTAAATTTTTGCTAAAAACAAATGAATTTGAACTCAAACTTGCTGCTATGCAGCTTCAAACATGTTCGTTCAAATTCATTAACACAAAAATTTACGCTCTAAGTGTCTCCTACGCTCACTCCATATTCGCTCGAATTTCTTATATCAATTTTTTGTAAGTAATGTATTGGCTCAGTCCATGAAGTGAGTGAACTTGAGGAATATTGAGTAATATCTGCGATAGTGGATTTTCGGAAATTGAAGATGCAAAATTTTGATGGGGAGCATCCGCAAAGTATTGAAAGAGCTAGGATGCGTAATTTTACTGGGGAGCATCCGCAAGGCATAGAAAGAGCAAGTAGAGGATGCAGAATTTCAATGAGAAGCATCCTCATGTTATCAAAAACGTGGGATGTAGATGCAAAATTTGCGAAGGAAGTATCCTCAAATTCCAGAAAAGGCAAGATGTAGATGCAATTTATACATGACAGGCAGGCTGAAAAGTATCTGCAAGCTCAAAGAAAAGCAAGTTGCAGATACATTGGTCAAGAAAAGAGCATCTGCAACAGCAAATATTAAGGTCTTGCAGATATATCGGCCTAAAAAAGAGCATCTGCAACAGCGAATATTAAGCCAGTGCAGATACAACGGTTGCCACAAAGGCATCTGCACAAGCAAATAACCCCATGATATAGATACATCAGACACCAGAAAAGTAAATCCCTCATCGCTCCACCTATTTCAACCACGGTACACCACAAAGCAAGAAAAAGACTATGCAATTCAGCGAATTGGAGTCGGGCTTGCCCGAAGAAGCTGAGCAGGAGTGCATAGTCTTTTCTTGCTTAGAGACCGTCGTGAACTAAATAGCAAACGCAAAACTTTTTGAAAAAAACACATAAAACCTATTGACATAGTAGGTAGAGGGGTATATAATTCGTACCATCAACAAAAAAGGAGAGAGAAAACATGAAAAACTTGAAAAAAACATTAGCACTGACATTAGCATTTACATTAGCAGTTGGAGCAACTGCTTGTGGTAGTTCCAAGGATTCAGCTGATTCATCGGATAAAGCATCTTCAGGGAAGGAAGTGTATCGTACACTCGATGAAATCAAAAAATCTGGAGAGATTAACATCGGAGTATTCTCAGACAAAAACCCATTTGGTTATGTAGATGAGAATGGAGAATATCAGGGATATGATATTTATTTTGCAAATAGACTGGGAGAGGATTTAGGAGTTGATGTAAACTTTGTATCCACAGAGGCAGCCAACCGAATTGAATATCTTCAGACAGGTAAGGTTGATGTGATTTTGGCAAACTTTACAGTAACAGATGAGCGTGCAGAAGAAGTTGATTTTGCACTTCCATACATGAACGTATCACTCGGTGTTGTATCAAGAGATGACAACGTAATCGAGAGCCTGGATAACTGGAATGAAGACGACTCAATCATCGTAATTTCCGGAACAACAGCAGAGACATATTTACATGAGAATTATCCGGACATCCCACTTCAGAAGTTTGATTCTTATGCAACAGCAAAAGAAGCATTTGAAAATGGTACATCAGTAGCTTGGGCAAATGATAATACAGAGGTTATCGCATTTGCACTTCAGAATAAAGGCTACACAGTAGGAATTCCAAATCTTGGAAGCGCAGACAGTATTGCACCTGCTGTAACAAAAGGAAATGACACATTATTAGATTGGATCAACGGAGAAATCGAATCATTAGGTGAAGAGAATTTCTTCCATGCAGATTATGAAGCAACATTAAAAGATACTTATGGTACAGACTATGAGGACAGCTTAGTTGTAGAAGGTGGAAAGACAGAGTAATATCTAACATAATATAGTAAAAAACATAGCAGAAAACTGTGCAAATCTGTTCTTGTGCATCAATTTTGAGAATGGTAGAATAAAAAAATGCAAATATCAATGAAAGGAGAACACGATTTCATGAATTGGGAATTTATTATAAAGTACATTCCTTTATATGAAAAGGCTGCAAAATTGACAGTCAAGATAGGAGTAATCGGAATTGTCTTAGCAATTTTAATCGGATTGATATGTGCAATGATTCAATATCACAAAATTCCTGTAGCAAGGCAGATTGTAGCAGTTTATATTGAACTTAGTAGAAATACCCCCTTGTTAGTACAGCTTTTCTTCATATATTATGGATTTCCGAAGATTGGTCTGCAGCTCGATGCAGAAGTCTGTGGAGCAATCGGACTTGCGTTTTTAGGCGGAAGTTATATGGCAGAAACATTTCGCAGTGGACTGGAAACCATAGAACCAATCCAGCGAGAAAGTGCAGTTAGTTTGGGATTAAGCAATCGCCAGACAATGCAATATGTGATTTTACCGCAGGCAATGTCGGTCAGCGTACCGGCTTTTGTGGCAAATGTAATATTTTTGTTGAAGGAGACGAGTGTGTTCAGTGCCATCAGTTTGATGGATTTGATGTTTACAGCCAAAGATTTAATTGGTCTGTATTACAAAACAACAGAGAGTCTGTTTTTGCTCGTTGTCTTCTACCTGATCATTCTGCTTCCAGTGTCAATTCTGGGCAGTCTGTTGGAAAGGAGGCTGCGCCATGCCGGATTTGGGGCTTGATGTATTATTAAAAGGAAACAACATGATTCGTCTGCTGCAAGGTATGTGGGTAGCACTGCAAATCAGTCTCATTTCTATTGTAATCAGCATGCCGCTTGGAATTCTTGTTGGAGCGCTGATGACAATGAAAAATAAAATCGTATGTGTGATTTTCAGAATTTATCTGGAGATTATCCGTATTATGCCACAGCTGGTGCTTTTGTTCATCGTATATTTTGGAAGTACAAGAGCTTTTGGATGGAGTTTGTCGGGAGAAGTTGCTTCAATTATCGTATTTGTACTGTGGGGAACCGCAGAAATGGGAGATTTGGTAAGAGGAGCGCTGATCAGTATTCCAAAGCATCAATACGAGAGTAGTGAGGCACTTGGCCTTACAAAAATCCAGACATATCGCTATATCATTATTCCGCAGACCGTCAGACGATTGGTACCGCTTGCAATCAATCTGATCACACGAATGATCAAGACAACCAGCCTTGTGCTTATGATTGGTGTTGTGGAAATGTTGAAAGTGGCACAGCAGATAATCGAGGCAAACCGTATGACAAGTCCGAATGCAGCATTTGGAGTATTCCTTGTTGTATTCTTGCTTTACTTCATTGCATGCTGGCCAATTAGTATGCTTGCCAGATATCTGGAAAGAAAATGGGGGTGATGTTTATGGCAGAAACATTATTGAATGTAAAAAATCTTACAAAGAAATTTGAAGGCCATACGATATTAGATGGTATGGATTTGGAAATAAAACAAGGTGAAGTAGTAGTCGTAGTTGGTCCAAGTGGATGCGGAAAGAGTACATTGCTTCGCTGTATCAATGCATTGGAGCCAATTCAGGGAGGAGAAATCCGTCTTCAAGGAGACCTGGTTGAGTATGGCAGCAAGAATCTGGCATCGCTTCGTCAGAAGATAGGAATGGTATTCCAGAGCTATGAATTATTTCCTCATTTGACAGTGATGGATAATATTACATTGGCACCGACAAAGGTACAGAAACGTAAAAAAGAAGAAGTAAAAGAAGAGGCAATGCAGCTTCTTGAAAGAGTCGGTTTGGCAGATAAGGAAAATAGTTATCCAAGACAGTTGTCCGGTGGTCAGAAACAGCGTGTGGCAATCGTTCGTGCACTGTGTATGCATCCGGAGATTCTGTTATTCGATGAGGTAACGGCAGCACTTGACCCGGAGATGGTTCGAGAAGTATTAGATGTAATGCTCGACCTTGCAAAGCAGGGAAGAACAATGATCATCGTAACACATGAGATGCAGTTTGCAAAAGCTGTTGCAGACCGCGTGATATTCCTGGACCAGGGCAAGATTGTGGAAGAAGATGCACCAGAAGTATTCTTCGAGAATCCAAAGACAGAAAGAGCAAAACAGTTTTTAAATGTGTTTACATTTGATAGAGCCAGATAGGGACGAGAGCCAGATAGCGAGCCAGATAGGGACGGGGGTTTCCGGCTTTTTTGCAAGCAAAAAAAGCCGGAAAATCCCGTCCCTATCTGGCTCAACCAAGCCTTACCATTTTTTGCGTATGCCCAAGAGTTGGAATGATACGCTCCATAAGATCGGTTGTTTTGAATTTTAAGCTTGATGTATTTACACAAGGATGGCATCCAAAATATTCTTTTTTCAAAATATCTTCATCAATCAGAAGTTGTACTTTATGCTCTATATCATTCATCAATCCCATAACACTGACGGAGCCGGGAGTGATGTCTAAATATTGTTCCATAAATTCAGGCTTGGCAAAGGATAATCTGGAACTTCCAATTTGTGCAGATAATTCTTTGGTTTTAAATGGTTTGTTTCCCGGTATAAGAAGTAGATAAAAATCAGTTGCCTGCCGGTTACATAAGAATAGATTTTTACAAATCGAGGTGTTATCTCCGAGTACTTGATCGATTTCTTCACAAGCTTCCATTGTCATAGCTGCTTCATGGTCAACTCTCTGATAAGATATATTGAGGGTATCTAAAAAATCATATACGCGTATTTCTTTTGGCAATCTGCCGGTTAAATCTGTTGGTCTTCCGTCTTGTAATTTCATGTCTGTTTCTCCAAATTAAGAATTAAAATAATGTGTAATATAGGAATATATTAGAACGAGGGTGGAAGAAAATCAAGGTGGAGTTGCTATTTAGTTCATTAAGTTGGATAAGCGTCCCTGAGAAAATATTGGATATGAATTAAAAAGCAGAGCTTTGCTAGACAGGCGCTGGCACCTCATGTATCTACACATCTCGCTTATTCCGTGTTATAGATGTCTTTGTGGCAACTGATGTATCTGCAAGACCTTAATATTTTCTGTTGCAGATGCTCTTTTCTTGACTAATGTATCTGCAACTTGCTTTTCTTCGAACTTGCAGATACTTTTCAGCCTGCCTGTCATGTTAAATTACATCTGCATCTTGCCTTTTCTTGGATTTAAAGATACTCCCTTTGCAAATTTTGCATCTACATCCCACATTTTCGATAACGTGAAGATGCTCCCCAGTAAAATTACGCATCTACAACCTACTCTTTCTATGCCTTGTGGATACTCTCCAGTAAAAATGTGCATCCTCGACTTGCGCTTTCCATGACTTGCAGATACTCCCCATCAAAATTTTGCATCTTCAATCCCCTAGAATCCACTATCGCAGATATCCTTTGCGTTCTATTTACTTCACAACTTGAGCCAATACATTACTTACAAAAAAATTGATATAAGAAATTCGAGCGAATATGGAGTGAGCGTTGGAGACACTTAGAGCGT
>QUJA01000047.1 GCA_003480425.1 Firmicutes bacterium AM31-12AC
CTCCGACTGAGATAAACGCTCCGCGAGGATGCGCAGTGATTCTGATAGGAATATGTCAGCTTCGCTGACCAGAATCACGCGCCAAGTCTCACGGACGTTCGACTTGAATTAAATATAGCAAAGATGCGGAATTATATTTAATCCGCATCTTTTTTAATGTAATATTCTAAAATATTATTCTGATGTATTTTCTATTCTTCCATACAGACTAATCAGATAGAGCCCACATAATCCTACGAGTGTATAAATGATACGAGAAAGCCAGCTCATATTTCCAAATAAGAATGCAACCAAGTCAAAACGGAAAATTCCAATCAATAACCAGTTTAGTGCGCCAATGATCACAAGCGTCAAAGACGTGTTATCAAACCATTTCATTTAAATTCCTCCTTTTCCAATCAATACTCTTATTATTTGTTGAAACGCTGGAAATATACATAAAAAAATGTTATACTAGACAAGTTAATGAAGAATAAATTTAAAGGATTTCATTTGAGGAGTCTGAATTGAAACGAAAAGTAAAGAAAACAATTAATATCCGACATTATAAAAATAAACAGGAAATGAATATAGGAATTGTTCTTTTTGCGTTTATTTTTATTTATCTTGTTGTTACAATTTTTACATATGCAACCGCAAAAAGAATATCTGTATATGAAGTACGCGAGGGAAGCATTGTAAAAGATAATTCCTATACCGGACTTGTGATTAGAAAAGAGCAAGTATTTTATGCAGATGCAAGTGGTTATGTGAATTATTTTCAAGATGAAAATTCCAAGCTTCGAAAAGGTAATAATATTTATGTATTATCCCATAATAAGTTAAATATTCCAAGTGGAAATGATACAGAAGGCACCACGCTTACAAATGAAGAGCAAAATAATCTTATTTACAAAATACAGGATTTTAATGAAAGCTATACGAATGGACATTTTTCATCTGTTTATTCATTAAAAACAGAAATTAATTCGGCATTGCATGGTGCTGCGAATCAGTCAAAAACCTCACAGTTAGATGCGGTAATTGCCGGAAATTCAGATGTCATTGCTACATATCCAAGTGATTCAGATGGAATACTTGTGTTAAATGTAGATGGTTACGAAAATTTGACAGAAGATACTCTTAATAATAAAAATTTTGACAGAAGTAATTATGAGTCTACACAATTGACAGATCAGACAAAAATAAAGGCCGGTGATCCAGTATATAAAGTTGTTACGGACGAAAACTGGGATGTTTATATACAACTAGATAAAAAAACAGCAGCCAGTCTTGCAGGCATTCAGTATGTCAAAACGAGGATTAATAAGAATAACGATACCATTTGGGCAGATTTAGCAATTGTCAGAAAAGGGGACGACTATTATGGGCATTTAACTTATGATAGTGCAATGATTCAATATTCTAATAGTAGATTTTTGTCTGTAGAATTGATTCTGGATGATCAGAGTGGGTTGAAAATACCTAAAAGTGCAGTGATTGAAAAATTATTTTATACAATTCCGGGCGAGTACCTGACGACAAGCGGAAACAGTTCTTCACAGGGAGTGATGATACAAGATGGTGACTCTGTAAAATATCAAACTGTAGATATTTATTATACAGAAGCGGATGGAACTGTTTATCTAAATCCGGAAGCTTTTGAATCTGGAACAGTTCTGATTAAGACAGGGGAGTCCGGAACTCAGGAAACATATTCCTTAGGTGATCAAAGAGCTTTAAAAGGAGTCTTTTGTATTAATAAAGGATATGCCATATTTAAGACAATACAAATCCTTTGCGAAAACGATGATTATTATATCATTCAAGAAGGTACAGATTATGGCTTGAGCAATTATGATCATATTGTTCAAGACGGGCACTCTGTTACAGAAAATGAAGTAGTATTTCAGTAAGAAAAGATATATGGAGGTTTTCATAATGTTGAAAGAACAATTAAATGAAGTAGAACAAAATATCCAACAGGCTTGTGACAAAGTTTCACGCTCACGAGAGGACGTAACTTTGATCGCAGTCAGTAAAACAAAGCCTATTTCAGTGCTTCAGGAAGCATATAACCTGGGAGTACGGGTGTTTGGCGAAAATAAAGTTCAAGAATTAACTGAAAAATACGAGGCACTGCCAAAGGACATTCACTGGCATATGATTGGACATTTACAGACTAATAAAGTAAAGTATATCATTGATAAAGTTGACTTGATTCATTCTGTGGATTCTATGAAGCTTGCAGAGACAATTGAAAAAGAAGCTGCTAAAAAAAATTTGATTGCAAATATTCTAGTAGAGGTCAATGTAGCAGAAGAGGAAAGTAAATTCGGACTGAAAATGGAAGAGGTAATTCCTTTTATAGAAAAAATTTCTGTTTTTCCACATATTCGAGTATGTGGACTGATGACAATTGCGCCTTTTGTAGAAAATTCTGAAGAAAATCGTGAAATTTTCACGAATTTACGCAAATTATCTGTTGACATTAACGCAAAAAACATTGATAATGTTAATGTGAGCATACTTTCTATGGGAATGACCAATGATTATGCTGTTGCAATCGAAGAAGGTGCCACAATGGTTCGCGTTGGAACAGGGATTTTGGTGCAAGAAATTATAATATATAAGAATATAAAGAAAGTAATGTATAAAAATATGTTGTGTATATCGCACAAGAAGGAGTGTAAACATGGGAGTGTTTGATAAGTTTCTGGACATCATGAAATTAAATGATGATTATGATGATGATTTCTATGATGAGGATGAGATGTATGACGATGACTATGAAGAAGAAAAACCTCATCGTTCATTCTTTGGAAAGAAACATACTAATAAAGAACCTGAATTTGAAGATTTTGATGCTGGAGAAGATATCGAGAATAAATTTACACCTGCAGCAAGCAGTAAAGTAACACCAATGCGTCAGCCTGCATCCAAACGTGGAGCAAGCATGGAAGTATGTGTAGTAAAACCTACTTCCGTAGATGATTCCCGAGAGATTACAGAGACTTTACTTGCAGGACGTACAGTTATCTTGAATTTAGAGGGGCTGGATCTTGAGATTGCACAGAGAATTATTGATTTTATTTCCGGTGCTACTTTTGCAATCAGTGGAAATCTTCAGAAAATTTCAAATTATATTTTCCTTGTAACACCTACAAATGTTGACATTACAGGTGATTTACAGGATTTACTTAGCGGTTCTATGGAGACATCCGCTGTGAGAGGCAGATTTTAATAAGGCAGAACAAGATGCAAAAAGAAGAACAGCTTCTGGAAAAGCATTTTATTGATTTATCCAGACAGGCATATCATCGTAATATTATTACATATTCAGATTTTTTGAATTTGAATGAACAGAATATTTTACATTCAATTCCGAAAGACAGGCTTTACACTGGGCTTATAGTTTTTGGAGGATATGATTTTGCAGAGCGTCAGATGGCAGCATTTATACCTGATGCTCTTTCTTTGCGTGATATTAAAGATTCAGATATTTTTCAATCAGAAATATCGGTTCTACATATTTCTCCTTTAAATAAGAAATACAGTGAAGCTTTGAGTCATAGAGATTATCTGGGGTCTATTTTAAATTTAGGAATAGAACGAGGGATGATTGGAGATATTCTTATTACTGATTCCGAGGCAATTGTATTTGTAAAGATGCAGATGCAGGAGTTTTTAACAGAAAATATAACTCGCATCCGTCATACGTCAGTATTAGCAACAATTGATGAATTAACGGATTTTCACTACAGCCCGCGTTATGAAGAAATAAAAGGCACTGTAGCATCAGTGCGTTTGGACAGCCTTTTATCGGTTGCATTCTCGTCTTCCAGAAGTAAATTATCAGGTCTTATAGAAGGTGGAAAAGTTTTTGTAAACGGGCGTTTGATTACTTCTAATGCATATCAAGTAAAAGAGCATGATATTATTTCTGTTCGAGGAATGGGGAAATTTGAGTTTATAGAAACACTTGCTTTTACAAAGAAAAAAAGAATTTATGTCTTAATACATAAATATGTATAGTTTAGGAGCTTGTATTATGCAGAATAAAAATAAAACTTTTCAAAGCTATATGTATGCTGTGATCTGGTGTGTAATAGCTATTTTTATTGACCAGATTACAAAATGGCTTGTAGTACACAATTTGAAGGGAAAAGACAGTATTACAATAATTCCAAACGTTTTCGAGTTGCATTATCTTGAAAATCGAGGTGCAGCATTTGGAATGTTGCAGAACAAACAGATTATATTTTTAATCGGTGCAAGTATTGTTTTAATTGCAATCGGTTATTTGTATGGAAAAATACCGCATATGTCACGTTATTTTTGGCTTCGCTTTTGTGCAGTTTTAGTTTGTGCCGGCGCAATTGGGAATATGATTGATCGAATTCGACTCAATTATGTTATTGATTTTTTCTATTTTAGTTTAATCGATTTTCCGATTTTTAATGTAGCGGATTGTTATGTTGTAGTAGCTTGTGTGCTCTTTGCGATTCTTGTCTTATTTTATTATAAAGATGAAGATTTTGCATGGGTAAGCAGAAAATAAAAAATAATCAGAGTTCATATAAAGATGGCATTACATTTTGTAATGTCACTTTCTATATTTACAGAATTATTGTAGTAGATTGGAGATAAAGAAGTATGGAGAAATTGTTCTTTACAATTGAAAAGGGCGGAGAACGTATCGATAAATATTTGTCAGAACAGCTTGAAGATATGACTCGTTCACATATTCAAAAATTAATC
Organism: Firmicutes bacterium AM31-12AC; assembly: GCA_003480425.1. GTDB lineage: Bacteria > Bacillota > Clostridia > Lachnospirales > Lachnospiraceae > Schaedlerella > Schaedlerella hominis. The sequence continues at coordinate 4,741 of QUJA01000047.1, forward strand.
AAGGAAAATATGGTGCGGGTAAATGGAATGGCTGTGAAATCAAATTTTAAACTTTCAGCTTCTGATCAGATTGAAGTGGAAATTCCAGAATTGAAAGAACCGGATATCCTTCCGGAAAATATTCCTTTGGATATTTTATATGAAGATCAGGATATCCTTGTAGTAAACAAACCAAAAGGTATGGTAGTACATCCTGCACCCGGACATTATACAGGAACGCTGGTAAATGCAATCATGTACCATTGTAAGGATAATTTATCAGGAATTAACGGTGTTATGCGTCCTGGTATTGTTCATAGGATAGATATGGATACAACCGGCTCTTTATTGATATGCAAAAATGACCGTGCGCATCAGGCTCTTGCAGAGCAGCTTAAAGAACATTCTATTACAAGAAAATATCACGCTATTGTTCATGGAAGATTAAAAGAAGATGAGGGAACCATTGACAAACCGATCGGTCGCCATCCGATAGACCGAAAAAAAATGAGTGTTCACTGTACTAACGGAAGAGAAGCAATTACGCATTATCGTGTTCTGAAAAGATTTCAGCAATTTACTTATATTGAATGTCAGTTGGAAACCGGACGAACACATCAGATACGCGTGCATATGTCTAGTATCGGGCATCCGATTTTAGGGGATCAGATATATGGACCTGCAAAATGTCCTTATAAATTGCAGGGACAGACATTACACGCGAAGGTACTTGGAATCACACATCCAACAACCGGTGAATATATGGAATTCGATGCACCACTACCAGATTATTTTCAGGCTTTACTTGAAAAAATGCATTAGAACGAATATAATAAAGAGTATAGATGAGTTCGTGCATCAATACAGCGTAAAGGAGCGTGGCTAGTATGAAAACAAATACGATTATTACAATTGGAAGACAGTATGGAAGCGCTGGAAGAGAGATTGGTTATAAGATTGCTGAGGATTTCGGAATCAAACTTTATGATAAAGAAATGCTCGCCAGAGCTGCAAAGGAAAGCGGTATCTGTGAAGAGATTTTTGAAACTCACGATGAGAAGCCAACAAATAGCTTTCTCTATTCACTCGTAATGGATACATATTCTATGGGGTATGCTGGAAGCGCATATAATGATATGCCGCTCAATCATAAAGTATTCCTTGCACAGTTTGATACGATTAAGAAGATTGCAGACGAAGGTCCTTGCATTTTGGTTGGTCGTTGCGCAGATTATGCGTTGGAATCTTATGATAATGTAGTCAGTGTATTTATTCATGCAGATTTGGAGGCAAGAATTTCCCGTATTAGTCGAATTTATGATTTACCTGCCAATAAAGCAAAAGATCGTATCGTAAAGACAGACAAGAAGAGAGCAAGTTATTATAACTATTATACAAACAAGCGTTGGGGCGATGCGGATAGTTATGAATTATGTTTGAACAGCTCAAAGCTTGGCATAGAAGGAGCAGCTAAAGCAATCGAACAATATGTACTGTTTAAGGAAGGTATTTCTGATAAACAAATCTAATTTTATAATGTAAAGAATATTAAATTCAAGTCGAGCAGCCGCGAGACTTGGCGCGTGATTCTGGTCAGCGTAAGCTGACACATTCTTTACAGAATCACTGCGCATCCTCGCGGAGCGTTTATCTCAGTCGGAGATTGGACTCCCACTGAGACAAATTTGCTGTTACTCACTACCTGAAAGAGGTGGGAGTCTTCTCGACTGAGATAATCATGTAACACAAACGGAGAAGGAGGGATTTGAACCCTCGCGCCGCTACTAACGACCTACTCCCTTTCCAGGGGAGCCCCTTCGGCCAGCTTGGGTACTTCTCCAAAAAAATGACCGAAGACTAATATACATGATTTGTTCTGATTTGTCCAGTCCTTTTTTTCAAGTTTATAAAATGCATCCTCGCGGAACCTTTTTGTATATTAGGAAAGAACACTTTCCTAATATACAAAAAATCGTATCGGCATTTGCCGATACGATTCAAGCGGAGAGGGTGGGATTCGAACCCACGCGCCCTTGCGGACAAACGGTTTTCAAGACCGCCTCGTTATGACCACTTCGATACCTCTCCATATTCTGTTTTGTCGCTTTTCGTTTATGTCGTTCGCGACAAGTAGTATACTATCACATGGTTTATATTATGTCAACACTTTTTCAAAACTTTTTTAAACTTTTTTTAAAGTTATTTATTTCCCATATTTTCCAGCAAAAACCTCGCCTATTTCCAAGTCTTCCGGCGTTGTGATTTTAATATTTTCATAGCTTCCTTGCACTAATCTTACAGAATGCCCTGTAAATGTTTCTACTACCATCGCATCATCCGTTACATTCGTCTCTTCTTGTTCCATTAAACATCTATATGCTTCTTTCACCAGCCCAACATGAAAAACCTGTGGTGTCTGCACCATCCATACTTTACTTCTGTCCGGAGTTTCAGCAACGTTTGCATGATCATCCGCAATCTTTATTGTATCCTTTACTGGCATTCCAACAACACATGCATTACAACTCTGAACAGATTCATATGCACGTTCTATTATCTCTTCACTTATAAATGGGCGTGCGCCATCATGAATGAATACATATCCATCCTCTACGTACTTTAATGCATTCCATACGGAATTATAACGTTCTGCTCCGCCTTCCACAATATGTGTCACTTTCGTAAAACCGTATGGTCTTACAATCTGTTCCTCACAATAGGATTCCTCTCCTTGTCCGGTAACAAGATAAATCTCATCTATAAGAGCCGAATCTTGAAATGTCTGCAATGAATAATACAGCACCGGTTTATCCTGTAACAACAGATATTGTTTATGCACTTTTGTTCCCATTCGCTTTCCCTGTCCTGCTGCCAACACGATTGCTGTACAATGTTTCTTTACCATTTCAAGATTCTCCTCTTTATTCCCTACTTTATATCATCGTTCTCCAAGCTTCAGATTTGGCACGGCATTCAAATCCCATCCATGTCTTGTTCCTGCAAGATATTCATAATATGCCGCTGCACCGATCATCGCTGCATTATCTGTACAGAAAATCGGAGACGGATAATAAAATTTCATATCACGTTTTGCACATGCCTCTTCCATTGCCTGACGCAGTGCACCATTCGATGCCACTCCTCCTGCTATCGCAAACTTATACATGTCAAATTCATCTACTGCTTTCATAGATTTCTCTACCAATGCATCAATTGCTGCCTTCTGAAATGATGCCGCAATGTCTGCCGGATTATATTCCTGTCCTTTCATTTGGCATCCATTGATATAGTTTAAGACAGCTGATTTCAATCCGCTAAAGCTAAAATCATATGGTGATCCTTCAATTCGTGCTTTTGGAAATACAATCGCATCTGGATCTCCTTCACGTGCAATTCTTTCAATCTTCGGTCCTCCCGGATACCCCAAACCAATTGTACGTGCCACTTTATCATAGGCCTCTCCAACGGCATCATCGCGTGTTCCGCCTAAGATTTCATACTTTCCATATTCCTTTACACATACAAGATGGGTATGTCCGCCAGATACTACCAGGCACAAAAATGGCGGCTCTAAATCTGGATGTTCAATATAATTTGCAGAAATATGACCTTCTATATGATGCACTCCAATCAATGGTTTATTCTTTGCAAATGCGATTGCCTTTGCTTCTGCAACGCCAACTAACAGGGCTCCCACAAGCCCTGGTCCATAAGTCACTCCGATCGCATCGATTTCGTCCAATGTTGTATCCGCTTCTTTCAATGCCTCTTCAATTACCTGGTTAATTTTTTCAATATGCTTTCTGGAGGCGATTTCCGGTACGACTCCACCATACAATTTGTGCAGGTCAATCTGAGAAGAAATAATATTAGATCGTACTTCTCTTCCATTATGCACTACTGCTGCTGCAGTTTCATCGCAGGAGCTTTCTATTGCCAAAATATTAATATCCTGTATTTCCCTCATAATTTTCTCCTAGTCAAATTTCATTTCTACAGACATCCTGTCTTTTCCCGCCTTAGACGCCGGAAAAATCTTACGCACCTCATCCATATACATCTCCGGATGCGTAAGCGACGGACTATAATGTGTCAACCACATTTCTCTTACATTTGCTTCTTTTGCAAGCTCTGCTGCCTCATAAAATGTCATATGCTTATATTCAATAGCTTTTGCTGCCTTTTCTTTCTCTCCGTACATTCCTTCACAAATAAACAAATCCGAATCCACCGCATTTTCACGAATTGATTTTGTCGGTCTTGTATCCGTTGTATAAGTCAGCTTAATTCCTTTTCTGGCTGGTCCAAGCACCATGTTCGGAGTCAGCACACGACCTTCCGTCTCTATCGTTTCACCCTTCTGCAACAAACTCCAATATTTCTGTTCAATATTCTGTTCTTTTGCACGTGCAGGATCAAATTTTCCGGCACGATCGATTTCCAATGTATATCCGTAACAGAGTACATTATGATTTACACGAAACGCCTTAAGCCTGTATCCATTCATCTCAAAAGTCTGTTCTGCACCTTCGATTTCTTTGTAATAAATTGGAAATGGTAATTCCGGTGCAATTACCCTGAGGGCATTTACAACTCTCTCCAAGCCTTTTGGTCCGATTAAAGTCAGCGGTTCTGTTCGGTCCGCATTTCCCATTGTCAGTAACAATCCCGGTAAACCACTAATATGATCACCGTGATAATGAGTAAAACAAATTACATCAATCGGTTTAAAACTCCAGCCTTTTTCTTTTATTGCAATCTGTGTTCCCTCGCCACAATCGATCAGCAAACTGCTTCCATTAAATCTGGTCATCAGGGAAGTCAGCCAACGATATGGCAGTGGCATCATCCCGCCACAGCCAAGTAAACATACATCTAACATATTATTCCTCTATTTCTACGCTCTATTTTTTCGTTGGTATCACCGCACGACTCATTAAAATCGCATCTTCAATTGGATTTTTATAATAATTTTCACGAATTCCGTCTTGTGTAAAGCCATGCTTTTCGTAAAATGCTCTTGCACCATCATTGCTGACACGAACATCCAACATAATAATCTGTATCTGGTTCTCCCAGCAGATCACGTCTAATGCATGTATCAATTCTGATGCGATACCAAATCTTCTTGATTCTTTTAAGACTGCGATTCGGGCAATATCAGCCTCATCATCTGCTGTATAGACAATACAATATCCTACAATCTTCCCAATCTTTTCTGCTACAAGACAAATTGTTTTTGGATTACGAAGTGTATCAAGAATCGCCTTCTCGCTCCAAGCATCTGAAAATGTCTGATGTTCCATCTCTGCGATTGCTGCCGCATCTTCTACTTTCATCTGACGAATCGATACAACAGCCTTACGTTCTTTTTCCGCACGCTCTCTTTCCGCCTGTGATACACGCAGATAGTCCGGCTGATGTTCCATTGCCGTCTCAAATTTTCCCTCTTTATAATACTGAATTCCAAGAGCTCCGACTACTGCTGCTCTCTGACGGTTCGCACTCGCAGGTGCAAAAGAAAATGGTACACGCATCTTTTCTCTGATTACATCCTGATATACCGGCACTCCATCTCCGAGAAATACAACCGGTCTTCCATGTATATTCAAACGCTCTATTAACTCGTCTATTGGCGATGCATTCTGTGCTTCTAATACATCCAGTACCAGTTCTGTCTCCTTACTGCCTTCCAGTTCTCTTCTTGCAAATGTGTACATTCCTGTATAAACTTGCTTTCTTCTGGCATCCATAATAGGACAAATAATATCCTGGCACCCATAAAGATTATACGCAAGTCCATCTACTGTCGGCACGTGTATCAATGGTTTCTCCAATGCCAGTCCCAATCCTTTTGCCGTAGCTGACCCAATTCGAAGACCTGTAAAAGAACCCGGTCCTCCTGCTACAGCAATCGCATCGATTGATTTCAGATCAAGTTCTATCATCTTCCCCATTGTATCGATCATCGGCAACAATGTCTGTGAATGTGTCTTTTTAAAATTTACTGTATATTCCGCAATTGTTTGCGTATCTTCTACAACTGCCACTGTTGCAGTCATTCCTGAGCTGTCAATTGCCAGTACTTTCATATGCTCCTCCTGTCACCTAGTTAACCAAGAAAGGTCAGACAACGCTGACCTTTTCCCAACTGTGTTTTTTATCGTTCTTCTATCGTAATTCTCCGATACTCAAATCCTTCTTGAAGATCTTTTTCAATAATGATCTCTGTACGTCTTTCAGGAAGTATCTCTTCGATCAAATTCGCCCATTCAATCAGCGATACGCCTTCCCCCATCACATATTCATCAAAACCGACTTCATCCATCTCTTCTACATCACCAATACGATATACATCAAAATGATAAAATGGAAGTCGTCCACCCTCATACACCTGAACGATTGTGAATGTCGGACTGTTCACAGGCTCTGTGATTCCTAATCCATGTGCAAATCCCTGTGTAAATACAGTTTTGCCAACGCCTAGATCTCCTGTCAAAGTAAATACTTGTCCCGGTACGGCTTTCTTTGCCAGATCAACACCAATCTGAAATGTCTGTTCAGGACTTCTCGTCTCTAATACCATAGTGTTTCCTCCATATAGTAGTGACTATACCACATTACCCTCGTTTTTTCCAGTCCCACGGCACAAAAAAAAGAATGTACCGAAGCACATTCTTTTTCATTCTCAGTATATTTTAGTGGTGGAATAAACGAATTCCTGTAAATGCCATTGCCATGCCATATTTATTACATACAGAAATTACGTTGTCATCTCTCACTGAGCCGCCCGGCTGTGCAATATATTTTACACCACTTTTATGAGCTCGTTCGATATTATCTCCAAATGGGAAGAATGCATCCGAACCAAGTGAAACATCTGTCATCTTATCCAGCCATGCACGCTTTTCTTCTCTTGTAAATACTGCTGGCTTTTCTTTAAATGTATTCTCCCAAACACCATCTGCAAGAACATCCATATATTCTTCTCCAATATAGAGATCAATTGCATTATCACGATCCGCACGTCCGATTCCATCTTTAAACTGAAGTCCCAGAACCTGTGGAGACTGACGAAGCCACCAGTTGTCTGCTTTCTGTCCTGCCAGACGTGTACAATGAATACGAGACTGCTGTCCTGCTCCGATACCGATTGCCTGTCCGCCCTTTACATAACATACAGAGTTTGACTGTGTATATTTTAATGTGATCATAGAAATGGCAAGGTCCATCTTAGCTGAATCAGGAATTTCCTTATTATCTGTTACAACATTTGAGAAAAACTCATCATCAATCTTCAACTCATTTCTTCCCTGTTCAAATGTAATCCCAAATACTTCTTTATGTTCCAATGGAGCCGGCACGTAATTTGGATCGATCTGAATAACATTGTAATTTCCTTTTTTCTTCTGTTTCAACAATTCCAATGCTTCCGGCTCAAATCCAGGTGCGATTACACCATCTGAGACCTCTCTCTTGATCAATCTTGCTGTATCTACATCACACACATCAGAAAGTGCAATAAAATCACCGAATGAAGACATTCTATCTGCTCCTCTTGCTCTTGCATATGCTGATGCCAGCGGAGAAAGTTCTCCAAGGTCATCTACCCAGTAAATTTTTGCAAGTGTCTCATCTAATGGAAGTCCCACTGCTGCTCCTGCCGGTGAAACATGTTTAAATGATGTTGCTGCAGGAAGACCTGTTGCCTTTTTCAATTCTGATACAAGCAGCCAGCCATTAAATGCATCCAGGAAGTTAATATATCCCGACGTCCGCATAATACCTGGATTGGAAGTTCACTTCCGTCAGCCATATAAATTCTTGAAGGTTTCTGATTTGGATTACAACCATATTTTAATTCTAATTCTTTCATCTTATCTGCTCCTCTTACTAATTGTATTTCACAGTTCTGATATTATTTAGTTATTTTTATTTACAATCTTTGTCTCGTATTTTCCTGTCTCAATATCGATGTAGCGGACAAATAATGAAACTTTATTTTCTTCATTCAGGCTGTTCCATAACAACTCTGTAAAACTCTCCATATCATTTGGAATTCCAATTAACTTTGGCTCTCCTTCAAAGCTTGGAAGCGGATTACCATCATGCATATATGTATGAATAAAATGTCCCTCACCTGCTGCCGGATTCTCGTATGCAAATGTATAACGATTACAGCTTTCCGGATTACCATTATTACTTTTCAAAATAGACATTGCATAGTTATACTTTCCGTCTTCCAAATGCATCACACCTGAAATACGTGGTGTATAATTCGGTCCGTCCGGCTCAAACTCACGTGAACGAAGAGACTGTTCGAATGTAAGCTGTTTATCCATTCCCTCGTAAATTGTATCTGTCTGATCTCCGTTTGTAACAATTGTTTTGTTTCCAAGCACACGTACCGGTGCATAAATAATCAGACTTGGATCTGTCAATTTGGATGGATCAAACGCCTGTGTGCGGATACCTTCCCCATCTTCCACAAACACACGATTACGGCTGTTCTCACTTCTCCCCATAATAAAATAAGCTGCTACAGCTTTTGTACCATCTTCACTTTTTCCAAGGATGATTCCTCTTCCCGGATAAGTGTTATTCTTCAGTTCCTGTTCAATGGATAACATTTTCATTGATGATTCTCCTTTGTTTTCAAACTTAATTTTCATTTTTTCGCATACTCTTATTATAACTATGAAATTTTTTAAGTTCAATATGCTCACCATCAATACATTCTAATAAGTACTTATTAGTTACCCGGCACAGACACTTCGAAAAATCACTCTTATCCCCGCAAATCTATCAGAAAACTTTTGTTGTCCAGCGGCTCATATCCCAGACATCATTTACTACATCTTTGTAAAATTCCGGTTCATGACAAATTAGCAAAATGCTTCCCCGATATTCCTGTAATGCTTTCTTTAATGAATCCTTTGCATCCACATCCAAATGATTCGTCGGCTCATCTAAAAGCAAAATATTCGTATCTCTGTTCATCAGCTTACAAAGACGCACCTTTGCCTGCTCTCCTCCGCTAAGTACCCTCACCTGACTTTCAATATGCTTTGTCGTCAATCCACATTTCGCCAGTGCAGAACGCACTTCATATTGAGTAAACGAAGGGAATTCTTCCCAAATCTCCTCAATACAGGTATTTCGGTTATCACCTTTTACTTCCTGTTCAAAATAACCAATCTGTAAATTTTCACCCAGCTCACACTTTCCGGACAGAGAAGGAATCAGCCCTAAAATACTCTTCAACAATGTAGTTTTTCCAATACCGTTCGTTCCTACCAGAGCAATTTTATTTCCACGTTCCATAGAAAAATTCAAAGGTTTTGACAATGGCTCATCATATCCTGTAACAAGATTCTCTGTCTCAAATAAAATTTTTCCAGGAGTTCTTCCATACTGAAATTTAAACTGTGGCTTCGGTCTCTCTGCCGCCAATTCGATTACATCCATTTTATCCAGTTTTTTCTGGCGTGACATAGCCATATTTCTTGTAGAAACACGTGCTTTATTACGCGCCACAAAATCTTTCAGCTCACTGATTTCCTGCTGCTGACGACGATACGCAGCCTCCAGCTGTGCTTTTTTTACTGCATAAACTTCTTGAAAATGATCATAATCTCCGACATAACGATTCAGTTCCTGATTCTCCATGTGATAAATAATATTTACCACATCATTCAAAAACGGAATGTCATGCGAGATCAATATAAATGCATTTTCATAATCCAATAAATATCGTTTCAGCCAGACAATATGTTCCTCATCCAGGTAGTTTGTCGGCTCATCTAACAAAAGGATATCTGGTTTTTCTAAAAGTAGTTTTGCCAGGAGCACTTTTGTTCTCTGACCTCCACTTAAATCTGTCACATCCCTCTCAAGCCCCAGATCAAGCAGCCCCAGCGCTCTTGCCACCTCTTCTACTTTTGCATCAATTGTATAAAAATCATGTAGTGTCAGCTCGTCCTGGATTGTTCCAAGTTCTTCCATAAGCTCCGTCATCTGCTCATCATCTGCTGTTCCTAACATGTCACAGATTTCATTCATTCTCTGTTCTTTTTGCAAAAGCGGATCAAATGCTGCTTTTAATGCTTCGCGAATCGTCATCCCGCTTTTTAAAACTGCATGCTGATCCAAATATCCTGCATGCACATTTTTCGCCCATTCTACTTTCCCTTCATCCGGCAGCAATTTTCCGGTAACAATACTCATAAATGTGGATTTTCCTTCACCATTAGCCCCCACCAGACCGATATGCTCGCCCTTCAAAAGACGGAATGATACATCCGAAAAAATCGCACGATCTCCAAATCCATGTGATAAATGTTCTACATTTAATATACTCATCTTGCTCTCCTACTATATATTTTTCTCAGACAGTATTCCGAGTTTCTCTCCAATCATATCAAATTCTTCCAGATAAATACAGTTCGGTAATGATTTATTTTTAATCTTTTCTCTGCACTCTGAAAAATCCATCCAAATAACATCGGATACTTCTGACTCTTGTAACGTAAGCGTTGTAATATCAACCGGTTTCTGATAAAGGTAAACCGTACTCAATTCGTTATCTTTGAATAGTCTTCCATGAAATACAGCCTCAAACTGTCCTCTATGAATTCCAACCTCTGTCAAATCGTCTTTTGCTGCCTCAATCCCCAGTTCTTCCCGCAATTCTCTCAGAGCACTTTCGAGAGTCTCATCTCCTGCGTCCACATGTCCTGCTGAAGAAATGTCATAACTTCCCGGATTAGAATCCTTACAAATACTTCTCTTCTGCAATAGTACATCATAACCACTCTTGTTATTTGGTCTGACGATCCATGTATGCACAGTTGCATGAAGAGCCCCCTCCCGATGTGCCACTCCACGTTCTTTTACAACTCCCGTTTTACTACCATCCGGATTAATAACATCAAAAAGCTCCATTGGTATGCCGTCGAGCGCTGCATATTCCAACACATCGGATTTGTTATATACTAATTTCAACGAAAAGAAGTCTTCCCTCTCGTCCAACAATCGAAAGAAAACACGGTCTCCTTCCCATAAGTTCAATTCTCCGATTCTATCTTTTTCAACCCATTCAAGAACACCTTCATCGCATTCTATCGGCTCTCCCGTAAATGCATCTGCCGTATAAAGCGACATATATTCAATGACGTCTTCTCCATAGACAAATGTTACAATCCCGCGATATTTCCACGATGTCAGCGTATACCCGGTCTCTTCTTTGACCTCTCTAAGCAGACACTCTTCCGGGCTTTCTCCATGCTCAAAATGTCCTCCTACTCCAATCCATTTATCCTTATTCACATCATTTTTCTTCACAACACGATGAAGCATCAGGTATTTGTTATCCTGTTCGATGTAACATAATGTACTTTCTTTTCTCATTTCTAATTCCTCTCTTTATGAATGCAATCCATTACAAATACAAGCCACATACAACTCACTATTAATATTACTTTTCCAGCACAGAAAACACAAGAAAATATCCTGACAAGTTGCAAAGTTAAAACACTTTATACTTATCAGGATATTTCTATTCTAAACTGCAAAGCTAAATTTCTTTATTTTTACACGTATTTTTTATCATTATTCCCTACATCATGCTATTTAAAATTCCGCCTCCTATGATGCTCAGCAAAATCACTAATCCAATACTTACGAGTATCCAGATAAGTGCTGCTCTGGCATAATTCTTTCGATTAATATTTGTATTTCCAGAAAATGCCCATATAAGCAAGAAAATAAATCCAATTATAGGAACAAATGACAACAGTGACATCAGGAAAAAATCAAGCACTGTCAACGGTGCATCAAGTGCAGGATTCTTACTCACAGTCTGTTGTTGTGCATCATTAAGATTATATGGTGGCACCTGCCCTGCTGTACCTGTGGTGGAATCTGCGTATATGGTGCCTGTGGCGGCACCTGTGTATGCTGTGTCTGTGGCGGTGTCTGCATATGCTGCGCCTGTGGCGGAACCTGTGTAGGCTCTGTCTGTGGTGGTTGCTGTGGTTTTGGAGCAACGAATGGTTCTACCACTATTTTATGCCCACATACTGTACAAAATTTACTGCCATCCGGAATTTGTGCTGAACAATTTTTGCAAATCATACCTTTCCCTCCTAGTTTTTATTTTTTTCTTTATTTGAGCTCTTTCCAAACATACTCCAAAATGTAGCTACTACAATGAGTAACCCTAGAGGAATCGCAATACAACAATACAGGAAATTCTATTGGATCACTCTCTGAATTCAATTTATAATTGCCTTTTCTCGTGCCCCATATGTTCTCTATAATTATAATAAACAATATAAAAATGTTTTTCACTATTACTTGTGTTAGTAATCTGCATTTTTCTTTATATTGTAGAAAAATTCCAGAAGTAATAATGCTTCCGGGATGGATAATACAAACGTCACACCTACGCAAGTAACCTTCTGGCAAACAGAGCTGCACCAAAGACTGTGCAGGAATTATAGAACACTCAGATGTCAGTACCACAATGAATGTCTATACTCATTCCACAAGAAAAGTCAAGCAGGAATCTGCAAAGCTGGGATGCCTGTAAAATAGGGAAAGCCAGCCAAATATTTCGTCAAATTGTTAAGGAAACAATCGGAGTTGTTGTAAACGAAAAAGCAGTCTTGCGGTTTTATCAAACTGCCCTTTCGTTTACATCAATTTCGATTTTTCCTTGGTGAACAA
>QUJA01000048.1 GCA_003480425.1 Firmicutes bacterium AM31-12AC
ATTCCAGTCATCTGGCAAACTTAACATCAGCGATAATAGACCTTTCGCTTTCAATGTCAGATTCTTATTCTTGAAATGGTGATTACTCATTACCGTAAAATTCTTAGTTTTCTCTACACGAAAAATCTGTGCCATACTCCCATCCTCCAGTTCAAAAGAAAAAGCGTAAGTAATATCTCTATCACTCACGCCTTCTCTAATCATTTTATTCTTTTTTCAATGAATTTTTAATCTGTCCAATTACCTGTTCAATCCTCCGTTACAAACTTCCACTTTGTTAAACATAGATCAGTTCCTTTAAAATAATCTCTTCCGCAATTGCTCTGTGCTGATTGGCAGCTCTTACCCATGCCATCTGATTTTTCTCCTTATCCGGCAGTGGTTCTTTTTCTTCCAACTGTTTCAGAATCACTTTTTCCCGTTCCCTTGCTGCCTTGTCCACTTCCAGAAGATGCTCTCCAATGGTATCCTGTAAAAGCATCACCTGATACGTTGAATTTCGATGGTTCTTCAGATAATCTCTGCGTGAGAATCCATATTTGCCAAGCTGCACCATCTGCTCACCAGATTTATAGGTGAGGTTCGGAATCAGATATCCATTTACATTTGTATACGTTAATTTCATTTTATTAGCACTCTCCATTTCTCATCATTTTTTGACCACAAATTTACGACATTTACGGCAAATCTGACACTGCTTTACAATACCAGACAAAATGACTGATGCCCCGGAAAGCCTGTAAAACAGGCACTTCCGAGATACACAAGACAGGACAAAAATCGACTTCCATTATCAAGAGGTGAGTGCTAATTTTTTTGTGAAGATTTTGTGAACGCTACAAGTCATGCAAAATGCCATCGACAGTTATGGCTTCCGCTACTGCGGAATTATCCATGTTGCCGACGGCACACCAAGAAATGCTTATGATTTAGTTTGATTTTCATCGTGACGTATTCGCATGTAAAATTGCTGCGCAGTGCCCTATCCGGCAATCAGCATACACAGTGGCATTGTCAGGATTGAAAGCAGCGTTGTCACTGTAAAAAGCTCTGTCGCATAATGATCATCATGCTCATACATAATCGCCATCGTAATCGTCATGGCACCGGCCGGACACGCTGCAGTCACTGCGGCTACTGTCCGCATCTGATCATCAATCGGCAGAAATCTCAGTAACAAACAGAACAGACCTGCCGAAGCAATCAGGCGCAGTAACGCCACGAAAAAGAGTCTTCTTTTTGTCAAAACCTCCTTAAAATTCAGCTGTGTCATAATCGCGCCGGACAAAAGCATCGCCAGCGGCGTATTCATATCGCCAATGGCACCCATTGCAAAATCAATACTTTCCGGCAGACGAATCTGAAAAATAAAGAATACCATACCTGCGATGACCGCAATGAGGCACGGATTAATCAGCTTCTTCAGCTGAAAACCGCCTTTATCCAACAGCATGATGCCATGTGTCCAGCAGAAAATATGAAAAACGGCGACAAACACGGTTGCATAGATAACACCGATATTTCCAAAAAGCGCATAACCAAGCGGAACCCCTATAAATCCACAGTTATCATAGGTCACTGCAAACTTCTCAATTGACAGATCATACCCTTCTCTCTCATGCAAAAGGAAATGACCAATCATAATGGAAATCAGATAACTGATGACGGCCAACACAAAAAGAAGGCCCATTTTTTTCAGCAACTCACTGTCATACTCCATCTGAAAGGAAGTAAAAATCAAAATAGGATTCACAACCAGTGTACTCAGTCTAGACAAACGCTGTTTTGTATAATCATCAATGATTCCCATCTTATAACAGATCACGCCTACAATCATAATAATAAAAATAGAAATAATCTTTCCAAATACCGTTGCAACTATCATTCGCTATGCTTCGCCTTTCTCTTTAACTGTCCATTTTTTCAACTCATATAATACTACATACCGATATTACCGGTCAACAAGCCGATCAGCACCTTCATGTCGATGACGTGAATGAAACCTTGCAGATCTGCTCCGCATTACACTTCAGAACAACCGTCGGCGCATATTCCAATCTGTTTTCAACGTCACGCCGCGAATCGTCAGCGGCTGAAAAAGATGCGGATATAAATTCTGATTCATACTCATCCCCCATTATTTACTGTCAAATATATCACTATGATTCTTATCTTTACTATGAGTATAGCAACAGAAAATGGTGTTGTAAAATGCCCGTTTTGATATTGAGATATAACCGCGGCGACATAACTTATTACATTTTTGCATCCGATTTATTTAAAACCCTAAAAGCAGCGAAAGGCCGCAGTCCAAATGGGCTGCGGCCTTTTTGATTCAGGACTTGCTTAGAATTCCTGCGCTTCATATACATTTATTTTTTACTGGATAGAAATATATTTCTTCTCTTCTACAGCAGGTTTTGCTTCTTTCTTAGGTACGAACAGTGTCAGAATACCATGTTCAAAGGATGCCTTGATATCCTCTTCTGTGATATCTTCGCCAACATAATAGCTTCTCTGACATGCGCCTGCATAACGCTCACGTCTGATGTACTTGCCTGTCTTCTTGTCTTCCTTATCTTCATCAAGACCCTTTGCTGCACTGACGGTCAGGTAACCATTATTCAATTCAGCCTTAATCTCGTCTTTCTTGAAGCCCGGAAGATCAATCTCAAGTTCATAGCCATTGTCCAGTTCCTTGATATCTGTCTTCATCAGATTGCCTGCATGGTGACCATACAGTTTCTTCTCTGCCTTATCTTCTGCTCTGTTGTCATAATAAAATGGAAAATCAAAGAAATCATCAAATAAATTATTGTTAAAAATGCTAGGTAACATAAGTCATATCTCCTTTTCAATCAAATATCTATATTCCAATCTGTTAACTGTTATTGTCTAAAAACATCTGAGCCGATGAATCATTATCCCTCAATGGATATATATTTCTTCTGCTCTACTGCAGGCTTTGCTTCCTCTTTCGGAATTTCAAGCTTCAAGGTGCCATCCTCGAACTTAGCCTTGATGTCTTCCTGTTTAACACCTTCACCAACATAGAAGCTTCTGCTGCATGAACCGCTGTAACGTTCACGTCTGAGATATTTGCCCTCCGAGTTCTTCTCATCTGTCTGCTTATTCGATACAGCACTGACGGTCAAGTAGCCATCCTTCAGTTCAGCTTTCACATCTTCCTTCTTTACTCCCGGCATGTTCATCGTTACTTCATAACCATGATCTGTGTCTTTCACATCTGTGGTCATCAAACCTGCTGCATTATAATTATAATTTCCATCAAATGGGAATCCAAAAAAGTCATCTAACAAATTCTCTCCAAAAATACTAGGCATTAACATAAGTCATATCTCCTTTCAAAAGATATCTTAAAATCTAATCAAGCACTTTCGGATTACTCCTGAGTGTTATCAACATTTTCAACTCCGGATTCGGAACTCTTCTTTTTGTTCCTCTTCCTTTGTTCTAGTTGTACTATAGCACCTATTATTAGCACTGTCAAGAGGTGAGTGCTAATTATTTTGTGAAGATTTTGTGAACGCTATAAGCCATGCAAAATGGTGAAAATAAACGCCCTGCAAGTTTACTTGCAAAGGCGTCTATTTTCGCTATTTTATAGGGCGACAGCCCGACAGCGAGGGAATTCTTTCCCAAGCTGTGCATGGCGTAACATTCTCTTTCGCACTCGATTTTCTTGATTTGACCACATTTTTACGACAAATCTTTTGAAAAATATATTTGTCTGATTTTCTTACCACATTTTACGACAACGACTTCTGGTTTATACCACAGCAGGTACAGTTTCCGGCAGGTTCATTTTAGACATCTCATTCTCCACGTGAGACTTCTCAGCAATATGATTATAGACATTCATTGTGATTTGTGCATCTGAATGGCCCATCACATACTGCATAACTTTGGGATTGACATTATTCTCACCCAGTCTAGTACATCCCGTATGACGAAGGGTATGCGATGAAATAGGAGGCATCAGCTCCGGCTCTCGCTTCTCTTCTTCTGCCAGTTTGCTTTCTTTTTTATTATAGGCATTGACAATATTTTTCAGAAAGCTGTTCACTCCCGCCGGCATGATCGGACGTCCATGCTTTGTATTGAAAATGAATCCACTGCGTCCACCGATCTCCACATTACTCTGCAAGCCAAGCATCAGGTTCAGCTCTCTCTGTTTACGGAACGCATCATATACCATCTGTGTCATAGGAATATCTCTGATTCCCGCATCCGTTTTGGTTTCTGAATCATGGAAACAATATCCGTCATCACCTTCATAATACACAAGCTGTCCACCTACATGGATCTCCCGGTTCTTCATGTCCACATCTGACCAGGTTAAGCCGATGGTTTCACTCACTCTCAGGCAAGCCCCAAACATAACCTGCATCATTGGAAGATGAGGCTTATACACATTACTCTGTTCAACAAACTTCAGAAGTTTTTCCTGCTGTTCCAGTGTCAGTGCTTCCTTCTCTTTTGCCGGAGCCCCATAATCTCCAAGTGTTCCTGTTACCGGATTCTTACGGATAATCCCATCTTCCACTGCCAGTTCAAAACTGGGATTCAATAAGCCATAAAGACCTTTGATCGTACTGTGTGCCAGTCCTTCATCTGACAATGCGGAAAAGAACTTCCTTACATGTGATGTCTTGAAATCCACAACACGAATGTTTCCAAGAGTATTTCGTATCCGGTAATCCCACATACGGATATAATTCTTCTTCGTTCTTTCCTTGATATTCTTTGTTGCCATGTATCGCTCAAACAACGTATTCACAGTCAGCTTCTTGACTGATGCATCTGTAATAATGTGAAAGTAAAAGGCACTAACCTCCAATAACCCCGGGGCAGTGCCTTAACATCCTTTATTTGACCATTTCCTGCTCATTCACCTCTTTCTTCACAACCCTCTTTACCGCCTTCACCTCACGCATTATATTCTCCCTGCGCTTCCTGCAAAAAGCCAGACGCATAATCCGATAAAACCAATACGCCGGTATCAGGCACTTATGTTTTACCAGCAACGGATAATTCTCATACAGCTCCATTCCCGGAAATACTCTATGCCGATAGTAACTAAGCTTTGACATTTTTTTCTTTCCATCCGCTTTTTTCTGCTTTTCCATGCGGTTTGCAACCATGCGGTCAAAGGTTCCGTACACACCGGAAGAAAGATAGTACCGAAGCATATCATGTTCATCCCCCGATAACGACCGTTCAAAGGAATCCTGCCCGTATGCCTGCAATGGTGCAAATACCTTCCTGCAAAGGATGCGGTTATGCTTCTCGAAATCCTCTATTCCAAGCTTTTTACACTCCGTCCGGATATAATCAAAATCAAGTGTGGCTTCCTTCTGGTTCAGCCAGGCATAGAAATCCAGTAATGTACGCAAGCCGGTACCACTTCCGCTGTAGTGCTTGTAAGCGTGGCTTGTGATGTAAATGTAGAAATCCTCGTCACGCATATGATAGCCACAACTGCTGTCCACTCCTGTCCTGCCACATGCATTGTTTCCTGCATCATCTGCATCGCCTATATGAACAATTTCATCCGGGATCAGACGCTCCTTGATATCACTGTAATACTCCACCCAGCTCTCATCATGTCCCCTGCCATAGAGTGAGCGGTGCATCTCAAAGTTATAAACGGGCGGCTTCTGGTAGACATCATGGTTGCCATTGCCTACGGATTCTGCCTCGTAGCCCTCGGAAAGCATGTGCTTCTTCACACGCTCCCATGCATCTGCATCAAACAGGATATCATTGTCCGACATCTGTCGCATTCCGACTGACGGATAATAGTCCTTCAGTATAATGCCCTTTAATGGCAGATACCATATTTGCTCGGTATCCATCCATGCACACAGTTTCTTTCTCTCTACATCAAAGAGCAGCACCTTACGGACAGCCTTTACTATGCGGTCTTCCCAATATTTCGGCAAAGCAACTCCCGCCTGCTTTAAGGTTGCTCCCACCAGTGTATCTATGAAATGCCTTGCACTCATACGGAAAAGTTCTTTCATCTCTTCTTCACCGGTGCGGTAACGCTCCAGACATTTCCCGTCCGGCTTGCTATTGGGCAAAATATTGATTCCATTATTCTGCCCTTTTGACTGCCCGGCTGCCTTACCTCTGCTATTTATCCCAAATGAAGCCAGATACAGCATATCATAGGCAACCGGGTCTATGATATGGCGATCGGTATGTATTTCATCCCCCACATCCCTTGCATTCTTCTGTACCGCTGTCAGCTCTTTGCTATGTAATCTCTCCATGCCGTCACCTCTTTTCTCCGTTTCTGCTTTATTTCTCTTCTCCAAATGCAACCTGCCTGTCACACAGCTTAAGTGCAGCTGGACGGTGGGTTACAATGATCACTGTCTTATCTGTCATACTGCGGAGATTTTCAAGCACCGCTTCTTCCGTTCCGGCATCCAGTGCACTGGTGGCTTCATCGAGAAGCAGTACCGGTCTGTCAGAATAAATTGCCCTGGCAATCGCAAGCCTCTGCATCTGTCCCTCGGAAAGTCCCAGGCCACGTTCGCCAAGCAGTGTGTCAATCCCATGCTCCAGCTCTGCGATAAAGCCATCCGCACAGGCTATCTGCAAGGCTCTGTGAATACCGGTTTCATCGCCTGTCCTGTTCTTATCTGAAAATGTGATGATATCCCGGATACTTCCGCTCATAAGCTGGTTGCCCTGCGGAACATAGGCAAACATGGAACGATCACAGCCATACACTTCTCCGGCATCTACTGTATACAATCCCATCATAAGCTTTAACACTGTACTCTTGCCACAGCCACTCGGACCGGTAAATGCCACAAACTCACCCTTTCGTATCATAAGGCTGTAATCATTTAATACGATTGGCATAATCACATCTCCCTCGGTGACGACCGGCGGAAGGTATGTAAAATCAACATGGGACAAGCCGAATGTGCTGTTATCTGGAATATGCCTTGATTTACGGCTCTTGTCTATGCTTCCTGAATATTCTGCACCATTATCAATTGTATCTGCCATATATGCTTTATGTTCTGTCTGAACTTCACCTGTAACACAGCCTTCATCCCTATCACGCAGCTCATCCTTGGCATATGCCTCAATCTCCATCAGCCTCTCCGCACTCGCAAGCATAGCGAAATACTTCGGCAGATACCCTGTGATGTTGGCAAACGGGTTCTGTATCTGGCTGATGAGCTGCAGCATCGCCATAAAGGTTCCGTAGGTCATGGTGCCATTGTAGATTCCAAATGCCCCATAGACAGCTCCTAGCACATAGGCTCCGTTCATAACTGCGCCAAAACCGATATTGCACACATTGGAAAAATGATTCTTTCTCATGCGTGCTTTCTTGTGCTCGCTCATGTGGTTTTCAGCCTCAGTAAGGCTGTCTGCTTCCTTGCCAAATGCTTTGACAATCATCAGGCTTCCAAGATGCTCCTGCAAAAAGATACGGACAAGTCCATCCTTTTCCTGCATCTGCTTGTGCAGTTTCTTTAGCTGCTTTCTGAAAATATAAGTAAGCAGCACCAGAAGTATTCCACCAGGCACAAGGATATAGGCAAACCTCGGTTCCATAATAAGGATTACCACAAGTGCTCCTGCCATCTTCGTTACCATCCCGGCTACGCCCGGAACGATCGTGGCAAGCCCCTCTGACACGACAACAGTATCTGATGTCAGGCGGTTCATCCACTCACCGGAATGGGTTGCGGTGACTGCTCCGTAATTGTGTGTAAGAAGCCCTGCAAACAACCAGCTTTTGAATGCATTCTCATAGGTTGCCTTAGCGTATTCTTCTAAGAATCGAAGAACTGCCCGGAGTGCAATCTGTCCTGCCACAAGTGCCGCAAAGAGAATACAATAGGTAAGCATTTTGGAGCTGTCATGTGCACTGCACCATCAATCAGTCCACGTAGGAGCAGGGCATAAAAAACACTGCTGATGCCAAGTACCATCTGCACCAGCAGCAGGAATATGATATATAATCTGCTTTTGCCTGCGACCTCGTTGATAAAGTGCAGGGCGGATCTACTATTTTTCATCATGAAACTTCCTTCTGTAATAGCCTTTGATTTTATCCCGAAAATATAATACCGGTCTTCGTATAAAAAAGAAATCTACCCATATATGATAATATAACCTGTATGGAATTTCATCTACGGAATGCCACTTTCCGTGTCTGTAAAATCGAGTTACTATACCACGAATTTGTTCTGGATAAACATACTCCTTTTGCCAGCAATTATCACCATTTATAACATACATATTCTCTTTTTTATATAACACCCTATGAATAACTCCCTGCTCGTTATTTCTGATATACATAACCACATCATAACGAACCGGAGGCTGCTTGATTGCATGAATCTCAGCTACGCTGTCCGATTGGTATAACATTGGATTCATACTTATCCCTTTGGGTGCACTTAAATACATTCCATGTTTTTTTAGTTCTTCCAGTTGTGCTCGCCCCACATCATTCCTCCAATGCTCCAATGCCACGCAACTTCTCCACGATTGAATCCACATCCTTTTGCAGCACATCCTTCGGTGCATCGTATTTCTCATACATAGCCTCAACGATCTGCTCTTTGGTAGTATCTGTTTTCAGGCACTCCACGATAAATGCAGCTGTCCTGTTGCTTCTGACAAGCCCTGCAAATGAGCTGGTTACATCAATCAAAACCTGCTCTCCATCGCTGTCATGTGTGATAAATGTATCTTTTAATCTCATCTATGATTCCTCCTGTTTCTTAAGTCTGTTCATTCCTTCATAAGCCACCCTTGCAGCCTCGATATTCATGTTGCAGCCAAGCCGGTAGACCGGCACTACAGTAAGCATCCGATCAATCAGTGATAGTGTCTGCTTCATTCCGTCTGCTGATAAGCTTCTGTTCGTCTGCTGGACAATCATCGGATATGCGGCATGTGACTCTGCCTGCTTGATATGGTTTGTGGTGTCTCTTGTCAATATGCAGATGCCCTTTAACGGTACTGCAATATTTGTGCTTAATCTGTGCTTGCCATCCCAGGGTGTACCATATGCTGTCACGCCGGAGTCTGTGATGTGAAGAAGCGGCTTATCATCGTTTACCATGACGGCACGCTCCCCGAAATACTCTCTCCACAGACGTGTATGGGTGGACTTGCCGGTACCGCTTTTGGCTGTAAAAAGATAGCCTTCGCCATCTACAGCAATGACTGAGCCATGAAAAAGCAGGGTATCGCAAGATAAGAGGTAATCTGCAATCTTGCGATACACCGCAAGTGTCTCCAGATAGGCATCAGAAAACTGCCTGATGGGAATGCACTCTTTGGTATCTTCTCTTGCAGATTTCTCACGCTCAAAGTCGATATCGGACTGAGTTGTGGCAATGTGAAAACACATGGCATCCTCTGCATCATCTGCCACTATATAATCTTTGCAATATTCTCTGATATAATCACAGACAGAACAGATTGTAAAAAGCTGCCCTGCCAGTCGGATTGTAAAGCTCTCCATATATGACCTCTAATTCTGTTTCTTTTTCTTCCGGATAAATAAAACCGTTCCTGCCACTGCAATCGCTACTACAACTACCAGCAATATAATTCCCCATACCGACATACTTTGTGATTTTTCGGAGGCTGTATCTGCATTCGAGCTGATGGCAGTTTCGTCGGCATCTAAACCTTCATCAATTCCCGCAATTTCTGTTCCACTACTCTGTTTTTCTGTATCACTATTTTTTACCGTAGTGCCGTCATCTGTCTTGTTTTCTGTACTGTACTGCTCGGCAATCTTCTTTTCCTCTGTGGCTGTATCTACAGAGGAATCTACAGTCACTTTATACTGTGGTGCGACATTAGCTGTCGAGGTACTGTTACTTGCTGTATTCTTTGTATCGGTCTTATTATCCTTTGAACTGGTCGAATCCCCTATGTTGTTGCTTTGACTATTATTGTTTCCGCTCTCATCTGTATCTTTCTTATCCGTATTCTCATTGGAATTCTCAATTTTGGTATCTGCGGAAGCAAGTACCACACTCTTTAGATTTCCTGCACCGGAAAATGCATTTGTATGAATTGTCGTAACTGTAGATGGTACGATTATCTTCTCTACCGAATTGCACAATAAAAATGCATAATCCTTGATTTCTGTTACCGCCTTGTCGTTGATATAGGCAGGGATTGTAACCTCTTTATCACTTCCGTTATATGCATAAATTGAAACACTTTCTCCATTTTCTTCGTATTGAAAATCTCCATAATATTCTGCCGCATATACCTGTACACTTCCAAACAGACAAAGGAAGCAAATACATACTGCTGTTAAAATCATATTTTTTATCTTCACAATCAATCTCCTCTGTAATTTTGAAAAAGCGGCGGTTTACACCGCCGCCTCTAGTTTTATAAGTAAAACTAATCGTCTATTCCAGGAATTTCACCAGAAGTTGTAATCACATCTTCTACCTCAAATTCAACAACTTCCATTTCAGCTCTTTCATACATTTCTTTTTCCATTTCTAGTATCCTCCTTTAATCATTGTATGATGCATTCTTTAAGTTACTATATTTTATTATTCGCTTACCTGAAGAATCAGTATAAACAATATATCCTATGAATGTATATTCTGAATCAGTTATCATAGTCTTTGAATAGTAAAACTGATTCTTTACATTATTTGACGATGCATTAATTGTGCTCATTGCAGAACGAATGACTACACCTGGCGTATTCATATCAAGCGTATTCTGTTTTCCACTTACATAAACAACGCCAATGTCTACTAACTCATTCCCGCTAGGAATGTCATAGTTAAAATACATTGTGGCTTTTTTACTTACGCCCTGTTGCTTCACTGATATAATCGGCTCACCCATTATTATCGTCGGCTCTTTTACTACCTCACTGTCTGCCTGCTCATAATATGCTTCCAATGTGGTATCTCCGGTGATGATGAAAGTATATGTGCTATCGTAGCTTACGATATTGCCATTTGCGTCCTTCCAGCCAACAAACTGTTTACCTTCAATCGGATCTGCAGTAACCGTAACACTAGACTGTGGAGCCTTTTGCTCTGTCTGTAAACCTACTACTGTTAATGTATAAGTAATATCCTGCGCCTTAAATACCGGATAAAGACTGGTATTCTCGCTAAAGGTTGCAGTTTCTAAATCAACCACATCTTCCGCTGTTGCACCGCTTGCCTTTGCAGACCATCCAAGGAAGTCAAAGCCTACCTTTGTTGGTGCATTTACTGTAGTGGTAATCTTTCCTTCGCCTAAAACAAGTTTCTGGCTGTCCAAAAGCTTTCCTGACTGATGGTAGAAACTTACTGTCACATAAGCTATATCTGCGCCTTCATCTGTCTTAACCTTGACAAATTCCGGTGTCAATGTCGCATCACCAATCACTGTGAAGCTATAAACAGCATCCGTACTTACCGTTGTTCCATAAATATCCTTCCAGCCTACAAATTCATAGCCATCACTCGCTGTTGCTGTTACTGTTGCTTTCTGTCCATATACGTACTTTCCGTCTGATGTACTCGTCGTGCAGGTTCCACCTTCTGTGCTTTCACATATCACTGTATATTTTTCCTCATCAAGCCATGCATAATATGCATCCGGACTGTCAGCACCTAAGGTAAAGGTATATGTACTCTCTGTTCCTACAGATGTATTGCCTGCTGTATCTTTGGTCCATTTTCCGAAAATGTATCCTACACTTGGTGTTACTTTAAGGGTAACGGTATCACCGTTTGCATACCATCCATTTCCTGATGCTATGCCTCTTGGAGCACCCGCATCCGCAAATGATATGACAATATTGTGATCTGCCGCTATCAGTCCATCTGCACCTACTGTAGATGCTGCAAGCAGCTTATCAAAGGCTGTTGCAACATCTGTATCAGAAGAAGCCTCTGTAATAGTATCTGCAACAACAATAGCCTTTCGTAAAGCATCAATAGAAGCTGTCGTGTACTGCACATCTGCATACTTTCCATCACTTAAATTCTGCTTAACTTTAGTAATTAGCTTTCCAAGCTGATTATAAGTTTTAAAATCTTCACCACCAACATCACATTTGCCATCTAAATCTTCATCGGTGTGCTCAGCATAAGTCGGAGCTTTCTGTGTATTTGAATACGAATAGACCAAATCACCCGGTTTACCTTCACACCCCGGATAGGTTTCATTCCGATATACGGTATTCTCAACATCCCCTGCCTTTTTCAAAACAGGATATGTATCACCATTTTCGCCAAGTTTCTGCCCCCAGATGGAGCCATCGTAATCACCTTCTTCGGTTGAGCAGCCCTGTGACAGGAGATACGCAACTTCACCGCTTGCAAATTGTGCGGTGGTTTTGCCGCCATTTTCATCTTCTGTGTCTGCGAGGTAGTAGCAATTTGTGACTGGGCCAAAATTGTATCCACATATACCGCTTATATCAGTACTTGAGCTAGTAGCAGTAACAGTTCCTATGTTATAACAGTTTAAAATTGGTGCAGTACTACAACCACACACACCACCTACAGAAGCTACTTGGCCGGTAGCGGTAACAGTTCCTGTGTTATAACAGTTTGTGACTGTGCCACTATTGTATCCACATATACCGCCTATAGTAGCAGATGACTCAATAGCGGTAAGATTCCCTGCATTATAACAGTTTGTGATTGTGCCGTCATTGCGTCCACACACACCGCCCACAAAATCATTCCCCTTGAAATAGGAATCAACAACTCCAACATTTTTTATGTTGCCATCAGCTTCTGAACTTCCGAATAATCCAATACGTGTTGAATTATCATTAAAGTATAAACCACTTACGGTTTTATTATTTCCGTCAAACGTTCCTGAATACAGTGTTATATGATCTTCCATACAATCTGCAATCGGTGTCCAGCTTATAAAATCACTTCCGTTGGAAACGTTGCCCTCTGTATCGTATTGTAAAGAATCAAGAAGATTTTCATTTACTGTGATGTTGGCTGTCAGAATTGCATTGGCTAATGTGTTTTGTTCAACTCCATCAAGAGTACCGTTTACAAGTCCTGCAAACCAGTACAGCTGACCTGCATTGCTGATTTCGTAAACGGTGTCTTTCGTGCTGTCATCGTCAATGTCATATTTGTCAGTTGTTTCAACAGCAGGCTGATATACGGTTGCATTGCATTTCGGGCAGTTTCCGAAACCGTTGCTGTTGAAAGTTATTTCAATACCCTCGTGCTTACACTCTTCCTCTTCCGTGGATTGCTGTTCAGTCTTTCCAGCACTATCATTTGCCTGCACTGCAATTTCTGAATCATTCTCCTCTGCCATCACAGGCCCGGGAGTTACGCTGATTACTATGCTGGCACACAGAAGCATTGCCAGTCCTCTCTTTGCTTTCCTTGTTTGTTTCTTCATATACCACCCTCCTTATATCCTATCTCTTTGCAGCCAGTTTCAGCAGTTCCCTCTTTGCCGCCTGAATCTGCGGTTCAAAGAGTGCCTTCTCACCAAATATCATATAGTTGTTGATCGCCAGTATGGACAAATGCACATAGGGCTCAACTTCCTGCGTGGTGCATCCGAGTATCTTTGCAATCTGCCTGGTATAATCCGGATATCTGCCCGCCAGTTTTACTAAAGACGGCTTGATCTTGTCCCCGTATTCTTTTGATACACATACGCTTACCAGAAAACGCATAACCGGGGATAATTCTTCTGCCATCGCTCCCAGGTGGTCCATCATGTTTTCGATGTCACCTAAATCTTCCAATGCCATCCCAAAGGCTCTTTTTTCAATGCGCTCAATGGCTGCTTCTACACAGGCAATAATGATTTCTTCTTTCGTCTCGAAATAATAATAGATGCCACCATTCTGCAAACCTGCCGCAAAGCTCAGATCCGTTGTTGTGGTTATGGTAAGTCCCTTTGCCACAAATACATCTAAGCATATCGGAATCAGTTCCCTGGTTCTTTGTTCTTTTCTTGATGTTTTCAATCTTCCCTGTTCCTTTTCTATCTGTCGCTTCCTGACAGTGTTTTTGTGATACCTCGCTTGCCCACTGTTTCAATATAGAACATCATACCCCCTCCCCCCTAAAAAGCAAGTAGATACTTGATTTTTTATTTATTTTATATACACTATCTGTTTATGAAAAAGCGTCTATACGAAAACTGGATACTCAACAGTACTTCTTTTTCAAATATGCTCTGAGCAGAATGGTTCCAGTATTTATAAGCAGAATCACAAGAAGCAGATTAAGTGGAAGATATGCTCTTATCAAGTTCCCCAATACTGCTGCAAATGAAACACTGGATATCAAAACCATTTTATACAGGTCATCCCATATCTTCTTATATTGTTCAACTCCAGCCCAAACAAGGCATACGCTTCCAAGAATCCCGGCAGCAATCATAAACATAGAGAAAAATCCTTTAAAGAGCATTTCTCCGGCAGTATTGCTTATATATTCCAACTGTTCAAGCCATGCTATATATTCTTTGCACCAATTTATCGGTATCGTTATGAATTTCAATACATCCCTTTGAAATGCCCCATTCTGAAGAAGAGAAAAGAAAATGACCGTAAGATATCCCCAATCCAAGAAGAACTGCCTTTCTTTCATATCATCAATTTCAGATTTTGCTTTTTTCCTGGCTCGTTGTATCTCCACATCTGTCCGTTTCTTTTCTCTTTCAGCCTGATTCTCTGCCTGCCTTGCATGTTTTTCTGCTTCTTCCTGTTTCTGCTGTGCCTGTTCAACCGCTTCCACCGATGATTGGTTTACCTGTATCTGCAATTTAGAGTTCTGGTCCCGAACGTCTTTTATTTCTTCTTCGTCTGATCTGCTGTCTCTGTCGGCTGCAACTCTGGATTTTTCCCTATTTCCATTAAATTCATTCTCTAAGCCCTCCTTACTGATGTCCAGATGGAATGTTTTTGACAGATTGCTGTCACGCACTTTCTTTCCATCCTGATTCTGAAATGTGATGTGCTTTCGCTTTTCCGTCCAGTTCACGTTCCATCCAAACTGCTTCATTTTTTCTATAAACTTTTCTTTATTGATACAACTTTCCAGTGCCTTTAATACCGCCATTGCACAGTCCGCTACAAAACTGTCCTTTACCTGTTGACGGAACAGGTTATATTTATCTTTGCTCCATGCAATGACTTCCCCTTTTTCAATCTGGCTTCCATCAAAGTGCTTTCCTTTCTCGACAACTGTCAGTCCACGTTCTCGGCACATCTGATTAGTAAGCTGTTTCATACGTTCCAGATCCTTTTTGGTGTTATGCAGTTTTCTCCCATCTTCATAACTCACAGAATTTGTAACCAGATGGCAGTGGATATGGTTTTTATCCTTATGCACAGCCACTAAGGTCTGGAATCCACTGAACCAATTTTCTGCAAACTCTTTTCCAAATTCAAATGCCTGCTCCGGTGTAATCTTCTCATCTTTATGCCAGGAAATAATGTTATGGGCGTACATCCTTCCGGAGTCTTTATTCCATAATTTCTTTTCTTCCAAAAATGTGCGATACACCAGATTATAGTTAATCTCCTCATGTGGATAAGGACCTGTCACATAGGCAAGCTGTTCATTCGTCTTATCCTGACGCAATACATATTCGATACAGTTTCTCATTGCTCCATGAGAATTTGTCCGCTTATTAACTGTCTTATTGACTGCCATATCTTTTCACTCTCCTTCCGGTAGTTGAGGATATTCTGATTAAGATGATGCAAAATATCTTCTCTTGGTATAAAGCCACCAGCATTTATTGTCCGTGCAATCTGGTTGATATTCGTGGCAGCACCACGAAGCTGGCTGAGTATCTCTGCAAGCATCAGATTCAACTTTTTCAATTCTTCTACTTCCTCTGCGGATGCAATTTTTAAATCTGCTATCGCATGGAGTACCACTGCCTGCTGGGTTTGCCCGGATTCTTTTACCTTGCTTTGAAGCAGATCGTACTCTGCTTTATTCATTCGTATGGTTACTGTATGATTTCGTTTTCTCATAGGCTTTTGTCTCCTTTCTTTGCCTAATTTTTCATTCTTTATTAACAGACACAGCGTTTTGGTGTATATTGGCAGGAGATTTATAAGAGAGTGCAACGCTCCCTTATACAGGTGCAGGACAGCGTCCTACCCAGGTAAGCGGAAGTCCGGCTGCAATGTGTACCTTTGCTTGATTCATTTCTTTCCCATCAAGTTCTCTTGCGATAGCCGCCAGTGTCAGCACATAATAATAATAGTCCTCGTCCTGCGTTTTCTCTGCACAGAACTCCTTGTGTTCCTCTCCGATCTGGTAATACATACCATTGTAAACAAGAAGATTATTCTGGAAGATTGGCTCCTTGTCATATCTGGCTACACCGGATGGAAAGCATCTGGTGGCTGTTTTCATGTTTCCATACCCATGATCAAT
>QUJA01000049.1 GCA_003480425.1 Firmicutes bacterium AM31-12AC
GAGGTAGATAGGGCAGAGGTGGAAGTGTGGTAACACATGGAGCTGACTGTTACTAATAGGTCGAGGGCATAACCAGAACAGGTGATAGGAGAACAAGATGGATGAAAAAACTTTGTATGCAGTTTTGAAGGTATACTTCAATAAAGGTAATCCTCGATAGCTCAGCGGTAGAGCATTCGGCTGTTAACCGAAGGGTCGTTGGTTCGAACCCAACTCGGGGAGGTTAGAAGAACATCTCATAGATTTATGAGGTGTTTTTTTACTAGGGGGTCGTCGTGAACTAAAGGCATCTGCACAAGCAAATAACCCCATGATATAGATACATCAGACACCAGAAAAGTAAATACATCACCGCTCCACCTATTTCAATCACGGTACACCTCAAAGCAAGAAAAGACTATGCACTCCAGCGAATTGGAGTCGGGCTTGCCCGACGAAGCTGAGCAGGAGTGCATAGTCTTTTTCTTGTACGTATTTTTTTGTTAGTCTTGAAAAGTATATTAACCTTGTGATATAATAGGTATATAGGATTGGAGGAGAATTATGAAGATATCAACAAGAGGACGTTATGCAATTCGTGTAATGTTAGATTTGGCAGAACATAACACAGGAGAATATATTCCATTGATGGATATAGCAAAAAGACAGGAGATTTCAGAAAAATATCTGGAATCAATTGTAGCATCATTAAGTAAAAATGGATTTGTTCGTTCACTAAGAGGAAAGGGTGGCGGATATCAGCTTGCAAAAGCTCCAGAAGAATATACGATCAGGAGTATTTTACAACTTACAGAGGGATCATTGGCACCGATTTCATGCTTGGAGGATAATCCTAATTTATGTGAACGTGTTACTGTGTGTAAAACAATTAAAATGTGGGAAGGTCTGTATAAGTTAATTCTTGATTATTTTAATGGAATTACATTGGCAGATTTATTAGTGGATTCTACGGATGTAGGAAATTATATCATTTAATATAAGACAAATGGATATAAGTGCGTTATAATAGAAAATATAAATAACGCGGAGGTGGCAGATGAAGAAGAAAATAGCACTGCTGCAAGGGGGATTTAATGGAGAAGTAATGAAGTATGCTATTCGAGGAATTCGAAAACGTATACAAGAAGAAGGCGCTGATCTTTATATATTCAGTTGTTATGGCGGAGAAAAAGAAGATCTGTTGTACAATCAGGGAGAGTATCAGATTTTTTCATTATTAGATTGTAATGAATATGACGGATTTCTTATGGCATCGAATAATATTACTTCAGGAGAAGAGAGAGAAAAATTACGTAAGAAACTGGTTGCAAGTGGAAAACCGGCAGTTAGTATGGAACACGAGTTGGAAGGTCTATATTATGTCGGATGTGAGAATTATCGAACTGTGAAAGAGATAACATTACACATGATTGAAAAACATGGGTGTAGAAAAATATATTTCATAGGCGGACCAGAAGATAATTACGAATCACAAAAGCGAAAAAAAGGTGTTCAGGATGCAATGGATTTAAAAGGATTGCAATATGAAGAAGCCTGGTTTCGAAATTACAACTACACATATCATGACGGATACCAGGCCTTTTATGATTTTCAAAAAATGGGTCTGGGAGTTCCGGATTGTGTTATTGCTGCAAATGATGAGATGGCAATAGGGTATTGTACTGCAGCCGGTGAACAGAAATTATATGCACCAGAGGATTTTAGAATTTCTGGATTTGATAATTTAAGAATTGCAAGTACATATCGTCCAAGCCTGACATCAGTAGAGCGTAAAAAAACAGAAACAGGGTATCAGAGCTGTGATGTATTGTTCCGTTTGATAAATGGTGAGGATGTTCCCCAAAAAACAACTTTGAAGGGTGAGGTAGTCTATCGTTCAAGTTGTGGATGCACAAATCATGAAGAAAAACACCAAAATGGAAAACGGCATATAATCGAAACGATGTTAAATCGGAATTATGTTCAGAATAATTTTCAGATTTTGCAGAAGAGATTGGTTCAAAGTGAAAACTGGAATGAGTATGCGAATACATTGGCAGAACATGTAATAAATAATATTCCGTGTAGTGCAATGTACATATTACTTAATAGAACTGAACAATTGGAACAGCATACAGGACAAATCCTCAACAATCAAGAATACGATTCAAAATTAATTGTGATTTTTGCATTGGAAAAAGGGAAGCTGGTAGAGTATAAGGAGTTATTTGATATTTCAAAATTAATTCCGGGAGAAGAAGAGGATGATGAAAAATCGCATGCCTATATGATTATGCCGGTTCATTTTCAAGAAAAAACAATTGGCTATTGTGTACTCAAGGACAGTTTTCAAATGATTGATGATGAAAGTTTATTTAGCGGGTCACATTGTATCAATATGTCAATGCAGGTTATGATTGAGAGACTGGCATTGAAGCAGATGAACCGTATGTTGGATGAGTTGAGTGCGGAAGATGCTATGACAGGAGTTTACAATCGCTTTGCTTTGTCAAGGCATGCGGAAAAGATTTTGCAATATGATCGTCTTGAACAGAGAGAAACCTTAATACTGTTTAGTGATATTAATCGTTTAAAAATAATCAATGACACATACGGACATAAAAATGGTGATATTGCAATTACAACTGTAGCGAATGTTCTTAAGAAGGTTTGCCCGAAACAATCGGTGGTTGTTCGTTATGGTGGAGATGAATTTGTTATCGTAGTTTCTGGTGGTGACTATAACAAAGGAATTAGTATTAAACAGGCAATTCATGAAGAATTAAAACAGGCAAATGAAATTCTGGATATTCCATTTCAGATTTCCACTAGTGTAGGATGGGTGTGTGCAAAACCTGATGAAAAATTATTGCTGGAAGAGTATGTAAAACAGGCGGATAAAGTAATGTATCAGGAAAAGAAAAAAACAATATGACAAGACAGATGTAAAACATTTGCTTGCAAAAAGTTTACATTTGTTATACCCTAGAAGAGATATATGTGATTAGTAGTGGAAACGAAAGGTATAGAATAATGAGTGAAACAGTAATAGAGCAGATTAATCGTTTGAAAAAAGAGAAAAATGCAGTAATTCTTGCACATTATTATGTAGATGGAGAAGTTCAGGCTATTGCAGATTATGTGGGTGATTCTTATTTCCTTGCAAAAAAAGCAACGACAGTCGATGCAGACGTAATACTTTTTTGTGGTGTATCATTTATGGGTGAGAGTGCAAAGATTCTTAATCCGCAGAAGAAAGTAGTAATGGCAGATAAAAACGCTGACTGTCCTATGGCGCATATGGTGGATGAATTAAAAATTAAAGAAGTAAGAGAACAATATCCAGATGTATCGGTTGTATGTTATGTAAATTCAACAGCAGAGATCAAGGCATTATCTGATGTGTGTGTAACATCTTCCAATGCACTTAAGATTGTTAAAAATCTTCCAAATAAAGATATTTTCTTTATTCCGGACAACAATCTTGGAAGATATACAGCAGAGCAGATTCCTGAGAAACACTTTATATTTAATGATGGATTCTGTCATGTACATAAAAGTATCCATAAAGAAGAGCTTTTAAAAGCAAAAGAGGCAAAACCGGAAGCAGTTGTAGTTGCACATCCAGAATGTACACCAGATGTATTAGAAGAAGCAGATTACATCGGAAGCACATCTCAGATTATAGATTATGTGACAGAATCGGATAAGACAGAATTTATCGTCTGTACAGAAATCGGAGTATTCTATGAATTAGAGCAGAAGAATCCGGAGAAAAAATTCTATTCCGTAGGACATCGTCAGTTCTGTCCAAATATGAAGAGAATTAGTCTGGAAGGAGTAGCTCAGGCACTTGAAACATTGGAGCCAGAAGTAGAATTGCCAGAAGATTTGAGAGTGAAGGCAGAACTTCCATTGAAGAGAATGTTGGAATACGCGCAGAAATAAAGACAATAAAAGCGAATAATGAATAAAAATAAGTGAGACAAGATAAAAATCGGTCTCACTTATTTTTATTGAAAGTATATTGTAACTAAATACCTATTGTAATCTGCGCTGGATATTGTCCTTTATTTTATCGGAGAGCTGTGCATACTGAATTAATTCTTCTTCTGTAAATTCGGAAAAGCGAGTTTGGTCAAAGTCGGTTTGAACAAGTGCAAGATCAGATAAAATCGTATCAGTTTCTGGGAGCAATGAAATAACAAGTTGCTTCGGTGAGCGCAAGTCTTCTATTTTTATCAGCCCTTTTAAAGTTAATTTCTTCAGAGCCATTGACAAAGCACTTCTGGAAATATCAATAAAATCGGCTAATTCTCTGCGTGTTCTAACATTATGTGGGTGGCAAAGATAAAAAAGAACCCAGATTTCTGTCATAGATAAATTATGCTTTAAAGCAACTGGTTCCAAATAACGTTCCAATAATTTGCGAGTGCGGTAATTATCCATCAAAACACCTTCTCCGGCAACAGCTGCCTGGCAAACTTTGGCACGTTCCTCCCCCAGGCGGGTAGCACCGGGCAGGATTGCTGGTGGAACGGCTCCATCTTTTGCTGCGTCTATGAAAAAGCGATATACCTGCAGTCGGTTTTTTTCATATTCTTCTTCATCCAGAATATTCTTATAGAAATTATTATAGTATTCAAATACATTCAATTTCATTTTTATCGTATTGGAAATACTTGCACCCTGTGTTACAAGAGATCCTTTTGTTTTTACATAATAATAAATAGGTGTTTTTAAAGCATAAAATCGTGTTGCATATCGAATATATTCCAGATTAAACATAAAGTCCTCACACCAGCTAATATCTGGGTTCATTCGTAGATGATGCTTTTCGATTAATTCTCTTCTATATAATTTGTTCCAGATTACACCATAATAATAATCGGCAGGGTTTTCCATCATATGCTCAGCAAATTCTTCACGGGAAATGACTTCATCCTCATCAATATCTCCTTTGTGAGAGACTCGTTCACCGATAACACGATAAAAATCAGCAATTACAAGATCTGCCTGAAAATCTTCCGCCGAACGTACAAGAAGTTTGGTGGCATCCGAGGTGATCCAGTCGTCGCTGTCAAGGAATTGAAGATATGTTCCACGCGCTTGATCTATAGCATGATTTCGTGCAATAGATACCCCACTGTTTGGTTGATGAATGACACGGATGCGGGAATCATTTCTTGCATAGGTATCGCAGATTTCACCGGAAGAATCTGGGCTTCCATCATCGACCAGTAATAGTTCAAAGTCGCGATATTCTTGATTTAAAATACTGTCAATACAGCGAGAGAGAAAAGTCTCAGCTTTATAGACAGGAACAATAATACTAACTGTTGGATTCATAAAGTTTACCTCTTTGAAAATGATGTTAATGTCACTATAGCAAAGAGCAGATAAATTTTCAAGGAAGGTATGAGTTTACACGCAGGAGCTACTTTACAAAATAAAGAGAATATGATATTGTTATCATAAATTAGCACTCAGCAAAAAAGAGTGCTAACAAATACGAACTAAGATTTTCCAATATAGAAAGCAGGGTGAATGATATGATCGTAGTACCTATTTATGATATGATCATTTTGCCAGGAGTAACATTTTACTTTAAGCAAGATGTGTTTCAGGAATTAGAGATAGAAGATGTGAAAGAGGGAGAAGAACTGATCTTTTTATATCAAAAAGAAGATAAGGAGAGACAGAGCCTGACGGTGGAGGATTTTTATCCAATTGGTGTAGAAGGAAAAGTGGAAGGGATTGATCGGGATGGTAATATCAATGTCCGAACATTTCATAGAGTAGATATTCATAATATAGAAGTAACAGAGGGAAATATTTCGCTGGAAGCAGTGAATCGGGATGAGATAGAAGATATCGATGCACAGGAGTGTCAGATGCGTTTTGAAAAAATGCGTACCTCACTGCTTCGTTTCGCACAGGGATTTCAATGGGGTGTATGGGCCAGAAGTTACATATTGCATTGGAAATCGATAAGCGAAGTTGTATCTGCATTGTCTAGCTATCTGAATCTGACAAATGAAGAACGATATCAGATTGTAGAGACGGATGTGTTGTCACAGCGTATAGAGAAGATGGAACACGCTGTATATGAGTTTATAGAAGTGACAAGAGTTGGAGAAGAAGCAGAGAATGCGCAACAGGAACGTCATGAGAAAGTATATCGTGAAGATGCAATTAAGAAACAGATTGATTTTCTGCAACGTCAATTAGATGAGATGCATCCGGAAAATGTATCAGATGTGCGTAGATTTGAGCAGAAAATAGAAGAATCCGGCATGAATGAGACTGCGAGAAAAGAAGCTGAAAAGATTCTAAACCGCATGAAGCAGGAAGGAAAAGACAGTCATGAATACGGCATGCTCTACGATTATCTGGATTTTGTAACGACATTGTCCTGGAAGAAAGAAGAAGTAGAAGCTATTGATTTGGATAAAGCAGAAGATATTTTGGACGAAGAACATTATGGCTTGAAAAAAGTAAAAGCAAGAATTATTCAACAAATTGCAGTTATGCAACTGAATAAAAAGCAATCGGGTTCGATTTTGTTATTTGTCGGGGCACCGGGAACCGGTAAGACGAGTATCGGTCAGAGTATTGCAAAGGCATTACACCGAGAATATGTGAGAGTCAGTCTTGGTGGCGTAAGAGATGAGGCAGAAATCCGTGGTCATAGAAGAACTTATGTAGGGGCTATGCCGGGGCGCATCATGGAAGGAATGAAAAGATGTGGAGCATCGAATCCGGTTATGGTATTGGATGAAGTTGATAAGCTGTCAAAAGATTTTAGCGGAGATCCCGCAAGTGCGTTGCTCGAAGTATTAGACCCGGAGCAGAATAACAATTTTACAGATCATTATTTGAATGTACCATATGATTTATCAGATGTGTTATTTGTCTGTACAGCAAATTCATGGGATACAATTCCGGAGCCTTTACTAAATCGAATGGAAGTAATACAGTTTCCGGGATATACAGCAGTGGAAAAATTTCAGATTGCAAGAAAGCATTTGCTTCCAAAAGCAATGGCAGGAATGGGAATCAAGGCTAAGAATCTGAAAGTGACGGATGATGCAATCAGAACAATTATCCAGGATTATACGGCAGAATCAGGTGTTCGAGGACTGAAGAAACAAATGAATACATTGTGTCGTTATGCCGCTGTAAAATTGGTAAAAGGGGAACAAAAGAGCATTACAGTAAATCCAAAACGGCTTCGTGAATTTTTGGATCAAAAGCCAATCCATCATGAGAGTATTTTAGAAGAAAAGCAGCCGGGAGTCGTTACCGGACTGGCATGGACGTCAGCCGGCGGTGAGATTTTATTTATAGAGGCGATGTTTACAAAAGGAAGTGGTAAGATTCAGGTGACAGGTCAGCTTGGTGATGTGATGAAGGAGTCTGTTCAGATTGCGGTTAGTCTGGTTAAATCAATGTATCCGGAATCAGCAGCAATGTGGAAAGAAAATGATTTGCATATCCACGTTCCGGCCGGTGCAGTACCAAAGGACGGCCCATCTGCAGGCATAACACTGACAACGGCGTTGGCGTCATTGGTGACAGGCAAAGCGGTCAGTCCTCAATATGCGATGACAGGAGAAGTTTCGTTACGTGGAGGGGTAATGCCGATAGGCGGTCTTCCAGAGAAACTTATGGCAGCGCAGAGAGCAGGCGTGTCGAAGGTATTTATACCATATGAAAATGTGGAAGACCTTGAAGACGTTGCAGATGAAGTAAAAGAAAAGTTGGAGATTATACCGGTTAAAAAAGTAAAAGATGTATTAAAACGGTTGGGACTATAACATAGTCCCAACCGTTCGACTTGAATAAGAAAAAGTATTCATTAAGATTAAGGTAATAGCGCATACATAACCACGAAGTGACACATACTTCCACCCATTACGAATAAATGAAAAATTTCATGACTTCCAAAATTTTTATGTTTACTGTTAAAAATCGGAAGCTTTAATGCGTAGATAATACCGCCAACAGTATAAATAATGCCGCCTATCAGAAGCCATATAAAGGAAGTGCGGCTCATTGAGTTTAATATCTGGGTGAAAGCGAGAACACATGTCCAGCCCATTCCGATATAGAGAATGGATGAAACCCACTTCGGACAGTAAACCCAGAAGGCTTTAATAAGAATACCTATGATAGCGAAGCTCCACACAATGGCCAGGAGAATAAGTCCGGTTTTTCCTTTTAATACCAATAAACAAATTGGTGTGTAGCTTCCTGCAATTAATACAGAAATCATCATATGATCCCATTTTTTCAAAATTGTATTGATCTTAGCAGAAATATCAAATGTATGATAAGTTGTACTGGCTGCATATAATAATATCATACTTGCAGAGTAGACTGCGAGTGAGATAACGTAAATACGGCTAGGTTCATGGGCAGCTTTAATCAGTAATGGAACAGCTGCAAAGATTGCCATTAACATTCCTATAAAATGAGTGATTGCACTGCCGGGTTCTTTAATATGATGTTGTGATTTCATGATTCATTCCTCCATTCTTTTATATCAATTGAAATATATTCATGTTTGTTTGATTATATGAATAGTTAACATATAAAATAGAATTTAATAACATTACATGTAGTATTCAAAACTACATCAAGCACATGCTTATATTATACCCATAAAAGAAAAAATGCAAGAGGAAAATAAAATAGGATGCGAATGTTATTACATTTTTCGCATCCTATTTTACTATAAGAAAAGATTATCCATGAATTCTTGTTCCGGCTTTTCCATGTAAACCGGCTTTTAATTGGTCAAGAGAAGTGATCAGAGCCTCGCGACCTTCTTTCTGTTCGATGAATTCAACAGCAGCTTTAAATTTAGGAAACATATTGTAAGTACCGAAATGTCCGGCATCCATATATTCTTTTGCCTGAGCAACGGAGATAGAACCGAGTTTTTCTTCAGCTGGAGTGCCCATGTTAATACAAACTTGATCTACGCTTGTAAGAATAATAAGGAGATCAGCGTTGACACCTTCTGCAAGTTTACCTGCGGCAAGATCTTTTTCAATAACAGCACTTGCACCGCGTAAGTGATTATCCTGTTCCAGAACAGGAATACCGCCACCGCCACATGCAATAACTAACTGGTCGGCATTAAGCAGAGCATTGACAGCATCTAATTCTACGATTTTAACCGGATTTGGAGCGGATACAACTCGACGGAATCCTTTACCAGGTTCTTCTACTACATAATTTCCCTTTTTACGTTCTTCATTGGCATCTTCAGCATTCATGTAACGTCCGAGCACTTTGGTTGGTGTATAGAAAGCTTCATCATACGGATCTACAATAACTTGTGTCAGGACTGTGCTGACAGTACGATAAATACCACGATTTAATAATTCTTCGCGAATTCCATTCTGCAGGTCATATCCGATATAACCCTGACTCATAGCTGAGCAAACAGACATTGGTGCAGATGTATAATTATCATGAGTTTTACCAAACTCATTCATAGCGGTATGTATCATACCGACCTGAGGTGCATTACTGTGAGTGATCGCAACCTGATAGCCTTCTTCAATTAAATCAGCAATGGATTTTGCTGTTTTAGCTACCGCAATTTTCTGTTCCGGTAATGTTGTGCCAAGTGCTCTATGCCCCAATGCAATAACTGCTCTTTTTTTCATAATTTTGTTCCTCCGTTTCGTCTAAGCAATGTAAGAAAATTCTTTCTTACATAATAAATTGTCAGAAAGAAAAATGCAAGATGTAAGTATTCATTCGGGAAGAAAAATGTTATAATAAAAAAACGTGAGTAAGAATGGAGGCGAGCTTGTGAGAAACCTGCTTATTTATTTAAAAGATTATAAAAAAGAAAGTATTATAGGACCATTATTTAAATTGTTGGAAGCAACGTTTGAATTGATCGTGCCGGTCATTATGGCACACATCATAGATATTGGTATCAAGAATCAGGATATGCTTTATATTTGGAAAATGGGTGCCGTGCTTGTAATATTTGGAATTTTAGGATTGACATGTTCGTTGCTGGCACAATATTTTGCGGCGAAGGCAGCAGTCGGATTTGGAACTGCACTTAGGCATGATTTATTCTGGCATATTGAAAATTTGTCACATGCAGAGGTTGATAAGGCCGGAAGTTCAACATTGGTTGTTCGAATGACAAGTGATGTCAATCAGGTGCAGTCAGGGGTGAATCTTGTATTACGACTTTTTTTAAGATCACCGTTTATAGTTGTCGGCGCACTGGTTATGGCATTTACAATTAACTGGAAGGCAGCAATGGTATTTGTTGTGACCGTTCCGCTGTTGGCATTCGTTATCTATGGAATTATGGTTATTACGATTCCTTTATACAAGAAGGTTCAAAGAGAATTAGATGAAGTATTATTGACAACCCGTGAGAATTTGACAGGAGTTCGTGTGATTCGTGCATTTCGTACTCAGAAGCTGGAGCGAGAGACATTTGAACATAAGAGTGATGTGTTGATGGCTATACAGATGCACGTCGGTAAAATTTCGGCATCATTGAATCCTTTGACATATATTATTGTAAATGCCGGGATTATTGCAGTTATCTGGTTTGGTGGAATTCAGGTAAATGTAGGCGATATGACGCAAGGAGAAGTAATTGCACTGGTAAACTATATGACACAGACATTGTTGGCACTTGTGGCCTTAGCAAATCTGATCATAACATTTACAAAAGCATTGGCATCGGCAGGAAGAATCAATGAAGTATTTGCAATGAAGCCGGGCATTGTAGATGGTAATGAAAAAGAGTCAGCAGTGCAACAGACAGAAGAACCAAAAACAGCTGTAAGCATGGAAGACGTAACATTTTATTATCAAAAGAGTAAAGAGCCTGCTCTGGAGCACATTTCATTTACAGCAAAAAAAGGTGAGACAATCGGAATTATCGGTGGTACCGGTTCAGGAAAGTCAACCTTGGTAAGTTTAATCCCAAGATTTTACGATGTGACAGAAGGTCGGGTGTTTGTCAATGGAAAAGATGTCCGGGAATATAAAGTAGAGAATCTGAGAAGCAAAGTCGGCATGGTTCCGCAGAAAGCAGTTTTGTTCCATGGAACAATTCGAGATAATATGAAGATGGGACGAGAAGATGCCAGCGATGAAGAAATTTTTGAGGCACTTAAGACAGCACAGGCATTGGAAATTGTAGAAAATAAACCTGGTAAATTAGACACAGTGTTAAGTGAGGGCGGAAAGAATCTGTCAGGAGGACAGAGACAGAGACTCACAATCGCAAGAGCATTGGTCCGCAATCCGGAAGTATTGATTTTGGATGACAGTGCATCTGCGTTGGATTTTGCAACAGATGCTAATTTAAGAAAAGCAATCGCAGAAGATACAAATGATATGACTGTATTTATTGTGTCTCAAAGAGCAGCGTCGATTATGCATGCAGATAAGATCATTGTATTAGATGACGGACAGATGGTTGGCTATGGAACACATCAGGAATTGTTGAAACAATGTGAGGTATATCAGGAAATCTGCTATTCTCAATTTTCAAAAGAGGAGGTGCAGGACCATGAATAATCAGTTAGAAAAAAAGAACCAGGATACAATGAAAAAAGTTTTTAAGCTGATACGTCCATATATGCATTATCTGATTTTATCGTTGATTTTTGCAGCAATTTCTGTAGCATTGACTTTGTATGCACCAATCTTATCAGGAAATGCAATTGACTTGATATTGTCAAAAGGACATGTAGATTTTGCCGGTGTATTTCAGATTTTAAAAAAGTATGCGGTTGTGATCATTTTGACAGGTGTGGCACAATGGCTTATGAATTTATGTAATAATAAAATTACTTACCGGGTAGTAAAAGATGTTCGAATCCGGGCATTTGCAAAATTACAGGAACTTCCATTGAAATATATTGACTCACACCAGTATGGTGAGACAATCAGCAGAATTATTACAGATGTAGAGCAGTTTTCAGATGGATTGCTCATGGGATTTTCACAGTTATTCACAGGAATTGTTACAATTGTGGGGACATTACTCTTTATGTTGACAATTAATGTGAAAATCTCTCTGGTTGTTATCTTAATCACGCCAGTGTCATTGTTTGTTGCGAGCTTTATTGCAAAGAGAACATATACGATGTTCAAAGCACAATCAGAGAAGCGCGCAGAGATGACATCACTTATTAATGAGATGGTGGGGAACCAAAAAGTAGTACAGGCATTTGGATATGGTTCAAGGGCTTTGGAAAGATTTGATGAGATAAATGCAGATTTGCAAAAAGTTAGTCTGCGTGCGATTTTCTTTTCATCAATTACGAATCCAAGCACTCGTTTTGTAAATGGACTTGTATATGCAGGTGTTGGAATTACAGGTGCGTTAAGTGCAATCCGGGGATATATTTCCGTAGGACAATTATCTTGCTTTTTAAGCTATGCAAATCAATATACAAAACCGTTTAATGAGATTTCCAGTGTTATCACGGAACTTCAGAATGCTGCGGCATGTGCGAGAAGAGTGTTTGATTTTATAGAAGAAACACCAGAAATCCCTGATTATGAGCAGGCGGTTGATTTACAACAGGCAGACGGAAGTCTGGAATTAAAAGAAGTATCATTTTCTTATAGAAAAGATGTTCCGTTACTTCAACATCTGAATCTGCAGGTAAAGCCGGGACAGAAGATTGCTATCGTAGGCCCGACAGGATGTGGAAAGACAACACTGATTAATTTGTT
Source organism: Firmicutes bacterium AM31-12AC (assembly GCA_003480425.1). Lineage (GTDB taxonomy): Bacteria > Bacillota > Clostridia > Lachnospirales > Lachnospiraceae > Schaedlerella > Schaedlerella hominis. The sequence continues at coordinate 12,727 of QUJA01000049.1, forward strand.
GATGCGTTTTTACGATATTGATGCAGGTCAGATTATTGTCAGTGGTCATGATATTCAGGAAATTAAAAGAGACAGTCTGAGAGAAAATTTTGGTATGGTTTTGCAGGAAACCTGGCTTAAATCAGGGACTGTTGCAGAGAATATTGCATATGGAAGAGAGGGGACTTCAAGAGAAGAGATCATAGCGGCAGCGAAAGCAGCTCATGCCCACAGCTTTATTAAGAGAATGCCGGAAGGGTATGATACGATGATCCAGGAAGAAGGAGGAAATCTTTCGCAAGGGCAGAAACAATTGCTTTGTATTGCAAGAGTAATGTTAAATTTACCACCGATGTTGATTTTGGATGAAGCAACATCATCCATTGATACACGTACAGAAATCCGAATTCAGAAAGCTTTTCATCAGATGATGGAAGGAAGAACGAGTTTTATTGTAGCCCATAGATTGTCTACAATAAGGGAAGCAGATGTGATTCTTGTGATGAAGGATGGAAATATTATCGAGCAGGGAACACATGACGAATTATTGCAGGCCGGTGGATTTTATAAGCATTTGTATGAAAGTCAGTTTGCGAAGTAACATTTGTGAGATGAATAAAAATAAGAGTCACATTTTTATATTAGTGACAGTTACATGTATTGCAGGGATTGTAGGACTTTCCCCAATTTCGGCAATAGCAAAGTCCGAGAATAAAATAGTTGTAATAAAAAAAGAAAATACCGGTAATTTGAAGAGGGTGGATCCAACAGCGATACTAGAAGGTATAAAACCAATCAGTATAGTTAATTCCAACGAAGATTCAAAAAGTAAAAGCACACAAGAAAAAAGTGAAAAAAAAGAGTTACCAAAGTCGTATATAATTGAGGGATTCCCGATTATAAACCAGATGCCGGAGTTGCCGACAGGATGCGAGATCACAGCAATGACGATGGTATTGAATTATTATGGATATCAGGCAGATAAAGTAGAGATGGCAACACAATATTTACCGGTATTATATGAAGCAGAAATATATACGGGTGAAGACGGAAAGATTTATGGGAGTGATATAAATCAATATTTTATAGGGGATCCTACTACTATAAATGGAATCATTTGCGGAACAGGGGCAATTGTTACAGCGGTAAATCAATATTTGGATGAGAATGGAAGCACGATGCGGGCAATTGCCAAAAAAGGAGTATCACCGAAAAAATTATATCAATGGGTAAGTGAAGATACACCAGTGGTGGTGTGGTGTACTATAGATATGGCAGATCGTTATGAAACAAGTGGGTGGTATACAGAAAATGGTGATTATGTTGAGTGGAGCCAGAATGACCACGGAGCGGTGTTGATTGGATACGATGAGAATCATGTTACAATTGCAGACCCTATAACCGGTGTGGTTGAATATGACAAGGCACAGTTTGAGTCTGTTTTCAAATCGAGGGGCAGCCAGTGTGTAATATTGGGTTACTGTTCACAGTAACTGTGACCAGCAACGCATCTCGCCATTTCAAATCACCTTTGGCGATGGGCGAGATGCCGTTTAAGATAAAACGTGCATCCTCCGTGTCAATCAGCGTAGTGATTGACACGGGAGTGAACAGTAACAATATTGGTGTAATAGAAGGTGACATTTATCGGCGGTTGTTCCGTGAAATCAATTGTGCTATACTATTCAAGTATTAAATTTCTTGTTAGGCCTGCCATCTCACGGAAGGCTTATTGAGGAATCAAAGGAGATTAAAAAATATGCTTACAGTAATGAAATTTGGCGGAAGTTCAGTCGCTGATCTGGAACACATCCGCAATGTAGCAAAACGCTGTATCGAAAAACAGCAGGCCGGCAGTCAGGTTGTTGTTGTTCTTTCCGCAATGGGAAAAACAACAGATAACTTAATTGCAACAGCTAAGCAGATTACTGAACAGCCGTCCAGAAGGGAATTGGACATGCTGCTTTCAACAGGAGAACAAGTATCTGTATCGTTGATGGCCATGACGCTGATCCAGATGGGAGTCAGCGCAGTATCGTTAAATGCATGGCAGGTGCCAATGCAGACAACGTCAACTTATCAGAATGCACGATTTAAACGAATCGACTCAGAACGTATCCGAAAAGAACTGGATGCCAATAAGATTGTAGTTGTAACAGGATTTCAGGGGATTAACAAATATGAGGATATTACAACCCTTGGCCGTGGCGGATCGGATACAACAGCAGTTGCTTTAGCAGCAGAACTCCATGCGGATGTCTGTGAGATTTATACAGATGTAGATGGTGTCTATACTGCAGACCCACGTATCGTACCGGATGCACAAAAGATGGAAGAGATTACTTACGACGAGATGCTGGAAATGGCTTCTCTTGGGGCAAAAGTCCTCCATAGCAGATGTGTGGAAATCGCAAAAAAATATGGTGTGGAACTCTTAGTATGCTCCAGCCTGAACCGAAATTCCGGAACAATTGTAAGGGAGAATACAAAAATGGAAAAAATGTTAATCAGCGGTGTAGCAGCCGATAAAAATGTAGCTAAAATTCGTGTTGCCGGACTCGGAAATGACCCAGACAGCACATTCCGTTTATTGAATTTATTAGACAAGAATAACCTCAATATCGATGTTATGATCCAGTCACTTGGCAAAGACGGAACAAAATCTGTTTCATTTACAGTAGCTAAACCAGACCTTCTTCGTGCGTTAGATTTATTGAACGACAACAAAGATTATCTTGGAATTAAAAAATTAGATTCCGATGAAAAAGTTGCTAAGGTATCTGTCATTGGTGCGGGTATTCGTTCACATTCCGGTGTCGCTGCTAAAATGTTCGGGGCACTGGCTAGTATCGGTGTAAATACAGAGATGGTCACTACTTCAGAAATCCGTATTACAGTTCTGATCGATGAAGAATACACAGATCTTGCAATGCGTAAATTGCATGAAACATTTATTAACTAATTAGGTATAAGAAACATGGGAATTGAATTTCAAATTCTGGATGCTTTACAGAAAATCCATACACCAATATTGGACAAGTGCATGGCAGCAATTACAAGTTTGGGAAATGCAGGCATTATCTGGATTATACTGGCAGCGGTGTTATTGATTTATCCGAAGACTAGAAAGACAGGAATTATTGTAGCGGCTGCTTTAATCGTAGATTTAATATTGTGCAATGTAATCTTGAAGAATCTGATTGCAAGGACAAGACCATATGATATAAATACTGCGGTGCAGATTATTATAGCAAAACCACATGATTATTCATTTCCGTCAGGGCATACGGCAGCATCCTTTGCTTCCGTTGCGGCCCTGTATTTGGCAGGTGCAAAAAAAGGATGGAAAATTGCAGGAGTTTTGGCAGTATTGATTGCATTTTCAAGATTATATTTTTATGTACATTTTCCAACAGATGTGTTAGGTGGAATTGTGTTCGGAATCTTGTCAGGTGTGATTGGGTATGAGATAGTGAAGAAGAAAATAGGGTGAGCCAACGGGTGACGGGAGTGCCAATCGGGGACGGAGTTTAGTGGCTTTTTGCAAGCAAAAAAGCC
>QUJA01000005.1 GCA_003480425.1 Firmicutes bacterium AM31-12AC
CTCCGACTGAGATAAACGCTCCGCGAGGATGCGCAGTGATTCTGATAGGAATATGTCAGCTTCGCTGACCAGAATCACGCGCCAAGTCTCACGGACGTTCGACTTGAATTATCTGAAAAATTAATTATAGTAAAAATCACTAAAAAAGATTATAATAAAGCTATATTAATCGTGCAAAATTGTATATTTCGCCAGAAATAAAAAAGGCAAAGAAAAGTAGTCACTTGACCTTTTAAAGACATTTCATTTCAAAATATAATATATCAAAAGGAGGACCAAAACGTGGAAATTTTTAAGGGGTTACCATCCAAAAAACGAGAATACATGAATATTCTTTTTCGTAATTGTACGGAAGAAGTAAAGTATTATATGTCAGTTGTGGAAATAGAAGCTGATCAGACATTTATTAAAGCTGGAGAAGAGTGTAAATATATATATATCGTTTTAACTGGTAAAGTAACCGGAGTAGAATGGCCGATGAATGAGAAATCATATTATTTTAAAGATTTTGGACCAGGCGATTTCTTTGGAGAGATTGAGTGTTTTGCGGGAATGAAAAATTATAGAATAAGCATTTTATCATCTACAAAGTGTCGATTGCTTGCAATTCCTTGTGTATATTATATGGAATGGATGCATATGGATGTAGATGCATTATATATGCGGACACAGGAAAATATGAAGCGGTTAGTTATGCAGACTGCAGAGGCAAGAAGGTATTTGTTTATGGAAGGAAAAGACCGGTTGATGGTACATTTAGTTCGAAAATATGAACAAAAGCAGCCATTACCGGAAAAATTTGAATTAAAACAGACAAGAACAAGAATCTCGGAAGAAGTTGGCATATCTATGAAGACATTAAACCGTAATATTAAGAAATTAGAAGAAGTAAATCTAATACAATTGAACAAGGGCAAGATAGTCATTACGAAATCACAATATATGATTATGAAAAAAGAACTTGAATATTATGTTAACGGAGAAAATGTTTTTTAAAAATATCGCAGAGTGCGGTAAAAATAAAAGGAGAAAAGGAGGAAGAAAAATGTATGTAGGTAAAAAAGTAACTCGTGTCGATGCATATGATAAAGTAATCGGACGTACACGATATACGGACGATCTGTGTGACAAAGGGGCGTATGTTGCACGTATTTTGCATTCAACAATTGCAAATGGAAAGGTTATTTCTATTGATACAACAGAGGCTGAAAAATTCCGGGAGTAGTAAAGGTCTGTACATGTTTTGATTTAAAAGAAAAACATTATTTTCCGACAGCCGGACATCCATGGTCAACGGATGAATCGCATCAGGATGTAGCGGATAGATTGGTGTTAACAGATAGAGTAAGATTTTATGGGGATGATATAGCAGCAGTTATTGCAGAAGATGAAGTTTCAGCAGCACAGGCACTTCGTGTTATTAAAGTAGAATATGAAGAATATCCATTTGTACTGGACGTTCATGAAGCAATGAAGGATGGAGCACCACAGTTACATGAGAACTATCCGAATAATATTTTAAAACATACAACAATCCGTAAAGGAAATTATGAGGAAGCAATCAAAGAACCTGGTTTGATCAAAGTAGAGGGATGGTATAGCACACCAACGGTACAGCATTGTCATATTGAAAACTTTATTTGTTATGCTGAGAAGGAAGCTGATCGAATCAAAATTGTTAGCTCAACACAGATTCCACATATCGTTCGTCGTGTCTGTGGTCAGGCATTAGGAATAGACTGGGGTAAGATCCGTATTATCAAACCATATATTGGCGGTGGATTTGGTAACAAACAGGATGTATTGTACGAGCCATTGTGTGCATGGTTATGTTTGCAGGTTGGCGGTCATTTAGTAAAATTAGATGTTCCAAGAGAAGAAACTTTCGTATCAACTCGTGTACGTCATGCAATTCATAGCCACATTGTTTCATGGGTAAGACCGGACGGAACGTTTGCGGCACGTAAGCTGGAAGCATTTTCTGATCAGGGTGCATATGCATCTCATGGACATAGTATTTGCGCCAAAGGAGTCGGAGCATTTCCACAGCTTTATCCATGTGACAATGTAGAGGCAGACGCCTATACTGTATTTACAAACAAATCAGTAGCAGGTGCTATGCGTGGTTACGGAATTCCACAAGCAATGTGGGCAGTGGAATGTCACACAGAGGAAGTAGCAGCGAAATTGAATATGGATCCAATAGAATTCAGACGTAAAAATCTGATGCCGGTTGGATTTGTAGATGCATTTTCTAAAAATGAATTGTATTCTGATACATTTAATCAGTGTATTGATAAGGGTATGGAAGCTACAGATTTCAAGAGAAAATACGAAGAATATAAGAATCAGACTGGTGATGTAAGAAGAGGAGTAGGAATGGCAGTATTCTGGTACAACACAGCAGTATGGCCGATATCTCTTGAAACTTCTTCTTGTAGAATGGTACTTAACCAGGATGGTTCCCTTCAGGTACAGCTTGGAGAAACTGAGATCGGACAGGGTGCTGATACAGCATACGCTCAGATGACAGCAGATGTGCTTGGAGTTCCAATGGACATGGTACACGTTGTTTCATGTCAGGACACAGATATAACTCCATTTGGAACAGGAGCTTATGCATCACGTCAGACATATACAGCAGGATTTGCAATTCGTCAGACAGCATCACTTTTGAAAGAACACATTTTGAAATATGCACATGAGTTGACACGTATGCCGGAATATAACTTAGATATTATTGATGGTAAGATTGTACGTGTGACAGACAAAAGAGAACTGATGTCTTTAGGAGAATTATCAACAGAAGCTTTGTATAGCTTAAATCACAGTCAGCATCTGTCAGCAGAGAGTACAGCACAGATTAAATCCAATGCATATTCATTTGGATGTACATTTGCAGAAGTAGAAGTAGATATCCCAATGTGCAAGGTTAAATTGCTTGACCTGGTAAATGTACATGATGCAGGAACACTTATCAACCCTGCATTGGCTGAGGCACAGGTACATGGTGGTATGAGTATGGGAATTGGCTTTGGATTGTCAGAAAAACTGTTGTTTGATCCAAAGACAGGAAGAGCATTGAATAATAACTTATTGGATTATAAATTATCAACATTTATGGATCATCCAAATTTACGAGCATATTTTGTTGAAAATCCAGAGCCTACAAGTGCATTTGGAACAAAATCATTAGGAGAGCCGCCTACATGTTCTATTGCACCGGCAATCCGTAATGCGGTATACCATGCAACAGGCGTATTTGTAAATGATGCACCGGTAAATCCACATAATCTCTTCCGTAAATTAAAAGAAGAACATATGATAGAAGGGGGCGAATGATTATGTATGATATTAAAGCGTTATATGAAGCAGAAAATGTAGAAGATGCGATCAGACTTTTACAGGAACATCCAGAAGCACAGATCATTGCAGGGGGAAGCGATGTACTTGTGCAGATGAGAGAAGGAAAAAGAGCAGGAAAAGAACTGGTCAGCATTTATATGATCGATGAAATGAGAGGAGTTTCATATGAAGAGGACGGTGCAATTCGTATCGGTTCGCTTACAAGCTTTTCACATATTACAAAAGATCCGATTATTCAGAAACATATCAATGTACTTGGGGAAGCAGTTGATATGGTAGGAGGACCACAAATCCGAAATATTGGAACAATCGGTGGAAATACATGTAATGGTGTAACTTCTGCGGATTCAGCATCGACACTTCATGCATGGGATGCTGTGGTAGAAATAACAGGACCGGAAGGTGTACGTAGAATACCGATTAAAGATTTTTACATAAAAGCAGGAGTTGTAGACCTGAAACCAGCAGAAATTCAGACAGCAATTATTATACCGAAAGAATCATATGAAGGTTATTATGGACATTATATTAAATATGCTATGAGAAATGCCATGGATATTGCAACTACAGGTTGTTCGGTTAATGTAAAACTGTCCGAAGATAAAAAAACAATTGAGGATGTCAGAATTGCATATGGTGTTGCGGGTCCGGTGCCAATGAGAGCACCATCAGCAGAGCAGGTTGCAAAGGGAAAACCAGTAACAAAAGAAGTTGTTGAAGAATTTGCAAAAGCTGTATTAGAAGACATTAATCCACGAGACAGTTGGAGAGCTGCTAAGGATTTCCGACAGCATATCGCAGTTGTTCTTGCTAAGAGAGCTTTGACAGAATCAATTCGACTGGCAGGAGGTGAGATAGATGAGTAAGCAGTATAAATTACTTTCTTGTACGATCAATGGAAAAAAAGTTGAGAAGATGATTGATGTCCGTGCTTCGCTTACGGACGTACTTCGAGATGATTTTCGAATGACCAGTGTAAAAAAAGGATGCGAAGTAGGGGAATGCGGAGCATGTAATGTTATTATTGACGGCGAATGCTTTAACTCTTGCATTTATCTGGCAGTTTGGGCTGAAGGAAAAGAAATTCTTACATTGGAAGGACTTGCAGGACCGAATGGCGAATTATCTGACATCCAGCAGGCATTTATAGATGAAGCAGCTGTGCAGTGTGGGTTCTGTACACCGGGATGTATTATGAGTGCAACTGAAATTTTGAATGCAAAAAGAGAGTTTTCTGATGATGAAATACGAAAATTAATGTCAGGACACTTGTGCAGGTGTACAGGATATGAGAATATATTAAGAGCGGTGAAGAAGACAATGCTGCGAAGACTAGGAAAAAATGAAGAGGCGGATGCAATTTAGAAAAAAGTTTATGAAAGAAAAAGGTATTTGGTATGAAAGTTAATAAAGAGGAAAATATCACCACAGTAAGTGAAGAGAATATTTACAAGTTAAACGGACGAGTTCCACTTAATAAAGCAATTCCGTTTGGATTGCAGCATGTATTGGCTATGTTTGTATCGAACTTAGCCCCTGTATTGATTGTATGTAGTGCAGCTCTTGTGAGGGGGACAGGAGATCATCTGACTGCGGTAGAGATTACAAGATTATTGCAGTGTGCAATGTTTGTAGCGGGTATAGGTACTTGTTTACAGTTATATCCGATATGGAAAATCGGTTCCAAACTGCCAATCGTTATGGGAGTTAGTTTTACATTCCTTGGAAGTTTGTTAATGATCTGTACTAATCCTGATCTTGGATATGAAGGCATGGTTGGAGCAGTTATCCTCGGTGGTATTTTTGAAGGTCTGGTTGGACTTAGTGCACAGTACTGGAAAAAATATCTGACACCAATCGTATCAGCTGTGTAGTAGTTGCAATCGGATTGTCTTTGCTTCCTGTTGGAATGAACTCATGGGGAGGTGGAAGCGGCTCAGAAACATTTGGTGCATGGTATCATTTGTTTATCGGAGCTGTAACATTACTGATTTGTCTGGTATCTAGTTACTTATTAAAAGGTGTGTATAAGAACCTGAATGTTCTGGTAGGATTAGTTGGAGGTTACATAGTATCTGCAATTTTTACAGTTACAGGAATTGCTCCGATGATCGACTTTTCAGGAATTGAAAAAACAATTGAAGAGGTTGGTTTTGTAAGTATTCCAAGACTTGTGTTCTTCACAAGCCACAAGCCGGTATTTAATCTTGGTGCATTCTTTACAATTGCAATCGTGTTCCTTGTATCTGCTGCGGAGACAACAGGTGCAACAACAGCAATAGCGAAAGGTGCATTGGACAGAGATTTAAAAATGGAAGAATTGCAGGGGTCTCTTGCAGTCGATGGATTTTCAAGTGCGATTTCAGGATGCTTTGGATGTCTTCCACTTACATCTTTCAGCCAGAATGTAGGGCTTGTAACAATGACAGGGGTTATCAATCGTTTTACAATCCTGATGGGAGCAATTATTTTAATCTTAGCATCATTATTCCCACCACTTGGAGCATTCTTTAACTCACTTCCACAGGCAGTACTTGGTGGATGTACAGTTATGATGTTTGGCTCTATCATGTATGAAGGTGTGAAGATGATGAAGGATTGTGAATTCAACAACAGAACAATGATCATTGTATCACTTGCATTCTGTGTTGGTGTTGGATTAACTCAGACAGATGGAAACTTCTTTGCTGCATTCCCGGCAGCAGTAGGTGATATCTTTAATGGAAATGCAGTTGCAGGAGTATTTGTGGTATCATTACTTCTCAGTTTGTTCTTGCCGAAACATACAGGGGAGACAGAAGAATAAAAAGTTTTTATCTCAGTCGAGAAGACTCCCTCCTCTTTCAGGTGGTGAGTAACTGTTCGACTTGAAAAGAATAAAAGCAAATGGTCTGGATGCGAAAAGCGTTCGGATCATTTGCTTTTTTGTAATCAGAAGAGTTAAGAACAAAAATTGTACATGAAATTTTGCTGTAAAACGTTTTTTCTGAAATTTAAGAAATAAAAATGCAAAAAATTAACTGTTTTTTGAATAATTACGAAGAAGTTTCATGATTTGAGAAGTGCTAAACTATAAACATAAAACGAAGAGAAGTTCAAAAGAACTGCCGAGTGAAAAGAAAGAGAGGAAATAAAAATGGCTAACAAACTTCCAGTTGGAATACAGGTTTATGGTTTAAGAGATCTTCTGGAAAACACTCCGGAAAATTTTAAGAATGTGATGCAGAAAATTAAAGAGATGGGATATGACGGTGTGGAACTTGCTGGATTGTATGGTCTGGAACCAGAGAACGTAAAAGCAATTCTTGATGAGGTTGGACTTATACCAATCAGTGCACACGTTGCATTTGCAGAGATGATGGATAACTTAGACCAGATTCTCAAGGATTATTCTACAATCGGTGTGAAATATCTGGTTATGCCTTACATGGCAGAAGAATATCGTCCGGTTAATCCAGAAGGATTTGAGAGCTTCCTTCCACTTTTAAATGAAGTAGGAAAGAAAATCCATGATGCAGGAATGACATTCTTATATCACAACCATGATTTCGAATTCGTAAAACTTCCAGACGGAAGATGGGGATATGACGCAATGTTCGAGGCAATTCCTCATGATCATCTGATGTCAGAGTTAGATACTTGCTGGTGTGATGTAGCAACAGGAGAAGCAACGGAATTTGTAGAAAAATATACAGATCGTATTCCAGTTGTACATTTGAAAGACTACATCAAAAAAGGTGAAGTAAAGAACATGTATAAGCTCATCGGTATTGATACAGAAGAGGAAGAAGGAGATACAGGATACTTCGGATTCCGTCCGGTTGGATTTGGACAGATGATATGGGAGCCTGTACTGGACGCTTCAATCAAAGCAAATGCAAACTGGGTTATCGTAGAACAGGATGAACACTATGAGATGGATCCATTGGAGTGCGCTAGAAGAAGCCGCGAATACCTCAAGATTCTTGGATGGTAGAATTATAACATAATTATAGATAGCAATATTTCATTAAAATAATAAAGAAGGAGAACAAATAATGAAAGAGATTAGAATTGCAATTATTGGAACAGGAATGATTTCCCACAGACACATGACAGTTATCAACAACCTGAAAAAACAGGGACAGGCTTTAACAGTTGTAGCTGCAGCAGAAATTGACAAAGACAAATTGGAAGCGTTCGGAAAACAGTATGGTATTCCAGAGGAAAATCTGTACCAGGATTTTCGTGAGATGCTCAAACGTGATGACATTGATGAAGTAGAAGTTTGTGTACACAATAACCTTCATACATCAGTTGCAACAGCGGTTATGGCAGCAGGATTTGATTGCTACTCAGAGAAACCAATGTCAGCAAGCTATGCGGATGCTAAGATTCTATACGATGCACAGAAAAAATATGGAAAGAAACTGGCTATTCAGATCAGTTCTATCTACAACCCACAGACTCGTATCGCTAAGAAAATGATCGAAGAAGGAAAACTTGGTAAAGTTTACCATGCAAGAAGTGTCGGACACAGAAGACAAGGACGTCCTGGATATGATATGCCATTCTTTAGTAAAGACTTCATCAATCCAAAGGTTGGTGTTCACGGACCACTTTTCGACCTTGGAATCTATCACTTGGCACAGATGCTTTATGTATTAGGTATGCCTGAACTTGAAAGCGTATACGGTGTACAGTCTTGCGATTACTGGACAGATGAAAGAATCGATAAAATCACAAACCGTATTGCACCAGTAGAAGACCTGGGTGTTGGTATTGCAAGATTCAAAGGTGGCCTTTCAATGGATATTTATGAAGATTGGGCAATCCACATGGATGAAATCGGAACAAGCTTCGTAGCAGGTTCTGAAGGTGGACTGAAATTCATCGACGTAGATACAACAGGTGGCCCTCTTGCAGTTCCAGAAGGCGGACAGATTATGGGTGGCGGAATGCTTCAGAAACCAAGACTTGAGTGGTTCGGTGTTGATAAAGATGGCGTTCTCTTTGAAAATAAATTAGACTGTGCAATCGGTGACATCACAGGACAGCAGGAACTTATGCTTCATCCTGAAATGGAAATGTATAACGACAACCAGTTACAGTGGTACTCATACCTTAGAGGCGAATTGGACGACACTACAAGAATTGATTCTCCATACATTGCTATGCAGACAGCATTCTTATCAGAAGGTGTTGTACTTTCGAGTGAACTCGGACGCAGTGTAACAGCAGATGAGATTAAAGCACTTTCTAAGTCAATCGCACTTCGTGAGCAGGAGACACCATTTGGAACAATCAAATACGATTTTGACGAATACAAACCAGAATAATAAATCTTTGAGTAAGAGTTGGATTTCGCAAGAATCCGACTCTTCTTTTTTTGCATTTACCCTCGATTTATGATATTCTATATTACAACGATTTCCGATACAAGGAGGTAAAAATTATGCAATTAAGTAAGTTATTAGAACGTTTAGAATATGAAGTAGTACAGGGTAGTGACCAGATTGAGATTTCTACATTAATCAATGATTCCAGAAAAGTGGAAAATGGAAGCGCATTTGTATGCATCAAAGGTGCGGTTGTAGATGGACATGAGTTTGTGCAGCAGGTTGCAGAAAAAGGGGCATCAGCCGTTATTGTAGAAGATGAGGTGGATGCACCGAAAGATATGACAGTAATCCGTGTTCCGGATACACGTTATGCTTTAGCTTTGATGTCAGCTGCGTATTTTGGATATCCGGCAGATAAGTTGAAAGTAATCGGTATTACAGGAACAAAGGGTAAGACGACAACAACTTATATGATTAAATCTATCTTGGATGCAGTTGGTCACAAAGTCGGACTGATTGGTACAATTGAGGCAATCATTGGTGACAAACATATTCCGGCAGCAAATACAACACCGGAATCTTATACGATTCACAAATATTTTGCAGAGATGGTAGAAGCTGGTTGTGATTGTGTTGTAATGGAGGTTTCATCTCAGGGATTGATGCTTCATCGTACAGCAGGAATCCCATTTACAATTGGTATTTTTACAAATCTGGGAAAAGATCATATTGGACCAAATGAACATAAGGATTTTGATGATTACAAACGTTGCAAAGGTCTTTTGTTCAAGCAATGTGAGATTGGAATTGCCAATGTAGATGACAAATATTTCGAGGATGTATTTGCAGGCGCAACTTGCAAGACAGAGACATTCGGTTTTTCTGAAAAAGCAGATTTGCGGGCAACAGATACGCATTTGGTATCCAGACCGGGATATCTTGGAGTGGCATACAAGGTGGAGGGACTGATGAATTTCGATGTGGAAATCGATATTCCAGGAACATTCAGTGTCTATAATTCACTTACGGCGATTGCTGTATGCAGACACTTCGGTGTGCCGATAGATGCAATTAAAAAGGCACTTAAGGTTGCGAAGGTAAAGGGAAGAATCGAGATGATAAAAGTATCAGATGACTTTACACTCATGATTGATTATGCACACAATGCAATGAGTCTGGAAAGTCTTTTGACTACATTGAAAGAATACAATCCAAAGCGTCTGGTATGTTTATTTGGCTGTGGAGGAAACCGTTCCAAAGACAGACGTTATGAGATGGGAGAAGTCTCAGGTCGTCTGGCAGATTTGACTATCATTACATCGGATAATCCAAGATTTGAAGAACCACAGGCGATTATTGATGATATTAAGACAGGAATTCAGAAAACGGATGGAAAATATGTAGAAATCTGTGACAGAAAAGAAGCTATCAAGTATGCGATTGAACATGGACAGACTGGAGATGTCATTGTTCTTGCCGGTAAAGGGCATGAAGATTATCAGGAAATCAAAGGTGTAAAACATCCGATGGATGAGCGGGTGCTGATTCAGGAAGTCTTAGAAGAATTGAAAGCAAAATAGGAGAAACTTGTGTTTGCAAATATTATTGTAGATATCACACACGAAAAGTTAGATAAGATTTTTCAATATAGAGTCCCCTCCCATATGGAAGGGGAACTTTCTATCGGTATGGAAGTTTTGGTGCCATTTGGAAAAGGAAACCGTATGACAAAAGGTTATGTGGTGGATTTTGCGGAAAACTGCGATTATGATTTGTCAAAGGTTAAGGAAATTGCCGAGATTTCAAGAAAAGGCATGGCAATTGAAGGAAAGCTGGTCGCATTGGCAGCATGGATGAAGGAGAATTACGGTGGAACTATGATTCAGGCACTCAAAACCGTACTTCCGATAAAACAGAAAGAGCAGGCAAAGGTTAAGAAAAAGGTTCGTCTTTTATTAAATGAAGAAGAGGGAAAAACAAAACTGGATTTTTATTTACATAAGAATCAGAAAGCGAGAGCAAGACTTCTTGCAGCACTTCTCGATGAACCGATTTTAGATTATGAGCTTATTAATAAAAAGTTAAATATTACGCTGAATGTTGTTCGGGCATTGGAAGAACAAGGTGTGCTTTCAATAGAATCAGAACAGGTATATCGAAATCCGATACAGAATAGAAAACAACAAGAGAAGGACATTTGCTATACAGATGAGCAGAAGAATGCGATAGAGTGTTTTTGGGGAGACTATCAGAAACAACAATATGGAACATATCTGATTCATGGTGTTACCGGAAGCGGTAAGACAGAGGTGTATATGGAGATGATTGCAAGAGTGGCAGCCAAAGGGCGGCAGGCAATTGTTCTGATCCCTGAAATTGCATTGACATTTCAGACTGTGATGAGGTTCTATCGAAGATTTGGTGACAGGGTATCTATCATGAATTCAAGATTGTCTGCAGGTGAGCGATATGACCAAATGATGCGGGCGAAGGCAGGAGAGATTGATGTAATGATAGGTCCACGTTCCGCATTGTTTACGCCATTTCCTAATCTTGGATTGATAGTAATTGATGAAGAACATGAGAATACATACAAAAGTGAACAGATTCCAAGATATCATGCCAGGGAGACTGCAATCGCCAGAGCAAAACTGGAACAGGCAAGTGTCGTATTAGGATCTGCAACTCCGTCTGTGGAGGCAATGTACCGTGCAAAGCATGGAGAATATAAATTATTGGAGCTTCATAATCGTTCCGGCAATCAGGAGATGGCCAAAGTTCATGTAGTAGATTTGAGAGAGGAATTACGGGAAGGCAATCGTTCAATTTTGAGCAGAAAATTACAGCAGATGATTGCAGACAGGCTGCAAAAAAAAGAACAGATTATGCTCTTTTTGAATCGTCGTGGTTATGCCGGATTTAT
This sequence comes from Firmicutes bacterium AM31-12AC, assembly GCA_003480425.1. GTDB lineage: Bacteria > Bacillota > Clostridia > Lachnospirales > Lachnospiraceae > Schaedlerella > Schaedlerella hominis. The sequence continues at coordinate 11,611 of QUJA01000005.1, forward strand.
TTCCTGCCGGGAATGTGGATTTGTTGTAAAATGTCCACATTGTGATGTATCATTATCGTATCACCGCAATGGAAAAATGGTTTGTCATTATTGTGGGTATGAACAAGAAAGAGTACAGATATGTCCGGAATGTGGTTCCAGACACATTGGAGAATTTAAAGCCGGAACACAGCAGATAGAAGAAGTGGTGAAGAAACATTTCCCAGAGGCCAGGGTGCTGCGTATGGATCTGGATACGACCCGGTCAAAGGACGGACATGAGAAAATTCTGGCGGCATTTGCAAATGAAGAGGCAGATATTTTAGTTGGAACGCAAATGATTGTAAAAGGGCATGATTTTCCAAATGTAACGCTGGTTGGAATCCTGGCAGCAGATATGTCATTGTATTCAAATGATTATCGTGCAGGAGAGCGGACATTTCAGCTTCTGACTCAGGCAGCGGGACGAGCCGGACGTGGAGCAAAAAAAGGAGAAGCCCTTATTCAGACTTACAGTCCAAAGCATTACGCAATTGTTACAGCGGCAGCACAGGATTATGAGGCATTTTACGAGGAAGAAATCCACTATCGTGAACTTATGGGGTATCCGCCTGTGGATAACTTACTCGCAATTCTCGTAAGCTGTGAAAAAGAAGCACTTTTGGAAACCGGTTGTAAATATCTGAAAGAATTTGCAGTTCGGATAAGAGGTGCAGAAGAAGTAGCGATTATAGGACCGGCCAGTCCGGGAATTGGAAAAATCAATGATGTATATCGTAAAGTGCTCTATCTCAAAACGGAAAAATATGATACATTGATAAAGATGAAAAATAAATTGGAACAATATATTGAAGTGAATCCTGGATTCAATCCGATGCGAATCCAGTTTGATTTCAATCCGATGCATATTTCATAAGAAATATTTAGAGCGTACATAAATAAAAGAATTAATAGGAGGATATTATGGCAATCAGAGAAATTCGTGTAGTTGGAGACGATATTTTAACAAAGAAATGTAAAGAGGTAAAAATGATAACTCCGCGTACAGAGACATTAATATTTGATATGTTAGATACAATGTATGAAGAGATGGGAGTTGGACTTGCTGCACCACAGGTTGGAATTTTGAAGAGAATCGTAGTAATTGATATCGGAGAAGGACCAATCATTATGATTAATCCTGAAATTCTTGAGACATCAGGGGAGCAGACAGGAGAAGAGGGATGCTTAAGCCTTCCGGGAAAATATGGTATTGTGACAAGGCCAAACCATGTGAAGGTACGTTTTCAAGATGAGCACATGGATACTGTAGAGATGGAAGGAGAGGGACTCCTTGCCAGAGCATTCTGTCATGAGATTGACCATCTGGAAGGAAAGATGTATATGGAACTGGCAGAAGATGGAATCCATGACAATAAATATACTGAGGAAGATTATTTGAACGAGGAGGAATAGACTCATGAGAATAATATTTATGGGAACGCCGGACTTTTCTGTTGGAACACTGGAAGCACTGGTAGAAGCAGGACATGAAGTATGTCTTGTTGTGACACAGCCGGATAAGCCAAAAGGAAGAGGAAAAGAAATGCAGTATACACCGGTAAAAGAAGCTGCATTGAAACATGGAATCGAAGTATATCAGCCACGTAGAATACGTGAAGCTGAGTGTGTGGAAAAATTAAGACAGTATAATGCAGATATTATGGTAGTGATTGCATTTGGGCAGATCATTCCGAAAGAGATTTTAGAGATGGTGCCATATGGATGTGTGAATGTACATGCATCTCTGCTTCCAAAGTATCGTGGAGCAGCACCGATTCAGTGGTCTATTATTGATGGAGAAGCTGTAACAGGTGTGACAACGATGCAGATGGATGAGGGACTGGATACTGGTGATATGCTGTTGAAGACAGAGGTTCCGATTACAGCAGAAGAAACAGGTGAGAGTCTGCACGATAAGTTAGCCAAGGCAGGAGCGGCACTTTGTGTAGAGACATTGGCAAAGCTGCAGGAAGGAAGCATTGTTCCGGAAAAACAAGGAGAAAGTCCGACCGCTTATGCAAAAATGCTTGATAAAAAATTGGGAAACATTGACTGGACGAAGTCAGCAGCAGAAATTGAAAGACTTGTTCGCGGTTTGAATTCATGGCCAAGTGCATACACTTACTGGAATAAGAAAGTGGTGAAAATCTGGAAGGCTTCTGTGACAGATGAAAATAGTAACGAGCAAGTTGGAACAGTTGTAAAGGTTGAAAAAGATAGTTTTTATGTGCAGACAGGAAACGGACTTTTAAAAGTACTTGAATTACAGATTCCAGGGAAAAAGAGAATGGATGCAGGAGCATTTTTAAGAGGTTATACAATTGAGCCTGGAGAAGTATTTCATCAGGAATAAGAGAGTAAAAGTGAATAAGAAGAGGGGACGTTCGACTTGAAATACAGTGAGGAGAGATAGATATGTATGGTTTTTATTATGATCCAACCTATGTAATGGTATTAATTGGTGTTGTAATTTGTATGCTGGCATCAGCAAATGTCAACAGAACTTTTCAAAAATATTCCAGAATCCGCAGTCATAGTGGTATGACTGGACGTGAGGCTGCGGAGCGCCTCTTACATGCAAATGGAATTTATGATGTTACGGTTCAGCGTGTAGCAGGAAATTTGACAGATCATTATGATCCAAGAAATAAAACGTTAAATCTTTCGGATTCAACATATGCTTCTACTTCAGTTGCTGCAATTGGTGTGGCAGCACATGAGTGTGGTCATGCTGTGCAGCATGCCAATGGATATGCACCCCTTAAAATACGAGGTTCATTGGTACCGGTGGCAAATTTTGGATCTACATTGGCATGGCCATTGATATTGATTGGATTTTTGATTCAGGGAAATGCATCTGTTTTGCTGATTAATCTGGGAATCCTATTGTTCTCGGCAGCGGTTTTATTCCAGATTGTGACATTACCGGTGGAATTTAATGCATCGTCAAGAGCATTAAAGTCATTGGAGACAAATGGAATACTTTATACTGAAGAAGTAGCAGATACAAGAAAAGTACTGCGTGCAGCAGCATTGACTTATGTGGCAAGTGCGGCTTCTGCTATTTTACAGCTTTTACGTCTGATATTAATTTCAGGAGGAAGAAGACGAAATGACTAAAGCAATCAATGAAAGAGAGATTGTGCTCGAAGTCTTATTAGAAATTACAGAACAGGGAATGTACAGTCATATTGTACTTCGTGATGTATTAAATAAGTACCAGTACCTTGAGAAGAAAGAGCGTAGCTTTATCACAAGAGTGACAGAGGGTACTCTGGAACATATGATGGAGATTGATTATATTTTAGATCAATTTTCAAAAGTGAAAGTAAAGAAAATGAAACCGGTAATCCGTAATATTATGAGAAGTGCAGTTTACCAGATGAAATATATGGACAGCGTTCCGGTATCCGCAGCCTGTAATGAAGCAGTAAAGCTGGCTGTCAGAAAAGGGTTTGGAAGTTTAAGAGGATTTGTGAACGGAGTTCTTAGAAATGTGGCACGAAATCTGGATCAAATCGCGTATCCTACAGAACCGCGCCAGAGATTATCAATCCAGTACTCCATGCCGGAATGGATTTTGAATCTGTGGTTAAAGGCATATGACAGTGATATCGTAGAACAGATGCTTCAGGCATTTCAGAGAGAAACTCCGCTTACGATACGTTGTAATTTGCGTATGGTAACACCAAAGCAATTAAAAGAACATCTGGAAGTAGAAGGCGTTACAGTTAAAGTGCATCCATATTTAGAATATGCATTTCATATATCAGGATTTGATTATTTGGGAGATCTGGAAAGCTTTCAAAATGGTGAGTTTTCAGTACAAGATATCAGTTCCATGCTTGTAAGTGAGTTGGCAGGTCCTAAAGAGGGTGACTATGTGATCGATGTTTGTGCGGCACCGGGAGGAAAAAGCCTTCATATGGCTGAAAAATTAAATGGAAGCGGACGTGTAGAAGCACGTGATCTGACAGAATATAAAGTCGGTCTGATTCAGGAAAACATTGAGAGAACCGGTCTGAGTAATGTGGAAGCAGTACAGCAGGACGCCTTGATATTCGATGAGACTTCTGTAGGAAAAGCAGATATTGTTCTGGCAGATCTTCCATGTTCAGGTCTTGGAGTGCTTGCAAAGAAAACAGATTTGAAATATAAGGCGACAAAAGAGGGAGCCGATTCGCTTGCAAAATTGCAAAGAGAGATGTTAAAAAATGTACAGGCATATGTGAAAGATGAAGGAAAACTGGTTTACAGTACATGTACGATCAATCCGGCAGAAAATATGGATAATGTACATTGGTTTTTAAATGAATATCCAGAATTTGAATTAATAGATATTCATGGATCATTGTGTGAAGAACTTCAGAAGGATGTGAAAGAAAATGGATGCATCCAACTGCTTCCGGGGGTTCATCAAAGTGATGGATTTTTCCTGGCATGTATGAAGAAAAGGAAATAGACAGAGAGAATGAAGAAAGATATTCGAGCATATACATACGAAGAGTTACAAGAAGAATTAAAAACTCAGGGAGAAAAAGCATTTCGTGCAAAGCAGATTTACGAATGGCTTCATGTGAAGACCATTGATAATTTTGACGAGATGACAAATATCTCAAAAGCATTGCGTGAAAAATTGAAAGAAAATTATGAGATCCTTTCCGTGCATATGTTGGAGCGGCAAGAATCCAAATTGGATGGAACAAATAAGTTTTTATTTCAGCTTCATGACGGCAATGTAGTGGAAAGTGTTTTAATGCGGTATAAACATGGCAATTCAGTTTGCATTTCCTCACAGGTAGGATGTAGAATGGGATGCCGTTTCTGTGCATCTACGATAGGCGGTCTTGTTCGCAATTTGTCTGCATCAGAGATGCTTGGACAGATTTATCAGATTCAGAAAATCATAGGGGAGAGAGTTTCGAATGTGGTAATTATGGGAACAGGCGAACCGATGGATAATTACGATAATTTTCTCAAATTTATTCATATATTGACAGATGAACATGGACTGAATATCAGTCAGAGAAATGTGACAGTATCGACTTGTGGGATTGTTCCACGGATTTATGATCTGGCAAAAGAACATTTACAGATCACACTGGCGTTGTCACTGCATGGATCAAATCAGAATAAACGAAAAGAATTAATGCCGGTTGCAAATAAATATGAGTTGTCAGAAGTGCTTGAAGCGTGCGATGCATATTTTGAAGAGACAGGAAGAAGAATTACGTTTGAGTATAGTCTGGTGCATGGAGTGAACGATACACCGGAAGATGCAAAAGAATTAATTCAAATATTAAAACCAAGAAATTGCCATTTGAATTTGATTCCGGTCAATCCAATCAAAGAGCGTGATTTTGTAAGACCAGATCGGAAAAATGCGTTGAATTTTAAAAATAAACTTGAAAAAAGCGGAATAAATGTTACTATAAGAAGAGAAATGGGCGCAGATATAGATGGAGCCTGCGGTCAGCTCAGAAGACGTTACGTAGAGACAAGTGAGGAATAAAGGAGAAGAATATGAAGACATTTTCGATTACCGATGTAGGTATGGTACGACAAGTAAATCAGGACTATGTCTATACGACAGACAATCCAATAGGACCTCTCCCAAACTTATTTGTTGTAGCAGATGGTATGGGAGGACACAAGGCAGGAGATTACGCTTCAAAATATACAGTTGAAGTGATGAAAAGAGAGCTTGCTCAAAGTGAAGAGAAAGACGTGGAGAAAGCGCTTGTTTCCGCAATTGAGAAGGCAAATCGAGAGATTATCAAGAAAGCATCGGAAGATGAACATTTGAAAGGCATGGGAACAACAGTTGTAGCAGCAACGATCGTAGATCATATGATGTATTTTGCAAATGTTGGAGACAGCCGTTTATATTTGATCAATCAAGGAATCACACAGTTGACAAAGGACCATTCGCTGGTTGAAGAGATGGTACGACTGGGTGGTATCAAACCGGAAGAGGCGAAGCATCATCCGGATAAAAATATCATTACGAGAGCAATTGGTGCTAAGAACAATGTCGATGTAGACTTTTACGAACACCGTCTGAAACGGGGAGATATCATACTGATGTGTACAGATGGTTTGAGTAATATGGTAGAAGACGAGGAACTATTTCATATAGTTCAGGGGGGAAGAGATATTGTAGAAGCCGGAACAGCATTAGTGGATGCAGCAAAAGAGAACGGTGGAACAGATAACATCGGAGTTGTTTTGATGGAACCATTTACTGATGAGGTGAGTATATGTTAAAAGAAGGGGTTTTTTTAGGAAAGCGCTATGAGATACTCGGGCGTATTGGCTCGGGTGGCATGGCGGATGTATATAAAGGTAAAGATCATAAGTTAAATCGTTATGTTGCCGTAAAAGTTTTGAAAAGTGATTATAGGAATGACGAATCATTTATCAAAAAGTTTGTAAGTGAAGCGCAGGCGGCAGCAGGTCTGATGCATCCGAATGTAGTGAATGTGTATGATGTAGGGCAAGATCGCGGACTGTATTATATGGTCATGGAGCTTGTTGAAGGAATTACACTAAAAGAATATATTGAAAAGAAAGAACGTTTGTCTGCAAAAGAGGCAATCAGTATTTCAATACAGATGATAAGCGGTATTCAGGCTGCACATAATCATCATATTATCCACAGAGATATCAAACCACAGAATATTATCATTTCAAAGGATGGTAAGGTTAAGGTTACAGACTTTGGTATTGCACGTGCTACAACATCGACGGCTACAATCAGTACGAATGTTATGGGATCGGTTCATTATACTTCACCGGAACAGGCAAAAGGCGGTATTGTAGATGAGCGGAGTGATATTTATTCAGCTGGTATTACCATGTATGAGATGGTTACAGGACATGTACCATTTGATGGGGATTCGACAGTATCAGTTGCGTTGAAGCATCTGAAGGAGAAGATTGTTGCACCATCAGTAGAAGTACCTGATATTCCTTACAGTCTGGATTGCATTATTATGAAATGTACAGAGAAGAATGTAGAGAGAAGATATCAGAATTGTCAGGATCTGATTTCTGATTTGAAACATTCTCTTGTAGATCCGGATGGGCATTTTGTAGATGAGCAGTTGGATGTATTTACCGGAAGAAAGCCGGCAGGTGATGAGACAATTCTGATGTCTGAGGATGAGATTCGAAGAGCTCAGGAACGCAGTTATTCACAGTCGGATGATTATGATGATTCAGATTATGACGATGACGATTATGACGATGATGATTATGATGACGACGATGACGATTACAGAGCACCGACTCAGAGAAGAAACTCAGATTATAATCGTAAAAAGAATGTAGATCCGAATACGAAGAAAATCATGAAAATTTTAATGGTTGTTGCAGCTGCGATTATTGCCATGGTTATTATATTTATGGTAGGAAATGCTATGGGTGCATTTAAAGGTGGTATCGGTCTGAATACAACAACGAACGATGCAAAAGTAGTAGTACCTAACTTGCTGGGAATGACAGAAGATGAGGCAAAGGCCGCATTAAAGAAAAAGAATCTTGGATATTCTATAGCAGGAAGAGAAGAATCAGATAAGTATGCAGCCGGCGAGATTATGGAACAGAGCGAAAAGGCCAATTCCAAAGTGGAAAAGAATACAGAAATAAAAGTTGTGATCAGTACCGGTAAAGCGAAAAAGACAGTATCTGTACCGGATGTAAAGGGTATGAGTGAGGAGGATGCGCAGAAGACTCTTGAAAACCTGAATCTGGTCGTGGAGGCACAGGCACAGAACGATGATACCGTTGCATCTGGAAAAGTAATTTCAACTGATCCGGCAGCAGGAACACAGCTTACAGAAGGCAGCAAAGTAACCATGTATGTCAGTCTGGGAATTGAGTCTGTTGAAGTGCCAAGTATTACAGGCATGAGTTCAGAAGAAGCACAGTCTGCAATACAGAATGTTGGATTACAGGCTTCTGTTACAGAGGATTATAGTGATACCGTTGCGTCAGGAATGGTTATTTCACAAGATCCAGCCAGTGGCAAAGTAAAGAAAGGAAGTACTGTCAATATCGTGGTCAGTAAAGGGGCAAAGGTAAAAATGGTGACAGTTCCGTCTTTAAGTGGAATGACACAGCAGGCAGCAGAACAGGCCATTATAGATGCAGGACTTACGGTTGGAAGTGTTACAGAAGAATATAATGCAGGCGTTTCAGCCGGATATGTAATTTCGCAGACTGCTTCCGTTGGAAGTCAGATAGAGAAAGGCAGCAGTGTTGGCTTTGTAGTAAGTAAAGGAGCACAGCCATCTACTGACAATGGAAACACAGGCGGAGAAGACAATGAATCTTCAGAGTTACAATAAAGGAAAATTATGCAGGGAAAGATAATAAAAGGTATCGCCGGATTCTACTACGTTCATGTAGTAGAATCCGGCATTTATGAATGTAAAGCGAGAGGAGTTTTTCGAAAAGACAAGAAAAAACCACTCGTAGGAGATAATGTAGAGATAGAAGTACTGGATGAACAGGAAAAAACAGGAAATATTATAAATATTTTACCAAGAATGAACGAATTGATCCGACCGGCAGTGGCAAATATTGACCAGGCATTAGTTGTGTTTGCAGTAACAGAGCCAAAGCCACATTTTAATTTGCTGGATCGTTTTTTGGTTATGATGGAAAGCAAGGAGATTCCGGCGATACTTTGTTTTAATAAAAAAGATATCGCCAAGAAGCAGGAAGTTGCAGAATTAGAAGAAGTATACCGGGCATGTGGATATCCGTTGATATTGATCAGTGCAAAAGAGGAAGAGAATATTGAAGAAATAAAAAAAGTACTTCGGGGAAAGACAACAACGGTCGCAGGTCCGTCCGGAGTTGGAAAATCTTCTTTGATCAACTTGCTTCAGTCAGATATTCAGATGGAGACCGGAAGTATCAGCAAGAAGATTTCAAGAGGAAAGCACACAACAAGACATTCGGAGCTTATTACAATTGACGACAACAGTTACATTATGGACACTCCGGGCTTTAGTTCATTGTATGTAAATGAATTTGAAAAAGAAGAATTAAAATATTATTTCCGTGAATTTGCATCATATGAAGGGCAATGCAGATTTAACGGATGCGATCATGTGCATGAACCGGGATGTGCGGTTAAGGATGCAGTGGAGGAAGGTAAAATTCATAAAATCCGTTATGAAGATTATCTTGAAATGTATCAAGAATTAAAAAACAAAAAAAGATATTAATGGGAGATTTAAGTAAAATGAAAAACATATTAGCACCATCAATTTTATCGGCAGATTTTAAAGTGTTAGGGGAGCAGGTTAAAACTTGTGCAGAGAATGGCGCAGAGTATCTTCATTTTGATGTGATGGATGGAATGTTTGTATCAAACATTTCATTTGGAATCCCGGTACTTGCTTCAATCAAAGGTGCAGCAGATATCGTGATGGACGTACATCTTATGATAGAAGAACCAATCCGTTATGTAGAAGCATTTCATAAAGCCGGAGCAGATATTTTAAATGTGCATTATGAAGCATGTGAAGATGTTCAGGCAACGTTAGATGCCATTCACAAATGCGGAATGAAAGCAGGGCTTACAATAAAACCGGCAACACCTGTAGAAGTGTTAAAACCATATCTTGATCAGGCAGAACTGTTTTTAATTATGTCTGTAGAACCAGGAAAAGGTGGTCAGTCATTTATTCCGGAATCCCTGGATAAAATTAGAGAATTGCGTGGATTATTAAACGAAAAAGGGTTAACAGCAGACGTAGAAGTTGATGGCGGAATCCATCTTGGTAATGCAAAAGAAGTTCTGGAATCAGGAGCTAATGTATTAGTGGCCGGTTCAGCAGTATTTAAAGATAACATTGCAGAAAATGTAAAAGGCTTTATGGAGATATTAAACGAAAATGAATAGACGAACAGTAGTTGTCAGCGGTGGAATGTTAGACGAAGAATTCACGTTGCAAATTTTAAAGAGCGAAGAAACCGAATACATTGTTGCGGCAGATCATGGATTAGAATTCCTGTATAAGCATGGAATTAAGCCAGATTATATTGTTGGAGATTTTGACAGCACATCAGAAGAAATTGTAAATTATTACAAGACAGAAACAAAAGTGCCAATTCGGCAGTTTAATCCGGTAAAAGATGCATCTGATACCGAAATCGCACTTCGCTTGTGCCTCAATATGGGAAGAAAAAATATTGTAATACTTGGAGGAACAGGTACCCGTATCGATCATATCTGGGCAAATGTACAGAGCTTGAAGATAGCAAAGGATGCGGGGGCAGAAGCATGTCTGATGGATGCACATAATCGAATCCGTTTGTTAGATGAATCGAACATAATTCGAAAGTCAGAAGCATTTGGCCCATATTTTTCAGTTTTTCCATTAGACGGAGAGATTATAGATTTTAATATAACAGGGGCAAAATATCCACTGCAGCATCATACATTAATGCCGTTTGACAGTCTGTGTGTCAGTAATGAGTGGGAAGAGGAAGAAGTCGAAATCACATTTCCGGTGGGAAATGTAATTTTGATGGAGACAAGAGATTGAGGGGAAAATCAGAATATGGAGAGATTTGAATTTAGAAATATCCGTCAAGATGAGGTGGAACAGGCAATTGCTATAGAGCAAATTTGTTTTCCACCAAATGAAGCATGTTCACCGAGGGCAATGAAAGAGCGTATAGCTGCCGCACCAGAGTTGTTTCTTGTAGCGGTAGATAAAGATACTGGTAAAATAGCAGGATTTCTTAATGGATTATCTACGAAAGAATTCAAGTTTAGAGATGAATTTTTCACAGATGTAAGTCTTTATGATCCAGAGGGAAAGAATATTATGTTGCTTGGTCTGGATGTGCTTCCTGAGTATAGAAAGCAAGGACTTGCGAGAGAAATTGTCTGTCAGTATCGTAGAATAGAACATGAAAAAGGGCGCAATATGCTGTATCTGACATGTCTTGCAAACAAAGTGGAGATGTATAAAAAGTTTGGATTTGAGGATAGAGGAATTGCGGATTCTACCTGGGGTGGAGAAGAATGGCATGAGATGACTTGCAGAATATAGTGCTTAGGGAATAATAGATTAGATGATGAAATTATACGAGGAAGAGTAATAATGAAGGAATATAGATTCTATGGTTGGCAGAATGCCGATGTTCCTACTGTTAATGAAGAATATAAAAAAGTAAAAAATCCAAGACATCTGTATGATTTGTTGTCGGAAATCTGGTGCGCTGATACCTGTGCACCGAGAATGAGAGATGGTTGGTCAAAAGAAAATATGACGTTGGGACAGTGCTCGATTACTGCATTCCTTGCACAGGATATTTTCGGTGGAGAGGTATATGGAATCCGAAGGAGTGGTGGTAATTATCATTGCTATAATGTGATTGGTGATTGTATATTTGATCTTACAAGTGAGCAGTTCAAAGATGAGGGTTTATCTTATGAGAATAACCCTGTCCAGAGTCGAGAGGTTCATTTTGAAAAAGAAGAAAAGCGATTGAGGTATGAATTCTTGAAAGCAGAGTTAAGGAAGCTTATATCAGAGAGGTAAGAATAAAAAGTCCGTTACAATATACAGAGATGTTATGCATATTGTAATGGACTTTTTATATTATAGTCTAGAAAAATCAGGAGATGTGTATGGTAATAGGAATTATAGAAGATGATAAATTGTTAAGAAAAGCATTAGATACATCTTTGAAAAATCAAGGTTATACAACGATTTTTGCCGCTTCAAGAAAAGAGGCAATTAAAAATATAAATAGTTCTGTAGATTTGTTGATTGTGGATATTGGATTACCGGACGGAGATGGAATAAATCTATATCAGGAACTTCAAAAAAATGGAAGAATCCCGGCAATTTTTTTAACTGCAAAAGATGATGAAAAAGATATGTTAAAAGCGTTTGATATAGGAGCAGATGATTATGTGGTGAAACCATTTTCAATAAAAGTATTGTTAAAACGTATTGAAGTTGTTTTAAAGAGAAAGTCAAATGAAAATACTTTTATGTGCGGACAAGTCACCTTGTATTCTGATAGAAAACAGGTTTTTGTAGGAAAAACAGAAATATCGTTAACACTCAAAGAGTATCAGCTTTTGGAATATTTTATTATGAACCAGAATCAGGTTCTTACAAAAGAGATGATAATGGAAAATATATGGGGAATCGATAGTGAATTCATTGATCCTAACACAATTAGCGTTATGATCAGCAGATTGAAAAAGAAATTGAATGATTCATCGAATGTTATCAGTAATGTATTTGGAATGGGATATAGAATGGGAGATTAGCATGGCTATAGCAATTTTCACAGTACTTTTAATAGGTTTCATACTCGGAGGAAGCACTGTATATTTAGTTGAAAATCATTTAAGAACAAATGAAATGAACAAAATATATAAATTGACCGAATCCTTAATAAACGGCAATGAATTAGATGGTTCTGATATAGGGAAAGAAACGCTTTATTCTAAAACGGCCAATCAGTTAATCCGTTTACAGGAAATGTTAGAAGGAAGAAGAAAAGAGGCTGAAAAAAGTCAATATGAGATACAAAAATTGATTTCTGAGATTGCGCATCAACTAAGGACACCGCTGGCGAATATAAAAAATTATACAGAATTGCTACAAGAGTCATTGGATGAAACGCAAGAAGTATTAAATACAGAATACATGAAAGACTTGCGAACGAGTGAAGAACAATTATGTTTTTTGGTAGAGAGCTTTATAAAAACTGCTCGATTAGAGCAAGGAATCATACAAGTTCATATGCAAAAAGAAAATCTTGTCGAAACAATTCTAAATGCATTAGGGCAAATACAAAAAAAGGCAGAAGATAAAGGTATCTTTTTTCAAGCAGAATTGCCGGAGAAAATTATTTGCGAACATGATAAAAACTGGATGTGTGAGGCATTTTATAATGTGTTTGATAATGCAGTCAAATATAGCAAAAGCAACAGTACGATCGATATCACAATGAAACAAACGGAAATGTTTTATAAAATTCAGATAAGAGATTATGGAATCGGGATAAAAGACGGAGAAGAAAACAAAATTTTTCAAAGATTTTATCGAGGTGAACAGGCAAGAGGTCAGGAAGGATGCGGAATTGGTTTATACCTTTCCAGAGAGATTGTCCTATTACAAAAAGGGATGATGAAAGCAAAAAAAATGAAGCCAGGGCTGCTTATAGAAGTGAATCTTCCGGTATAGACAGTTCATATGCAGCTTGTAAGAAGTTTGTAAGAGGTACCATGTATAATAGATTATGGCTGAGTTAAAGGTATCATTTACGAAAGGAGTTTACAGAAAAGATGGATATAATTAAAGCCATAAATCTAAAAAAATATTATACATCTGATACATATGAAGTGCGTGCTTTAGATGGTGTGTCATTAACGGTGGAAGAGGGCGAATTTATAGCGGTTGTCGGTACGTCCGGATGTGGAAAGACAACACTTATGAACATGTTAGGAGGTCTTGACATTCCGGATTTTGGAGGTGTTTGGATCAGAAATACAAGTTTAAAAGATCTTAACAAGGAAGAAAGAACAATATTCAGAAGAAGAAATATCGGATTTGTATTCCAACAATACAATTTAATTCCTTCGCTTAGTATACGCGAAAACATAGTTCTTCCGATGCGACTTGACGGCAAGGAAATTGATATAGATTTCTTTAATGAGATTGTAGAAATTCTTGGATTAAAAGATAAATTAGAACGTTTTCCATCAACACTGTCCGGTGGACAGCAACAGCGAGTTTCTATAGCGCGGGCATTGTTGACGAAACCGGCAATTGTCCTGGCGGATGAACCGACCGGGAATCTGGATTCTGTTACAAGTATGGAAGTCGTAGGATTACTAAAATCCTGTGCTGCAAGATTTCATCAGACGACATTGATCGTGACGCATCAAGAAGAGGTCGCACAGATGGCAGACAGAGTAATACGTATGTCTGATGGGAAAATCTATACAAGAGATTGTAACGATTGTTAGGAGGGATTACTATGCTTCACAAGAACATTCCGAATAACAATAAAGACATAATCCGATTCCTGGCTAAAAATTTTGCAGGCACAAAAAAGGTGAGAAATACGATTCTATTTTGCTCGATTGTAATTGGCATTGTTGCTATTACCATGGTATTCGGAATCTCCTTTGGAAAAATACAGGCAGAAGAAATAAGATTAATCAGAGAAAATGGAACTGCTTCTTCGGGGAGAATAGAAGATGGAACAGAAGAACAATATGCAAAATTAAAACAACTGGATTATATAAAACAAGTTGGAAAAAGTATTTTTGTAGGTGAAGCTACAGAAGTTTCGGAGAACAATGCAAAAACGATATGTGATATAGTCTGGGCTGACTCAGAAAGCTGGAACGATTTTTTGAGATCGGCATATACCAATGTGATTGGAAGCTACCCACAGAAAAAGGATGAAATTCTATTATCTGAGCGGGCATTGAAAAAACTTGGTATCTCTGAACCGGAACAGGGAATGGAAATAAACTTAGATGTATACAAAGGTGTGTTTGAACATTCAAAAGAAAAATTCGAATTGTGTGGCTGGTATACAGACTCTGGAAATGAATTAGCAATCGGATATATTTCACATGACAAAATTAAAGAGTTGAAACTGGAAAAGGGTCCTTATACTTTACTTTTCAGTCAGAGTGATCATTTAAACAGGAGTAAAACAGAGGAAAAATTATATCAGACATTGCCGATGAAGAGTGCAGATTAGAAGATATACGTTTCTGATACAGCACAATATACTGCTGTTTCTAAATTCGCAGGTGGATATGAGATGGTGATATTAGGAACGCTAGGTATTTTGTGTGGAATATATTTCCTTGTGGGCAATGTCCTTTGGATATCCATGAGTGAAGATGTTCAAAATCTCGGTTTGCTCCACACGATTGGAGCTACAGAAAGACAGATTACGAAAATTTATCGAAAACAAATGCGGTCACTCATGTTAAAAGGCTCAGTCTTGGGAAGTTTGATCTCTGCACTGATTTTAGTCTTATTAATACCGGAAATATTAGGTTTCCATTTTTATCAGGAAATGGGAGGGAATACAATACTTTCCTTTTTCAGACCGTGGATTCTTTTGCTTTCTGTTGTATTTGTAAATGGAATTTTGTGGATAGCATCGGAAGGCGTTATTAGAAAAATAACGAAGCTGTCTTGTATTGAGAGTGCAACTTATGATGGAAATATGGGTGACAGAAAAATAAAACATCCTGGGAAACTGGTGTTGAAACGCTCTGAAACAGGAGAAATGTTTTATATTGCATTGGGAAATATAACGCGTCATAAAGCACGATTTATCATTACAAGTATTTCCATATTTTTAGGAGTTCTGTCTTTTATTCTAATGAATGTACTTACAAATGGATGCGATTATAAGCATCTTCTTGAGAAACGTCCTGATTTTTTGCTGGCAGGAGAGTTTAGCAAATTCGGGAAAAGCCAGGGATGTGGGGAAGAATATAAAACCAGAGAAATCGATGTGGATCCTTTGCTGACGCAGGGAGATTGTGTGGAACTGCTGTATGATAACGATTATGATGAATTTTCACCAATCTCTCAAGAGTTGGAAAAAAAACTACATAAGATAGAAGGTATTGATTGGGAAAAATCTAATCTGATCGAAGGAGCTTATGTAACTACAGTTATGTCCAGAAAGAGCATCCGCCCTTATGACGAAGGGCTTTCGAATCTTACAAATGACAATATGATGGAAGAATTCAGTTGGAATACTGTGCAGATTTTAAATGACAATCAAATCTTGTCGCTTAAGAAATACGTTCAGGATAATCAACTCAATATTGATTTGAAATCTTTGGAAGAAGGAAATGGCGTGCTGATTATACATGAACATATGCTGACCCCGGAACAGCAAAAACTTGCAGATGAAGCAATTGGCGAACCGGTATACTTTAAAACTTTGCTTTCAAGAGAAGATGCGATTCGTAGAAAAGAACAAATTAATTCTGATAGTAAAGGGGAACAACAGAAAGACGAATTTCCTCAAAAGGAATCCGAAACATTTATCCTATGTGGGTATTTAGATCGGCAAAGTAATAATTTCCCGGAAATAAATCAATCCTGGCATGGAGAAGGCAGCTTATATTATTTTATCAGTGAGAAAGGCTTTCAAAAGATACCAACTGAAAAAAAGATATTAACAATGGAATTAACTGCTGATCCGGAAAAAGAACCTTATGTGAAAACACAGATTAGTGAGCTGATATCCGAGGAAAATAAGAAACGCTCTGAAATGACAGAAGTATCAATGGATGAAGGAACCGGCGAAGCAGGAGTTTTTGTTATCTGTAAATCAGACCTGATGCAACAAAAAGAAACATATATGAGAGGAAATCGAATTCTCCTAGGTGCTATAAGCATCATATTATTCATTGCGGGATTGACAAATTATTGTAACGTCGTATTTATAGGAATGTATGCTCGGAGAAAAGAATTTGATATTATGAAGAGTATTGGGATGACAGATAAGCAAATGAAATTAATGCTTTTTGGAGAAGGTAGTTATTATTTTATGTGTGTAATAGGATTGCTGTTTACCGTAGGTGTGGCAGCTTTGGTTGGCGTAAAAATATATATGGAAAATAAATTATCATACTTTACATTTCATTGGCCGATTCAGATTACTGTGAGTGTAATGTTATCATTTGCAGTTATTAATATTTTTGTTACATGTCTTGCATGTAAGGAAAAATCTGGAAAAACAAATTGATCAAAAAGGAATGAATTATACGCTTTTTAAGGCTTGTAAGGTGGTGCAAGAAAGTCATGACCAAAGAGTGATAATCCAATCATATAGATAGCTTATGGCAACAGCAGGTTGCTTTTCATCCTGCAGATTTATCGATATGATAAAGATAACGGAGGTGACGACTATGGAAACAAAAAATATTATTTTGAAACTTCGTACTGGAAGAGGAATGTCACAAGACGAGCTGGCAGATAAAATCATGGTTACAAGGCAGGCAGTATCACGTTGGGAAAATGGAGATACCGTTCCAAATACGGATACACTTAAGCTCTTATCGAAAGAATTTGATGTCTCAATCAATACGCTTTTGGGAGAACCGAGAAAGTTGATTTGCCAGTGCTGCGGGATGCCAATTGATGATGATTCCATATTGGGACGTGATAAAGATGGCACATTAAATGAGGAGTATTGTAAATGGTGCTATGCAGATGGAACGTACACATATAACGATATGGATGAATTGATTGATGTATGTGTAAAGAATATGGTAAATGAAAGCTTTACCGAAGAACAGGCACGCACTTATCTGGAAGAAATGCTTCCAAAGTTAGATTACTGGAAAAGGTATGATGAACTTAGTGATAATGGGCAGTTTGAAAAGTTTAAAAAGCAATTGATAAATGAAATTAATGATCTGCATATAGACGGACTTCCAAGGATAGACAAACTAAATGCACTTGTGGGGAAATATGTGAATTTGGAATATACTCTGCCTAATAGTCAAAAAGTGAACTTCCTTGATGATCAGAAAACCTATCTGGGGAACCAATTGGAATCTGAATTCGGAGGAGACAGGTGTTTCGGTATTTTGGCAAGTATGGATTTTATTCTGGTATGTACATATGAGAAGGATGGTAAAAATCCGGAGCTTCTGATTTATAAAAAGAGATAATATAAGCAAAAAGAAAAGTTTTGACAAATAAACGACCGTTTACTATCATTGAAATAGTTTCTTGAAATCTTTCAAGTATATTTTTATGATGCTAAAAAGAATAAGGCTCGTTCTAAAACTTCAACAGCCATGTATTTTGTACTGTTCTTTTTGCTGGTTTTCGGACTTCTAGGCGGAATCTTTACATTTCTTGCAGTGAAACTATGTATGCCGTTGATTCATGCGGGCATGGACTGGATGTATTTTGCACTGACTGGTCTACTGCTTGGAATTAAAATGCCGGTGCTGACATGGACCAACGAGATTATGCCAATCAAGTAGGGAGCACCGGTCATGATCACCTTATTTGGTGGTTTTGTATATATGGCACTGTTGTTTGCAGGATTTATGCTTCTACCTGGATGGATACTGGGTTTTGGTGGATATATGAGCTGTTTTGTGGGTGTAAATCTGTTTATATCAGTGTTGGCATACCTGTGGTTACGGAAAAAAGGTGTTGCTATTTTTGAGACGCTGTAATGAAAATGAGAGGTGAGAAGATATGGAAACAGATATAATTAAAATCAGCCATTTGAATAAAAGATTTGGCGAAGTAAAAGCAGTAAATGATCTGAGCTTTCGTGTGAAAAAAGGAGAATTGTTTGCGTTTCTTGGAGTAAACGGTGCAGGGAAAAGCACAACCATTTCCATTCTCTGTGGACTGCTAAAAAAAGACAATGGAACTGTTCTGGTAAATGGAATAGAGACTGACAAAGCCAGTGCACAGACAAAGCGGATGCTTGGTGTTGTATTTCAGGATAGTGTGCTTGATAAACCGCTTACAGTGAAAGAAAACTTGATGAGCAGAGCTGCGTTGTACGGCATTACAGGAAATGCTTTTGATAAAAGATTACAGGAACTGGTCGAGATTTTGGATTTTGACGAGTTTTTAAACAGACCTGTAGGTAAGCTGTCGGGAGGTCAGAGAAGAAGGATTGATATTGCCCGTGCATTATTGCACAGACCGGAAATTTTGATTCTTGATGAACCTACTACAGGGCTTGATCCGCAGACAAGGCAGTTAATCTGGAATGTTATAGAGAAGCTTCAGAAAAATGAAAATATGACAGTATTTCTAACCACCCATTATATGGAAGAGGCTGCTAATGCCGGGTATGTTGTGATTCTCGACAAAGGAAGTATTGCAGCGGAAGGTACACCGTTTGAACTTAAAAATGATTATGTACAGGATATAGTATCTGTTTATGGTGTTTCTGAAGATGAAATAAAGTCATTGAACAGAGAATATAAAAAAATACGTGACGGATATCAGTTAAAAGTAAGAAATACGAAGGAAGCAACGAGACTTATTGTAGAGCATCAGGACTTATTCACGGATTATGAAGTAGTAAAAGGCGGTATGGATGACGTATTTCTTGCAGTCACTGGAAAGAAGCTTGGAGGTGAGCGCTGATGAGAACAGTATTGGCATTAATGAACAGGAACAGGAAACTGTTTTTTAAAGATAAAGGGATGTTGTTTACATCAATGATCACACCCGTCATTCTGATTGTTCTGTATGCTACGTTTCTTGCAAAGGTTTTCAGAGATTCTTTTACAGCAGCAATTCCGGATATGATTACGATTTCGGATAAGCTTATTAATGGAACCGTGGCAGCACAACTGACAGCATCACTTATGGCAGTGAGCTGTATCACTGTAACATTTTGTGTGAATCTGACTATGGTGCAGGACAAGGCAAATGGAACAAGGAAGGATTTTAATGTTTCGCCTGTCAGCAAGAGAAAAATATATTTGGGATATTTTCTGTCAACAGTAGCTAATTCATTGATGGTCAATGCACTTGCGTTTGTATTATGCCTGGGATATTTATTTAAAATGGGATGGTATATGAATGCAGCAGACGTATTAGGGGTTTTATTTGATATGATATTGCTCGTCCTGTTTGGAAGTACGCTTTCAAGTATCATTAGCTTTCCATTGACAACACAGGGACAGCTTTCAGCTGTAGGTACAATTGTCAGCGCAGGATATGGTTTTATATGTGGTGCTTATATGCCGATTTCAAATTTTGGTTCAGGTCTTCAGAAGGCACTGTCTTATCTTCCGAGTACATATGCTACTTCATTGATTAAGAATCATATGCTTCACGGAGTTTTTAGGGAGATGGAGAGAAAACATTATCCGGATGAAATGGTTGAAGCAATAAGAGACACGCTTGATTGCAATCCGGTATTTCATGGAAATGTGGTGAGTATAAATCAGATGATTGGCATTATGATGGGAAGCATAGCTGTATTTGGAATTATTTACTATGTGGTTATATTGTTGCCAGAGGGTGAAGGCGGACGATAGGCTGCTCGACTTGAATTTTAAGAAGCTAGGCGATGCAGAAAAATTTATAGTAAAGGAAAGTACAGTTTACAAGGGACTACACAGGGTAGGTATCTGACGGGGGTTCCGCCCGTCAGATTTCCCATGTGATGTTCAAGCTGTCGCTTGTAGCGGCTGTGGTGGTAATCATCAAGTCCACCACCCGCCGCTTGTCGTCAAAGGATACATTCTCCCAAGTGTCGAGGTAGCCGGAAATTTGGCTGACCTGTTCCGGCTGATGGCTTCCACCGTCAGCTCCGCTATCCTCGCCAGAAGTTCCTGCTTGCGCCCGTCCAGTTCCGCTATCTTCACATTCACATAGGGGAGCAGGACATTGTTTGCACCCGTCAGACTGTCCACCAGCTTTTCAATCTCGCTGTCCACATGGGCAAGCTCCACTTGCAGTGCTGCAATTTTCGGGTTTGCCTTTGCCGCTTTCTTTCTGCCTGTCAGAGTCTTGTAGCTTGCCAGTTTCTTTACCATCTGCTGATAAACAACCGCTTCCAGCTCCGAAGTGATGATTTTCCCGCACCCGGCACAGCTTTTATTGTCCAGCCGTTTCGTACAGCGAAGGTATTGCTTGCCGGAGGAATTGAAGATACTCATAAGGGCATACCCGCAGTTCCCGCACCAGTTCTTGAAACTTCGGACGGTCTGTATTCTTGCCGCTGTACCCTTTGTCTGTGTATTCCTTGCAGTTATCGCCTTTCAACTCGTATTTGCAAAATTCAATCTGGCTTTCAATGGAAATGCTGTCCTTTTTGTCTACCGATTGTCTTGCATAGATTGCGTCTATTCGATTATTCATATTGTCGCTCCTTTTCTTAAAAAAGAAACGGAGCTGCTGACACCTTTATTATACCGTCAGCAGCCCTGCAAATCAACGATGGCTTTGGAAAACCTTATGCCCCGGCTTCCTCACTCTGCCGTTTGTCGGCATACTTGCGGAACACCTCATAAAGCTGCTGTTCCAGCTCCCGGCGTTTTGCCGCTTCCTGCTCCGGCGTGAACACCGGGGAGAGATTTTCCAGCGTGATTTCCTTTCCATGAAAAGTCACGACTTCGGTTTCTTTCTTGTATCTGATATGCTCCATAGTACCTCCGTATTTAATTTTCAAAGTGCAGTGCCGTCATACCGCGGCGTGAAATGTTTTCTGTCATCGATCACCGTTCCCTTGTGTGCCGCTGCTGCCGTTTCAGTTCTGCCAGCACCTCCGGCGGGATACGGTCTACCAGCCGCTGAATGTCTTTCAGCTCGCTTTCCAGCTTTGCCCGTTCCATCGTATCTTTCATCTTGCCTTTTTCGCTGGCTTTGGCTCTGGCTTCCAACTGTTCATTTTCTGCCAAAAGGTCGTTTATCGTGACCTTGTATTTTTTGAGCTGTCCGGAGAAGTTCTCCATCTGCGGAAACCACTTTTTCAGCAGGGAGAGGGCTTCCTCTTTCTTCTTTCCGGCATTGAACGGGGTAATACCGTCCAGCGTGGCTTCAATGGCTCTTGCCTGTTTGGAGAGATTGACCGCCTGCTTAAACAAACGGGTGGGGATATGCTTCCTGCCTGTCTTGCTGGCACTTTCCCCACGCTCCAAGTCGGGATATTTCTCCACCATATAGGCGTGAAAATCGTCCTGCCATTTTGTGAGGTTGGCTCTATTCCCAATAATCTCCTTTGCACACAGGCGGTTGTCCTCTGTCAGCGGGACAAAGACCAAATGCAGGTGGGGCGTTTTCTCGTCCATGTGTACCACCGCCGACACGATATTTTCTTTCCCTACCCGCCCGATTAAGAAATCAGCCGCCCTCTGGAAAAACGCCTGTATCTCCTTTGGGGATTTTTTCTTGAAAAACTCCGGGCTGGCGGTTATCAGCGTATCGACAAAGCGTGTGCTATCCTTGCGGGTGCGGCATCCGGCTTGTTCAATGCGGCTCTGAATGAAATGGTAATAGCGGCTCTCCGGCTTGACGATATGGAAGTTGTATTTACTCCGGCTTGTGTCAATGTCGGGATTGCTGGCGTACTGTTCCTTTTGCCGTTCGTGATGGGCTTCCAGCGGTCTTGCCGGATTGCCTTTGTGTTTTTCAAATCGCAAGATTGCGTGTTGTGCCATGAAACTCCTTTCCCCATTCCGTTCTTTTCCGGGACTTTTTCACAGGAAAATCCCGCAGAAAATATCTCAGATAGGATAGGAATGGATAAGATATAAATAAAATCGTTTTAATCTCTGTATTTCTATATACCGTCCGGTTTTCGTACTTCAAGAGGATTGATTATCGTACTTGTGGAGTGCGGTTTTCAGTCCTCCGGCGTACCATAACCGGATTTCTTGAAGTCGGTGTTTGGAACCGCTTCATAGGATTTGGGGTAAATGCGGTTGGGTTTTCCACAGCCCTGCTTCTGGATCTCCACCAGTCCGGCATATTGCAGCTCCCGCAGGGTGTTGACCGCCTTCTGCCGCCCGCAGTGGAGCAGTTCCACTACCTCATTGATGGGATAGTAGAGGTAAATGCGCCCATATTCGTCCGCCCAGCCGTTTTTCCGGGACAGGTCTGTCCGGCGCAGGATAAAGGCGTACAGTACCTTTGCTTCGTTGGACAGGGGTGTGAATGTGGGGGCTTCAAAGAGGAAATTGGGAAGCCGGATAAAGCTGACCACCTTTTCCGGCTGATGGATATAAATGGTGTTTGTCATATCGTGTTTTGTGGACGGTTAGAAGCCTGTTTCCGGGGGCAGGCGTGGATGTCTCCATCGTCAAGGAACATACAGTTCCCGTCCTCATAACAGCAGTACTCCTGGCGGATCAGGCGTTTGCCTGTTTCCTCTGTGTCGGTGTCATGCGGTAAAGGGAGCCGTCTGGCTTGCGCTCTATGGGCGGCAGTTGTTTATATGGGTTCTCTCTCATGTGTTCCCTCCATTTTTCCTTTGCCGTTCTCCCCGAAAAGGCTTCCTGCCCCATTCCTGCGGCGTGTTCCAGCGTTGGCACGCTCCCCGGACTTCGGGACATTTTGTCCCGAAGTGGCTCGTTGCGGTGCTTCCCCTGCCGGGGTATTCCTTTTCGGATGGTCATTCATTTTTCAAGGTGCAGTTCATCGATGAACTACCCTAAGTCTACACGAAAAAAATGCAATTCCCGGAATCTTGCGAGAATTGCATTTTAGGGCAATATTCAATTTCAAAATTGCAGTTCTGCAATTTTCTTGTATAATGGGAAATAGGAAAAGGAGGTGCTGTGTATGGCTTTACCCGGAACACCCGGACAAAGGATTTCTGATTTGTGCAACGGCAATCATATTTCTCAAAAGCAACTTGCGGAGAAGATAGGCGTATCTGCTTCCCAGTTGAGCCGCATTGTCAGTGGGGAAACAAAGACGGTCAGCAGCGATATTCTCATAGGCGTGGCAAAGGAATTTAAGGTATCAACGGACTACATATTAGGCTTGTCCACCTTGAGTGTCCGTAAAAGTTATGATATTTCTGAATTAGGATTGTCCGAGGGAGCTGTGAGAGGGCTTGTGGCAGGTACAGTCGATGTGCAAATCCTTAACCGTCTGTTGGAACACAGGAACTTCCCGAAACTGATGGATTTGATATAGATTTATTTTCAAGACACAGCGGCAAAGGGTATCATGGCACGAAATCAGCTGATTGAACTGGCAACGGCTTCCTTGTCCAATCTGATGAAAGAACACCCGGAACATCGGGCAGAAGCAAAACAGGATTTGCAACTTCTGAACGCACAGAAGATGGGAGAACATGAAGCGGAAATTGAAAAAATCAAGAATGTATTTCTTGCTATCCTGCGAGATATTAAGAAAGATATGGACAACAGAGAACAGCCAGGAGAAGCTGTGACCGCCGCTATGTTCCAAACCATGCAGGAAACCATGAAAGACCACCAGCAGGAGCTGCTTTCTATGGACGATGTAACTGCTATGATTGCCGGACAGATTGGGAAGTTTCTTCCGATGGACGAGGAAACGGCGGAACAGTTCCGGCAGTTGGCAAAGAGGATGATGGAGCAGGTAGGAAAATAATTGCAGAAAAATATATGTAGTTTTATAAAACAATCAGGAGGATTACATGAGACGGGTAAAAAAAGAAAAAAGGAATAAAGTGCTTATTTTTAGTGTGATTATCTTGCTTCTTGTATGTGCAGGCATTGCGATAGCCAGTTTGCATAAAGTAAATAATATTTTGTTGGAAAACTCGTCTGAGGCAACAATAGAAATTATTGGAAATTCAAGTACAACTGAACCTGCACAAGAGCTTCGAGGAACTGTAAAAGATGCAACAATGAATACTCTAACTGTTCAAGGTGAGGATAATCGTGAATATTATTTTGGAACAGAAGGTGTAAATATTTCAACTGGTGAGACAGGAATAGTGATTGGGAATCCAGTGACAGTTTCATATCATGGCAAATTGGATTTGAATGCATCTGTACAAGAGGTTGAATTACTTTCCATTACGGTTACGGATTCCAGTTTGAATACCGAAAATCCTGAACCAACAACTGGTGAAACAGAGCCAAGTCCCCCTTCTGCTTCCGTGACACAGAAAGCACAAGAAATTCTAAATGTAATGACGCTGGAAGAAAAAGTTGGACAGATGTTTATTGCACGCTGTCCCGAAATAAATAGCGTACAGAAGGTAAAGGAGTATAATCTTGGAGGTTATATTCTTTTTAGCCGAGACTTTTCTGGAAAAACAAGAGATGAAATTATCCAGAATATTCAAAGTTACCAAAGTGCAGCAAAAATCCCCATGTTTATCGGAGTAGATGAAGAAGGAGGCACTGTCAACCGTGTTAGCACAAACCCTAATTTGCGAGCTGTGCCTTTCTGGTCCCCTCAAGAACTCTATGCTGAAGGTGGCTTTGATTTGATTCAAAGTGACACACAAGAAAAATGTGAATTATTGAATAGTTTGGGGATTAATTTGAACTTTGCCCCAATCTGCGATGTTTCGCAAAATCCAGAGGATTTTATTTATGACCGGAGTTTTGGACAGAACGCAGAGCAAACTGCCGCTTATGTCCACTTAGTTGTGCAAACCATGTTTCAAGAAGGTATGGGGAGCGTCCTAAAGCATTTCCCCGGGTACGGAAATAATGTGGATACACATACAGGTATTGCTTATGATAATCGCACCTATGAAACATTTATGAACTCAGATTTCTTGCCGTTTCAAGCAGGAATTGATTCTGGAGCCAATATGGTATTAGTTTCTCATAATGTGGTATCCTGCATGGATAGTCAAACCCCTGCTTCGCTGTCTTCACAGGTACACAAAATCCTGCGGGAAGAATTAAAATTTACTGGAGTTATTATTACAGATGACTTAGCTATGGATGGTGTGCGCAATTTTGCAGAAGACACAAAAATTGTAGTTCAAGCTGTGAAGGCAGGAAATGATATGTTATGCTGCACAGATTTTGAGGTGCAAATTCCAGCCATACTTGAAGCAGTCAAACAGGGAGAAATTACAGAGGAACGAATCGATGAATCTGTTTTACGCATATTAGAATTAAAAATTTCACTTGGGATAATATAAAGGTTTATTTACAAATAGTCTAAAATTTCAGTTTTTACGGGAGTGTGTCCACAAGTTCGGTGTAGAACGAGGAACGGGGACTTTCATATACGCCCCGTCTGCTGATGAAACCAGTCCTGCGCTTGCGGCTCCACGTCACGCAATCACAACCCTGTTTTCCTGCTGCTTCAAACGCCTTTGCCCTCCCCGACGGCAACCTTATTTTCGCAGCAACGCCGACAGAGCGTATAACACACTACACTTTGCAAGCAAAGTCGTGTGCCAAGGGGCAAGCCCCTTTGGAAACCCCGGACAACAAAACAGGCTGAATATCTCGCACTTTCCCGGTGCTTGATACTCAGCCTGTTTTGTTGTCAGCAGCCCCCGTTTCGTGGTCTGCGTGTAGTTCCTTGTAAACTGACCTAAGCCAGACGCTAAGACGCAGTGCAGATTGTAATATTACAGTTTTGTACTGCGTCATTTATGTTATGGGAGGTCAGAAGAATGAAAGCAATCATATATACATCAAATACCGGAAGCACAGGATTCCTTTATTTACGTTACAGGGGAACTTTGATGTGAAGAAGCTTCATGGAGCGTATCGTTTCATGATGAATGTCATGGTTAAAACCGCCGGAAAGGGACTGGCAAATAAAACCGACCGTACGCCCGAAGAGGATGATATGTTAGACATGATGGTAAATGGTGGAAAACGAGTATCTTTACAGAATTTGAAGGCAGTTACTAAGTGGTATAAAAGTGTGTATTAGCAGGAGGAAAAACGGATAGAAGCTTTAGGAGTTTTCATGAGAGTAGAGACTGAAAGAATGTATCTTTATCCTTTAAGTGATGAAGAAATGCGGTTGGTTATTGAAAATGAATCTGATCCTGAGATGAAACAGGCTTATACAGAGATGCTTGAAGGGAGTCTTTCTAATCCTGATAAGAGAATATGGTATGCCATCTGGAATATGGAATTAAAAGATGAATCAGGAATTATAGTAGGTGATAGAATAGAGTTTACGTTCGAAAAGCTTGAGCCTATCCGAGAAGAAGGTGATTATAATAATTTCAGAGTATACTTTGTTGCACATTATGGTAAAATTGCGAATAAGATGAAAATTGATATCACAACTGGAGATGAGATTACATCTGGAGCAATTCGGTATTCTTACAAGACTATTTTGGATGATGATGAAATTGGAGTAATGGCATACAATACAGAAACTATTATTGCTGAAAAGTATGAGACCATCATACGTAGAAATATTGGAACCTCAAGAGCAAGAGATTTCTATGACCTTCATGTATTCTATAATCTGTATAAGGATTCAATTAATTTGGAAATATTGAAGCTTGCAGTGACTAGAATTGCAAAGAAAAGAGAATCATTAGATACAATGTCTGAATGGGAAGAAATCATTGAGGACATGAAGGTGGATACAGCACTTAAAGCACTTTGGAAAAATTATTGTGAGAACAATACATATGCATCTGAAGTTAGTTTTGAAAATGTAATGGAAACAACCTTGCATATTGCTGAAATGCTGGGATTCTAAATATTCTGTTACTGTATGTCACTATTAGTAAGTGTGTATAAGGTTATATTGGTTGCTAATGAAAAAGAATTTGAAAAGTTCATATCAGAGAGCATAGAAATATAGCCACAAAGCCTACTGGGGAGTGACTATGCGACTATATACAAAAATGATTGAAATTTGCGCCCCTTTATAGTATAATGTTCAATGCTATTTTGGGGCTTCTTTTTGGAAAGAAGCCGAAAATGGGAAAAACTTCTGATAAAGATGTGATTTTGTTATAAGGTCGGCGAGCGGAGAGTAGAACTTCCGAAGAGTAAATCGGGGGATAGAACAATTCTCTTAACCGAAGAAGAAAAATTAAAAGAAATTAACCTTGTGGCGGAAGCTCTGAAGGTGGTGTAACCGGAATGTAATTCTATATATCTTGATGCAAAAAATCATCAATTAGTACACTAATTGGTACACCTGAGAAATTGAGGAGCAGAAAAAGCCCATAAAATAAAGGTTTTTAAGGAGGTATATAGAGTTATGAAACTAGGAATCGTTGGTTTACCAAACGTAGGAAAAAGTACATTATTTAATTCATTAACAAAAGCAGGAGCAGAGTCAGCAAACTATCCATTCTGTACAATCGATCCGAATGTCGGTGTTGTTACTGTTCCGGATGAACGTCTGAATGTATTGGGAGAGATGTATAACACAAAGAAAATCGTTCCGGCGGTAATTGAATTCGTTGATATTGCAGGTCTTGTAAAAGGAGCCTCAAAAGGAGAAGGACTTGGAAACCAGTTCCTTGCTAATATCCGTGAAGTAGATGCTATCGTGCATGTAGTAAGATGTTTTGAGGACAGTAATATTGTGCATGTAGATGGAAGTATCAATCCTCTGCGTGATATTGAGACAATCAATTTAGAGTTGATTTTTTCTGATCTTGAGATTTTGGAGAGAAGAATTGCTAAGACAACAAAGGTTGCAAGAAACGATAAAGAAGCAGCGAAAGAATTAGAGTTGTTAAACAGAATAAAAGCACATCTGGAAGACAATCGTCTGGCTAAGAGCTTTGAGGCAGAGTCTGATGAAGAGCAGGAATTAATCGACAGTTATAATCTTCTGACAGCTAAACCAGTTATTTTTGCGGCAAATGTATGCGAGGATGACCTGGCAGATGATGGTGCTCAGAATGCAGGAGTGCAGGCAGTACGAGAGTATGCAGCACAGGAAGGCTTTGAAGTATTTGTTGTATGTGCTCAGATTGAGCAAGAAATCGCAGAATTGGATGATGAAGAGAAGAAGATGTTCTTAGAGGATCTTGGCTTATCGGAATCCGGACTGGAAAAACTGATCAAAGCAAGTTACAGCCTGCTTGGACTGATCAGCTATTTGACAGCCGGAGAGCCTGAGGTTCGTGCATGGACAATCAAGAAAGGAACAAAAGCTCCACAGGCAGCAGGTAAGATTCATTCTGATTTTGAAAGAGGATTTATTCGTGCAGAAATCGTAAGTTATGATGATCTGATCGCATGTGGAACACATGCTGCAGCAAGAGAAAAAGGTCTTGTACGTCTGGAAGGTAAAGATTATGTCGTACAGGATGGAGATATCATCGTATTCCGTTTTAATGTATAACTTGTAGAAAAATATTCGACTTGAATAATGGAATCAGCTGGATAGAGGAGAAAAAGAATGCATTATGATATCAGTTTCCAAATTTGGGAATAACATTTGATCATGTTGGAAAAGTGATTTCGCTGCATGGATTTGATATCGCATATTATGGGATCATCATAGGAACAGCAATTATGCTTGGCTTCTGGATTGCGACAAGAGAAGCAAAGCGGACAGGACAGAATCCGGAAGATTATCTCGATATGGGGATTTTTGGCGTGATTGTAGGAATTGCCGGAGCTAGAATTTATTATGTTATATTTTCATGGGATATGTATAAGGACAATATATTAGATGTCTTTAATCTGAGAGAAGGCGGTCTTGCGATTTATGGCGGTGTGATCGGTGCAGTTATTGCAGTCTTAATTTGTGCAAAAGTGAAAAAAATCAGCGCTCCACTGATTTTTGATACGATTGCAATGTCATTGGTAAATGGTCAGATGCTTGGACGATGGGGAAATTTCTTTAATCGTGAAGCGTTTGGTGAATATACCGATTCACTGTTTGCTATGAGACTTCCGGTAGATGCGGTAAGAGACAGTGACATTACAGAGAAAATGTGGGCACATGTACAGACAATTCGTGGTGCTCAGTACATTCAAGTGCATCCGACATTTTTATACGAATCATTCTGGTGTGCTTGTGTATTACTTGTTTTGTTCCTGTATAGAAAGCACAAAAAATACAATGGAGAATTATTCTTGATGTATTTGTTTGGATATGGCCTTGGAAGAGTCTGGATTGAAGGACTTCGTACAGATCAATTGATATTGCACAGAATTGGAGTTCCGGTATCACAGCTTTTGGCGGCGCTTATTGTCGTAACCGCAGGAATAATTTTGATGATTCAGAAAATCAGATATACGAAAAAGAAGTAGAAGAAACATGCAGTGTGCGAAGAGTGTGCTGCGTGTTTTTTCTATTTACTAAAAGGTCATATAAGGAAAAAGAAAGCGACTTTTCGCACCAGGCTTGTCATTTTATTAACAAATATGTCATAAAGATGTGATGAAATAATACATTTTTTGTTCAATGTATCGGAAAAGAAACAAAAACCAGAAGGGATTCTATAGACTTTTGAAGAATTTAGAGATATAATAAAATTACATGTGAAAGAATAACTTTTTGCAATGTACTATTTAAGGAGGAACAAGAAATGGCAAGAAAAATGAAGACCATGGATGGTAACCAGGCAGCAGCTCACGTTTCATATGCTTATACAGAAGTTGCAGCTATTTACCCTATTACACCATCATCTGTTATGCCAGAGCACGTTGACGAATGGGCTACAGAAGGTAGAGAGAATATTTTCGGACAGACTGTACAGGTAACAGAGATGCAGTCAGAGGCAGGAGCAGCAGGAGCAGTACATGGTTCCTTATCAGCCGGAGCTTTGACAACAACATTTACAGCATCACAGGGATTACTTCTTATGATTCCTAACTTATATAAAGTTGCAGGAGAGCAGTTACCAGGTGTATTTAACGTATCTGCTCGTGCGTTGGCAAGCCACGCATTGAACATTTTCGGAGATCATTCAGATGTTTATGCTTGTCGTCAGACAGGTGCTGCTATGCTTTGTGAGTCAAGTGTTCAGGAAGTTATGGATTTAACACCAGTAGCACACTGTGCAGCATTGGAAGGAAAACTTCCATTCATCAACTTCTTTGATGGATTCAGAACATCTCATGAGATTCAGAAAATCGAGACATGGGATTACGAAGATCTGAAAGATATGGTTAACATGGATGCAGTTGACGAATTCCGTGCACATGCACTGAATCCAAATCACCCATGTCAGAGAGGTTCAGCTCAGAACCCAGATATCTTCTTCCAGGCAAGAGAAGCATGTAACCCATATTATGATGCTCTTCCAGGCGTTGTTCAGAAATATATGGACAAAGTTAACGAGAAGATCGGAACAGATTACAAACTGTTCAATTACTATGGAGCAGAAGATGCTGAGCACATTATCGTTGCTATGGGATCTGTTTGTGACACAATCGAAGAGACAATTGATTACTTAACAAAAGCCGGAGAAAAAGTGGGTGTTGTTAAAGTTCGTCTTTACAGACCATTCAGCGCAGAAGCTTTGATTGCAGCTATTCCGGACAGCGTTAAGAAGATTTCTGTTCTTGACAGAACAAAAGAGCCAGGATCACTTGGCGAGCCACTGTATTTAGATGTAGTTGCAGCACTTAAAGGATCTAAATTCGATGCAGTACCTGTATTCTCAGGACGTTATGGATTAGGTTCTAAAGATACAA
This sequence comes from Firmicutes bacterium AM31-12AC, assembly GCA_003480425.1. Lineage (GTDB taxonomy): Bacteria > Bacillota > Clostridia > Lachnospirales > Lachnospiraceae > Schaedlerella > Schaedlerella hominis. The sequence goes on from QUJA01000005.1 coordinate 42,725, forward strand.
CACCTGCACAGATCGTAGCAGTATATAACAATGATGAAAAACCAAGATTTACACTTGGTATCGTTGATGATGTTACAAATCTGTCATTAGAGACAGGCAAACCACTTGTTACAACACCAGAAGGAACAATCAACTGTAAGTTCTGGGGTCTTGGAGCAGATGGTACTGTAGGTGCTAACAAGAACTCTATCAAGATTATCGGTGACAATACAGACATGTATGCACAGGCTTACTTTGACTATGATTCTAAGAAGTCTGGTGGTGTAACAATGTCTCACCTGCGTTTTGGTAAATCACCAATCAAATCAACTTATTTGATTCACCAGGCAAACTTTGTTGCATGTCATAACCCATCATATGTAAATAAATACAACATGGTTCAGGAATTAGTTGACGGTGGTACATTCCTTTTGAACTGCCCATGGGATATGGAAGGTCTTGAGGAGCATTTACCAGGACAGGTGAAAGCTTTTATTGCTAACCATGACATCAAACTTTACACAATCGATGGTATCAAGATTGGTAAAGAAATCGGACTTGGCGGACGTATCAATACAGTTCTCCAGTCAGCATTCTTCAAACTGGCAGCTATTATTCCAGAGGAAGAAGCAATTGACCTTATGAAGAAAGCAGCAAAAGCTACTTACGGAAGAAAAGGTGACAAGATTGTACAGATGAACTACGATGCTATTGATGCCGGTGCAAAACAGGTAGTAGCCATCGAAGTTCCAGAAAGCTGGAAAGATGCAGCTGATGAAGGTCTTTTCGCTCCACATGTAGATGAAGCAGGAAGAAAAGATGCCGTATCATTTGCTAAGAATATCCAGGCTAAAGTAAATGCTCAGGAAGGTAATACACTTCCAGTATCTGCATTTGCAGATTATGTAGATGGTTCTACACCATCAGGAACATCTGCATATGAGAAACGTGGTATCGCAGTAGATATTCCAGTATGGAATCCAGATACATGTATTCAGTGTAACCGTTGTGCATATGTATGTCCACACGCAGTTATCCGTCCGGTAGCTCTTACAGAAGAAGAAGCTGCAAAAGCTCCAGAAGGAATCAAGACACTGGATATGATCGGTATGCCAGGAATGAAATTCACAATGACTGTTTCAGCTTATGACTGTACAGGATGTGGATCTTGTGCTAACGTTTGTCCAGGTAAGAAGGGTGAAAAAGCTCTTACAATGGCAAACATGGAAGAGAACGCTGGAGAACAGCAGTACTTCGATTTCGGTACAGAGATTCCTGTAAAACCAGAAGTTGTTGCTAAGTTCAAACCAGAAACAGTGAAAGGAAGTCAGTTCAAACAGCCATTGCTTGAGTTCTCAGGAGCTTGTGCTGGATGTGGTGAGACACCTTACGCTAAATTAATTACACAGTTATTCGGAGATAGAATGTACATTGCAAATGCAACAGGATGTTCTTCAATCTGGGGTAACTCTTCACCATCAACACCTTACACAGTAACTCCAGAAGGAAAAGGACCAGCTTGGTCTAACTCACTCTTCGAAGATAATGCTGAGTTTGGTTATGGTATGCTTCTTGCACAGAATACAATCAGAGACAGATTGAAAGGTAAAGTAGAGAAGATTGCTGAAGTTGCTGAAAAAGAAGATGTAAAAGCAGCAGCAAAAGAATATCTTGATACATTTACAAATGGAGCAGCTAATGGTGCAGCAACAGATAAACTTGTAGCAGCATTGGAAGCATGCTCATGTGACCTTGAAGAAAGAGCTGAAGTACTGAAGATGAAAGACTACCTGTCTAAGAAATCTCAGTGGATCTTCGGTGGAGACGGATGGGCTTACGATATCGGATTTGGTGGTGTTGACCATGTTCTTGCAAGTAAGAAAGATATCAATATCATGGTATTCGATACAGAGGTATATTCTAATACAGGTGGACAGTCTTCTAAAGCTACTAAGACTGGTGCTACAGCTCAGTTCGCAGCAGGCGGAAAAGAGACTAAGAAGAAAGACCTTGCAAGCATGGCTATGAGCTATGGTTATGTATATGTTGCACAGATTGCTATGGGTGCTGATTTCAATCAGACTGTAAAAGCAATTGCAGAGGCAGAGGCTTATCCAGGACCATCACTTATCATCGCATACGCTCCATGTATCAACCATGGTATTAAGAAGGGTATGAGCAAAGCTATGACAGAGGAACAGCTTGCAGTAGAATGCGGATACTGGAACAACTTCAGATTCAATCCAGCTGCTGAAGGCAATAAGTTTACTCTTGATAGTAAAGAGCCTAAGATGGAAGGATATCAGGACTTCCTGAACGGAGAAGTTCGTTACAACGCTCTGAAGAGAGCTAATCCAGAAAAAGCTGACAGACTGTTCGCAATCAATGAGCAGGAAGCAGCAGAGAGATATGATTACCTGAAGAAGTTAATCACACTCTATGGAGAAGAAGAGAAATAAGAATAAATTACTCGATGAGAATCGGTGATTAAAGAGAGACCGGCATGGAAACATGCTGGTCTTTTTTTATGCAATACGTTATAATATAAAATAGATTGAAAAGAACGGATTAGATAGAACAGGAGAAAAAATATGGGGAAATATATTATGGCGTTAGATGCCGGAACTACTAGCAACAGATGCATTTTATTTAATGAAAAAGGCGAGATGTGTAGTGTAGCACAAAAAGAATTTACACAGTATTTTCCAAAACCGGGATGGGTTGAACATGATGCAGGAGAAATCTGGTCAACACAGCTGCAGGTGGCACGTGATGCAATGAATAAAATTGGTGTATCGGCAGAAGAAATTGCGGCAATAGGTATTACAAACCAGCGTGAGACAACCATTGTGTGGGATAAAAATACCGGAAAACCAATCTATCATGCAATCGTGTGGCAATGCAGACGTACATCCAGATATTGTGATGAATTGAAAGAAAAAGGACTTACAGAGACATTTCGTAAGAAAACAGGATTGGTCATTGATGCATATTTTTCCGGAACAAAGGTAAAATGGATATTAGATAATGTGGAGGGCGCAAGAGAGCGTGCAGAGCGTGGAGAACTTTTGTTTGGAACAGTAGAAACATGGTTGATATGGAAACTGACAAGGGGCGCTGTTCACGTAACAGATTATTCGAATGCATCCCGGACAATGATGTTCAATATTAATACTTTAGAATGGGATGAAGAAATTCTGGCAGAACTTGGGATTCCGAAAAGCATGCTTCCACAGGCAAAACCATCCAGTGAGATTTATGGCGAGACAGACCCATCATTTTTCGGCGGACGTATCCCAATTGCAGGAGCGGCAGGAGATCAGCAGGCGGCATTATTTGGTCAGACTTGTTTTGAAAAAGGAGAAGCAAAAAATACATACGGAACAGGATGTTTTTTGTTGATGAATACAGGGGAGACACCGGTGTTTTCTGAAAATGGCCTGGTTACAACAATTGCCTGGGGAATTGATGGTAAGGTGAATTATGCTCTGGAGGGCTCAATATTTGTAGCAGGAGCAGCGATACAGTGGCTTCGAGATGAGTTGCGATTGATCGATTCGGCATCTGACACAGAGTATATGGCTCAGAAGGTTCCAGATGCAAATGGCTGTTATGTTGTTCCTGCATTTACCGGGTTGGGAGCTCCATATTGGGATCAATATGCAAGAGGGGCAATTGTCGGATTGACTCGTGGAGTAAATAAATACCACATTGTAAGAGCAACTTTGGAATCTTTAGCATATCAAGTAAATGATGTATTACAGGCAATGAAGTCAGATGCGGATTTGCAGCTGGCAACATTAAAGGTAGATGGAGGCGCAAGTGCAAATAATTTCCTGATGCAGACACAGGCAAATGTCAGTGATGCTCCGGTTAACAGACCAAAATGTGTAGAGACAACAGCGATGGGAGCAGCTTATCTGGCGGGACTTGCAGTGGGATATTGGAAAGATAAAGAAGAAGTAGTAAAGAATTGGGCAATTGACCGCACATTTACGCCAAATATTGAAAGTGAAAAACGAGACAAAATGCTCCGTGGATGGAAGCGGGCGGTAGAGCGTTCTTATGGATGGGCAGAAGAGGAATAAAAAATGTTTGGATATGTGACAATTTGTGAACCTGAATTGAAGATGAAGGACTGGAGAAAATATCGTTCATATTATTGTGGATTGTGTCGGACTTTAAAGGAGAGATATGGGAATGTAGGTCAGCTGACATTGACATATGATATGACATTTGCAGTGATACTTTTGACGTCCTTGTATGAGGTGAAAGGCCTGACTTCTTCACATAGATGTAAGACTCACCTGGTGAAAAAGCAGTGGATGATCCAGAATGAGATTACAGAATATTGTGCAGATATGAATGTGCTGCTTGCATATTATCACATGATAGATAACTGGCAAGATGAAAAGAAAGTAAGTGGATTACTTGCTTCGAAAACGCTTCATGGAAAAGCTAAGAAGATAGAGAAAAAATATAAAAGACAAAGCCAGGTGATTCGTAGAGAATTAAAAAAGTTGGCAGAGTATGAAAAGGAAAATTGTCAGAACATAGATTTACCGGCAGGGTGTTTCGGAAGGCTGATGGAAGAATTACTTGTGTATAAGGAAGATATGTGGGAACCGACGCTTAGGAAGGTTGGGTTCTTCCTCGGAAAATTCATTTATATTATGGATGCATATGACGATTTGCAAAAGGATATGAAAGAGAAATGTTATAATCCGTTGAAGATATTGCGTTTTGAAGAAAATTTTGAAGAAAAATGTTACCAGATGCTTCAAATGATGATTGCGGAATGCAGCACAGCATTTGAGCAGTTACCGTGTCTGGTTGATGTGGAGATATTGCGAAATATTTTATACGCAGGTGTCTGGACGAAATATCGAAAAAAACAGATGGAAAAAGAAGAGAAAAAAGCGGATAGAAAGTAGACTTTTTTTAAAAAGTAGTATATGATTGTAACGTTACATTGATAGAAACATAATAGAATGGAGTATTAAATGACAAGTAAGAATCCATATGAAGTACTTGGGATTTCACCAAATGCTTCAGATGATGAAGTGAAAAGAGCATATCGTGATATGACAAGAAAATATCACCCGGATGCGAATGTGAATAATCCGCTGGCAGATTTGGCAGAAGAAAAATTTAAAGAAGTGCAGGAAGCTTATGATGAGATTATGAGACAACGTGCACAGGGAGGATATCAGTCTAATGGCGGCTATCAAGGCGGAGGATACAGCTATAATAGTGGATATGGAACAGAACAGAATCCACAGATACAGGCTGTCTATAATTATTTGAATGCAAGACGATATCCGGAAGCGTTGAATGTTTTGAATGGAATGAACAACCGAGATGCCCAGTGGTACTATTTAAGTGCCGTTGCCAATGCAAATATGGGGAATAATCTGATTGCACGTGATCAAGTGAATCAGGCTGTAAATATGGAACCGAACAATCAGCAGTATCGTCGATTGTTAAACCAGCTAGAGTGGAGTGGACAGCGTTATCAGAACAATCCATATGGGGCAGGTTATGGAAGAAATACGGATTCTTGTGGAACAGGGAATGCGTGCTGTGATCTTTGGATTGCAGATACGCTTTGTGAATGTATGGGAGGCGATCTTTGTCCATGCATGTAAAAGCTAAGAAAATTGCGATTGGCGGTTTGATGCTGGCATTTTCCATTGTCAGTATGTTACTAGGCAATATATTGGAATCGAATACTGTATTTTTTCTTGCACTGGCGTCATTTTTTGTGGGAATTATAATCCGAGAATTTGGTATGAAGACAGGATGTGCATTTTATTTGGCGGGAGTACTGCTTGGAGTGATTGTTGTGCCAAATAAATTATATGTAGTTACTTATGCCGCTATGGGAATTTATATATTATTGTCAGAAAGTGTCTGGAGACAGATTAGGAAGATGCTTGGAAATAATACAATGTTTAGCATAGAGCAATGCAAAGTAGCATTATGGGTGATTAAATATGCAATATTTAATTTGATGTATATTCCGGCAGTGCTTGGATGCAGCAAATTATTATTTGGAAAACAATTGTCTTTAGGCATGACGATTGGAGTGGTGATTGCCGGTCAGATTGGCTTATTTATCTATGATAAAGCATATGATTATGCAGTAGGAATAATTTGGAATAAGATAAGAGGAAAGCTTTTCAATTAAGGCTTTCCTTTTTTAGAAGAGGAAAAAATGGAAATATATACAGCACCTTTGGAAGGAATTACCGGACATGTGTTTCGAACAGCACTTTATCATCATTTTGGCGGAGCTGATAAATACTTCATCCCATTTATCAGACCAAATCAAAATGGTAATTTTAGCACAAGAGAAAAACAAGATATTATGCCGGAGAATAACTTGAATATGTATCCTGTTCCGCAGATTTTGACAAATAAAGCGGAAGATTTTCTACAGACAGCAGAAAAGCTAGAAGCATATGGGTATAAAGAAATTAATTTGAATCTGGGATGTCCGTCAAAAACAGTGATTTCAAAAATGAGAGGATCCGGATTCTTAGCGTATCCGGATGAATTGGAACAATTTTTAGATGAGATTTTTAGGAAGTGTAAATTAGAAATTTCTATCAAAACCCGAATTGGAAAAGAAAGCCCGGATGAATTTGTTAGATTGTTAGACATTTATAATAAATATCAGATGAAAGAACTGATTATACATCCGCGTGTACAAAAGGATTTTTATAAAAATCATCCGAATAAGGATGTATTTGCAGAAGCATTGAAAAAGAGTAAAAATCCAATTTGTTATAATGGAGATATATTTACAAAAAATGATTACGAAGAATTTAGAAAAGAATTTCCGACTGTAGATTGTATTATGTTGGGAAGAGGTCTATTGAAAAATCCTGGGCTTATCAGGGAAATTAAAGAAAATAAACCGGTAGACAAAATATCCTTAAGAGCATTTCATGATGAATTGTATGCAGGATACAAGGAAGTACTCTCAGGGGACAAGACAATTTTATTTAAAATGAAAGAATTATGGAGCTTCCTTGGACCTATTTTTACCAATTATGAAAAATATGTTAAAAAGATTAAAAAATGTGAAAAACTGTATAAGTATGATGAAGCGGTAGAAAAATTGTTTCAAGAGCAAGAACTGGTAAGATGAATAGTTATCTCAGTCGAGAAGACTCCCACCTCTTTAGGTGGTGAGTAATAGCAAATTTGTCTCAGTGGGAGTCCAATCTTCGACTGAGATAAACGCTCCGCGAGGATGCGCAGTGATTCTGCTAGGAATATGTCAGCTCGCTGACCAGAATCACGCGCCAAGTCTCACGGACGTTCGACTTGAATTTAAGATGAAAAAAACAAGATGACACTTCCCTAGTAAAACAGATGATAAAATGTTATAATGGGCGTTAGCAAGTGATAATTCGAAAGGAGAAAAGCAGATGAATATCAAAGACTTGAATGCATATGAATTGATTCAAGAAGCAGATTTGTCGGATATTAAATCGAAAGGATATCTGCTAAAACATAAAAAAAGCGGGGCAAGAGTTCTGCTTATGGAAAATGATGATGAAAATAAAGTTTTTACGATTGGATTTCGTACACCACCTTCAGATAGTACAGGTGTGCCGCATATTATGGAACATTCGGTTTTGTGTGGGTCGAAAAACTTCCCAGTCAAAGACCCGTTTGTAGAGTTGGTAAAAGGCTCATTGAACACATTTTTAAATGCGATGACATACCCGGATAAGACAGTATATCCGGTTGCAAGCTGTAATGACAAAGATTTTCAGAATCTGATGCATGTGTATATGGATGCCGTGTTTTATCCAAATATTTATCAGCATGATGAGATTTTCCGTCAGGAAGGTTGGAGTTATAAATTGGAAGATGCTGCTGAAAAACTGGAGTACAATGGCGTTGTATACAATGAGATGAAGGGTGCATTTTCGTCACCGGAAGGAGTGCTGGACCGTGTGATACTAAATTCATTGTTCCCAGACACTTCTTATGCAAATGAGTCCGGAGGAGATCCGGAGGTGATTCCGGAACTTACGTACGAGCAATTTTTAGATTTCCATAGAAAATATTATCATCCTTCAAACAGCTATATTTATCTATATGGTGATATGGATATGGCGGAAAAATTGGAATGGTTGGATAAAGAATATCTCTCAACATTTGATAAAGATAAGGTTGATTCGGAAATTCAATATCAGAAGCCATTTGATAAGGTTATCGAAGTAGAACAAGAGTATTCAATTTCCAGCGAAGAATCGGAAGAAGACAACACATATCTTTCATACAATAAAGTAATTGGAACAAGTCTGGATGAAAAATTGTATCTTGCGTTCAGATATTGGATTATGCGTTGTTATCCGCTCCGGGAGCTCCACTGAAAAAAGCTCTTATGGATGCAGAGATTGGAAAGGATATCATGGGTTCATATGACAATGGTATTTATCAGCCAATCTTCTCTGTTATTGCGAAGAATGCAAATGTAGAGCAAAAAGAGAAGTTTATACAAGTTATAGAAGATACATTACGTGATATTGTCAACAATGGTATGGATAAGAAAGCGTTGGCAGCGGGAATTAATTATCATGAATTCCGTTTCCGTGAAGCAGATTTTGGTAATTATCCAAAAGGATTGATGTATGGTCTTCAGTTGTTTGATAGTTGGTTGTATGACGAGACAAAACCATTTATCCACATGCAGGCGATTCCAACATTTGAATTTTTAAAGAGTCAGCTGGATACGGATTATTTTGAAAATCTAATTCAAAAGTGGTTGCTTGACAATACACATGGATCAATTGTGGTAATCAAGCCAGAGCAGGGAAGAACTGCAAGAATGGATAAAGAACTCGACGAGAAACTTCAGGCATATAAAGCTTCCTTAAGTGATGAAGACATCCAGAATCTTGTAGAACGTACAAAACAGCTGGTTGAATATCAGGAATCGGAAGATTTAAAAGAAGATATGGAGAAGATACCGGTTCTTGGACGCGATGATATTTCAAAAGAGATTGCACCGATCTATAACGAAGAAATAAAAGTTGGAGATGTACAGATGGTACATCACAATGTTGAGACAAATGGAATCGGATATGTAACTTTGATGTTTGACCTTTCAGAGGTGGAAGAGAAACAACTTCCGTATCTCGGCTTGTTACAGGCAGTACTTGGTATTATTGATACGACACATTATGAGTATGGAGAGTTGTTTAATGAAATCAATGTGCATACTGGTGGAATCGGAACATCATTGGAGCTTTATCCAGATGTAAGACATGTAAAAGAAAAAGCATTCCGTGCAACATTTGAAATAAAAGGCAAAGCATTATATCCAAAGATGGATGTTTTGTTTAAAATGATGAGAGAGATTCTGATGGAATCTAAGCTTGATGATGAAAAGCGTCTGAAAGAAATTCTTTCAATGACAAAATCTCGCTTGCAGATGGGATTCTTATCATCGGGACATACAACATCCGCATTACGTGCTCTTTCTTATGCATCACCGTTATCGAAGTTCAAAGATGATACGGATGGAATCGGTTATTACGAAGTAGTAAAAGATATTGAAGAACATTTCACAGAGAAGAAAGATGAGCTAATTGCTAATTTGCAAAAGCTGGCAAGACAGATTTTCCGCACAGATAATATGATGATAAGTTATACTTCTTCTACAGAAGGTCTGGACGTTGTTAAAAAAGAAATTGAGAAGCTTGTAAGTGGAGAAACTACGCTTAACATTGGAACAACAAGAGAAGAGGCGAAATGTGTTCTGCATTGTAAGAAACGAAATGAAGGGTTTAAGACATCTTCGAAAGTTCAGTATGTAGCAAGAGTAGGTAACTTTATTGATGGTGGAGCAGAATATGACGGAGCTTTACAGATTTTGAAGGTGATTTTGAGTTATGATTATCTCTGGCAGAATGTGCGTGTAAAAGGTGGTGCATATGGTTGCATGAGCAATTTTAACCGTCTTGGAGAAGGATATTTGATTTCTTATCGAGATCCAAATCTGGAACGTACAATGGAAGTATATGAAGGCGTTGTGGATTACCTGAAGAATTTTACGGTAGATGAACGCGATATGAATAAATATATTATCGGAACAATGAGTAATATTGATCGCCCGATGAATCCGGCAGCGAAGGGTGATCGTTCGATGAATTTATATATGAACCATGTTTCAGCAGAAATGATCCGTAAAGAAAGAGCAGATATTTTAAATGCACAACAGGAGGATATCCGTAAACTTGCAAAAGTGCTGGAGGCAATGCTTGCTGCAAAACAGATTTGTGTTATCGGAAGCGAAGAAAAGATAGAAGCACAAAAAGAAATGTTTGATGAAGTGAGAACATTATTTTAATAATTTTAAAACGGAGGATAATCTATGAAAGAAAACTTTAAGTCTGGGTTTGCAACCTTGATCGGTCGTCCAAATGTTGGTAAGTCGACATTGATGAACCAGTTGATCGGACAGAAGATTGCGATTACATCCAATAAACCTCAGACAACGAGAAATCGTATTCAGACAGTTTTAACAACAGAAGAAGGACAGATTGTGTTTGTAGACACGCCGGGAATTCATAAAGCAAAAAATAAGCTTGGTGAATACATGGTCAATATTGCAGAGCGTTCGTTAAATGAAGTGGATGTCGTTCTTTGGCTTGTTGAGCCATCTACATTTATCGGCGCAGGTGAAAAGCATATTATCGAGCAGCTGAAAAAGGTAAAAACTCCGGTTGTATTAGTCATTAATAAAATCGATATGGTAAAAAAAGAAGAAATTCTGACATTTATAGATGCATATAGAACAGAATATGATTTTGCGGCTATCGTTCCGGTTTCGGCGAGAAACGGAGAGAATACAGATGAACTGGTAAAAGTGATTTTACAGTATCTTCCTTATGGACCGCAGTTTTATGATGAAGAGACAGTGACAGATCAGCCAGAGCGTCAGATTGTGGCAGAATTGATCCGTGAAAAAGCGTTACATTGTTTACAGGATGAGATTCCACACGGAATCGCAGTTGCGATTGATCGCATGAAGATGGAAAAACATGTAATGCATATCGATGCGACAATTATATGCGAAAGAGACTCTCATAAAGGAATTATTATCGGTAAGCAAGGCAGTATGCTGAAGAAAATTGGAAGTACAGCACGTTATGAGATTGAGCGTATGCTGGATTGCAAAGTAAATTTAAAATTATGGGTGAAAGTACAGAAGAACTGGCGCGACAGTGACTTTTTGATGAAAAACTTCGGGTATCGTCAAGACGAGTATTAAATATCAAAGGCGGCGTTTTATCTTTTGTAATTGTACCAGACATAGTTTAGAAGGGATAGAACGTGAATCAGATTACAATGACCGGGATGGTGCTGCAAACGGCACCCGTTGGAGAATATGACAGAAGAGTAGTCATTTTGACAAAGGAACAGGGAAAAATATCTGCATTTGCCAGAGGAGCAAGAAAACCAAATAGTCCACTTGTTGGAGCGGTTAATCCGTTTACATTTGGTCAGTTTACTCTATATGCAGGACGCAGTTCATATACGATTCAGTCTGTACATGTAGAAAACTATTTTTCGGAATTAAGAGATGATATTATTGCAGCCTATTATGGTTTCTATTTTATGGAATACGCAATGTATTTTACAAAAGAAGCAAACGATGAGCGGGAGATGTTAAAGCTGCTTTATCAGACATTGAAGGCTCTGACCAATCCAAACATACCGAATCGACTCATTCGATATGTATTTGAATTGAAAGCATTATGTATTAACGGACAGGCCCCACAGGTATTTCAATGTACTTGTTGTGGAAGTACGGGACGTTCTATGGTGTTTAGTCCAAGAAAAGGTGGATTGGTCTGTACAGAATGTGACGGAGATGTCATTGATGGAATGCGGTTAAATAATTCTACATTGTATACACTTCAATATGTGGAGAATAGTAAGATTGAACATTTATATACATTTATTGTGAAAGAAAATGTTTTAGATGAACTGGGAAGATTGATGGAAAGATACAATGATCTGTATGTAGATAAGAGGTTTAAATCACTGGAAATTTTGGAAACATTATTGTAATTTGATGAAGCTGTCGGAAATTACATCTGGAATGTTTACAAAAACAAACAGAACAGCTATAATAGGAAACAATTGAGAATTCAATCCGATGGAATTATGATCGGTGAAATCAAAGATTAAAAGAATGTGAGGAACAAATACTATGGCAGAAAAGACAATGGACAAGATTGTAGCTCTTGCAAAATCAAGAGGCTTTGTGTATCCAGGTTCTGAGATTTATGGAGGACTTGCGAATACATGGGATTATGGTAATCTTGGAGTTGAATTGAAGAATAATGTAAAGCGTGCCTGGTGGAAGAAATTCATCCAGGAATCACCATACAACGTAGGGGTAGACTGTGCGATTCTGATGAACCCACAGACATGGATCGCATCTGGACACTTGGGAGGATTCTCTGATCCACTTATGGATTGTAAACAGTGTCATGAGCGTTTCCGTGCAGATAAATTAATTGAAGATTATTGTGCAGAGCATGGAATTGAGATTGAAGGTGCTGTAGATGCATGGTCACAGGAAGAGATGACAGCATTTATTGAAGAACATAATGTTCCATGTCCAACATGTGGAAAACATGATTTTACAGATATCCGTCAGTTCAACCTGATGTTCAAGACATTCCAGGGAGTAACAGAAGATGCGAAGAACACAGTATATCTTCGTCCTGAGACAGCACAGGGTATTTTTGTAAACTTTAAAAATGTACAGCGTACATCAAGAAAGAAAATCCCATTTGGAATCGGACAGATTGGTAAATCATTCAGAAATGAGATCACACCGGGTAACTTTACATTCCGTACAAGAGAATTTGAACAGATGGAGCTGGAGTTCTTCTGTGAACCTGGAACAGACTTGGAATGGTTTGCATATTGGAAAAAATTCTGTCTTGACTGGCTGAGCTCTTTGGGCTTAAAAGAAGACGAAGTAAGATATCGTGATCATGATCAGGAAGAACTGTCATTCTACAGTAAAGCAACAACAGACGTAGAATTTTTATTCCCGTTTGGATGGGGCGAGCTTTGGGGAATCGCAGACAGAACAGATTATGACTTGTCACAGCACATGGAAGTATCGAAACAGGATCTGACATATTTTGATGATGAAAAGAAAGAAAAATATATCCCATATGTTATCGAGCCATCACTTGGAGCAGACCGCATGGTACTTGCATTCCTTTGCAGTGCATATGATGAAGAGGAGATTGGTACAGAAGAGAAACCGGATACACGTACTGTACTTCATTTCCATCCAGCACTGGCACCGGTTAAAATCGGAGTACTTCCACTTTCTAAGAAACTGAATGAAGGTGCAGAAAAAGTATATAATGAATTATGCAAGACATATAACTGCGAATTCGATGATCGTGGAAATATCGGAAAACGCTATCGTCGTCAGGACGAGATCGGAACTCCATTCTGCGTAACATATGATTTCGATTCGGAAGAAGATGGAGCAGTAACAGTTCGTGATCGTGATACGATGGAACAGGAAAGAGTTAAGATTGAAGATCTGAAAGCATATTTTGAGAAAAAATTCGAGTGGTAAAAATAATACATGAATATATCAGCCTGGTAAGATTTTTGAAAGAAAATCTGCTGGGTTGATTTTGGTAATCAGGAGGTAATTTCAATGGAACGTAGAAATGCATGGACAACATATAATGCAGAAGAATTAAAAAAACTCAATGCGATTAATGAGGATTATAAGAAATGTCTGGACGCAGGAAAAACAGAGCGTGAATGTATTGCACTTACAATTGAAAGAGCAGAGGCAGCAGGCTACAAGAATATCAAAGACGTTATTAAAAGCGGCGAAAAGGTGCAGGCAGGAGATAAGATTTATGCTGTTTGCATGAATAAGATGATTGCTATGTTCAATATGGGAACAAAACCTTTGGAAGAAGGAATGAATATACTTGGAGCACACATCGACTCACCACGTATTGATGTAAAACAGAATCCATTATATGAGAATGAAGAATTTGCATATTTAGATACGCACTATTATGGTGGAATTAAAAAATATCAGTGGGTAACTATACCGTTGGCTATTCATGGCGTGATCGTAAAGAAAGATGGTACAGTTGTAAATGTAAACATTGGTGAAAAGGATGAAGATCCGGTATTTGTTATCACAGATTTATTGATCCACCTCGCTTCAAAACAGATGGATAAAAAAGCAGCAGGGGTAGTAGAAGGCGAGAACTTAGATCTGCTTATCGGAAGCCGTCCAATTGAACAGGATGAAAGTCTTGAAAAGAAAGAAAAAGAAGCTGTAAAGGCAAACGTTATGAATCTCTTAAAAGAGTATTATGACGTGGAAGAGGAAGATTTTATTTCAGCAGAATTAGAAATTGTACCGGCAGGAAAAGCACGTGACTGTGGTTTTGACCGCAGTATTGTTCTGGCATATGGTCAGGATGACCGTGTATGTGCATTTACATCTTTATTTGCAATGTTAGATGTAGAGAAAACAGAGCGTACAGCTTGCTGTATTTTAGTAGATAAAGAAGAAATCGGAAGTGTTGGTGCAACAGGTATGCATTCTCGTTTCTTTGAAAATATTGTTGCAGAGCTGGTTGCTCTTACAGAGGGAGAGTCAGATCTGAAAGTAAGAAGAGCTCTTATGAACTCAACAATGCTCTCATCAGACGTAAGTGCAGCTTATGATCCGATGTATGCAGAAGTATTTGAAAAACGTAGCTCAGCATTTTTCGGAAAAGGGCTTGTATTTAATAAATTTACAGGAAGCCGTGGAAAGAGCGGATCAAATGATGCAAATGCAGAATATCTTGCAAAGATTAGACAGGCAATGGATTCACAGGATGTATCATATCAGTTTGCAGAGCTTGGTAAAGTAGATGCAGGCGGTGGCGGAACAATCGCTTATATTATGGCAAATTATGGCATGGAAGTAATCGACAGTGGTGTAGCTGTTCTTAGTATGCATGCTCCATGGGAAGCAACAAGCAAAGCGGATGTGTATGAAGCATATAAAGGATACAAAGCATTTATTGAAGAAATGAAATAAAAATACATAAGACAAGTATAAAGAACCGGAAAAACTGGGTTTTCGACAAAACGCCAAAAAAATATTTAGATAAACTAAAAAATATTTAGGTAAAAACACTGGAATTGTACAAAATAACCAAAAAAGATTGTTAAAGATTGTACAAAAATAAATGCAAAAAACTTGACGCTCTCCGTCGAAAAGTTTAAAATAAATTATGCGACTTAGTTCAATAGTATGAATACATATGATTGAAAAAAACTTTAGTAGGAGGTCTTTTAGACATGGCAAAATGGGTTTATATGTTTACTGAGGGTAACGCAACAATGAGAAACCTGCTTGGAGGAAAAGGTGCAAACCTTGCAGAGATGACAAATCTTGGTCTTCCAGTACCACAGGGATTTACAATTACAACAGAGGCTTGTACTCAGTATTACGAGGACGGAAGAAAGATCAACGACGAAATCATGGCACAGATCATGGAAGCAATCGTAAAGATGGAAGAAGTAACAGGCAAGAAATTTGGAGACAATGAGAATCCACTGCTTGTATCTGTTCGTTCAGGAGCAAGAGCATCTATGCCAGGTATGATGGATACAATCCTTAACCTTGGATTGAATGAAGAAGTAGTAGAAGTAGTTGCTAAGAAAACAGGCAACGAAAGATGGGCTCGTGACTGCTACAGAAGATTTATCCAGATGTACTCTGATGTAGTTATGGAAGTAGGTAAAAAATACTTCGAAGAATTGATCGACAAGATGAAAGCTGAAAGAGGGGTTACACAGGACGTAGACCTTACAGCAGATGACTTAAAAGAGCTTGCTAATCAGTTTAAAGCTGAATATAAAGAAAAAATCGGAGCTGACTTCCCAGATGATCCTAAGGAACAGCTGATGGGAGCTATCAAAGCTGTATTCCGTTCATGGGATAACCCACGTGCAAACGTATATCGTCGTGATAACGATATTCCATATTCTTGGGGAACAGCTGTTAACGTACAGGAGATGGCATTTGGTAACTGGTCAGATGAATCTGGTACAGGTGTTGCATTTACTCGTGACCCTGCAACAGGAGAGAAGAAGCTGATGGGAGAATTCCTGATGAATGCTCAGGGAGAAGACGTTGTTGCCGGTGTTCGTACACCACAGCCAATCGCAGAATTACAGGCAGTTATGCCAGAAGTATACGATCAGTTCGTAGGTGTTTGCAACAAATTGGAAACACACTATAGAGATATGCAGGATATGGAGTTTACTATCCAGGATAGAAAACTGTTCATGCTGCAGACACGTAATGGTAAGAGAACAGCTCAGGCTGCATTAAAGATTGCTTGTGACCTTGTAGATGAAGGCATGAGAACAGAAGAAGAAGCAGTTGCAATGATCGATCCACGTAACCTGGATACATTGCTTCATCCACAGTTTGATACAGCTGCATTAAAAGCTGCTACACCAATCGGTAAAGGTCTTGGAGCTTCTCCAGGAGCTGCTTGTGGTAAAGTTGTATTTACAGCAGATGACGCTGTTGAATGGGCTGCAAAAGGTGAAAAAGTAGTTCTGGTTCGTCTTGAGACATCTCCAGAAGATATTACAGGTATGAAATCTGCTCAGGGTATCCTGACAGTTCGTGGTGGTATGACATCTCACGCTGCTGTAGTTGCACGTGGTATGGGTACATGCTGTGTATCTGGTTGCGGAGACATCGCAATGGATGAAGAAAACAAGAAATTTACATTAGCAGGAAAAGAATTCCACGAAGGAGATGCAATCTCAATCGACGGAACAACAGGTAATATCTACGATGGAATCATCCCAACAGTAGATGCTACAATCGCTGGTGAATTTGGACGTATCATGGATTGGGCTGACAAGTTCAGAACAATGAAAGTTCGTACTAACGCAGACACACCTGCAGATGCTAAGAAAGCTCGCGAGCTTGGAGCAGAAGGTATCGGACTTTGCCGTACAGAGCATATGTCTTCGAAGGCAACAGAATTGATGCATTCCGTGAAATGATTTGTTCAGAGACAATTGAAGAAAGAGAAGCTGCACTTGCTAAGATTCTTCCAGAGCAGCAGGGAGACTTCGAAAAACTGTATGAAGCTCTTGAAGGTAACCCGGTTACAATTCGTTTCCTTGATCCACCGCTTCATGAGTTCGTTCCTACAGAGGAAGAGGATATCAAGAAACTTGCAGATGCTCAGGGCAAAACTGTAGAAGAAATCAAAACAATTATCGATAGCTTACATGAATTCAACCCAATGATGGGACATCGTGGATGCCGTCTTGCTGTTACTTATCCAGAAATTGCTAAGATGCAGACAAGCGCTGTTATCCGTGCAGCAATCAATGTACAGAAAGCTCATCCAGACTGGAATGTAAAACCAGAAATCATGATTCCATTAGTTGGAGATATCAAAGAGCTTAAATATGTTAAGAAATTTGTTGTTGAGACAGCAGATGCTGAAATCGCAGCAGCAGGAAGCAACCTTGAATATGAAGTTGGAACAATGATTGAGATTCCAAGAGCTGCTCTTACAGCTGATGATATCGCAAAAGAAGCTGACTTCTTCTGCTTCGGTACAAACGATTTAACACAGATGACATACGGATTCTCACGTGATGATGCTGGTAAGTTCTTAGATGCTTACTATGATGCTAAAATCTTTGAGAACGATCCATTTGCTAAACTGGATCAGACTGGTGTAGGTAAATTAATGGAAACAGCTATCAAATTAGGTAGACCTGTTAATCCAAAACTTCACATCGGTATCTGTGGAGAGCATGGTGGAGATCCATCTTCTGTAGAATTCTGCAACAAGATTGGTCTGGATTATGTATCTTGCTCACCATTCCGTGTACCAATTGCAAGATTAGCTGCTGCACAGGCTGCTATCGCTCAAAAAGCAGACAAATAGGATATATAACACAGAGTGTTAATTAGTCTATATAGAAAACCCCTTACATCAATTATGGTGTGAGGGGTTTTTTAGTGAGAAAATGTACAAAAGTTCGTTGGTGTGGTAGTATGATAAAGGCAAATCACTATTTGTTGATTTGTAATACATAATACAAGGAGAAATAAAATGAGTACAAAAAAAGCAATTGGCATATCATTTGTTGCCATATTCATTTTAGTAATTACACAAGTTATTGCACAAGCAATTGCAAGTATATTTACTATAATACATGTTCCATATGGAATTTGTAATATTATCGCTGGAGTTATATATGCCGGATTGTCATATTTTCTTTTGAAAATATTTATTAGCAAGGTTATTAAGTTACCAGTGTCAGATTTTGGACTACCTAAATTTAAAATTAAAATAAGATGGAGTATAGTAGCTGTATTGTTACCAGTCATTATAAAAGGAAGTTATCTTTTAATATTCAACGGTAAGTATGTTTCTTCAAATATGAATGGAAATCAGATATTTACTACTTTAAGCGCAGGAATTGCCTTCACTGGAATAGCGGCTGGATTTGTTGAAGAAATGGTGTTTAGAGGAGTTATACTTAATGCATTAAAGAAAAGATGGAATGTTAAAGTGGCAGTAATCGTTCCATCAATGTTATTTGGTATTGTACATGTTCTGGGACAGGATTTTTCAATAGGCAGTTGTTTATTAGTTATTATCGCTGGAACTATGGTAGGCGTTATGTTTTCAATGATTGCAATAGAGAGTGGTTCAATTTGGAATAGTGGAATAGTGCATGCTATTTGGAACGTTATGATTATTGGTGGTGGATTGTCCATCGGAGAAAAAATGGATAAATATTCTGTAATGACATACGTCCTTAATTCAAAATCTTTTGCAATTACAGGGGGAGAATTTGGGATTGAATCATCTGTTATTTCGTTGATAGGGTATATAGTAGTGATTGGCATAGCATTTATTATGATTAAATCGAGTAAGAAAAATTGATATAAATTTATGGAAAACAATTAAGAAAAAACGATTGTAAATACAAGGGTTAGTAAGTCTGATGATGGTTATGTGCAAGAAATCAGGGAACCGCTCAATAGCGAGTACGGGATATGAACAGTAGGGGGGGAGGTAAAGATGATTACTATTTTTAATAGAAAAGAATTATTGATTACTTTAGATATGAAAAAGCAATCGGAGATACGTGAAATTTTATCTGCAAATAACATTGAGTATGTAGTAAAAACAACAAATCTACAGAGTGCAACTGTAGTTGGAAGCCAAAGAGCTTATACAGGTAACTATGGAATCAATCAAGACTATTCCTATGAGTATAAGATTTATGTTCGTAAGAAGGACTTTGATAAAGCAGTATGTTTGATTAATTAACGTTCATCTTGCTTTTAATATGGTTTTATGAATAAAAGATGTTGGAAAGGGATGTAATTATGGATTGAAAACTTCCGCTATTATATCGTTGTGACAACAACTAAATTCTTCAAAAATTACTGAGGTCAGATCCTTTTAATTGGCATTGAGAGAAGATGCAGATGAACGAAATGAAGAAGCAGTAGAAGAAATGCTGAATGAACTGTGGAGGAAGTATTCGGATAAAAACAGGTACTTTACGGACCTTCCGAAAGCTATCATTAATAGCAAAGCTATAAGATTTCAAAAAATGGGAGTGAGATATATGGAGCAATTACTGATTGTTGAAGATGATATTGGTTTGAATCAAGGGTTATGCAAAGCACTGAAAGCAGATGCTCGGCAGATCATTTCCTGCCAAGACCTAAAAACGGCGAAGGAACAGCTGCTTTGCGGCGGTGTGTCCCTGATCCTGTTGGATATCAATCTGCCGGATGGCAGTGGGCTTGAGCTGCTCCGGGAGGTCAAGGAAAACATGCCCGGAGTTCCTGTTATTCTGCTGACTGCCAACGACACCGATCTGGACATCGTAGACGGACTGGAGAGAGGTGCTGATGATTACATTACCAAGCCCTTTTCTCTTTCGGTTTTGCGTGCAAGGGTGAATACCCAACTGCGAAAGCAGACGTCAAGCCATAAAAATGTGCCGATCCATATTGATCTATTTCACTTTGACTTTGAGGCTATGACCTTTTATGTGGAAGATTCAAAAGTGGAATTGAGTAAAACAGAACAAAAATTACTGCGTCTGCTTGTTGAAAACCGAGGCCGAACCATGACCCGTGGAGACCTTGTAGACCGGATCTGGACAGATGGCGCAGAATATGTGGATGAAAATGCTTTGTCTGTTACGATCAAGCGACTGAGGGATAAGCTTGGCGCACAGAAATATATTAAAACCGTCTATGGAATCGGTTATAGCTGGGTGACAAAAGATGAATAAAACCGGCATTGTGATCATACTGCTGTGTTTTCTGGCGGCGGCAGCTGTTGTGTTATGGGAGCGGAGAAAGGCCAGAAAAACGATGGAAGAAATCGAAAGAATGCTGGACGCTGCCATGACCGGCTCCTTTTCTGAAACCAATTTTGATGAAAGCCGGCAGTCTGCTTTGGAAACAAAGTTTGCGCACTATCTTTCCGCCGCAGAAGCATCTTCTCAAAACATAGCGCAGGAAAAAGACAAAATCAAAACCTTGATTGCGGACATTTCCCACCAGACGAAAACGCCGATTGCAAATTTGCTGTTATACAGCGAGCTTTTGATGGAGGAAACTCTGCCTGCATCGGCGAAGGCAAATGTGGAGGCGCTGTACAAACAATCGGAAAAGCTGCGATTTCTGATCGATTCTCTCGTAAAGCTTTCCAGACTGGAAAACGGGATCATTTCACTCTCCCCTCAGCAATCAGTGCTGCAGCCGCTGCTTGAAAGTGTGGTAGAACAATATACTGCCAAGGCTTCTGAAAAAGGATTGTCTTTGCAAATGCAGGATACAGATGCTTTTGCTGTATTCGACTTCAAATGGACAGCGGAAGCGCTGGCTAATATCGTAGACAACGCCATCAAATATACAGAGCATGGCACCATTACTATTTCTGCCGTAAGCTATGAAATGTTTGCAAGGATCGATATATCGGATACCGGTCCAGGCATCCCGGAAAGTGAGCAAGCGAAGATATTTGCTCGATTTTACCGCTCAAATAGTGTGCAGAAACAAGAAGGGGTCGGCATTGGCTTATACCTTGCCCGACAGATCATATCCGGCGAGGGCGGTTATATCAAGGTTGCTTCCGTTCCGGAAAAAGGAAGTACGTTTTCCATATTTCTGCCGAAATAACAACAATTCTATCAAAACTGTTAGATTTCATTTTCCGCCGGAAAGAATGTGGAAAGATTCCTATGCGATAATCTGTATGTATCAAAGGATCATTTCCTTTCATACATACAGATTTTTTCATGGAGGTACTCATTTATGGAAGTTTTACAGGCAAAAAACCTGAAAAAGATTTATGGCTCCGGCAATAACGCAGTTCATGCGTTGGATGGAGTTGATTTAAGTGTAAAGAAGGGCGAATTTGTTGCAATTGTCGGCACATCCGGCTCCGGAAAATCCACGCTGCTGCACATGCTGGGCGGGCTGGATCGCCCTACAAGCGGTACGGTCATGGTGGACGGACAGGATATTTTCTCCCTGAAGGAGGAAGCGCTGACAATCTTCCGCCGCAGGAAAATCGGCTTTGTATTTCAGAGCTATAATCTTGTTCCGGTGCTGAATGTGTATGAAAATATTGTTCTACCCATTGAGCTGGACGGTGGCAAGGTCAATAAGGATTTCGTACAGCAAATTGTACAGACACTTGGGCTGGATGATCGTCTGGATGCGCTGCCCAATCAGCTCTCAGGCGGTCAACAGCAGCGAGTAGCCATTGCCCGTGCACTGGCGGCAGCACCCGCTATCATTCTGGCAGATGAACCCACCGGCAATCTGGATTCCAAAACCAGCCAGGATGTATTGAGCCTTTTGAAAGTCACCAGTCAAAAGTTCGCCCAGACAATCGTAATGATCACTCACAACGAAGAAATTGCGCAGATGGCAGACCGCATTATCCGTATCGAAGACGGTCGGATCGTCTCCCAGAACTAACAGGAGGTGGCTACGATGAATGTCAAAAATCGAAAATGTATTCGAAAACTCAGCTTAAAATCTCTTTATGCGAACCGTCGTCGCAATCTGATCGCCATTTTTGCCATTGCGCTGACAACGCTGCTATTTACGTCCATGTTCACCATTGTCTTGTCGTTGAACGCCAGTTATGAAACCTACCAGTTTCGGCAGGTAGGCGGCTATGCGCATGGCACCTTTAAGGATGTTTCCCCCGAGCAGGCGGAACGCATCGCTGCCCACCCAAAGGTGAAGGCTACGGGGGTACGGAAGGTAATCGGTATCACTGCGGAGGGGGTCTTTGCCAAAATACCGGCAGAGATCAGCTACATGGATGCCAACTGCACTAAATGGAGCTATGCAACCCCTACTACCGGACGGATGCCCGAAAGCGGCAAAGAGGTAGCCATGGATACGGCAGCGTTGCAGCTGCTTGGCGTAACGCCGGAGCTGGGCGCCGAGGTCACGGTTTCCTATTCCATTACGGACAAGGATCAAACCGCCTTTACTGTAACAGATACCTTTACGCTGGTGGGCTATTGGGACTATGATGAACTAATGCCTGTTCATTACATCAACATCAGCCGTGATTACGCAGATGACATCGAAGCGCAGGCAGTGAAAACAGGTTTACAGCCTTTCCGCACCGATTTGAATGTCATGCTGGTTTCCGGCACAAACATTCAAGGGCAGATGGAGCAGGTGGATACCGATCTTGGTTACACATGGGACAGCTATACCGATCCCAACAGCGTCCGGATCGGCGTCAATTGGGGATATACCTCATCCCAGCTGGAGTCGCAGCTCGATCCAGAGCTGATGGTCGCCATAGCAGCTTTTTTGCTGCTGGTGATTTTCACGGGGTATCTTATCATCTATAACATTTTTCAGATCTCTGTTGTAGGGGATATCCGGTTTTACGGACTTCTGAAAACCATTGGCACAACGCCCCGGCAGCTCAAACGCATCATTCGCCAGCAGGCACTTCTGCTTTGTCTGATCGGTATTCCGGCGGGGTTGCTGCTGGGCTACGGCATTGGCGCTGTTTTGGTTCCTGTTGTCTTGCGCTCCACCCGGTTGGATGCAGGCATCACCACCATCAGCACATCGCCTGTGATCTTCCTTGGTTCTATGCTGTTCGCCTTGTTGACGGTGCTCTTGTCCTGTTCCAAGCCCGGAAAAATGGCAGCTAAGGTCTCTCCGGTGGAGGCTACCAAATATACGGATGCGATGCAGACCAAGAAAAAACGGCGCAGCATCCGGGGGGCAAAGCTCCATCAGATGGCCTTTGCCAATCTGGGACGAAACAAGAAAAAGACGGTGCTGGTGGTGGTGTCTCTGGCACTGTCGGTGACGCTGTTCAATGCGCTGTGTGCCTTTGTGGGCGGCTTCAGCATGGAGAAGTATGTGTCCAGCATGACCTGCGCCGATTTTATCGTCAGCACGCCCGACTATTTCCGCTACAACCCGGCAGATGAATTCATCACGCCAGAACAGATCGGAGAGATCGCAGCAAACACAAAGGCCAGTCTTTCCGGCACGGGATATGCTGTGCGAAAACCCGCATATCTGTGGATGACGGAGGATGCTCTGCGGCAGGACTATGCATTGTTCGAAAGTGCTGAGCAGGTGGACAGCCATATGAGCCGCATGGAGCACCGGGGCAATATGGTGATGGGAAAGACCAGAATTGAGGCTTTGGATAACAGCCTGTTTGACAAGCTGCAAGTATTCGACGGAGATATTTCTCCTATGCTGGAGCCAAACAATAACGCTATTGCCATTGCGGTTTCCTTAGATGACTACGGTAATCTGCCCAATCCTGAATACTACCCCAAGGTGGGAGACACGATCACAGCTACCTATGCGGACGATGTGAAATATATCGACAGCCGCACCGGGGAACTCTGCACCGAAGATACACCGGAGGAGTACCTTCAGGAAAAACTGTGTGGAGCCAGAGATGTAGAGTACACGGTCTGCGCCTTGGTAGAGCTTCCGTTTTCCATGAGTTATCGTTATGATGGTATTGGATATGAGGCGGTTTTGTCTGTGGATACCGCACAGAGGGACAGCGGTGGTGCAGCCATTCCGATGCTCTACCTGTTCGACACAGCGGACGAAGTTGACGAGGCCGAAGCAGAGCAATATCTATCGAAGCTCACTGCCGGTGAGTTTTCGCCCTTGATGTATGAAAGCAAGGCCACGGCTCGCTCTGAGTTTGCTCAATTCCGGCAGATGTTCCTTCTGATAGGTGGTATCCTCTGTGCTATCATCGGGCTGGTGGGACTCTTAAATTTCTTCAACGCCATGATGACCGGTATTCTTTCCCGCCGCCGTGAATTTGCTGTGCTTCAGGCTGTAGGAATGACAAACCGGCAGCTCAAAACCATGCTGATCTACGAGGGGTTGTTTTACGCAATGTCCTCCGTAGCGGTGGCTTTTATTCTGTCGCTGGCAGTGGGACCTCTTGCGGGAAAAATGCTGGGCAGTATGTTCTGGTTCTTTGAGTATCGATTCACCATTCTGCCTGTTCTGCTGACAATTCCGGTATTTCTTCTGCTGGGATGTCTGATCCCCTGCATGATGTATGACAACGCAACGAAATGCAGCGTTGTAGAGCAATTAAGGGATGCTCAATAACTGTTAAGCAAAAAACTGCCTCTTGGTTATAATGGCCGAGAGGCGGTTCTTTTTTTAAAAAAGAAATTTGTTTAAGGGAATTATGAAATTTGAAAACGGGTATTATGATCAGATGATCTTTTTAATCCGTAGTTTATTGGAACAGGCATTAAAAACGAATAACAGCCTGAAATTTGCAGTGATGACAGGATGCATGCGCATTTCCAAAGAAAGTATCTTTACGGGGTTTAATAACCTGAAAGTATTGTCCATTACAGATGAACGATATGATGAATATTTTGGCTTTACAGATATGGAAGTAAAGAACATGCTGGAGTATTATGGGATGGAGGAGCATTATGAAGAGGCTAAGAGCTGGTATGACGGGTATCAGTTTGGCAGTGTAGAAGTGTACTGTCCATGGGATGTATTGAATTACTGTGATAAATTAAAAGACCGTGCGGATTCGTTTCCAGAAAACTATAGGATTAACACCATATGAAACGATGCAAAGTGAAACAGGAAGAGAAATTATCATAAAAGAAGCAACTATGCCTCCCCTCGAATTGGAATCGGGTTTATCCAATGCGTAGAAGGAAAACATAGTCGCTTAGAATGAGTTGTGTCGTTATACTCGTGACACCTCTGTTTAACCTTACTTTTTATGTTTCTGAACCAGGCAGATACTTCCTACACTTCCACTGAGCAATAGAAGCAATATCCAGCAGAACAGAGTATTGTCGTCGCCCGTTTTTGGATTTTTTGCCGAAGCTTTTGTTCCGCCTGCATCATCTTTTTTAACCTCTGTTTTTGGGGATTTCGGCTGTTCTTTTGCCGGTTGCTCCGGGACAGCTGGTGTTACAGGTACAGAAGGTGTTTCCGGTGTAGTTGGCGGTACCGGTTCTGTGGACTCTTTGGTTGTCTGGATCATATTTTGTTTTGATGCACTTGTGGCAATTGCATCGGAACCTTGTTCAAAGAAACGGATCAGTAACTCCTCACAACAAGAATATTCTCCGATTTCCGCTGCCTCGGCAAGTGCCGGATAGCTGTCAGAACCTGCTAGATAATTATTAACTGCTACGATGTATTCTTTTGTATTATCCAGTTCCTGCCCATCTTTTTTACGGAAAGCACGCGTGAACCCTCCGGCTGTGCCGGATCAAAGCTGACGGTGATTCCGCCAACCTGCAGATAACTTCCACTGTCATTTGGCCAGGCATCCCACTCGCCGCTGTCATTTGCAGCAATACAGTTTTTCTGGATAGTAAGACTGGATTCAAGCATATTTTTAATCTGTGCACCGGTTAGTTTTTTTGTCACCACATAGTTTCCATAAGGGCTGACATTAATGATATCGCCGTATGTAATCGTTCCGGCTGCGACAGAAGCGCGGATGCCACCTGCATTTTCAAATGCTATATCGGCACCTGTAGCAAGCAGATATGCATCTGTTATGACATTTCCAAGGTTTGTCTGCCCAATACGGATATGTTCCCAGACACCATCTAATTCCACCGGAGAAGTACCGATGACACGATTTAGTGCTGTCTCGTTTTCTGCTTTAATCGCATCAAGTATGGCTGTTACAGAAGCGTCCTTCGGATAGTTCTGTGCTGCTTCATAATCAACAGATGTCTTATTATAATCTACATGTACGCTGCCTTCAGCATCCATTGTACAGTTCAAATCAATTAGCCCCACGGTATTCAGATAATATCCGCTTTCCGATACATAAGCCTTTGATCCATTTGGTGTCGTCACGGTGTCGCTAAGTTCAATATGTTCATGTCCGCACAGCCACAAATCTACACCATCCACCTGTGCAGCCATATTTTTCGGATTAAGCGTGTGTGACAGTGCAATCACCACATTACATCCATCTGCCTTTAATGCGGCCGCTTCCATATTTGCATAAGCGATTGCATCCTGAAATTCCAGTCCCTCCACATTGGATGGTGTCGTTTTATCTTTCATATTTGGGTCACTTACGCCAAACACACCGATTTTTAATGTTTTTCCATTTTTAGTAAATTCCTTTACAAGTGCATCTGTATCAAAAAAGGAGGTTCCATCTGCGTTTTTGATATTTCCAGATAATATTTTGACATTGGCAATTCCTCCAAGCTCTTTCAAACGATCTTTGCCGTAGCTCCAATCATGATTTCCGGCGGTCATTGCATCATACCCACAAGCTTTCATCAGTTTAGCTACCGATTCTCCCTGTACCAGTGTTGCAATCGGCTGTCCGTGAAAAATATCTCCGGAATCAAGCATCAATGAACCGTCGGCGCCTGCCGTAAATGTCTGTGCAATTGTGCTTAGTCGTTCCATTCCAATCACTTGATTGTAATCATCATCTTCTACTCGTGCATGAATATCATTGGTATGTACGATTTTTACATCAAATGTTGTACTTTCGGATGCATTCTCATCCTGTGCATGTACCGGCATTGCTCCTAATAATCCGAAGACTATCCCAAATGTCAGCAAAAAAGTCATTATCTTTTTCCGTTGTTTTTGCAATTGTTTCATCTTACCGCTCCCTTCATCTTATTATCTCAGTCGAGAAGACTCCCACCTCTTTCAGGTGGTGAGTAACAGCAAATTTGTCTTTACGTAACTGCATTCAAAATTCATAGAAATATAATTACCTACATAATCATATATTATCACATTTTCTCTAATTGTATAATCATAATTTTGCTACTGTGACCAGCACCCTCTATGTCACCAACTCAATATTATGTCAAAAATCCACGAAAAACCGCAAAATTTTTGTCTTAAAATGTTACATACATCCCTTCGGACAAGCATATAAAAGATAGTAACAGTTCGGTCATAGATTTATGCAAGGACTGTTAATAGAATGTGTCAAAGCACGTTCGACTTGAATTATGGATTTTAAATCCAATCAAACTGTGATGAAGGAGGGAGAAATATGCGAGGAGAAGGAAAACGACATTTGATATTGAAGAAAATTCTTGCATATGCACTTGTCCTGACAATGATTTTAGGAATCTGGACAAGTGTATCTAATGCAGCTGAACAATCTGATTTTAATGTCGAAGAAAACACAATTGAAGAAGCAGTAGATGTAACACCAGACGCAAATGCAATTGAAGAAGCAGCAGACGTAACATCAGACGTAAAGCAAACAGAAGAGATAACGACAAGCACAGATACCAACTTAACAGAAGATATAACCATACCAGATACAGACACAACAGAAGCTGAAATAGAAGATGTAACCACATCAGATACCACCACGCAAACAGATGCAACGACAATTCCGGATATTGCTATAACAACAAACACAGATACACCACAAGATGCAGAGCTTGATACCACCACGGCCAAGCCATCTGCACTTGTATTATCGTCTGACGAGAATACGGCACCGGCGCATCGTAAGTATATCAAGTACAATGGAGAAGATTCTTACACGCTGACCTTGGATGTAACAGGAAAATATGATTCAACATTGAACAAACCGAAAATCGATGTTGTTCTTATTGTTGATACATCTGGCAGTATGAATGAGCCGATGGGAGAAAAGTCAAGATTAAAGGCTCTGCAGGATGTAGTTACAGAAAAAGGCGGCTTGAGTGATTCCATTTTCAACAATGATCAAATCGATGCGAGAATGACAGTTGTAACGTATTACGGGTTAAAGGATTATCGGTATAACTCACCATGGGATGATGCAACCTGGGTAAATGGAGCATGGGCGACAACAAAGTCAGAAGTAGATCAGATTGTAAATGGAATTCGTGTAAATGAAGAAAAATCTGGAACAAACTGTCAGGCTGGCTTGCGTACCGCGAAGGAGGCTTTGGCAAAGGCAGATAGCAGTGCACGTAAGATTGTAATTTTTCTATCGGACGGACTTCCAACGTACAGATATAACAACGATGGTTATACGATAGGAAACGGAAACACAGATCCTTATAATTATAATGCAAATGCGGCTTACAATGAAGCAGCTGCGATGAAAGGATTGGATCAATTTTATACCATCGGATTTTCTAACAGTGCAGACAGCACATTTTTGAGTACGCTGGCGACAAAAGTAAATACAACTTCTACTAAAAAATATTATTCCGCAACGGACGCAGATAAATTAGCGGAGGCATTTAAACAGATTACGGGTAATCTGACGGAATACACTTGTAGAAATGTAGTGCTTACTGATACATTGAGTGATTATGCAGAACTGGAAAACGCAGCACATCTTAATCCGACAATAAAAGCAACAGCAAGTGATGGAAGTGAGGTAGATTTATCCGGCGTTGATATTCAGGTAACATACAATGAAGGGACACGCACAGTAACAGCAACATTTCCAACAGATTACAAATTACAGAAAGATGTGACTTACGCTGTCAGCTTCAATGTCAAACCTACAGCAAAGGCATATGATGAATATGCGGCAAATGAAGACAGTTATGGTGGAGTTGTGGGGAGTATGAACAGTGATGCATGGGATAATGATACAAGCTCAAGTAAAGCTGGATTTTACACAAACGCTGGAGCAACCTTGACATATGTTTATGGAACAGGGGAGGCACAAGCTGAGACAGTGGATTATGTGGAAAAACCGGTACTCCAGGTGAATTCTCTGACCATTCCGGTGAATAAAGAGTGGAAAAACACAGCAAAGAGTGAACAAGTTCCGGTAAAAGTTGAATTGTATCAGGATGGAAAGCTTGCACCATACAAAACGTTGACATTGAATGCAGACAATCAGTGGAGAGCAGATTTTCAACATGTGGCAAAGCATCATCAGTATCAGATTAAGGAACAGGCTTTAGAGGGATTTGTCAGTGCAGTGTCCGGTGATTCGACAAGAGGATTTACAGTGACAAACACGAAGCTACCTAGTCTTTCTATCAGCAAAAAAGTGGCCGGTGAAATGGGGGATATTACAAAAAAATTCCCATTCCGGATTATATTGAAAGATGCGTCAGGAAATCCAATCAACGGAACATATTCATATCGAGGATTCATTTTAGACGATGTAGAAAATGTCACGGCTCCAAAAGACGGAACATTAACATTTGAGCAAGGCGTTGCAGAAATCTGGTTATCTCATGGGCAAGGGATAGAGTTTCAGCAGCTTTCACTTGGAACATCTTATAACATAACAGAAAAAGTAAACGATGCAGAAGGGTACCGGGTCAGTTTCAATGGAATCCATAAAAAATCAGTAGATGGAATATTAAATGAAGATGTGAGGATTAATGTTACAAATGAAAAAGAAAATATTCCACTGACAAATGTAGTCACATTTGGCACAAATATGATACCAGGAATCCTTCTTGCAACAGTGGCACTATTTGTATTGGCTGCAATTTCAAAATTGTTTTATGGAAAAAAAGATAAAAAGCAGGATAAGTAATTGAAAAGAAAAATAATATTTCTGATTACAAAAGCTGGCGTACTGATTTTAATATTGTGGCTGTTATTTGGTGTCTGCTTTTCCATTTTTCAAAATAATGATGAGGAAATGAAGCCGGCCATACGGCAAGGGGATTTGATTGTAAGCTATCAGTTGAATAAAAATTATGTATTTCACGATCTGGTGGCAATCGTACAAGATGGAAAAAAGCAAGTAGGCAGAGTCGTAGCGGTGGAGGGTGACATTGTAGATATAGATGACGAAGGGTTAAAAATCAATGGGATGTATGTTCAAGAATCTGACATCCAGGAAAAAACAGAACGCTATGCCGAAGGAATTTCATTTCCGGTCACCTTAAAAAAGGAGAAATATTTCTCTTAAAAGATGCGAGAGAACATGCAACAGACAGCCGCATTTACGGGGCAGTAAATAAAAAAGACACGTTAGGAAAAGTTGTCACATTAATTCGGCGAAACAGATTATAAAAAATGTAAGTCAAAAGGAGTAAAAAACTATGAAAAAGAACAATTGGAAATCAATGGTAGGATGCACGGTGGCTACAATGACAATCTGTATGGGAGCAACCGCATTGGCAGCAGATACAAATCTATTTATAGGAAATGACGCTGTTAATGGCTCGAAAAATCAGCCTTCGGTAAATGATGTTGCAGGTAATGCGAGCAATGTGCCGGAAACAGTAGCACAGATTACAAAAGAATTAAAACTTGCCGAAGGTATTACAATTCCAAGAGCAACATTTCATTTTACAGCCGACAAAATTACTGAAGACGCACCAGAAGCAGAAATCGAGAGTGTAAGTTATAGTGCAGAAGATTCAAAAGGTAAATTGTCAGAAAGAGTTTATAAAATCAACAAAGCAGGCAGGATTACATTTGGCGAATTTCCACATGCAGGTGAGTATCAGTATCATGTGCAGGAAACAGCAGACACCTATAATACCGCTTCCGGCGAAGTTATGACATATTCCACAGAGGCATACACGATGCATGTATATGTCATTAATACAGAGAATGGCGGAACAGAAGTCGAAAAAATTACAGCTTCAAACACGGCAGGGGACAAAGTAAGTGAAATGAATTTCGAAAATATTTATATTAAAAATAACGCTTCACTTACTATTTCAAAAACAACAGCAGGAAAGAATGCAGACCGAACAAAAGATTTTGCATTTACATTAACATTTACAAAATCAGGTACAGCAACGGATGATACTTATGAAGGAATGATTGGAAATGAAAAAGTAGAATTCAAGGCAGGAGAAGCAAAGACTTTTGAACTTCATGACGGAGAAAAAATTGTATTCACAAACATTCCGGCCGGAACACGCTATGCCGTAACAGAAACAGGAACAGCATATTATACACCTTCTGTAGAAGTAGTTGAAAATGGAGTCAAAACGGTAGATGTAAAGGCAGTCAAAGGACAGAGTTTGTCATCAGCAGAAGCGGGAGCAACAAATCTTGTTGGAGAAGGAAATAATAGCGCAGACTTTACAAACACGTTTGATGATGTTCCAATCACAGGTGTTATTCTTGAAAACCTGCCATTTACAATTCTGATCGGAGCTGCAGCAGTGCTTCTGGCAATGGGAACATTTGTAAAAAGATTAAAAAAAGAAAAATAAATAAAATGTAAAGATGAATGCAGTTGGAAAATTATGTATTTGAGATTGTAGATAAAATATTAAATTGCATAGCGGGTGTGATTGGATTACTTTTGCTCCTTTATGCCTGCTATACGTGGTGGGACACACAGCAGATTTATGAAAATGCATCTGCCACAAGCTATTCTGTTTATAATCCGAAAAAACAGGAGTCGTTTGAAGAACTTGTAAAAATGAATCCGGAAGTGATTGGCTGGCTGGAGGTTGAGGACACGAATATCAATTACCCGTTGACACAAGGGAACGATAATTCAAAGTATGTAAATACGGATGCAAAAGGAAATGCTTCATTGTCGGGGAGTCTCTTTTTAGACTGCCGAAACCATCCGGATTTTTCGGATTTTAATAACATTATATATGGACATCATATGGCAAAAGAAAAAATGTTTGGAGAGCTGGAATATTTCTCGGGGAAAAAATATTTTCAAAATCACCGCTGGGGAAAGCTGTATTATGAAGGAAAATACAAAAAAGTAGAATTCTTCGCATTTCTTGAAACGGATGCTTATGATTATACAATTTATAATCCGCAGGTGAAAGAGGAAGACGAAAAAACAGCATTGTTGGAGTATATTGATCAATATGCGATACAAAAAAGAAAATGTGAGGTGACAGCTTCCGAACACTTGCTTGTGCTTAGCACCTGTACATCTGGAGAGACAAATGGGAGAGATATTCTTATTGGAAAAATAATGGGTGTAGATAACTAGAAAGACGCTATGCCAACCTTGACGGCTATATAAAAGTGTGTAATGATAGCCTTATCAAAACACTGGGAGGAAGGCATGGCGACGATCATATTTCATATTGATGTAAATTCAGCATACTTGAGTTGGACAGCAGTAGAACAATTGAAAAATGGAGCAGAAGTAGACTTGCGTACAATACCTGCGATTATCGGCGGTGATCAAAAATCCCGTCACGGAATTGTACTTGCCAAGTCCATTTCTGCAAAAAAATATGGCATTCGTACAGGGGAACCGGTGGCGAATGCCTTTCGTAAGTGTCCAAATCTCGTAACAGCAGCCCCAAATCACAAGATGTATCGGGAAAAAAGCCGTCAGTTGATGGATTATCTTAGGACATACACAACAGAAATCGAGCAGGTCAGTGTGGACGAATGTTATATGGACTTTACGAAAATCGCAGATAAATTTGCATCGCCGGTGGCAGCAGCGTGTGAAATAAAAGATGGAGTAAAAAACAAATTTGGTTTCACCGTAAACATTGGTATTT
The DNA here is from genome assembly GCA_003480425.1 of Firmicutes bacterium AM31-12AC. Classification (GTDB taxonomy): domain Bacteria; phylum Bacillota; class Clostridia; order Lachnospirales; family Lachnospiraceae; genus Schaedlerella; species Schaedlerella hominis. The sequence goes on from QUJA01000005.1 coordinate 75,770, forward strand.
CCTCAAATAAACTTCTGGCAAAGATGGCATCCGATTTTGAAAAGCCTGACAAAGTACATACATTGTTTCCGGAAGAAGTTCCATTGAAAATGTGGCCTTTGCCGATAAATGAATTGTTTATGGCAGGAAAATCAAGCGTGGATACAATGAAAAACTGGAAATCAATACGATTGGAGATTTGGCAAAAGCAGATCCGGCATTGATTGAACTTCATTTAAAAAGTCATGGCCGTATGTTATGGAACTTCGCAAATGGAATTGATGATTCGCAAGTACGATCAAAACCATCAGAGGCAAAAGGAATCGGAAATTCAACGACGCTTTCAGAAGATACGGCAACTTATGAAGAAGTTCAAAAAGTATTTAAAAGCCTTGCGCAAAGTGTTGGAGGCAGATTAAAAAAAGCCGGGCAGAAAGCAATGATGATCAGTATGGAAGTAAAATATCACAACTTTCAAACAATGTCGCATCAAAGACAGCTTTCAAAACCGACAGACAAAGAAGAAGAAATATATGATGCTGCATGTCAGTTGTTTTTAGAATCATGGAACGGAGAGCCCGTGCGGCTTCTTGGAATCAGGACAGCAAAACTGGTCGATGCGTCGGAACCAGAGCAACTATCTATATTCGATATCAAAATACCGGAAAAACCAGATGAAAAACATCAGAAGCTTAATAAAGCAATGGAAGAAATCAGAAAAAAATTTGGAGATAGTGCAGTGATGAAAGCAAGTGAGATGAAATAAGTCAAAATAGAAGTGCTGATGAAATTTGAAATAGAAATAATGTGAAAATTGATAGAAAAAACAATGGAATTACGTTATAATATCTGTATATAATCAACGTGTATTTAAAATGTGAAATACAATAATACGAGCAGATGGGAGTGACAATTATGACAAACAACACAATCATTACAATCGGCAGACAATTTGGAAGTGGCGGACATGAAATCGGGAATCGATTATCAGAACGACTTGGAATTCCACTTTATGATTACAACCTAATCCGTATGGCGGCACAAGAACTGAAGATTGATCCCCAAAAAGCCCAGGAAGTAGATGAAACAATTCTTGGAAGATACATGGCTTCCGCAGTATCCGGCACAGGCTCAGGAGCATATATACTCTTTATGAACGGGACAGAATATGAACAGCCATTATCAGAACAGATATTTGAGATGCAGTCCAAATTAATCGAAAAACTCGCAGAACAAAGTCCGTGTATATTTGTGGGACGATGTGCAGATTACATATTAGGTGATTACTCAAATTGCATTAATACATTTATCTACGCATATAAAGAAGATCGTATCCGAAGAATCATGAAACTGTATGATTTGAATGAGAAAAAAGCATGGGAAAAAATCAAACGTGTAGACCGCACAAGAAAATCATACTATGAAGAACATACAGATCGTGAATGGGGAAGCATAGAAGCACATCAAATGATGTTCAATTCAAGTCTTATGGGAATTGACGGAGTTGTAGACGCATTAGAAGGAATCTACAAAAAATGGGAAGCATAATAGTTATTGTTCACCATTCTTTATAGAAATACATTTTGGAGAAGACAGTCAAGTTGGCTGTCTTTTCTAATTGACTTCCCAAAACAGGCAAAGTATGAGATAATATTTATATTAGGAAAGTGCTTTCCTAATATAAAAACGCTCCGCTAAGGATGCACACTGCGGCGTATAATGTAGGTGTCGCGAGCGACCGCCGCAGGCACAAGAATGTGGCAAGGCACATTCTTTGTTCTGGTAAAAACAAGAGAGAAGGTGACTCCGGTGATTTATAAAATAGGAGAACGTTTAGTTCCCATTGAAAATGAAACCTGGGAAAAAGAAAGACCGGCTGCGGTTTTTCTGACAGATTCTGTACATGCAGAAGAAACCCTGAAAAAAGCAGGGATTGTATATGATAATGAAATCAAGCTTGCTAAGATTGGTTTCTGTAAAGTAGAAAACCAACATGAATGTATGGTAGGAACCTTGTGTATACCAAAACTTCTGGATGTGTTGGGAAACAAATATAGAATGTATTTTTTTGTTAATCAGCTTAATGTTGTAATTGTAGACGATGATGCATTTGCATATAAATTGATACAGCGGATCCAAAAGAAAAAAGCAAGACAGGCAGATACAAAAGAACGTTTTATTTATAATTTTTTTGCAGAGTTTATGAGCAGAGATCTGGAAATACTGATTGCATATGAACGCCGTCTCCTACAGATGGAGGAAGAAGTGACCCGCGATGAAGTAGAAAGCTTTGAAAATGAAATGATGCCAATCCGCAGAGAACTTTTAAATTTAAGAAGCTATTACGATGAGATCATGGACTTAGGAAAAGAGCTTGAAGAAAATGAAAATGGCATTTTCCTTGAACGTCATTTAAAATATTTCGGTACATTGACAGACCGTGCCGACCGCCTGATGAGTAAGACACAGCATTTACTGGAATATGCACAACAGGTAAAAGAAGCTTATCAGTCGCAGATTGCAGCAAGACAGAATAATAATATGCAGTTCTTAACAGTGATATCAACAATATTCTTTCCATTGACCCTCATTACAGGATGGTTTGGAATGAACTTTTACGATATGCCCGGACTGAAAAGCGGATACTACAGCGTGTGCGTATTAAGCGTTGTAGTTGTTATAGTCAGTCTGCATTTCTTTAAAAAGAAAAAAATCATTTAAAAAGAGTATAAAAAAACAAGGAACAGAAGCATGGAACTATACTATTACAGCAAGATGAATAAGCAAAAACAAATCGTATATCATTCCCTTATGCAGGGGCTGAATGAATTGGCAGATGAAATTAAAATACCTTATCTGGAAGGAAACGAATTATACGATGTATTCTTCCAACTTCGCCTCGATCATCCGGAAATATTCTGGACAAGTGGATTCAAATACAAACATTATATAGATTCTTCCAATTTAATTTTTATTCCGGAATATTTATTTGATAAAAACAAGATCAAAGAACATCAAAAAGCAATGAAAGCTCGTGTAGAAAAACTATCAAAACCGGCTGCAAACGATTCCGAATGGGAAAAAGAAAAGTATGTGCATGATTTTATCTGTGAAAATGTACGATACGATAAATTAAAAAAATCATATTCCCATGAAATCATCGGACCATTAGGTCAAGGAGTCGGAGTTTGCGAAGGTATTGCAAAAGCGGTAAAAGTGTTGTGTGATGCATTAGGTGTCTGGTGTATTATTGCAATTTGTGGAAATAATCCTGAAAAAGGAATTAAATATCGTCATACCTGGAATATTGTGAAAATCAATGGGAAATACTATCATCTTGATGCAACCTTTGACAATACGTTGGGAAAAGAAGAAACTTTTGGTTCCGAAATTCGATACGATTATTTCAACCTAAGTGATAAACAGATTTTTCGTGATCATGAACCAGTTCTCGTATCTGTACCAAAATGTGAAGACGGAGAACATTTCTATTATAAAGAAAAGAAACTTTCTTTTACAAAAAAAGAAGATGTATATAAAAGAGCATTACAGACTGCAAAAAAAGGAAAGATATTTACGATGCACTGGCGTGGCGGATATTTAACAAAAGAAGTCTTAGATGAACTAATATACATAATCCAAAAAGCCGGAGAAGAAAAGCAGAAAAAGGCAAAAATCAGTTTGAACTGGTCACAGGCAGTGCTAAGATTTACCTTTGCAGAGGAAATAGTTATGGCAGAGATTACGATGGAAGATGCAAATGAAGGTGAACGGATCGATTGTTGATGAGCAAAGCTGTATAGATATTTTGTATGTTTAAAGGTTTCAAAAAAATGTCTTGACTAAAAGGCATTTTTCGTGTATAGTACCTCTTCGCTATATCAAAAATAATTGCATTCACAAAAGACGATGCAGTTAACATAAAAAAGTGAAAGGAAGGGTACCTCATGACATTTTATCAGGAATTACAGTTAAGCTCTGTAGGCTCAAAACAATTGATCAAAAACACACAAGACAAAAAAGAAAAACGTCGTCACATACTAATCTACAACTTTAAAGTATATCTTGTAATGGCATTTTGTTTTGCATTTGTAACAATATTCAGCCAGATATTCGGTTCGGATAACAGTGTGGCGGGAGTAACCATATTACTGGCAGTACTTGTCCTTCGTCAGGCAGATTTCGGAATTCGGACAAGTCATGGCATTCTCAGTATTGGAGGCATTTTTGCGATATTAATGATAGGACCGAGATTAGCAAACATGTTGCCGCCATTTATAGCGTTTGGTGTAAATATAATTTGTATTCTATTATTAATGATTTTGGGATGCCATAATGTGATCATGTCAAATCATTCAACCTTTGTATTGGGATATTTATTATTGTTTGGATATGATGTAAGCGGACAGTCGTACAGACTTCGTGTGATTGGATTAGTTGTCGGAATGATAGGCTGTATGGCAATATTTTACAAAAACCAGAAAAACAGACCATATCGCAGAACGTTTCTGGATCTGTTTCGTGAATTTGATCGTTTCTCAGCAAGAAGCAGATGGTATATCCGACTGACACTGATTGTATCATCAGCAATGTTGATTATGACACTTCTTGGCTTACCAAGAGCAATGTGGGCAGGAATTGCATGTATGTCAGTGTGCATGCCATTTACGGAAGATGCAAAAGAACGCGCAAAATTAAGAGGTATATATAATATAGTAGGAAGCTTGATTTTTATCGTGTTATATCTTGTATTGCCGGAATCTATGTATCCGTATATCGGAGTGATAGGCGGGATTGGAGTCGGCTACTCAGCCGGATATGCATGGCAGACCGTATTTAACACATTTGGAGCACTGTCTATTGCAGCAGGAATGTTCGGAATGCCTGCTGCCGTAGCACTTCGTATTGGTGCAAATGTATTCGGTGCGGTATATACAGTGGCTTGTAATCAGCTGCTGGCACGAATCGGGAAGAAACAAGCAGTTGCTGTTTAAAATACAAATGGCAAGGTGAGCATATTCACCTTGCCATTTGATTTTTAAAATTGCCATCCGTTGAATGTGAAAGCTGTCGGCGATACATTCTCAGGATCATAACGCTTTAACATTTCTTCATAGCGTTCTTTATAATCATTGTCGACTTCTGCCTGAGGGATTACTTTACTTGCTTCATGAAGGAAGTGGAAAGAATCTCTGCCCATTTCCTGTCCACGGCGAGTATGTTTATCAAGTGCTACATCTGGAATCTCAGGAAGTTCTCCCATAGCAAATCCTTTGATACAAATGTTTTTTAACAAATCACTAGATCTGTCTTTTTTAGACTGTACAAGATAGCGGATTGCATGAATAAAATAAATTGGTCGGTCACCATCTGAATAAGCAAATTCTTTTCTCATCTGGAATAAATTGTTTACTACTACAGCAGCCATCGGATTCCCCATCCCAATGTCTTCTACAGAGATTGTAAGCAGGCGTCTCCACATCTTTTCTTCCATCTCTGGGGAGGTGATATATAATTCATATGCAAATTTACAGGCATCTTCCTCATTTGCACGTCTAATACTTTTCTGTAATGCTGAAATCACCTCATCTCCAGCATAACCATTTCTTGTTTTAATTGATTGCCACGGATCATACATTGTTTTTTTTACCATTCGAAATCATCCTCCTCTTCTGTTTCTTTTAATTCTTCTTCAACCAGCTGTTTCTCATATATTTTGAAAAACGGATAGTAAAATACTATACTTAACGCGATACATAAGAACATAAAAATCACATTTCTGAAATCCATTCCAGACATCCATGCTTGTACGAAAAATGGAATAAATGATGGATCAGCAATATAACCAGGTCTGATTAATCCGAGTACCTGGGCATAATATCCGAGTACCACGCAAATGGAAGGTGTTAAAATATATGGAATTGCAAGAATCGGGTTAAATGCCATAGGAACTCCAAATGTAATTGGTTCGTTGATTGAGCAGATACCAGGTACAATTGAGATTCTTGCAAGAGATTTTAATTTTGCAGATTTTGATTTCCACATAAGTAAAATCAATCCTAATGTTCCGCCTGCGCCACCGAGCATTGCATAGCGGAATAACTGAAGGTTCATTGGATTAGTTGGCTCTAAACCTTTTACTACAAGTGCAGCATTTGCTCCTGTTCCTGCAAGACCAATCATAAATACAATTGAAAATACAACGGATGTACCATTAATTCCGAAGAACCATAAAATATTCGAAAACATGATAATTCCGGCATAAACCCAAATGTTGTTTCCAACGTCAATTGCAGGTGTAAGGAGTGCCATGATAGCTTCCGGAATTGTTTTTCCGATACTTGAAATCAGTAATAAATTAACTCCATATATAACTACAATATCAATAAAAAGTGGAAGGAGTGAGTTTACAAAAGTACCAACCATACTTGGGACGGAAGATGGAAATTTTACTTTTATTCCAAGCTTGTCTACCATACGGTTAATTTCTACACACAGAAAACTCAGAATCAAAGCGACAAATAAACCATCACTTGTCAGATATTGAGATGTAATTGCTGGGATTGTCATCTCTTCTCCAACTGGAACCTGTACTACTTTTGAACATACAAGAAGGAAAACGGACATAGACATAATTCCGTTTACTGCGGCATTCATCTTATAGCTTTTTGCCAGACAATATGCTACAGAAAATGCTGTCATCAATCCGAGCATTCCGAATGTCATATTATATGGCGCAAGAATCCATTCACTATTTGCAAGCGCCCACTGTTTCCAGTTGATCAAGAAACGAATAAATACATTTGTTGTATTCATGTCCACCGTTTCCAAATTAATCGGGGGATTATTTAAGATCATAAAAATAGATCCGATTACAAGCAAGGGTAATGTCATCATCATACCATTAGACAGTGCCTGTAAATGTCTTTGTTTTCCAAGCTTGGCTCCCAACGGAGATAAATATTTTTCCAGAATATCCATAAATTTTTTCATGAGTATTTACCTTCTCTTTCTTATTTTTCAGCTGCTCTTATCATTTTAATTGCCGATTTTAATACTTTTTCTCCGTTCATCATTCCATAGTCTGTAGAATCAATTACTGCAATCGGAATTCCTGTTTTTTCAAAATTTTTAACAGTTTCATCATATAAATACTTCACTTGTGGGCCAAGTAAAATACAATCAGGCTGTTTAGTTGCAACGATTTCGCTAATTTGTTCGTGTGGAAATGCGGCTACTTCCATATCTACTCCATGTGAATTAGCAACATCCTGCATTTTTGCTGCTAACATGCTTGTTGACATTCCGGCACTACAAAATAAATATACTTTCTTCATCCTATTTTCCTTTCCCTCATACTGCATGGTTTATATTGATTTTTTCTCTAATGCATCGATACGTTTGTATGCATCAATTAGCTCACCAACCATAATTTTACATGTTTCAGTTCCCATTAACTGATCTTCTGCATGAATCAACAAAATATTAGGTACTATAGTTTCTTCTTCAGCTGCTTCTTTTTGAATCAGTTCTGCATGAACCTTATGTGCATTCAAAAAAGCCGCATTTCCTTCTTGAATCAGATTTTCTGCCTCTTCATAACATCCCAGCTTTGCCTTTTGAATTGCATTCATATAGGCACTTTTTGCTTCACCTGCAAAAGTAATAAGCTGAAAACAGACAAGTTCAAGTCCTTCCATGTTTACACCTCCTTTGCTTTTAACTAAAGTATAACGGATATTTTTTTTTAATTCTTTCAAAGTTTCTTCCTAGTATTAGGAAAGGAAAGTTCTATTTATTTTTATAGTAATGTATCGACAAAACCTTTATAGTCCTGGACTTCTAAAAGCTTTGAAAATTTTTCGGGATTAGTAACCACACCATCCAGCCAATCAAAAAAAATCTTTAAAAAGTTGCGGTTTTCCTCTGTTATTGCCAGTAATAAAACAAATCTAACATCATATTGTCCCCATTTGACGGGTTTTTTTAAAATTGCAGTTCCGATTGCCGAGTGAATTGTAAATTGATTCGACATATTGTGAGGTAACGCAAACCCATGAAAAAAAGATGTTGATGAAAGTGCTTCTCGTTTTAAAACACTTTCTTTAAAGCCTTCTTTTACATATCCACGCAAATAAAGGTTATCACACATAGAGGATATAATCTCTTCAGGCTGGTCTTTATCTAGGTTTACAGTGAAAATCTCTTTGCGGATTAAATTTAAAATGAAAAATTGAAAATTGTTTTTATATCGAATCTGATCCAGGCGATTTAATAATTGAAACACAACGGATTCATCTTTGTAATCAAAAAACATGGATATTTCTGATGTCATGATTTCTAAAGTATGTGATAAAGGCTGTGTCGTAAGAATAAAATCAGGATTATTTTTCAGTATATCTATTTCTTCAAAATAACTCATACAATCTACAATTTCCATTCGTTCACCAAAGCGATTCACTATTTTTTGTATACATAGGTCAGATATCAGCTTGTTGTGAGGACAAATCAGGATACATTTGTATTTTTTCTTTAAATTTGCTCTTTCATAGGCTGAGCCGATGTGAAGGGCAATAAAAGAAATTTCATTTTCACTAATTGTTATTTTCAAACGTTCTTCAATGATTTTGCACACCCATACACCCATTTCAAAAATAAATGAATATTTTCTTTTCACTTCTTCCAAACAAGTATTGTCAATTTCTATTTTTTCATAATGTCTTCTCAGTAACGAATTAATATGTAATTCCAGGCCAAGCCGAAATTCGCGATCTTCACTAAAATCTATATCAAAATATTCTTTGATCTCATCTGTGATATGCTGGACCAGTTCTGATGCAATTTCTTCTAATCGTTCTTTTTCACCATATCCTTTCTTTTTTCCACGCTTTAAGTATAATGCAAAATCTAAAATTTCTGCTTCTGTTATTTTCAATATTAATGTGGAAGAAATTTTTTCGAAGAATTGTTTAGAAATCTTGTATTCTTTTGTTTCATGAATAGTGTTGCTACATTCTGTGTTCGCTAAAAAGTGGTAGGAAAGATTTCTTTCTAAAACGACACCAATATGAATTACCATTGATGGAATTTGTATTTCGTTGATTTCATACTGATTCTCTGAAAAAATATTTTTTAGTATATCTTTGATTTTCAGAAGATCAAAATTTGAAAATTTTTCTGCAATTTTATTCAAGTTTAAAATGTTACCGTTTATATTCGATAAAATCAATTCTTTATAGAGTTGTCGTTTCGTATACTCGTCTCCGGAAAGCTTTATAGTATTATTATGCTTGTTAATTTTTAACCCTGGATATTTTTTCAATAGTTTGCGGATTTTATTTATGTCATTTTCTAAAGAAAATTCTGAAACAAACATTTCTGATGCCAATTCATATAAGTTAATTGGTTGTTTGCTTGTCAACAGTTTTTTTAAAATAAATAGCTTACGTTCTTCTATCGTTTCTGGAAGTTGTTTGTCAGTTGGGTGAATCAGTTTTTTTAATTTATCGTCCTGGACACAATATCCCTTCTTTAAATTAGACACAATTACTGTATCTTCATAAAAATGATTAATGGCGGCAATATCATTGCGTATTGTACGATCAGATACATTTAGAAGTCTGGCCAAATCTTTTCCTGTAATCCAGTCTTGTTGACGATACATAGTAGAAATAATTATATTTTGTCGCGGGGTCAGCATTATCTTTCTCCTTTCATTGGAAAAATATTTTTATGAGTGATGTAAAATACCACAAAAGTATAGATGTAGCATTTTTGTAGTGAAAATAAAATATCTCCTTTAGATTTATGGTAAAATAGAGTTGTCAAAAAACTATCGACCAATCTACCTAAAGGAGACGTATTTATATCATAACATATAAACAGGAGGATTACAAAATGTTTACCGGGAATAATAAATTTGAAATCTCCGATACAATTCTTAAATTAGAAGAATTATTAGATCAAGGGCAATTTGAATTAATGTCCGATCAGGTAATAGATGGAAAATTAAAGGCAGTTTATTTAATGAATGACGCGGTGGAGAGCTTTCTGGTATTTGAACAAGCAAGAATAACAGGAGTGTATCAGAAAGAGTACGAAGGAGATGTAGAGGCATCACTTTCAATACATCAGAATCCCGACACAGAGAAGGAAGAATTTGTATTGGTGGTTTATCAAGGTGACACCGTATGTACTTTGTTCTTTGCAGATATTGTTTTAGAGACACATTTGTATGATTATGGAAAGGTTGGTCATTTCTGGGTAGAAGGATATGAATACCTTCGTCAGCTAGAATACAGACTTGCGATTTTAAGAGACAAACGCGATTATCTGGGAGAAGTGTACTGTAATGCGGCAGAATTAAAATTAGCCCATCTTGCAGAGTTTCCACCATTAAATTATTGCTGTTATCCTGCAGTACCAGAGAAGTATATTGTACCAAAAGAAAATCCATGGATGCCATCAGAAAATGCAATCCGCGTGATGATGGAATTTGCAAAGCAGACAGAAGATAAATCACTGCAACGTATTCTGTCATTTTATAAGAAACATTCTTGGCGGTGGGTAACGCGGTGGATAGCGGATATGCTCCATAAAAATGTACACGCTGAAGTGGTTGATCTTTTAACGGAAGAATTGACAAAAGCTGCGTCAGATTATCCAGAGAGAAGATTTGATGAGAAAGAAGAAAAAGAACACAAAATTCTTTTAGAACGTGCAAAACAAGAACAGAGAAAACTAAAGGAACAGGGAATCAAGGCTGATATAGTGCGAGAAGAACCATTTATAACATCAAGAGATTCACTTAGGTATAAGGTGTATTTGATGGAATGGCGGTCGAAGCGAAGGAATCGGATTGTAAAAATTAAAGAGATAAATAATTAAAAAGAGCATGTCTCGATTGGGAAAATAGCATTGCGCTATTTAAAATAATCGAAACATGCTCTTTTGTTATGCCGTGTGACGGATATCTTATTCGTCCCATCCTTCATAGAATCGGATATTTACTAAAATATTACGAACAAATTCATTCTCTTTCAGAGTAATATCGCTCTCATCAGATACAGGTGGGAGTTGAACATTTTCTTCTTCAAGTTCTACTGTAAGCCAGTCTCTTGCTGCTGCATTAGCATTATCAAGTACATCAAAGAGCGTATCACCTTCTGCAGTACAACATTCTAAATCTGGGAAATATGCTTTATAACCGCCGGATTCTGTCTGATGAAAAACAGCTGGATATATGAATTTCATGACTTTTCCTCCTTCTTTTCAGTCTATCTCAAGTTGTAAATCAGATGTTATTCTAAATTGTTTTGAAAGTAATGTGCATCTGATAAAACCACCATATTAGTATATAATAGGATGACGAAAACAGCAAGGAGTCAGTTGAATCCTTTTATGTAAAAAGAAAGTTCCTAGTTATTGTTCACTCCTGATTTCTATGAAAAGCAACCAATAATAAATAAAAAGAATTGTGAAAAATTCCGATTTTGTGCAAATTGCAAAAGGAAGAATTGACAAAGTAAAAAAATACAAGATAAGATAGATGCAGGGCAAAGATTTGGGGAGGTAATAAACGGGGATAATATAATTGAAAAAGTTGATCAAAAAGAAACAGCAGAAAAAACGAGTGCTGCAGGCAATCAAGATTGCAGTAGGAAGCAGTGCTGCAATTTATGTTGCAGAAGTATTAAATTTAGAATATGCAATTTCAGCGGGAAGTATTGCTTTGCTGACATTGGTTACAACAAAATGGGAAACAGTAAAACTATCCTGGTTTCGTCTGGTGACATTTTTAGTATCATCAGTACTGGCATGGATTGTATTTACACAGATTCAGTCAGAATGGCTGGCGTATGGTATTTATATATTTTTAATCGTAATTGTCTCTGAAGAGTTTGGATGGAAGGCAACGATATCGGTAAATGCAGTGATAGGTATGCATTTCATGGCAAAGCGAGATTTTGAAGCAAGTTTTGTATTTAATGAATTTCTGTTAGTTCTAATAGGAATTACAGTAGCGGTAGTATTAAATCTGTTCTATGACTATGCAGGACAACGTAAAGACCTTGTGCGAAACATGCGCTACACAGAGAATCGTATGCAGATGATATTGGGAGCAATTGCAGCTTATCTGGCAGATAAAGAAATGCAGTATGATATTTGGGCGGCAATACGTGAATTAGAATCACAGATTCGTATATTTATTGATGATGCTTATGAATATCAGGACAATACATTTCAGTCACATCCGGAATATTATATTAATTATTTTGAGATGCGGATGAAACAATGTAATACCATACATGACTTGCATTATGAGATGAAGAGAATCCGAAAGATGCCTCAGCAGGCACTCATTATTTCAGAATATGTATTATATATGATGGATTATGTGACAGAGCGAAATGAGCCGACAGCGCAGATGGACAAATTAAAAGAAATTTTTCAACATATTAAGGAAGATAAGCTTCCGACTACCAGAGAAGAGTTTGAAAGTCAGGCGATGCTTTATCATATCTTGATGGATCTGGAAGACTTCCTTATATATAAAAAACGTTTTGTCAACAGTTAGATGACAAACAGAAACAGCGTTACTGGAATCAAGGAAAATAATAAGAATTCAGTAAAAAAAGAAAAATGAAAATGAATATATGCCGTCGTTTCCTTGACAAGAAATGGCGGCAGTGTTACACTTTTATTGTTAATTAGGAAACGTAGATAGAGGTTGCATTTTTTATGAGTATGATGTCGGATGGACAGGGACAGAAGAAGTCATCAAAAAGGAGAAGATGCCGAAAGGATATGGAATAACCTGGAGCTATATCACTTGGGCGTGGCGTGAAGAACGACACGACTGTCATCGCAGGATGGGGAGCTATCTGATATATACAATATGTATATTTTAGAACGGCGCATCTTGCCGTTTCTTTTTATGTTGCGATGCATATATAAGTGGTGTGCAGAGTAATATAAGGTAATCCGTCAGGGTAACAACAATGTTGAAGATTTAGGAGGACAAAGAAGTGGCAATTTTTAAAGGCGCAGGTGTAGCACTTATTACACCGATGAAGGATAATTATGAAGTTAACTATGATAAATTAGACGAGATTCTGGAAGAGCAGATTGCTAACGAGACAGATTCCATCATTATTTGTGGAACTACAGGAGAGTCTGCTACTATGACAGAGCAGGAACATCTTGATGTGATTAAATTTGCAATTGAGAGAGTAAACCACAGAATTCCGGTTATCGCAGGAACAGGTTCTAATTGTACAGCAACAGCAGTTCAGTTATCTAAAGAAGCAGCAGAAGCAGGTGCTGACGGACTTCTTTTAGTAACACCATATTATAATAAGGCAACACAGAATGGACTGATCGCACATTATACAACTATTGCACAGGAAGCGAAAGCTCCAATTATTCTCTACAATGTACCAAGCCGTACAGGTTGTTCAATCCAGCCGGCAACAGTTGCGCATCTCGTAAAGAATGTAGAGAATATTGTCGGAATTAAAGAGGCATCCGGGGATATCGGTAATGTAGCACAGATTATGCATTTATGTGATGGTAATGTAGATTTATATTCAGGAAATGACGATCAGGTTGTGCCACTTCTTTCATTAGGAGGAATCGGTGTAATCTCAGTATTGTCAAATGTGGCACCGACATATGTTCATGATATGGTTTACAAATATTTATCAGGAAGTACAACAGAAGCATGCCAGATGCAGTTAAAGGCACTTCCACTGTGTGATGCATTATTCTGTGAAGTGAATCCGATTCCGGTAAAAGCCGCTATGAATATGCTTGGTAAAGAATGCGGACCACTTAGAGCACCATTGACAGAACTGGAGCCACAGCACAAAGAACAGTTGAAGAAAGCAATGCAGGAGTTTGGAATTCTGTAAGAACAGAGGTTGACTGACACAGCATATTGTGAGTCATCAAAAAAGAAATGTGAGAAAACGAGGCAGGCACCAGGATGTGTCTGCCTTTTTCAGATTTTAGAATGGAGAGTATAAGATGAAATATTTTGATTGTCATGCAGATACATTGACACAGGTTATCAAAGAAGGAGAAAGTCTGGAAAAAAATACTTGCGATATAGATTTACAGCGTATAGAAAAATTTGCAGATACGTACACGCAGATTTTTGCAATCTGGAAGAATAGAAAAGAGATTTTGCCCGGAACGGAAAGCAGTGTTTTTCGTAAGAGCTATGAGAAAGCAATAGAATTATTGCAAAAAGCAGAAAATAAAATTCGGTTGTGCACATCGGCAAAGGAAATGGAAGATGCGCACCAGAATGGAAAAGCTGCCGCATTTTTATCAGTTGAAGATGTATCGATCATGGGAAAAGACATAGAACGGATTCGTGAACTTGGTTTCTTATTTGTTCTATTATCATGGAATTATGAAAATGAATATGCCTGCGGTGCGGCTATGAATCAGGCACAAGGATTGACGGATAGAGGACGAGATATCGTAAAATTCTTGCTACAACAAGGAATTGTTCTGGATATTTCACATTTATCAGATAGAGGGGTAGAAGATTTATTCCAGATGACGGACAAACCAATCATAGCATCGCATTCTAATGTACGAGCATTGTGTAATCATCCGAGAAATCTAAAGAAAGAACAGATTCAGGAATTGATTCGAAGAAAGGGATTGATCGGAATGAATTACTATCGGAATTTTGTCGGTGGAACAGAAGATGTCGAAGCGATTATAAGACATATGGATGCTGTGCTGAATCTGGGTGGCGAAGATGTACTTGTGTTAGGCGGAGATTTTGACGGATGCAGCGGAGAATTCCCGGATGGTATACAAGGGGTGCAGTCGATGCCTGTTTTGAGAAAGGCAATGTTGGAGCATGGATTTGGAGAGAAACTGACCGAGAAAGTGTTTTTTGAAAATGCGAGGGCGTTTATTGGCAGGAATCTGTGATTGGAATAGTGTAAAAAGAGATATAAAGAACAAAAAGGAATGAAGGGATAATTTTGAATCAGCAAAAAGGTTTTTATAAAAATTTTTTCAACATATATGTGGCACTGGTATTACAGAATATCATTACAATCAGCGTCAATCTGGCGGATAACGTAATGCTTGGGGCATACAGTGAAACCGCATTATCAGGGGCGGCAGCAGTAAATCAGATACAATTTGTTTATCAGCAGCTCTTATTAGCTTTGGGAGATGGTTTGGTTATTTTCTGTAGTCAGTATTGGGGGAAGAAGCAGACCGGACCGATGAAGAAGATTGCAGCTATAGCGATGTATGCAGCAATTTTTATTGCAGTTGTATTGTTTGGGCTGGTGAGTTTCTTCCCATATCAGGCAGTTGGTATATTTACAACAGATGGACAGATTATTGAAGCAGGAGTGAGTTATTTAAACGTAATTCGATTTACATATTTGTTTTTTGCAATTACGCAGATACTACTGGCAACAATGCGAAGTGTCGAGACAGTGAAGATAGCATTTCAGTTATCTGTGATGACATTCTTTGTAAATTGCGGAATCAACTATGTATTGATTTTCGGGCATTTTGGGGCACCGGAGCTTGGAATTGTCGGAGCAGCAATCGGTACTTTGACTGCACGAATTATGGAAATCATTGTACTAATTTTCTATATCAAGAAGAAAGATAAGAAATTACAGATAAGATTATCGGATTATTTTTCACTGGATAAGCAGTTAGCAAAAGACTATACGAAAATTACCGCTCCAATGGTATTTACACAAGGATTGTGGGGAGTGAATACTGCCTTACAGACAGCAATTCTCGGCCATATGACGGCGACAGCAATCGCAGCAAACAGTGCTGCATCGACATTGTTCTTGTTGATGAAGTCCACAGCGGTCGGAGCGGCATCAACGGCATCAATTATTATAGGAAAAGCAATCGGAGTGGGAGACATTGAACAGGTAAAAAGCTATGCGAAAAGATTACAGAGATTGTTTATTGTCATTGGTGTATGTTCCGGAATTGCGTTATTCTTCCTTCGAGTTCCATTCTTGTCCCTGTATGATTTGAAGCAGGAGACAATGATGATGACAAACACATTTCTAATTATATTAAGCGTTGTTTATGTAGGAATGTCTTACCAGATGCCAACTAATAATGGAATCATTAGAGGCGGTGGCAATACGATGTTTGTTGTTAAAATGGATTTGATCAGCATATGGGGAATTGTTATTCCATTATCTCTTTTCATGGCTTTTGTTGTAAAGGCATCACCGGCGGTTGTTGTATGCTGTTTGAATGCAGATCAGATTTTCAAATGCGTCCCGGCATTTTTAGAATCTCATTATGGAAATTGGATTCGAAAACTGACAAGGGATGATGCATAGAGGAAGAAGAAAAAGGAAATATGAAGGAAGATAAACATAATTGCAGGAGATAAACAGATGGATTTCAAAGAATTAACAGAGCAGGAAAAATTTTTAAAAAAATTATACCAAGGTCAGTATAGAGAAATATTATCAGTTCCGATGCAATATGCAACCTATCAGAAACTTATGAAAGAGCATCCTCAATTGCAGATAGAGGAAGATCTGTATACGAAATATTCAAAGGACCATCATGGGATTACAGTTGTGGATGTGGAGAAAACAACAGAAAACGCTGAAATCAATATGGTTAGACATAGTCGCTATTCCTATCCGATATTGCATAATCATTCCTTTGTAGAGATTGCGTATGTATATAGTGGAAAATGTACGCATTATGTGGAAAACCAGGCATTTGAAATGAAGGAAGGAGATTTATGTATTCTTGCACCAGAATCGATGCATACGATTACGGCACTTGATGACGAAAGCATTGTGCTGAATATTTTGATGAGTAAGAAACAATTGGATGAATCTTTCTTGGCAATGGTTAAAGAAAAACATTTGCTTGCGGATTTTTTTGAAAATATATTATATGGAAAAAGCGTCAGTCCATATATTATTTTTCCGACGGGACAGGATGAATGGATTAAACTGGTATACGAGCATATGTTTCAGGAAATAACAGAGAAAAGGTATGCGTACAGACAAAGTTTGGAGCTTTATGTGCGACAGCTATTCATTCATATTATCCGAAATTATGAGATGCTTGCACAGGTTTCAAAGCCACTTGATAGAAAGCCAGATGAAAATGTTGTTGCAGTATTAGGATATATTTCTGTGAATTATAATAAAGTGACATTGAAAAATGTTGCAGAATTTTTTAATTATAGTGAGTCTTATATGAGCAGGATGCTGAAAAAGTATACAGGTAAGACTTTTGGGGTACTTGTAAATTCATTGCAAATGAAATGTGCAGCAGAGATGTTGAGTACAACGGATAAATCATTATCAGAAATCAGTCAGGAAGTCGGCTGTTTTGATTACAGTCATTTTAGTAAGAAATTTAAAAAAGAATATGATATGACACCGGATATGTATCGTAGAAATCACAGGTTAATATAGAAACATAGATTTAGACGCAAATGTACATGAATTAACGTGAATATACACTGAAAAGGTCATAAATTTACATTGGAAAGGGAAAATATATACATTTTTTTCGAAATAGATTCAAGTATAATTCATCCTAGATAAAGACGTAAACAAAGTTAAAAATCAGGAGGTTTAAGTATATGAGTAATCGAGTAGAAGAAAATCATATTTTCCCTTTTTTGTGGATGCGTGGTGAAGATGAGAGTATTCTGAAAACAGAGATTGAGAAAATTCATGAGTGTGGGATTAAAGCAATTTGCGTGGAAGCGCGTCCACATGATGAATTTTGCAAAGAAGGCTGGTGGCATGATATGGATATCGTCATTGCCGAAGCAAAAAAATATAAAATGCAAATATGGATTCTGGACG
Source organism: Firmicutes bacterium AM31-12AC (assembly GCA_003480425.1). Classification (GTDB taxonomy): domain Bacteria; phylum Bacillota; class Clostridia; order Lachnospirales; family Lachnospiraceae; genus Schaedlerella; species Schaedlerella hominis. Next base: position 93,613 of record QUJA01000005.1, read on the forward strand.
ATAAACATTTTCCGACAGGATATGCAAATGGCTTGATAGCAGAGAAATATCCAGAGCGTAAAAAAACATATATCACAACAACTGTTGCAGATGTATTTGGAAGTGGCGGATATCAGACATTGGATGTAAGCAGAATGCTCCGTCCGACAATTGGATACTGGGAAATCGGAAATCCGGTAGATATGGAAGAACGGGCAAATAATAAAATTCTTGCAGTTGTTGCAATCCGATGTGCTAATGGGCATTTATTCCATGAAGAGACGATTGATTTGACAGATAAAGTGGAAGGCAATTATGTAAATTTCGAATTGCCAAAAGGACAGTGGCGCGTGCATGTCATCTATAAAACAAAAACAGATGGCGGAAATGATACTTATATCAATATGATCGACAGAGAATCTGCAAGCACACAGATAGAGGCAGTTTATGAGCCACATTATAAACAGTATAAAGAGGAATTTGGCAAGACAATCGCAGGGTTCTTTTCAGATGAACCACAGTTTGGAAATATCAAAGAAGTCTGCTTTGATGCAAAACTAGGAAAGCCAAAGATGCCATTGCCATGGAGTGATGAACTACAGCAGATGCTGGAAGAAAAATATGGTACGAAGTATGTAAACTATCTTCCATATTTATTTGAAGAGACAGAAGAAAAAGAGAAACAATTGCAGATTCGCTTTGATTATATGGACTTTGTCTCAAAATTATATCAGAAAAACTTTAGTGAACAGTTAGGTAACTGGTGCAAAGCACATGGAGTAGAATATATCGGACATGTTGTTGAGGATAATGGAACACACAGCAGACTGGGTATGGGAGCTGCACATTATTTCCGGGCAATGGCAGGGCAGGATATGGCAGGTATTGATGTGATTGGAGGTCAGATTATTTACGGGGCACCGACACAGACTCGTAAACAAATGACAGATATTGACGGGGAATTTTTCCACTACGCATTGGGAAAAATGGGAGCTTCATGTGGTCAATTGGACCCAAAGAAAAAAGGAAGAACAATGTGTGAGCTGTTCGGAGCATACGGATGGAAATTCGGCGTCCGTGATATGAAATATTTACTGGATCATCTGTTGGTAAAAGGTATCAATTATCTGGTTCCACATGCATTTTCAATGGCAGAATACCCAGATATTGATTGTCCGCCTCATTTCTATGCAAGAGGAAATAACCCACAGTTTCCTTATTTTGCAGAATTAATGAAATATGGAGACAGAATGTGTAAATTGCTAAGTAATGGTTTACATGTAGCATCTGTTGCAGTTTTGTACGATGGTGAAGCTGACTGGGCTGGAAATTATATGCCGATGCAGAAGGTGTGCAGAGAACTCATAGAGCATCAGATAGATTTCAATATTGTGAGCAGAGATATGTTGACAAATCTGAAAGATTACAACGGAAAAGTGGAAAATAATGTATTGTATATGAACGGAATGAAGTTTGAAGCATTGGTTGTTCCATATACAGAGCAGATTGCAGTAGATTTCGTAGAATTTGTAAAGGAACATGCAGAATTCCCAGTTATCTTTGTAGATAAGCTGCCAGATCGAACAGTTAATGGTAACAATTTGGAAGCACTTGCATCCTATGAAGTAGTGAAACTTGCTTCCCTTTCAGCAGAGTTGAAGAATAAAGACATGTTTGACATTGCTGTAGATACAGAGTTTAAAGATTTGAGTTTCTATCATTATGTAAAAGATGGAAAGAATCTGTTTCTATTCTTAAATGAATCAGCAGAGGATAAATTTACAGGACATGTGACACTTCCACTGGAATATAAAGTGAAGTATTATGATGCATGGAAACAGGAGTACAGAAGTGTAGAAAATGATTCGACAATCCTGAAAGACCAGAAGGCTACAAAAGTTTCATTAGAATTAGAGCCGGGAGAAATCGCAGTGCTTGTCGAAACAGAGGGAGAGGTAGTGGAAAACTTACACAGATCATTTGCACAGCAGAGAAATGAATGTGAAAAACAGGTTGAATTTGCATCATGGAATGTGGGCAAAGTAAGAGCAATCGAATATCCGAACTTTGGAGAAACAGAACAGGTAGAAACACTGGAGCCGATTTCATTCAAAGATCCGACATTCTCAGGTGTGATCCGCTATGAATCCGAGGTTGAATTGGATACAGCACCAGCCGAGGCTTATCTGTACGCAGAACATGTGTATGAGGTAATGAAAGTTGTGGTAAATGGACAGGAAGTTGGAAAATGTATCCGCCCACCATATCAGATGGATATCACAGAATCTTTGCAGGCAGGTAAGAATAACATTGTGATTGAAGTAGCTACAACACCTGCAAGAGAGCAGTTAAAAGGTATGAGACCACCATTTGATTTCAATCATGAAACACTCGAACCGACAGGAATGTATGGAGAAGTAAAGATTTTCTACAATGAAAAATAACTTTTCAAAAGCCGGGAGAATCGCTATAATAGAATATAAGAAATGACAGATACAAACAGCAGGCAGAATCATGTCTGCTGTTTGTGGTATGTCAGAGAGAGGGTACATACATTGAAATATGAAAATATTGTCCGCTGTTGTTTTTCTACCAAGCGGGAACAGATTATGCATTTTCATCAGGATATTGAGATTATCTATGTGTTGGATGGTTCGCTTCAGATCAATTATGAGGAAGAATCGCATCATTTAAATGCAGAGGACTTTATACTGATCAACTCCAAGGTGCGCCATGAATATTTTTCTGATGATGAGGTGTTGTTTGGTAGTCTGTTTATTGATTATACGATGCTGACAGAAATATTTAGTGGGGAACAGCCGTTTTTCTGGTGTAATTCTGCGGAGGAAAAATCAGAAAGCTATGAAAAGATGAGATATTATATCAGGCAGATTTTTAATCTCTATCAGGCGACCGAGGGACAGGCAATTGCATTAAAGAATAGTATTTATTACCAGTTGATTTATCTGATTACATCGGATTTTATTGTGAAAAAAGGAATGAAGCAATACGATTCGCTGCGTGGAATACAAGATGAGCGTATGAATGAGATTATGAGTTTTATCATGACAAATTACAGAGAACCGATCACTCTGCAGGAGCTGGCGGAAAGATTATATTTGTCGAATGCTTATTTATCAAAATATATAAAGAAAAACTTTGGGATGAGTTTTTTAAAGCTGTTGAATAATATCCGTCTGGATCATGCAGTGAGTGAACTGTTGTATTCTGATAAGACGATATTGAAAGTAGCGATGGACAACGGATTTTCAAATCTGGCATCATTCAATCAGGTGTTCAAAGAAAGTTATCAGATTACACCGGCGGAATATCGTACACAGATGCAGAAAAAAACAGAAACTCCGGAAAATACAGAGAACAGCAGTGAAATACTGGAGAAGGTAGAGCAGTATCTTGCATCCAATCTGGTCAGCACTGCGGGCGCAGCAGATTCAGTCGTATCGGTATTGGAAGTAGATGCAAAACAAAGAGAGAAGACAAAGAAGTACTGGAGGCGAATGATTAATATTGGCCCGGCAGAAAATCTGATGCGTTATGATGTGAGGGAACAGGTGCAGTATTTAAAAGAACATCTTGGATTTGAATACATGAGATTCTGGCAGGTCTTTTCGGAAAACATGATGATCCATATCGATGAGAAGAATACAAAGTATAACTTTACCCTGCTCGATCAGGTAATCGATTTTCTTGTAGGATTGAAAATCAAACCACATGTTGAGATGGGATTTAAGAATCATACTTTTTTTGGAAGAGTAGATCCGTCAATTCTGGAAAGAAAAGGTAAGAGCCATATTTATATGATCGAATCGAATAAATGGTTTCTGGAAGATCTGATCCGTCATTGGACCAGGCGATATGGGAGAGAAGAAGTAGAAACCTGGTATATTGAGATCGAAAAAAATTCAGCGATACAGGAAACGGTTACATTAGATGAATATTTTGATGTATTTGATGTGATAGCAGGGATATTTAAAAACTATGCACCAAATATTAAAGTTGGCGGCGCAGGATTCAGTTTGAATATTATGGGAAAAGAATTTCATCAATTGTTACTTGACTGGAAGAAACAAAAGCATCAGCCGGACTTTATTTCACTTTATTCGTATCCATATCTGAGGGATGAGGATATTCTGGAAGCGGGAAGAAATCCATATGCATCAGATGAGAGTTATCTATATCATCAGATTCAGGAGGCCAAATACGAGATGGAAAAAGTAGGAATGGAAGATGTTGAACTCTTTGTTACAGAATGGAGCTCCACATTATCAAATCGTAATTGCCTCAACGATGGATGTTATAAAAGTGCATATATTATGAAGAATCTCATTGAGAATTATGGAGAAATTGATTCTCTGGGGTATTGGGTTGCAACAGATATTTTTTCAGAGAGTATTGATTCAGAAAAATTCCTGTTCGGCGGTTGTGGATTGATTACAAGAAATGGAGTTCGTAAGCCGGCATATTTTGCTTTTGATTTTATGAATCATCTGGAATCTTATATTCTTGGAAAAAATAAAAATGCAATTGTCTCCTGCAAGGAAAATGGATTGTTCTTTATATGTTGTCATAATTATAAACATTTGAATTTCCGTTATTATTCCAGAAATGAAAATGAGATAGAAATGGAAAATCAGCAGCGCTTTTATTCGGATAATGAAAGTATGCAGATGAGTTTTAAGATTAATAATGTAAATAATGGAACTTATATTATAAAATTGTTTTCGGTAAGCCAGACAAATGGAAATGTACAGAATGAATGGAAAGAGTTGGATTATTTTAATGATTTGTCTTTGATGGAAGTCGATTATCTGAAAAAATGGTGCCAGCCTAAAATGACAATTCATAAAGTTGAGGCTGTGGATCATACGCTTGTAGTAGAAACGCGTGTTGCAGCGCAGGAGATACAAGGAATTGTAGTAGGAGAGTTGTAATGTAGAGAGCTATTTTAAGCATGAATAGATGCTTGAAGTAGCTCTCTTATTATAAAAGATAAAAGGACAAAAATCTGATACCAAAATTTGTTGTTTATAAACCTGATGTAAAATTTTCTTAAAAAAGAACAATTCTATATAAGGATATTGAATTTTTTTAAATAGTTGTAAATGCCTTTAAAATGATAATATTTCTTCATCAAGGAAATAGGTTAATGACCGAAAGAGGAGGATGAAAAATGGGTAATAATGTAAAAGAAAAAACAAGCCCAAAACTGATGCTTTCCTATAGTTTAGGAGAAATCGGATGTCAGATGAGTTGGTACATGGTTAATAGTTACTTGATGTTGTTTTACACAGATATCGTAGGACTTGCAGCAGGTGCTATCTCGATGATAATGTTAATTGCACGTGTATGGGATGCAATTAATGACCCGATGATGGGAAATATTTGTGACCGTACGAATACAAAATGGGGAAAATTCAGACCATATCTGTATTTTGCACCACCATTTCTTGCAATTTTTAACATTTTAACATTTACTGTATTTCCAGTATCGGGTGCAGCAAAAGTAATTTTATGTCTGATTACATATGTAGGTACAGGTATGGCTTACACAGCTTGCTGTATTTCTTATCAAGCATTGCAGCATGTGATTGCTATTGATTCAAGAGTTCGTATGAATCTTGCAACAGCAAGAGGAATTGGTGCTTCTGTAATAGGAATTATCTTATCTATCGTTATTGCTCCAGCACTGTTATTTTTCAGTAAAGCAGATGTTGCAAATGCAAGGGGTTATTTTTGTGTAACAGTTATTATGTCTGTTGTTATGGTGCCAGTATTCTGGCTTTGTGCAGCAGGCTGTAAAGAAAAATATACGGAACAACTTCATGCTTCTCAGTCAGCTGAAAAGATGGGACTTATTAAGAGTTTGAAAGAAATTGTTAAAAATGATCAGTTATTAATGGTTGTTCTTGCTACAGTTCTTGGTACTATTTGTGTATCAGGACGTATGGGCTTACTTACATACTATATTATTTATGTAGTAGGGGATTTTAGAGTAATTGCCACAGTATTTACATCAATGACAATTGCACAGTTAATTGGTACATTGACAGTTCCATGGGGAACAAAAACATTCACTAAAAAAGGATATTTGATTATACTGAATGTAATTATGTGTATCGGATTTTTCTTGTTATTTATTAATCCGCATTGTAATCAGACATATTTGTTAGTTGTATCATTTATTTGTGGATTAACAAACTCTGCATCAGCTATCTGCCCAGGTATGGTATCTGACTGTATTGAGTATGGTGACTGGAAACTTGGACGTCGTCAGGAAGGTGTTGCAGCTTCTATGTTAAGCTTTGGTGTAAAGCTTTCTACAGCCATTAGTGGTTCAGCAGGAGTACTTTTACTCTCAGCAGCCGGTTATGTTGCAAATGCAGAGCAGACACCTGCAGCACAGCAGGGAATTAATATTGTAGTTAATCTTGTACCACTTATTGTTGCTGCACTTTCAATCGTACCACTTTTGTTCTATAAACTGACACCGAAGAAGGTTGAAGAAATCAGAGCAGATCTGGATGCCGGAAAACGTGCATGTGATAAATAAGAAAAACTGACCTTGATAAAAATTGAATAAAATCTTGTGAAAAGGCGGATGTACTAGATTGGAGAAAATCTGGTATGTCCGTTTTTTGACTTAAATATTTTAAATAAAAAATTATTAAATAATTAGAAATTTAAAACAAGAACCGGATAGTATCAATATAAAGTCATACTCTATTGACACACAATACATTGAATGTTATATTATATGAAATAAATGTGTAGGATGTGATAAAATGGATTATTCAAAATATAAACCAAGTGGGCGATACTATACAGGGGCAGAGCGGAAAAAAGGGATTTTAATTCAAGGAGAACCATATATAGTAAAATATGCGAAGAACTCACATCAGGGAATCACATATAGTCATATATCAGAATATATTGGTTCTCATTTATTCCAGATGGTAGGACTGGAAACACAGCAGACTTTTCTTGGAACTTGTGATGGGAATCCAGCAGTTATAATAAAAGATTTTATTGGTGAAGATGAAATATTTGTTCCGTTCAATGATGTCGGGGATAGTACATTAGAGCAAAGTCGTGAACGATATAAATACACATATGATGATATTATGCGGATGTTGGAAGAGAATATGAAATTAACAGATGTAGAAGGGACAATACAACATTTTTGGAATATGTATTTAATTGATGCATGGATTGGGAATTTTGACAGACATGGTTCAAATTGGGGATTTTTGAAAAAGGATAATCAGTATCGGATAGCTCCGATATATGATAATGGATCAGCACTATTCCCGCGCTTGAATACAGATATAAAGTTGCAGAGAATACTAGATTCGGAAGAAGAAATGTTAAAGAGAGTCTATACATTTCCTACGTCACAGATTTTATTACAAGGGAAAAAGAGTTCATATTATGAATTGATTGATAGTTTACAATATAAAGAATGTAACGATGCTTTGATACGAATGAAACCAAAGATTGATTTAGAAAAGATGGAAAAAATAATAGATGGAGTAGAGGAAATATCAATGGTTCGCAAGACATTTTATAAAAGTATGTTGCATTTAAGATACGAAGTGATGATAAAAGAACCATATCGAAAATTAATCGGGAAAGTCATGTGAGGTGAGACGGAATGAAAACATATGTGAGGACGGATTGGGTTGCAAGAAATGAATATACAAAGCCAATTTTAGATACACCGATTTATCGCAATAGTGGAATTATTAAGGCGGTAACAAAAGAAAATGAAAAAATACAAGTTGGTAAAATCACATATGAACAATTTGAAAATGAAGAATTTCAATATATTATCAGTCCATTTTGGCCAATTATTGATACTCTTTCTACAAAAGTATTTCAGGGAATACCGGGAATTGATATGAGTTTGAGATTGGAGCATTATTATCGAGTGAATTATGTGCCTGTTTTTATTACAGAGAGAACACCTGGACCTTCCAGAGAAGATTTGTGGGAGTTGTTGGAAAGTGTTGGATTGGATTATTATGATAGATTGGAATGGCTCATTCGTACGGATTTGCGTGCGGCAATAGATAATTTAATTGTAGAACGTGCAAGAGATGACATGAGAACACAAGAAATCCAAAATTCTACAATACTGCGACAAGCGTTGGAAGATGGACAGTATGGAGATGAATTTATTATAGAAAGCATTGCAACATTGGGAACAAATTCAAAAGAATGTGTGAAAAGACTGAATCGTATGATGCACTATGGTATTCAATTGACTTCAAAAAAAGAAAAATTACATTTGTGTGTGGAAGATTATCAGGCATGGATGCCAATTTTTGAGCATTTATGTGAAATGGATGAAAGTCAGAGAAAGAAACAACAGCAGAAAGGAATTCAGCAGGCGAAGAAGCTGGGTATTTATAAAGGCAGAAAACGAAAGGAAGTTGATGAACAGTTTCTGAAAGAGCAGATTAGGCGCTTTCAAAAAAAAGAGATTTCTTTGGAAGAAGCATTACAAGCAGTAGGAATATCAAAGTCTACGTTATATAGAAGAATGAGGGAGATGGAAAATGATTAGAATTGCGACAGAAAATGATGCAGAAGAACTTTTGAATATTTACGCACCTTATGTAGAAAAAACAGCAATAACATTTGAATACGAAGTTCCATCTGTGGAAGAATTTAGAAAACGAATACGAAATATTCTAAAAAAATATCCATACATTGTAGAGGAAAAAGAGGGAGAAATTTTAGGATATGCATATGCAGGTGTATTTAAAAACCGTGCCGCATACGACTGGGCAGTTGAAACTACGATATATGTACGTGAAGATCAGAGAAAGAGTGGTGTTGGCAGATCTTTATATGAAGGATTGGAAAACATTCTTAAAATGCAAAACATTCTTAATTTAAATGCCTGTATTGCGTATACAGCAGTAGAAGATGAACATCTTACGAATAATAGTGTGCAGTTTCATGACCATATGGGATATCGTCTGGTTGGAAGGTTTCAACAATGCGGTAACAAATTTGGGCGATGGTATGATATGGTTTGGATGGAAAAACACATAGGTGAACACAAAGAAAATCCGGAAAAAATCAAGCCATTTACAGAGATAAGAGAAGAACTAAAAAATAACAAATAACAAAAAGATAATCTGTTAGAGGAAGAAAAAGAAAAATGATTATCTTCGAAAATTGTCGGGTGTACATCCGGCAATTTTTTTAAATACTTTTCCAAAATAGCTTGGACTTTCGAATCCACACATCCGGGCAATTTCTGCGACATGCTTTTCTGGATACTGTATCAGAAAAACACGTGCACGGCTGATACGGACCGTTTGCAGATACTGCATGATAGTTTGTTGCATGGTGCGTTTGAAAAGATTGCACATATATTCTTTTGAAAGATTTACATAATCTGCCAGTTCAGTCAGGGAAATATCGCGGGCGTACTCTTCCTCCATAAAATTAATCAGTTTTCGAACAAGTTCATTTTCAGAAGCAGGAGTTGTATTGTGAATCTGCTGAATACAAGGTGTGAGATCCAGAAGCATGCTGTAACATGCCTTTGATAATTCTGCCTCTTTTTCTGGTATATCGCGTTGTGAAAGATAGAGTAAATTTTCAATATGAGTAGGAAATACATCGGAATTTGAAAAATGATATACTCCGGTTTCAATCATATTTAGAGATTGTAAAATCTCGGTACATGCGTTACCTTCAAAACCAATCAGATGAACGGTCCAGTCGGAAGATAGTCCTTTGTAGGAATGAGGAATGTTTGGATAGATAAATAACCCCTGTCCTTTGGAAATGACAGATTTCTGGTTATCGATGATAAATTCTCCTTGTCCTTTTGCACAGTAGAACCACTGAAAAAAGGGAAAACCATTGGGACGTTGCACAGGTTCCTGGAGGTGATTGACTCCGAGAAGTTCCGGTAGCAGTGGAAGAAATTGGTATTTGGTGGAGTGGTGTAAGGTATAAAGCATTATTTTAAGTCCTCTGTTTTATAATACGTTTTCTTATAGTATACCATAAATTAAGTTCAGGTAAACAATACAACTGCTTAATATTGTTATATTAATACTATGATATTAAGATTGAGAAAACACATTTTCGAGCGATATAATAGAGACAAGAAAGATGTTCGAACAGAAAGCAAATAATAATGAATGATTTGAAAAGGAGAGCAAATCATGATACCAAGAATTCAAAACGACAACGGAATCCCAACATTATATGTTCACGACAAACCATTCTTTGCACGCAGCGGAGAGATTCACAATTCAAGTTCCAGCAATCTGGATTATATGGAAGAGCATGTATGGCCGGCACTAAGAGAATTAAATATGAACTCAGTAATTGTTCCACTATATTGGGAGACAATGGAACCGCAAGAAGGCGTTTTTGATTTTACATTAGTGGATGGATTGATCGCACAGGCAAGAGAAGAACAGAAACACCTGATTTTCTTGTGGTTTGGGCTTTGGAAGAACAGTGAATCAATGTATGTTCCAGGCTGGATGAAACAGAATACAGATACATATTTCCGTGTGCGTAAGGTAAATGGAGAGGCAATTAATACCATTTCACCACTCTGTGAGGCTGCTATAGAAAAAGATGCCAATGCATTTGCAAAAGTAATGGCTCATATTCGCGAAATCGATGAACAGGAATCGACAGTTATCATCATGCAGGTTGAGAATGAAATTGGTCTGCTTGGAACTGAACGAGATTACAGTATGGAAGCGGAAGAAAGATTTAAAGAGAATGTGCCTGCAGAACTGAAAGGATTGTGCGAGACAGAAGGAAGCTGGAAACAGGTATTTGGCGAGAATGCAGAAGAATGTTTTATGGCATATTATTTTGCAAAGGCAGTAGAGAAGATTACAAAAGCCGGACAGAAGGAATACGCACTTCCGTGCTATGCGAATGCATGGCTGCGCCAGTATCCATGGTATGTAGGCTCATATCCGTCAGGTGGGCCGGTAAAAGAGGTGCATAAAATCTGGAAAATCGTAGCACCATCCTTATTTACACTGGCACCGGATATTTACGTTCCATATGTTGCAAATGTAATCGATGAATATGGATATGAAGGAAATCCATTGGTGATTCCGGAAGTAAGAAAAGATGCAGTAACTTCTTCTTATTGTTTGTATGCATTTGCAAATAAAAATGCAATCTGTTATTCACCATTCGGGATCGAAGAACTTGTATTGCCGCCGGAAGCAATCGATAGACCACCGATGGAAGTTATGATCGCTTTGAACATTGATCCATCTGCCTTTGATATCGAAGGAAGCAAAGACTATTTGAAACGTACCTATGAGATGGTTGAACAGATGGAACCATTATATTTGAAATATCGTGGAACAGACAAACTGATGAGCTATGTAAGAAAATCAGATACAGATTACGGAACATATTTCAGTTGTGAAGAATATGATATTGCGATTGCCTATGCACCGAAAGGACCGGCAAAACCATTGGCAGCAGGAGTGATTTATGAACTTGCTCCAAATAAGTTCCTGATTGGTGGAATGATGAGCACATTTACATTCCGTGCAAAATCCGGGGAGAATAAGAAAGTTGATCTTCTGCGGTTAGAAGAAGGAGAAGTAGTGAATGGCGAATGGAAAGCAGGCAGAATCCTGAACGGAGATGAGAAGATGAGTCTTGGATTAGGAGATATGCCGGAATGGAAATATGTAGAAGTATATAAATATTAAGTTGTAAGTTATAAGAAAAACTGATATGAAACAGATGAGAGAAATTCATTTGTTTTGTATCAGTTTTTTTATTATTAAGATTGAAGTTTTATAATAAACATGATAAAGTTATAAATATAAGAAATAAAATTTGATTTATATAAAATAAAGTTTTTGAAAGGAGCCGATATCATGTCATTCCAGGAAGAAAAAAGAAATAGTATTAAAAGATACTTGTTAGAAAAAGTCAGGAATCAAGATACTGATTATATAAAAAAGACGATGGATAATTTTCGGATATCGGTTACAACTGTAAAACGATATTTGAAAGAACTTCTGGAACAGGGAATACTGGAAGAACAGAAGCAATCGGAATGTGGTTATCGCTTGAAAACAGAAGGATATCGATTTGTCTATGATGCTTCAGATTTTTTAGTCGAAGATAAGATCTATTTTCAAGATATCCTCCCTTTATTGCAAAATATTTCAAAAGAGGCATCTGCCATATGGAGCTACGCATTTATGGAAATGATGAACAATGCAATTGAACATGCAAATGCAGAACATATTTTATGTTATGTTAAGAAAGATGCTTTATATACGGAAATTTCAATAACAGATGATGGAATCGGTATTTTTGAAAATATCAGGGCATACCTAGAAAAAGAATGTGGATATTCTGCGGATATTCAAGATGCAATTTTGGAATTATATAAGGGAAAATTGACAACGCAAAGTGAAGCACACTCTGGTGAAGGAATCTTTTTTGTTTCCAAAGTATTGAGAGAGTTTGCAATTTGGTCGGGACAAAGTGTGTTTACCACAGGAAGATATACAGAAGAAAAGTTAATTCAATCGCATTTGATTTTGTATTATACTAGTCTTAAGTCAATCGGAACGATGGTTGTGATGAAGTTGGAAAATGATACAACGCATACATTAAAGGAGGTGTTTGACATGTTTGCACCGATAGAAGAAGGATTTGTAAAAACTGTAATACCATTAAAAAAAGTGTGCCCATATGGAGAACCAATTGCACGTTCACAGGCTCGAAGAGTTGTTTACAGACTAGAACAGTTTAAGCAAGTAGAATTTGATTGCAGCGGAATTGATTTTATGGGACAGGGATTCGCCGATGAAGTGTTCCGTGTGTTTCAGAATAAATATCCAGACATTCAGTTGGAAGTCACCAATGCGAATGAAACTGTGCTGGGAATGATAAGACATGTGAAGCGGTAAGACAACAATTGGAAAAGTAATCGGAGTAAACTATGGAGAATTGGATTCAGATAGGAAATAATCAAAAGAATAAAACGGACAGATTCAGAGAGGATGAGAGAAGCTATATTGTTCAAGGATTGGTATCTGTCTGGATAACTGGAAAAGGTTTGCTGCAGACAAACTCTGACGATGTTCGTATGCGTCAGATTGTAAAGTATGTGGATGAAAATCGTCAAAATCATGTGAGTTTATCAGAACTTGCAGATGAAATGTTTACAGCGACCTCTACATTATCCAGATTATTTCAGAAGCAAACTGGAATGAAATTTGCAGAGTTTGTAAATCGGGTGCGAATCTATTTTGCAGCAGAGGATTTGATGACAACTTCGAAGGCAGTTACGAAAATTGCAGTGGATAATGGATTCTCTAATGCTTCGGTAATGAATCGTGTGTTTCGACAATATTATCAGTGCACTCCGGTAGAATATCGAGAGAAGAAAAAAGAAGAAAAAGAGTGTACTACGCCAACAAAGAAAGAAAATAGAGATAAAAGAAATAAAAACAAATCTCTCGACACGGAAAATAGTGCAATTGAAGTTAATGTGAGACGAAAGAGCAAGTTGACAAAAATTTGGAATCAGGTAGTGAATATTGGTTCGGTTTATAATTTGACACTTGCTAATTTGCAATATCATACAATTTATCTTACAGAAACGTTGGGATTTTCATATGTACGGATATGGAATATTTTTTCTAAGAAGATGATGATTACAGATGGAAAAACGCAAGGAAACTATAATTATGATATGATTGATCTGGCATTAGATTTTTTAGTGTCTCATCATATAAAACCATTTGTAGATTTGGGAAGAAGACCAGATACAGTATTATCATCTATGGGAAATACATTATATTTCGAAGAAGAATGTATTGTATTTCAATCAAAAGATATCTGGATAGCAATGTTGAAAGATTTTATTCACCATATAATAAAGCGATATGGAAAAGAAGAGGTAGTACAATGGAAATTTGAATTATCCAGTGATATTGTGCATTTTGCAAGAAATCAATATTATATCGATAAGGAGTATGACTATAAAGAATGCTATAGATCTTCCTATCAGGTTATAAAAAAGGCATTGCCAGATGCCTGCGTAGGAGGACCTTCTGATGTAACAAATGATGTAAAATTTTTGCATGAATACTTACAATATAGTAAAGAAAATAATTGCTTGCCAGAATTTATTTCTATTCTTTTGTTTCCATATGATTCTTCGAGGAAGGATGGAAAAGTAAATTATTATCGTACACAGTCAGAAAATTATGAGTATGAAAAACTACAGTCTATTCATCAAATTATGGAAGAAGGAGAGGTCGATATCCCTCTTTATGTGGTTGAATGGAACAGTTCTATTTCAAATCGTAATTTTTTGAATGATTCTTGCTTTCGGGCTTCCTATATAACAAAGAAGATTATTGAAATACTTTCAATGGCAGATATGGTATGTCTTTGGATGGGCTCTGATTGGGTAAGTAATTATTTTGATACGAAACGAATTGCAAATGGCGGAAGTGGTTTGATTACAAAAGATACAATTCGAAAACCGGTGTATTTTGCATTGCAGTTTTTGAACCAATTAGGAGAAGAACTGCTATTACATAATGAAGAATTAATTGTTACAAAAGAGATAGGAAAAGATGTTTATCATATCATTGGTTTTCATTATCAAAAATATGAAGATACTTATGTTGTTGCAAATGACCCCATTGATTCGCCGGAGAAAGTAGAGAAAATATTTTTGACAAATCAGGAATGTAATATTGATTTGGTTTTGAAAAATGTGGCTGATGGTAATTATACAATCACATCAAATCGTATTTGCAGAGAAAAAGGAAGTATTCTGGATGAATGGAAGAAATTTCAATACGAAGAAACCCTTACAAATGAGGATATTAAATATTTGAGAGAGATTACACAACCGGAACGACGGATGGAAGGAGTAATGTCAGTGGAAGGGAGGGTTCAAATTAGAATGACACTGAGGGGACAGGAGATTATATTGTTGCATGTATCAAAAGATGATGCATGCTAGGTATAGTTTTCATAATAGAAGATATTTATGTCAAAGTTGAGATAGAACTGGAAAAATTAATAAATCATAATATAGTCAGGCATGATACGCAATAAATGATAACAAAATGTTGCGTGTTATGCCTGCTTTTTCATGTAGAATGCAAAAATAGGAAAATATTTGGAAATTGAAGGAAAGAAAAATGTTAAAAAAGGAGATAAAATAAACTCAACGAAAACAAAACGGAAAAGATGACAAGGAGGAAGAAAAAATGTATCAGTATGATAGAAAAGGACCAAAGCGCGGTGTTGCACTGTACAGTTATTCAGCAGAATTTGGTCTTACAAAATCATTGGAAGAATGTTTTGAAGATTTACACGACATGGGAGCTCATGGAATTGAGATTCTTGCAAACACACACATTGAAAATTATCCAAATCCGACAGATGAATGGGTGGAAAAATGGTTCCGTCTGTGTGATAAATATGAAATTGTTCCGGTTGAATATGGTAACTGGATCAATTCTCATGTATTGGGATACCGTGATCTGACAACAGAAGAATCTTATGAAATGCTGGCAAGAGATATCCGTCTGGCACATCGCCTGGGATTCACTGTTATGAGAACAAAAATGCCGGTAATCAACGACGCACTGGAGCCGGTAAAGAACTGGCGTGAGATTATCAAGATGGCACTGCCACTTGCAGAAGAACTTGGAATCAAGATGTGCCCTGAAATCCATACACCATCTAATCTGAAAGGAAAGATGGTAACAGATTACGTTGATTTTATCAAAGAAACAGGTACAAAGAATTTTGGATTGAATATTGACTTCAGCGTGTTCCGTACAGAATTCTCAGAAGGAGAATATCGTGATCCAAATTACACACCGAATGTGCCAGAAGATTTGATTCCGTTATTGCCATATATTTACTGCTGTCATGCAAAATTTATTAATATGAGTGATGAGTTTGAAGAGACAACGATTCCTTATAAAGAAATTATTGAATTGCTTAAAAAACAAAATTGGGACGGATATCTCTTGAGCGAATATGAAGGTGCAGATAAATATGAACCTGGATACGAAGTGGGACAAACGCTTAGAAAACATCATATTATGATGAAAAATTATATTGGTGATTAAGGAGGATTCGAAAATGGAAAGAGAAGTAATACAGTCTGTAGGATTTCGTAATATTAAAAAAGATGGAGATACAATAGGATTTCAGTTCAAGATTAGACTTCCATATTATAGAGGAATCTTCTTGAGCCAGATTCGACCAGGTACATTGTTTGTAGATGGAGAGAAATTTGAAAAAGAGGATATTATCTGGAATATTCATGGAGAAGATTATACTTATGAAGAAATGAAATCGAATTTCCAGACACACTGGGATGTGACAACACCGGCAGTGTTGAAAGTAAAGAAATCGGGTGGGCTTGTTCAAGGATTCCATGATTTGAAATATGGATTCTGCTTTACATCATCTTATATGCCACCAGTTATGCAGGATACATTGAATCCGGATGAAGAAGCGTTTATCTTTATGCCAGAGTTTGGACATCATGTAAATGAGAGAAGATTGTTGATTGTATAAATGCAATTAAAATAAAGAAGAAATAGTAAATAATTGTCGGGAAGATGATTATTTGCTATTTCTTTTTTTATAGCAAAAGTTATAATAAGGATAGATGAGAGTAAAATCGGAGGAAGAACTTTATGAAAATTACAGCATTAATAGATGAATTTGAACCAATCGAAATCAACAGAACAAAGTTATTCCAACACATAAAAAAGAAAACAGAAGCCGATGGACTTGTCGTTGTTACAAGTGGAAATTTTACACAAAAAGGACTTCTGGCATCTGTAAGTAAATACAAAAAAGCAGAGATATTGAGGAAACAGGGAGCAGATATTGTGTTGGAAATTCCAGTATATTGTACATTGACAACCTTTGATACCTTAGCATTTGCAGCAGTATCGATGTTGGAAAAACTGAATTGTGTGGATGAACTTGCAATTTTGTGTGAAGATGCAGATGAAAAATTGTTGAAAGACATGATTCAGTTCTTATTTATTGAACCTAGAGAATATCAGCAGAAAATAAAACTGTGTATGGAAAACGGAAAGAATTTTGCAACTGCATGTGCAGAAGTGACCGAAGAATTTATACCGGGAGCAAAAGCTATATTGGAAAAACAGCAGAATATCCATGCGATTGAATATGCAAAAGCAATGAAGCGGATGTACAGCAATATGAAGATTCGTTTTGTGAATATGAATGAATTTATCGAACGTCAAGACAAAATAAAAGAAACATCGGATAAGTACGCAAAAGGAACAGATGTGATAACAAGATTTGAAGCTCGGTTAGGAGAACAGCTGATGCAAATGTTAGCATTACATACAGAGGAACAGAATACAAAGTATCTGAATGAAATCTCGGGCGGTTATGGACCGATAACAAAACAGATTTTAAAAGTTTACAACAAGTGCAACATTCAAAATGGAAATTTGTTCTTTGAACAGCTTGCAAATGTAATATCAAATCAGAACTATTCAGCAGAAGAATTAAGAAGATACCTATTGAAAGTTCTCATTGGTGTACGTCATGTTGAAATATCTATTTGTGGGATTTATAGTTATGCGTTATATGTGCGGGCTTTGGATAATAATGCAGAAAAGGATATTTACAAGAGGATAAAAGAATGTTCCTGGATTCCGGTTTTGTTAGAAAGTAGTGAAGCGGAAGCAAGGAAAAATCTGAAATTGCCTCAGATGGATGATTCCAGACGGATGCTGCTGGAATTGGATTGGAAGGCACAGGAGTTGTATGGTAAAAATTACAAGGAAAATATCCGGTTATCTTTTTGACTTTTGTGCGAGTTAGAAACTATTCTATTTTATAAAGATTACAGAAAGTGATATGGATATGAAGAAGTTTCTAAATGGATATTTCAATTCTTCTTAAGTGGAAAAGGGAAGAGGTAAATGATATCTTCAAACCAGAAAAATAAAGGACAAAAAAATGCATATATTTTTTGTCCTTGTATTATTTTGAAGTTAAAATAAGACTGAAAATAATATGAAAATGGATAGATAAAGAAAAGCTTTTTCAGGATAAAGAGATATAATTAAATCATAATCAAATAAAAAAGAAGGGAGAAATCACTATGAAAAAGAAAATTTTAGCAACTCTTCTTGCTGGTGTTATGGTTCTTAGCCTTGCAGCATGTGGAAGTAATGAGTCAAAAAAGGATGGTAGTGATACAGCAAAATCAGATGAAGGAGCTACACATATTTATGTGTTAACTGCAGCAGAAGATCACGGATGGACAGGTTCTGTTGCAACATTCGCAAAAGAGAAAGTAGAAGAAGTGAACAAAGATGGAAAATATTCCGCAGAAGTAATTACTTCTTCTGATGCAGCTGAACAGATTAATAAAATCGAAGATATCGTAGCAAGTGGAGAGGAAGATATCGCAGTAGTTGTACAGCCTATGGATGATACAGTCCAGTCTGCAATTCAGCAGTTAGTAGATGCAGATATTCCATTCGTAGAATTTGACCGTATCATTGATGCAGTGGCTCCAAGCGCTGTTTCAAATGTAAAAGGTGATAATCAGGGAATCGGTGCCGGTGCGGCAGCATACTTTGTAGAAAACGGAATGAAACCTGGAGATAAAGTATATGTTTACGAAGGCGACACATCTTCAGTTACAACATTACGTGACAGCGGATTTACAGATTATCTTACAGGAGAACTTGAATTCGGCGGATCTAAGATCGCAGACGATGCAAAATGGACAGAGGATGACCTCAAAGCAATTACATATTCAGGAGCTATGAACTGGAGCCGTTCTGATACAAAAGAATCATTTGAGTCTCTGATGGGAGATGCTTCTAACGCAGACATCAAATGGATCTATGCACAGGATGATGAGTTGACAATGGGTATCTTAGAAGCCCTCAATGGTGGTGGAATCAGTGATTCTACAAAAGATGCTTTCTATGCTAACAAACCTGTTATCACAGGATGTGGCGGATTAGATGAACTTTACGAAGTACTTCGTGGTAACTCATATCAGGATATCGCTGGTAAGCTTGGCGGAATCATGTCAGTTACATATAGCCCGGCTATGATCCAGACAGCAATTCAGGATATGGTTGATCATCTTGATGGTAAAGACGTAGAACAGGATCATGTGATTGAATGTGAAGATGTTACATCTGACAATGTTGCAGACTATCCTTCATTCTAAATCTTGTAGATAGAAGTTATTAAGGAATTTGATACGGGAGTCTGCTTGCAGACTTCCGTATATTTTACTGTGAACACTTAGCGAGGTTTTGTCGAACCTAGTGACGCTGGTGTTACCTAAGAATGTTTTGTTTATATATGAGCATCTAAATTTATTTACTTGTGAGTCAAAAATGATATAATAAAAGATAGATGTTGATCTGTCAGCAAAACGACAGAATAGAGAGAAAAACGAGGAGGAAACGTGCATGAAACGACTGGAAATGAGTGGAATATATAAAGCATTTAACGATATTCCGGTGTTGAAGGATGTACATCTGACAGTGGAAGCAGGAGAAGTACATGCACTGTTAGGTGAGAATGGTGCCGGAAAATCAACATTGATGAATGTGCTGACCGGAGTATACCGAAGAGATGCAGGAAAGATTCTGTTTGATGGAAAAGAATTGAATAATACATCAGTCAAACAGACAGAGCAGCAGGGGATTGCATTTGTCCATCAGGAACTGAATCTGTTCAATGATTTGCTTGTTTATGAAAATATATTTCTTGGAAAGGAATATACCAATAAATTTGGAAAATTGGATAAGAAACGAATGAAAGATGAGGCAAAGAAATTATTTGCTGAACTGGAAGTAGAGATTGACCCGGATGAGAAAGTAGAAGAACTGACGCCGAGCCAGAAACAGTTGCTTGAGATATCAAAGGCATTATTTTTTAATGCAAAGTTATTGATCTTAGATGAGCCGACAACATCTCTGAATAACCAGGAAATCGATCATTTATTCCGTATTATCCGCAGATTAAAGGAAAAAGGAACATCATTTATTTTCATTTCCCACAAGATGCCGGAGATTTTTGAAATTGCAGATCGCTATACAGTACTGATGAATGGAACATTTATTGGAGAAGGCAATATTGCAGATACCAATCCGGAAGCAATCACAAAGATGATGGTAGGTTCCAATTACAATGCAGAGGAAAATTATCAGACGCGTGCATGTGGAGATACCATCTTAGAGATCAAGAATTTTACAGGTCATGGATTTAAAAATGTAAATCTGGATGTGAAAAAGGGCGAGATCGTTGGAATGACAGGACTGCAGGGATCCGGAAGCAGTGAATTGTTACAGGGAATCTTCGGTGTGACTCGTGCAGACGGTGGTGCAATTCATGTAAATGGAGAAAATGTTCCGCTACATTCGATACATAAAGCGATGAAACATAAAATCGCGATGCTTCCTGCCAACAGAAAAGAAAATTCAGTGATCGCGGATATGAGTTTACTGGAAAATATGTATCTGGCAGAACATACATTGTCAGCAAAACAATTCCAGATTTCAAAGAAAAAAGAAGAGGACAAATTTGCAAAATACAAAAAATTGTTGAATGTAAAGGCACAGAACAGTGCAGATCCAATCACTTCTTTGAGTGGAGGAAATCAGCAGAAAGTATTTCTGGCAAGATGGCTGAATACAGAAGCAGAGATTCTTTTGCTGGATAATCCGACACAGGGAATTGATGTAGGAGCGAAAGCGGAAATTTACAAATTGATTTTGGAGCTGGCAGAATCCGGAAAAACCATTTTGATCAACACATTGGAGATTCCTGAATTACAGAAAGTGGCAGACCGATGTGCAGTATTTTATGACGGAGAGCTTGTGAAGATGTTAAAGCATGAAGAAATCAATGAAGAGACCGTTATGATGTATTCTACAAATGCACTGAATGCAGGGGAGGAGCGATAAAGATGAAAACAAAAAAATCAATGTTGGGGAAAATATGGTCCCGCTATAATTATGTATTTGTATTTTTAGTAATCTTTTTAGTATATGCGTTATCGAGCAATGGATTGACATGGAACGGGGTGATGAATATATTTCGTCATTCTGCTGTAGTTGGAATCATTGCACTTGGGATGGGTCTTGTATGCCTGACTGGTGAAATCGATCTGTCAGTAGGTTCAATGCTGGCAATGGTCAGTGGATTTGCAGTTGTCATCTTTAATATGACGGATAATATTTTTATAACATTATTATTTACAATTGTATTTGGCGCAATATGTGGATTAATTAATGGTGTATTAGTCGGTGCAGTAGAAATGCCAGCGTTTATTGTGACACTTGCGACAATGTTAATTTATCGTTCCGTAGCACAGTATGCATGCCAGCATATTTCAAAAGAATTATGCGGAGGTGGAAGTTCTGTTTATCGTATGGCATCCAGTCACACTTCGTATCAGGCATTGTATCAGTTTGGAAATGGAAAATTCCTTACAATTCCGGTGGTAGGACTTATTTTGCTGATTATGACAGCACTGATTGTGTACATTTCTACGAGTACAAAATTTGGTAAAAAGGTATATGCAATTGGAAGTAACGAAAAAGGTGCCAAAATGTCGGGAATCAGTGTTAGTGAAATGAAAGTGGTTGTATTTGTTCTAGCGGGTGTTATGACAGGTATTGCAGCATTTTTGTGGATTGCAATGAACGGATCTTCCGACCCGGCAACGACAGGAAAAAGTTATGAAATGTATGCAATCGCAGCAGTGGTACTCGGTGGAATCAGTATGTCAGGCGGAAAAGGAAGATGTCTTGGCATTTTGTTCGGAGCTATGTCTTATACAATCATAGATAAAATAATTGTGGCCTTGAAGATGGATTCACTAATTAATGATGCGATTAAAGGAACGATTTTGATTATCGTAATCTTGATTCAGCTCGCAGGACCGAAGGTAAAAGAGCTTGTAACAAGCAGACGAAAAAATTAGAGAATAAATTAACTAAGCACGACAAAGCGAGAAGTAATCTGTGTTTTGTCGTGCTTACTATATAGATGGCATTATTAAAAAGGAGAGAAAAAATGGTAAGAACTACAAAAGGAGTAGTGGAAGGTGTTGAAAAAAATGGATATGTTGTATTTAAAGGGATTCCATATGCCAAGGCTCCAGTAGGAGAGCTGAGATGGAAGCTCCGCAGGAAATGGATGCATGGGAAGGTACATATAAAGCAGATACATTTCAGAATATGTGTATGCAGGAATTACCGAAAGCAGAGCATCCATTTATGGGACGTTTTCATAAGGAATTTTATAATAATCCAGAATTTGTTCCGGGAATGGGAGAAGACTGTCTGTATTTGAATATCTGGGTGCCGGAGCATGAAGAAGGAGAGAGACTTCCGGTGGCATTCTGGATCCATGGTGGTGGATTTGGCGGCGGCTACAGCAGTGAACTGGAATTTGATGGAGAAGCATTTTGTAAAAAAGGTGTAATTCTTGTTACAATCAATTATCGGGTAAATATTTTTGGATTTTTTGCACATCCATGGCTGGATGCAGAAAATGAAAGACATATTTCTGGAAATTATGGAATCTTAGATCAGATCGCAGCATTAAAATGGGTTGCAAATAATATTGAGAACTTTGGCGGAGATAGTAAAAATATCACAGTATTTGGACAGTCTGCAGGAAGTATGAGTACACAGGTGCTTTGTTCAAGTAAACTGACAGGAGATATTCCGGCAAAGGCAATTATGCAGAGTGGAATCAGTTGTGATGCAGATGTACTTTATACACCGACATTAAAAGAGGAAGAGGAAATCGGTGAAAGATTTGTCGAACTGACCGGAAAAACTTCGCTGGAAGAACTTCGTGCAATGTCAACAGAAGAATTGTCTGAAGCAAAAGCAAAATTAGATGATGAGATGTGGAAAACAGGAAGGAGTCTTGTTGTTGTTCCAAATGCAGATGGATATGTCCTGGAAAAGACAGTTAAAGATGTTTGGAAAGAAGGAACAATGAAGGATATTCCTTATATGTGTGGTGTTGTGACAGATGATCTTGGAGCAACACCAGATGAAGTAAAAGAAGGAAAGACAGGAATTTTGATGGAAGAGTGCAAGCGTTGGGCTGCAACAAGAGAAGAGAAAGGTACGCCGGCGTATCTGTATCATTTTGCACATGAACTTCCGGGAGATGACTGGGGGGCCTTCCATTCATCAGAGTTGTGGTATACATTTGGTACATTGGGCAGATGCTGGAGACCAATGGAGCAGTATGATTATGATTTGAGTGAAGAAATGGTGACATGCTGGACAAACTTTATGAAAACGGGAGATCCGAATGGAGAAACTCAGATTCAAGAAGAGAAAGAAAAATGGGAGCGTTATACAAAAGAAAATCCTTATGTAAAGATTTTTAAATAATAATGTGGAAACGAATAGCTTAAAATGTGAATAAAATATATTAGTAAAAGTGCTGCTTTCTGAATATCAGGGGCAGCATTTTTGAAAATGAAGTTTAGAGGGAGGAAAACAAGGGAGCAAAATTATTGATTGCAGCAGACTGTACAGCTTATGCATATGCAAATATACATCAGGAATTCATGCGTGGAAAGGTGATGCTGATTGGATGTCCGAAGTTTAATGCTGTAGATTACAGTGGAAAATTTATTCCGTGGCAGGTTGTGACAATTTCTATAGATGGTCAAATTCTGGATTAGTTGGAATTGTCAGAGATTGAACAATATAAGATATAAGATTAATAGATGCGGCAATAAACAATAATGGTTAAATTGCTAAACATCGGTTTATAATAAAATAAAAAATATTTGGAGGAAGAAAAAAATGGCAGGAATTAAAAATTTTAACAAAGCAGAAGTAGTAACATTAAAAGAACAGGTAGCATATCAGGAAGGTCAGGTTGTCTCAAAAACACTTGCTCAAAATGAACATTTAAGTGTAACACTGTTTGCATTCGATAAAGATGAAGAAATCAGCACACATGAGTCAGGCGGTGATGCATTTGTAACATGTCTGGACGGAGTTGGAAAAATCACAATTGATGGAGAAGAATACATTTTAAAAGAAGGTGAATCCATTGTAATGCCAGCCAAACACCCACATGCAGTGTATGGACAGGAGCAGTTTAAGATGTTGCTGGTGGTTGTGTTTTAGAGTACTGGCTTATACGGTCTTTTTGGAAAGCATCATATTGGATTTCTTGCTCATGGAAACTGAACAGAAATTCACATTCTATTTTCTCTAGAAGGACCGTATCGCCAATTCATAACCAAAATACAAACACTCCCAGTTGCCGTATCCCGCAAAACGTGATAGGATGTTAAAGGTATATTCAAAAGCAATTAGATATCATATAGAGAAGGAATTACAAAGATGGGAATTACGGTACAGGAATTAAGAAATCTGGATAAGGACAGCTACCAGATTATCGATATGCGAGATGAAATTGAAGTGGCACATGGCAGCATTCCGAATGCGGTTCATGTGCCTGCAGAAGAGATACATAAGGCGATAGAAGAACAGACAGAAGATGCATTTCCAAGAGATAAGAAACTGGTTATCTGTTGTGCAAGAGGGCGCTTCAGTACAGATGTGGCAGAAGCATTGTGTGAATCCGGTTATGATGCGGTAAGTCTTCAAGGAGGTTACATTGCATGGTTGCTGGACACGATGAAGCAGCAGGAGGCAGATGAAATCTGCGCAGATGTGGAGCAGAGTATCCGGAAGAAATTTCATAAACCAATCTGGAGCAAATTCACAAAAGCAATCAATCAGTACGAATTGGTAAAAGAGGGAGATCGAATTGCAGTTTGTATTTCTGGTGGTAAGGATTCCATGCTAATGGCAAAGTTGTTTCAGGAATTGAAGAGACATAATAAGTTTCAGTTTGATGTAAAATTTCTTGTTATGGATCCGGGATATAGCCCTGCGAACAGACAGGTTATTGAGGAAAATGCAAGAAAGCTGAAAGTGCCGATCACGGTGTTTGAGTCAGATATTTTTGATTCTGTATACAATATAGAAAAATCACCATGTTATTTGTGTGCGCGAATGAGAAGAGGACATTTATACAGTTATGCAAAAGAATTAGGATGCAATAAAATTGCTCTGGGTCATCATTATGACGATGTTATTGAGACGATTTTGATGGGAATGTTGTACGGAGCACAGGTTCAGACGATGATGCCGAAGCTTCACAGTACAAATTTTGAAGGAATGGAATTGATTCGTCCATTATATCTGGTTCGAGAGGATAGTATTAAAGCGTGGAGAGATTACAACAATTTGCATTTTATTCAGTGTGCCTGCAAATTTACGGATACATGCACAACATGTAATAACGAAGAAAATCAGTCAAAAAGAATGGAAATCAAGGCACTTATCCAGGAATTGAAAAAGACAAACAAATATGTTGAAGGAAATATTTTTAAGAGTGTCGAGAATGTGAATTTAAGTACAATTGTGGCATATAAAGAGCATGGCGTGAAGCATCATTTCTTAGATACATATGATGAAGAGTAGAATAAAAGGTAAGTAATCAAAGAGTCGTAAAAAAGAGACGTAACCGTTATTGAAAACGGATATGCGTCTCTTTTTTTATAAATATGAAGGGTTAGATTTGGTTTAAAATTGATATTGTGTTAAAAAGTTATTTAAGCTTTTGGCATCTCCCAGGCATTATGGTCTGTATGAAGAAGCATGTGTGATTTGTGAGATAATGGTTTCTCCATATAGTCAGCATACAGCTTCAATACATCCGGATTCTCATGAGAGAAACGAAGTGGTGCATTGGCATCCAGGAAGTAGAGATTTTCACCACGTTCATGGGCAAGTTCTTCTCCGTCATGGATTGGCTGACCGCCACCTCCAACGCATCCGCCAGGACAGGCCATAACTTCTACGAAGTCATAGTGTACTTCACCGTGTTCGATTGCTTCAAGTAATTTACGTGTATTGCCAAGTCCGCTGACAACAGCAGCTTTTACAGTTGCACTGCCAAGCTGTACTTCAGCCTCTATAACACCTGTTTCAAAAGATGGGCTTCGTACAATTTTAAATGCATCCGGCTCTGGATTTTTTCCTGTTACAAGATAGTGGGCAGAACGAAGAGCTGCCTCCATAACACCTCCGGTTGCACCGAAGATTACACCGGCACCGCTTCCTTCTTTCATAAGTGGGTCGCATTCACGGTCTACTAATGTAGAAGGTGAAATGTGTGAAGAGCGAATCATACGTGTAAGTTCGCGGGTTGTAAGAACCGCATCAATATCATTTCCGGCATATTCTTTATAGAACAGTTCCATGTTTCGTTCGCCTTTTTTAGCAACGCAAGGCATGATGGAAAGTGTGTAAATATTTTCTGGTTTTACGCCAATTGATTCAGCAAAATAAGTTTTCATGACTGCACCAAACATCTGCTGTGGAGATTTTGCAGTTGATAACTGTGGAACCAGATGAGGGTATTGCGATTTGATAAATCGAACCCATCCAGGGCAGCAGGATGTAAACATTGGACGTAATTTTAATTCGCCTTTTGTAAATCTCTGCAGGAATTCATTTCCTTCTTCCATAATGGTCAGGTCAGCAGAGAATGTTGTATCAAATACATAATCTACACCAAGACGTTTGAGAGAATCCATGATTTTTCCTACAGTTGCTTCTTCACGAGATAATCCGAGAGCTTCACCCCATGCGGCACGTACAGCAGGAGCAACCTGTGCTACAACTACCTTATTTGGATCGGCAATGGCACGGAATACTTTTTCTGTATCGTCTCTTTCATGAAGTGCACCAACAGGGCAATGTGTAATGCACTGTCCACAAAGTGAACAAGATACATCAGAAATCTTTTTGTTTCCTCTTACATTTACTGTTGTTCTAGAACCGGTACTTGTCACATCCCAGATATGTAAATCCTGAATTTTATCACAAATCTGGATGCAGCGCATACATTTAATACATTTTTTGGAATCACGGATAAAAGGAAAATCCTTTTCCCATGGAAAATCTTCCAGTCTTTGTTTGTATGGAATATCAAGGATATTCAAATCATTTGCGATTTTCTGTAATGTACAGTTTCCACTTCTTACACAAGTTGCGCACTGGCAATCATGTTGAGATAAGATAAGCTGTACAGTTTTTTTACGGGCATCACGAACTTTAGGACTGTTTGTGTAAATAACCATGCCTTCTATCGCAACGTTATTGCAGGAGGTCATAAGACGATCCATTCCTTCGCGCTCGACAACACAGACACGACAGGCTGCGATATCGTTAATGCCTTTTAAATAGCAAAGTTTTGGAATCTGGATGCCGATGGATGCAGCCGCTTCCATAATGGTTGTACCTTCCGGTACGGAGATTTTTTGGTTATCAATCGTAATATTTACCATAATGTTTCTCGACCTCCTTTGAAGCTTCCATAACCGAAGTGATCACAGCGCAGACAACGTTCGGCTTCTTGATCTGCCTCAGCTTTGGACATACAGTTTTCAACACCATCAAAGTCGCAGACGCGTTCACCTGCTTCACGTTCCGTTAAGTTTACTCTTCCGCAAGGTTTACGATCACAAAGTTCTGGTTCTGGAATCTCAACATCACAGCTGATGATATGATGATATCCAAGATATTCATCAATGTTTGCTGCGACTACTTTAGCAGCTGCAATTGCTTTGATTACAGTTGCAGGACCGGATGCACAGTCTCCACCGGCAAATACGCCAGGAATATTATCAAATCCACCGGAAGTTGCAGTCTGGATTTTACCGCGCTGAACAGGTACACCAGCTTCTTCAAAATGCTGAAATTCGATATCTTGTCCGATGGCAACAATCAGTGTCTGACAAGGAATAAATACGTCTTCTTCTCCTGTCGGTCGTACACTTGCACGTCCGTCTTTGATCTTGCTGATCATTTGCGGAGTAACATAAATACCGGTTACATGATTATTGTCATCTACCTGAATTTTGGATGGAGCCATCAGAGTCTGTATTTCAATTCCTTCAGCGATAGCTCCTTCAATTTCAGCTGCAAGAGCTGTCATATCAGCTGTACGACGACGATATACAATACTTACCTTTTTGGCACCGAGACGTTTTGCAGTGCGGACTGCGTCCATAGATACATTACCGCCACCGATAACAGCAACTTCCTGTCCCTCAAGATTTGCAGGTGTTCCTTCGCCGACATCACGGAGAAAACGAACTGCGGAGAGGACACCATCTGCATTCTCACCTTCGATACCAAGTTTTTTATCTGTACTTGCTCCGATTGCAATCAGGACAGCGTCATAATCTTCACGAAGACTTTGGATAGTCATATCTTTACCGATTCGTTTACCATATTCAACTTCGACACCTGTTTTTAAGATTGCATTAATATCATCATCCAGACGGTCTTTAGGAAGGCGATAATTAGGGATACCATAGCGAAGCATACCACCTAATTTTGGAAGCATCTCAAATACATGTGTCTGATGTCCCATTAACTGCAGAAAATATGCAGCACTTAGTCCGACTGGACCTCCGCCTACAACAGCAATTCGTTTACCTGTAGATGGTGAACAGACCGGAGGTGGAACCTCGCCGGCAAAGTCAGCTGCTACACGTTTGAGACCGCGGATATTGACAGCATCGTCAACAATATTACGGCGACAACGTGCTTCACAAGGATGCTCGCAGATAAAACCGCAGGTGTAGGGAATGGATTATCTTTTCTGATTAAGCGGATAGCATCTGCGTAACGACCTGCTTTTACAAGTGCGATATAACCAGGAATGTCAACATGTGCAGGACAAAGCGATACACAAGGAACCGGCTGAGTATACTGGCATGTACATCTTCCCTGACGAATATGCTCTTCATAATCTTCACGGCAGCCTAATAAACTTTTGTAGACCATATGAGCAGCCTCGTATCCAATCGGACAATCAGAACTTTCCATAATAGAAGTAGCAAGCTCCATCATTTCATCTAGTGTCTGCATGGTAGCTTCGCCATTTAAAACATCTGTCAAAAGGTTTTTTAACTGCCAGAGACCGACACGGCAAGGGACACATTTTCCACAGGATTGTGTGTGACACATTTCAAGAAAGGCACGAGTCATATCTACAGGACAAAGTCCCGGAGGGCTGGATTCGATTCGACGTTCCAAATCACGATAGAGTCCTTCAACAACGACCTGAGCCCGGATAGGGGTAGGGATTTCTAATCTACTCATATCAAATTCTCCTTTTCATAAATAAATTACAAATGTATATACGCATAATATGTAACACGTAAACTTGATTAAGTTTATTTTATGCGATAATCTAAAAAAAAGCAAGAAAAATGCACAAAAATCTAAAAAATAATTTGTTAAAATTTATGCAATATAACGATAAAAAATTAACGTTGTGTTTTTCACAAGGTCAGTTTATACGAACTTAAAAGAGAGAGGAAAAAGGAATTGTCTTTTATGGTAAATGCTTTATAATAGGAAACAACATAAGTGATAACATGGAGGGAGTAGCAGATGGAAGAGTATATTTTAAGTTGTTGTTCTACGGCGGATATGCCAAAAGAATTTTTTGAAGAACGAAAGATATCATATATTTGTTTTCACTATTTTATGGATGGAGTAGAGTATCCGGATGATCTTGGACAGTCTATGCCATTTCAGCAGTTTTATAAAAAGATGCAGGATGGTGCGGATACCAAGACATCACAGATCAACGTAGGTGAGTTTGTTGAATATTTTCGACCATTTCTTGAAGATGGAAAAGATATTTTACATGTGACATTGTCATCAGGAATTTCAGGAGTTTTGAATTCAGCACGCACAGCGAAAGAGATGCTGGAAGAAGAATATCCGGACCGAAAGATCTATATTATTGATTCGCTTGCAGCATCTTCCGGATATGGACTATTGATGGATAAGCTGGCAGATTTGCGAGATGAAGGAAAATCCATTGATGAGGTTGCTTCATGGGCTGAAGAACATAAGCTGGAAGTACATCATTGGTTTTTCACAACAGACCTTACATTTTTTATTAAAGGGGGAAGAATATCTAAGATTTCGGGATGGTTTGGAACAGCGTTAGATATTTGTCCACTATTAAATGTAAGCAATGAGGGAAAATTAATTCCAAGATTTAAGATACGTGGAAAGAAAAAAGTCAGCAAAGAAATAGTGAAGAAGATGGAGCAATTTGCCGTTAATGGTTTAGCATATGCAGACAAATGCTTTATGTCCCAGTCAGCATGTTATGAAGATGCAAGAAAAGTTGCAGATATGATAGAAGAGCGTTTTCCGAATCTGAAAGGAAATGTTATGATCAATGACATTGGGACCACGATTGGAAGTCATACAGGCCCTGGAACTGTTGCATTGTTTTTCTGGGGAACAAAACGAGAAAATTAAGAGAGAAGTGTAGAGAAATGAAACATTCGAAACAAATGTCGGAATCCATTCGACTGGGAATTGTGCTTGCAGTAGCAGGAGGATTTATGGATGCATATTCCTATATGTGCAGGGACGGGGTATTTGCAAATGCACAGACAGGAAATATGCTTTTACTTGGAATTCATTTATCACAGAAAGAATGGGGACTGGCGGCACATTATTTCTTCCCGGTGATGGCATTTGCAATCGGAATTGCGCTGGCTGAAGTGATTCGTTACAAGAGTAATGAAGAAGGTTTGTTTCACTGGAGGCAATTTTCTGTATTGGTGGAGGCTATTGTACTTATGGGGGTAAGCTTTATTTCACAAGATATGAATACGCTGGCGAACAGTCTTACATCTTTTGCATGCGGAATTCAAGTAGAAAGTTTTCGTAAGATTCATGGAAATGGGATCGCGACAACAATGTGTATTGGTAATTTGCGAAGTGCAACACAGAATCTGACGGATTTTTTAAGAACAAAAAAAAGCAGTTGTTTGCAAAAAAGTCTTTTGTATTATGGCGTGATTTTATGCTTTGTGATGGGTGCTATCATTGGAAATAAGTTCGTAATCCTAATGAAAGAAAGAGCTATTTTAATTTGTTCAGCTCTTTTGTTTGTTGCATTTATCATGATGTTTGTAGATCGCGAAAAACAGGAGCATGAAAAAATATAGTTAAATGATAGCAAAGTTATTGGTTGACGAAAATATAACAAATTAGGTAAAATATAAATAAAAATAAGAAAGGAAACTGAAAGAGATTCAGCGAGGTAAAGGCATGAAAAAATATGGATTTGGTGTAGATGTAGGGGGAACTACTTGCAAAATTGGTCTGTTTGATATGAGCGGTGTGATTCTTGAAAAATGGGAGATCAAAACAAATACAGAGAATAACGGAGCATCTATATTGGATGATGTTGCAGCATCTGTACTTGGTAAGATGGAAGAAAAGAATATTGATAAAGAAGATGTTCAGGGAATTGGACTTGGCGTGCCTGGACCGGTTGACAATGAAGGTGTAGTACATAAATGCGTAAATCTTGGCTGGGATGTTGTAAATGTTGAGAAAGAACTGGAAGAGAAGACAGGGCTTCTTGTCAAGGCAGGAAATGATGCGAATGTAGCTGCGCTCGGTGAGATGTGGCAAGGTGGCGGAAAAGGATATCAGAATGTTGTTATGGTCACACTTGGAACAGGTGTTGGCGGCGGAATCATCATCGACGGTAAAATGATTGCAGGAGCTAATGGAGCCGGAGGAGAGCTTGGCCATATCCATATGGATGATGAGGAAACAGAATGCTGTGGTTGTGGAAGAAAAGGTTGTCTGGAACAGTATGCATCTGCTACAGGAATTGTACGTATGGCAAAGAAGAAGCTTCAGACTGAAACAAGAACAACAAAATTGACAGCTTTTGATCCATTAACAGCAAAAGATATTTTTGATGTAGCAAAAGAAGGAGATGAAGTAGCGTTAGAGCTGGTTGACAAGCTTTGTACAGTGCTTGGAACTGCTTTGGCAAATGTAGCCGGTGTAGTAGACCCAGAGGTTTTTGTAATCGGCGGAGGTGTTTCAAGAGCGGGAGACATTCTTATTGAAGGAATCCAGAAAAAATATTCTGAAATAGTATTCCAGGCATGTCGTGAGACAAAAGTGACACTTGCAACACTTGGAAATGATGCAGGTATGTATGGATGTGTTAAATTATTATTCTAAAATTATAAAGAATTTTAAATGATATAAAATAATAAAAAATGGTAGATAACACTTCAAAAAGTGTTGCCTATTTTTATCTCAGTCGAGAAGACTCCCACCTCTTCAGGTGGTGAGTCTTCTCGACTGAGATAAACGCTCCGCAAGGATGCGCAGTGATTCTGATAGGAATATGTCAGCTTCGCTGACCAGAATCACGCGCCAAGTCTCACGGACGTTCGACTTGATTGTATCAGTCAAAGCAAGTATCAATTGTGGCAGAGATTACAATAACTGAATGCCATGTTCTCTTGCACATTGAAGGACTTCTTCAGGCCAGATAGAAGACTGGACTTCACCGATATGTGCTTTTCTTAAGTAATACATACAAATACGTGACTGTCCGATACCGCCACCGACAGTGTAAGGAAGCTCTTTGTTAAGAAGCGATTTCTGGAATGGAAGTTTGGCGCGATCCTCGCAATCTGCAAGTTTAAGCTGTCTGGCAAGTGAATCTTCATCAACACGAATTCCCATAGAAGAAAGCTCTAATGCAATATCCAAAACAGGATAATAAACGATGATGTCACCATTTAAGTCCCAGTCATCATAGTCAGGAGCACGTCCATCGTGTTTTTCTCCTGAAGCAAGTTCTTTACCGATTTGAGAGATAAATACCGCTTTTTTTGCTTTTGCGATCAGATATTCACGTTGTTTTGGTGTTTTGTCAGGATACATATCTTCTAATTCCTGAGAAGTTACAAAGAAAATATCATCAGGCAATAATGGCTCAATGTAGTTATAACGTCTGGAAATATAGTTTTCTGTTTCTTTTAATGCACTGAATACTTTTCTTACTGTATATTCCAAGGTTTCTGTGTTACGTTCTTCTTTGGAAATGACTTTTTCCCAATCCCATTGATCGACATAAATAGAATGAATATTATCAGTATCCTCATCACGACGAATGGCACTCATGTCAGTGTAGAGTCCTTCTCCGGAATGAAAATTATAATGCTTTAATGCATATCGTTTCCATTTGGCCAGTGAATGAACGATTTCGGCAGGTGCATCGTCCTGCTCTTTGATACCGAAAGAAACAGGTCTTTCTACTCCATTTAAGTTATCATTCAGTCCGGATTCCGGGCGGACAAATAATGGGGCGGAAACACGTGTCAAATGCAAGGATTTCGCAAGTGCACGTTCAAAATAGTCTTTTACTTCTTTGATAGCAACTTCTGTCTCACGAATTGTAAGAGGAGACGAGTAGCCTTCAGGAATTGTTAAATGTTCCATACTTTAAACTCCTTTATCTATGATTATAAGAGACGATTAAAAATTCAACTCTTATGAAAGAATATACCTATTGTACTGATTCTTAAAAAAAAAGTCAATAAATGTGTTTCAAGTACATTTTTTATAAATAATAGAAATGCTAATAGAAATCGGGATAAT
>QUJA01000050.1 GCA_003480425.1 Firmicutes bacterium AM31-12AC
GCAAAGAGCCACTAAACCCCGTCCCTAAATGGTTCCCCGTCCCTGTTTAATTCAAACTAGACACATTTTGAAAAAGTGTGCTGTTGTTTCCTTGATAATTTTTCTACAATATAATAAGCAAAGTCGTGATTGGAGAGACATTACCCAATTACGAAAATCAGATATCAGGAGAGGGAAGAGATGAGCAAATCGAAAAAAATAAAAATCATTATCACAATTGTCTGCATCTCATTCATACAGGGATTGCAGTTTTGCGTTTCCCCTGTATTGGGACAGATTCAGGAGCATTATCCGGATGCATCTGTCAGTATGGTGCAGATGCTGGTGACTGCACCTACGTTTTTATCTATCGTAGTTGCAATTATATCAGGTGGTCTTGTTGTTAAGATCAGTAAGAAAAAAATGTTGATTTTTGCCGGTCTGATGGCGGGAATTACAGGATTCTTACCATTTTTGGCAGATAGCTTTATGCTGCTGTTTGTTTCAAGAATTTTATATGGCCTGGCACTTGGACTTTGTATCGCGTTGAATACAGCCGTTGTAGCGGAATTTTTCGAGGGAGACGAACGAGTTTCTGTTATGGGAATCCAGGCAGCCAGCGTGGGAGCAGGAATGGTTCTTGTATCTACATTAGGCGGCGCACTTGGTAAATACGGATTTCAGAATGCATACTATCTGAATGTGATAGGATTTATCGCAATGATTCTAATCGCCTTGTTCTTACCGGAAACCGGTACAGCCAAAGTGAGTAAAGATGAAAAAATCGAATTAAACGGAGAAGTATACAAGGTTGCATTTATAGGTGTAGTCGAAATGCTGTTCTTGATTACATTTACAACAAATATTGCAATGCATATCAGTGGAAGTCTTGCCGGAAGTACAACGGTTTCCGGTAATCTGACAGGAGTATTCTCCGGAGCACAGATTGTTATGGGATTGATTCTCGGAGCAATTACAAAAGTGACGAAAAAATATACATTGCCGGTTGCAATGTTATGTTTCTCAATCGGTGGAGTGTTACTTTTATTATTCCCATCAAAGTACGTGATGCTGATGATTGGAGCGGTGCTCTGTGGATTCTCACAGGGAATGTTTATTCCTACAGCGATGGTGGAAGTATCCAATGCAGTAAATCCGGCTTCTACAACAATGGCAGCGGCATGTATGACATGTGGAAACTGTTTTGGACAGTTGATTTCGCCGACACTATTGAACGGAGCATCCAGAATGATGTTTGGAGAGGTAACAACATCGCATGTATATTTAATTGCCACAGTTGGTATGACAATTGCGGCAGGTGTTGTGATTTTGTTACGTGCCAGAAAAAAGACAGCATAATATCATGTTGGGATAAAGATGATAGAACAGTTGTAAAATGCAGAAAACTTAAAATCAAAATACAAACAAGGAGGAACAAACAATGGGCGCTAAGAAATGGAAAGGAAAAGAAAAATATTCAAATTTATTTTCACCAATCCGAATGCGAAATGTACGTGCAAAGAACCGTATTATTGCAGCACCGACAAGTCCGAGTATGATTACAACAGAAGGACATTTTACACCGGAGATGATTGCATATCTGGAAGAAAAGGCTCTTGGGGGAGCAGGAATTGTTACATACGGAGAGGCAATTGTGCATTCTGCAACAGGAAAATCGCATAACAAACAGCTTCAGCTTGACTCTTTTGGTGTCAAACAGGGAATGGCACAGGCTGCAAGAGCAATCCATAATGCAGGAGCTTATGCCAACATTCAGCTTTCACATGGTGGTAAATACGGCGGACTTGCAAGTGTTGGTGGAGATCATTTGGATAAATGTAACACTGCTTATGGACCGAGTCACGAGGTTACACCGGTTGGGGAAGTGCAGGAAATGCCAAAAGAACTGATTTTGGAAATTGTGGAGTCTTACAAAAAGGGTGCAAAACTATGTAAAGACTGTGGATTTGATATGGTTCAGGTTCATGCAGCACATGGATGGCTGTTCTCTCAGTTCTTATCACCTGTATTC
The DNA here is from genome assembly GCA_003480425.1 of Firmicutes bacterium AM31-12AC. Taxonomy (GTDB): domain Bacteria; phylum Bacillota; class Clostridia; order Lachnospirales; family Lachnospiraceae; genus Schaedlerella; species Schaedlerella hominis. The sequence goes on from QUJA01000050.1 coordinate 2,012, forward strand.
AATCAGAGAACAGATGAATTCGGTGGTTCATTGGAGAATAGAGCGAGATTCCTGCTTATGGCACTTGATGCGGTAAGAGAAGGTGTCGGACCGGAATTTCCAATCGAAATCCGTCTGTCTGGAGATGATCTGACAGCAAATGGTCTGGGAATGGACGAATGTATCAAAGTTGCAGAGATGGTAGATGACAAGGTTGATCTGATTAATGTATCTTGTGGAAATCACGAAGATCCGGATATGTTCTGTCGTACACATCCTTCTGCATTTTATAAACGTGGTGTAAATGTTTATCTTGCGACAGCAATCAAAGAACATGTAAAAACACCGGTTGCCTGTGTCGGTTCCTTAAATGATCCTGCACAGATGGAAGAAATCATTGCAACAGGTCAGGCAGATATGGTAGAAATCGGACGAGCACTTCTAGCCGACCCATATTTACCAAAGAAAGCATTGGAAGGAAGAGAAGAAGATATTACACCATGTCTGCGCTGTTATGAATGTTTTGGTGAGACAGGAAAGAGTGAGACTGTTAAATGTTCCGTGAACCCTACAATGGGACAGCAGTTGCCTGAAAAATATCCAAGAAAAGCACCTAAGCAGAAGAAACGTGTATTGATTGTTGGCGGAGGTCCGGCTGGAATGGAAGCAGCAATTACAGCAGCAGGTCGAGGACATGAAGTAACACTGGTAGAAAAAGCAGATAAACTCGGCGGAAACTTATATCCGGCATCTGCTCCATATTTCAAGAAAGATATCGCAGACTTCTGTCAGGTTATGATTAACCGTGTAGAGAAATCAGCAGTGAAAGTAATGCTTGGTACAGAGGCAACACCAGAGTTTATCAAAGAATTTGATCCAGATGCACTGATCGTTGCAATCGGTTCTTATGAGGCAAAACCGTCAATCAAAGGTTTAGACAGAGATAACGTTGTAATGGCAATCGAAGCAGAACTTCATCCGGAAAAACTTGGCAAGAAAGTCGTTATCATGGGTGGCGGTCTGGTAGGAACAGAAGCTGCCGTATCTTTCCATCATGAAGGAAAAGAATGTGCAGTCATTGAAATGCGTTCCGAAGTTGCAGCAGATGCGAACTCATTCTATCGTGGAGGTCTTATGCCTGAGGTAAACAAATCAGCAGAATTATATACGAATACAACAGTAAAAGAAGTAACAGATGAAGGTGTTGTATGTCAGAGAGATGGAGAAGAATTTGTTGTAAAGGCAGATACTGTAGTATGTGCTCTTGGATTCAAGTCAGCATATGACAAAGTCGATGAGCTTTGTGAATTGGTTGATGAGAATTATGTAATAGGAGATTGCAAGAGTGTTGGACTGATCTACAATGCAGTAAACCAGGGATATTATACAGCGATGAGTCTGTAGAACCTTGGCCGTTGGGGGCCGTTGGGGACGGAGTTTGTGGTACAAACTCCGTCACTTTGGCTTACTATAAAGAGAATTTGATATAGACCACCAGGGAAAATAAACGAGCCACAAACTCCGTCCCCAGTGGTCAATCCCCAGTGGTCAATCAATCTGTATCAGCATAATCTCATGCTCCTGCAATACCTCTTGCAGAATCAGTGTATTATTCTCCGCACAAAGCGTTTCATTCTTTCTGTGTGGGATACTCTTACGCTTCAGATAAGATATCTCATCTAAGGTCAATTCAAGATCGGTTCCGAGACGTTTCCATTCATCCAAAATACTGCCAAAGTTCGGGCCGAATAGTTGTTTCCGAATTCGATAATTCTTGTTTGAAACTCCTTGGAGACGAAGTGTGATTTCCAATGCATCGCGGTCATTGAAAATAGTTTGTTCATCATTCATTCCAATGGCGGCTTCATCTTTGGAATAGTATTCATAATTTAATGACTTATTATTGAAAAGAAGGATGGCAAAATGTCCGAGCTCATCTTTTGTAATAATATAATGGTCATTTTGTTCAATGAGATAATTGTGCAGCTGTTTAAAGAACAGCAGTGCATAATACGGGGGTTTACAAAAACCATCAGAACTAAGCAGACCACATGCACCATTTAGAATACGGTTTGCATCCATGTCACCGGCAAAAATGTCGCTTGCATACCAGTAACAGATATCCTCTGCTTCTCCGAGCGTATCAACCATCTGATTTATCATAATAGCCGCTTTTGAAGCCATATCGTTAAGTGAATTTCGATGGACAAAACTAAGATTCCATTCAATGACAACGATTGGGCGTTTTGGAAAACCACTCTCTGATAAAATGGAGTGCATTTCGGATAGATCGTTCGAAAAAAAGTGGTCGATATTTTGACGAATCGCGTTCATTTTTGTCGGTTCTTCTGCTTCACGATAGGGAAATGAATTCATCGTGATGAAATCAGGCATATGTCTGGCATTGGCCCAATTGCGATAAAATTGAATGACCGTATCTCTGTGAACAGAAGGACTGTATCCGACACCACCGATTGAGGCATTCGGGACTTTGGAGCGAACAGTTTCGAAAAAATCATCCCACAGGTTATTAAATTCTCCGGAAAGTCCAAGTAAGGAGTGTCTATATACAAAATACCAGATTACAAATTTCCAATTCGTTACTTCTTTTAAACCATATCGATTGACTACATGATCTAATATCTTTTCGATGACGTGATTGAATTCACGAGAATCCGAAAAGAAATATGCGGTAGACATTTCATGAATTTCATTTAATTTCTTTAAAATATTTAAAACTTGATTATCGATAACGATCATCGGACGGATTCCATTTTCTACAAGAAAATCCAAAACATGGTCGAGATTAACAAAATTCAGTTGCGTTGTTTGATCTGAATCCAGAAGAGAAAATTCTGGAGAAAACAGACCGTTGATACAGCCATATTGAAAATCCAGAGTATGTTTTAAAAATTGAATTTGTCTTTGATAGGTTCCGGATAGAATACGGGAGGCAAATCCAAGATAAATCATGGAACCCCAAGGATTTTTAAATTCTTTTCCCTTGACACAGTCGATATCAGCGGACTGAAGTCTGATTTTTTGCTCTTTTACTACGACCATTCTTGTTTTGGAGCGGTATTCATTTAGAATATCAGCAGATTTTTTTGAAATTTGCATCTCCAGATGAGTATTGCGTATGGCATGATTTTTACGATATTCACCAGGGGAGAGGTTGAAATTCTGTCTGAAAATTTTGTTAAATTGCGAGGCTGTTGAAAATCCATTATTTAGTGCGATATCTGAGATTGATAACTGACTTCCGGTTAAATCCGATACAGCATGGCGAAGGCGAATATTTGTTATATACTGTACAAAGGTGATTCCGGTGTTTTTCTTAAAAAGCCGGGACAGTGATGTTGGGGCAATATGAATCTGTCTGGCAGCATCCGGAAGTGTAATATGTTCCGAAAAATGTTCTTCAATGTAAGAAAAAACATAATCAAGCCGTTCATCGGAAGTCTCGAGCAAAGGTTGCTTGTCGGATAACAGAAAAGAACAAATCAGGTGATCGCAAATTTTATATAGAATACTTAGTTTCTTTGCACTCATTTCTTTCATATCAAGTGCGTATTCCCCAAGCAAGTCATAGATCAAATAGCGTAGTTGTTCATACTTTACGCTAGAATGATGCGAACTACAACATTGAAAATATGGAAGTTGTTTATGTGTTAATTTCCGAAATAGTTCTGCACGAACAGAAATTAGTAGCATAAAGCTTCCGGGAGAAGTTTGCAGCTTAAAGTGTCGATTCCAATTGATCATTAGAATATCTTTTTCGGATAAATGATTTGTTTCAGCAGTTAATGTTACAGTAGCGCTGCCGTGAATGATAAATAGAAGCAAATATTCATTTTGTATATCATCAATTGTAATCGAATTTTCATAAAATTTGATTTCGAAATCATTCATTATATAAAAAACCTCCTTTGAAAAGCTATAATATGACAAAATATTTGTTATATTATAACAAGTAATGGATGCGTGGTCAATTTTGGATAAAAGATGACAAGAAAAAGATGAATGAAAAGGAGAAAAAAATAAAGAAATTTATTAAAATGAAACCACTGGGGACGGAGTTTGTGGCTTTTTGAATGTCCCTAATGGTTGTAGAAAGATAAAAAAGACCAAAGGGGACGATGTTTGAGCCAAAAACTCCCTTCCCAATGGCAATGAAAGGGGATAAACTTATGAGTTACAAATTAAATAATCCAATTATTCCAGGATACTATCCGGATCCTTCTATCATTCGTGTGGAGGATGATTTCTATCTGGCTTGTTCCAGTTTTGAGATGTTTCCAGGAATTCCGATTTTTCACAGCAAAGATCTTGCACACTGGGAGCAGATTGGAAATGCGCTGACGGGAGAAAATGGATCATATGGAAAAAATTGTGGAGTCGGAGGTTTGATGGCGCCTACAATCCGTTATAATAATGGAACGTATTATATTATTAATGCTAATTTCGCTGACAAGGGAAATTATATTTGTACAGCAAAAGACCCGGCAGGTCCGTGGTCAGAACCACATTGGATGGATGACGTCCCGGGAATTGATGCATCTATTTTCTTTGACAATGATGGTAGTTGCTATGTTATGGGAACAGGAGATGTCTGGGATAACGGAACCGGTGTGAAAGAAAGAGGAATCTGGCTTGCACCATATGATATTGAGAATTTCCGCGTGACAGGCGAGCCTTATACGATTTATAACAGTGCTATGAGAGGCGGGGCATCTCCGGAAGCTCCACATCTGTATCATATCGGAGATTACTATTATTTGATCATTGCAGAAGGTGGTACAGAACATTATCATGCGGTAATGGTGGCAAGATCAAAAGAACTCTTCAGCTTTTTTGAAGGAAATCCGGCAAACCCGGTTATGACACATAGACATATGGGATTCAAAAGCCCGATCATTAATGTCGGACATGCTGATCTCGTAGAGTTAAAAGATGGAAGCTGGTATGCTGTGATGCTGGGTTCTCGTTTAATCGATGAAAAATATAAAAACCTGGGACGAGAAACATTTATCTGCCCGGTTATATGGGAGAGGGACTGGCCAGTATTCAGTCCGGAGACAGGAAAGATCGAATGGAGCTATGATGGTCCGGAATCTTTGGAAGAAACAGTTTATCCAGAAGAAAATAAGTTTGACGATTTTGATGAACAGAAATTGCCACTTTATATGACATTTTGGGGAACACCTGGTAAGGAGTGCTGGAAAATTGAAGATTCTTGCCTGAAATTAAAATGTATTCATCAGAGACTGGACGATGGTCTAGAACAGATGGGCATGGAAGGCACTTTATCGGATGATAAATATGCTGCTTTTTTAGGACGACGTCAGTGCAAAATGGATATTACAATTACAACACGTATGACATTTGTTCCAGAAGGACAGGAGAGTGCGGGAATTGCGGTTGTACAGGCAATGAACCATCAACTCCATGTAGAACGTGCCTGTGAAAACGGAAAACAGGTTGTACGTGTAAAACTGATCACAGCAGATTATCAACAGCCACCATATTTTCCGGGATTTACAAGCACGACAAATCGTGAAAATATTTGTACAGTGGAGTATGATAAAGATACAATTGTATTACAGATTGAAATGCATAATGAAGATTTCACGATTCGATATGGAGAGTCGGAAGAAAATCTGAAAGAATTGTGCAAGGCTGACGGATCTTTGATCAATCCAGAAAAGGTTGGGTGCATGTGCGGAACAGTGCTTGGAATGTATGCGACGGGAAATGAAGAGGATTCAGAAAATACGGCAGCGTTTGATTGGTTCCGTTGTGAATAGGGACGAAGTTAAGGGCTTTTTAGTGACCCACATGACCCAAAACTATATGATAAAATTAAAAACCACAGGGGATGGAGTTTAAGCCAAAAACTCCGTCCCCTGTGGTTTTCTATGCTTCCTCAAGAAATGTATCCGTACCACTTACATAATAAGCACCCATTCCAGGAATATGCTTTTTAAAAGTATCTCCCTGTACATGTGCAAGGAAATCTTCCTGTGAATCCCAGTGAGAAACAAAAGTAACTTCATCCTGAGCTTCCGGGTTTACTAAAACTTTCATTCCGTGGCATCCTTTGTCGTGTGCAGCGGCATCTTCGGCAAATGCCTTTGCCAATGGTAAATAAGCGTCTCTGTCGGTTACGATGTTTGTTGTAATTACTGTTGTCATGATTAAAATCCTCCCTTTTGTCTTCAAATTTATATATCAATCATAGTAAAAAAGAAAAGTATGTGTCAATTGAAATAAGATAAAAACAAAAAGAGGTCAAGAACGCATATCGTAATTATGACATAGAAAGAAGTGAAAAAAGGAGAAAGGTAACAACACAGTAAAAAATGAAGTGGATTTGATGTATACAAAAATTGACAAAGGTTATATAATTTGAATCAGAAAATTGTAAAACTCAGGAGGAAAATATTATGCGAGTAAAACAGATTACAAATGTAGACGGATTTTATAAGGCGTTGGCAAAATGCCAGGGAAGAGTGGAACTAATCACAGATGACAGAGACGTATTGAATCTGGCATCTACGCTGACACAGTTTATCGGACTTACTACTGTATTCAGTAACCCAAATATTGAGGCATATGAAATCGTTTGTTACAATCCGAATGATTTTCAGTATATCAAAGAATTTCTTGTTCCGGTAGAAAAATAACTCTATAGGAAAATAATAGAATACATATTTATATAGAAAAAGGACTTCTTGTTATTGGTGAATTTTACTAAAACAAAAGTCCTTTTTTTGTGCATGATTTCGTGAAAATTCACAATGTCATCAAAAGGAAGTCAAATTATGACCTGGAAAAGAGAAAACTGACTTCATAAGGTCATTTTCGGATTAAAATAAGTAAAAAATAGAATGGCAGGAGCTCATGCAGACTGGTAAACTTAGGTCAAATCTTGAGACAGACATACAAGGAGGAAAAAATATGAAAGCAAAAAAGATTATGGCGATGGCAATGGCCAGTGCAATGATTCTGTCACTGACAGCATGTGGAGGAAGTTCATCTGACAGTTCGTCAAAAGGAGATTCGTCTAGTTCGGATTCAAAGACCACAGTAAGTGTTGTTGAACCAAATAAGGATGCGGCAAATACGGAAAAGACAGATGAAACATTGACAATAGGTCTATCGTCTGAACCATCATCTCTGTACGGAGCAGCTGTAGGCAAGACAGAAAATGAGGAACAGATTATTGGTAATGCAATGTTGGATTCACTTGTAAAAATCAACTACTCAACAAATGAGGTTGAGCCAAGTCTTGCGACAGATTGGGAATGGACAGATGATACACATCTGAAATTCACACTCCGCGATGATGTAACAATGAGTGATGGAACTCCACTTGTTGCTGATGACGTAGTTTATACATGTAACAATATTTGGGTAGCTCAGAATACAACAAATGATACAGGTAAATATATTGTTGGAGCAACTGCTGATGATGAACATACAGTAACAATCGAGTTCAATACAACAGCACCTGATTTTGTGAAGATGCTGAGTTGGGTAAGCTTTGGAATCGTTTCTGAAGATGAGGTCAACGCAGCAGGTGGTCTTGAAAAAGTTTCGACAAATCCAGTAATCGGATGTGGTCCATACAAATTCAAAGAGAGGAAGAATGGACAGTCAGTTACACTGGAAAGAAATGATAACTATTGGGATAAAGATTATGCGGGATATTACAAAGAAATCGTATTTACATTTACAAGTGATGCAGCTGCAAGGGAGATGGCTGTAGAATCCGGAGATGCTGATATTGCATACGATATGCCAGTAAGTCAGGCTGCTACATATACAGAAAATGATTCTGTAAATACAACGATTTATGACTTTGGTCAGACAACACATCTGTGGTACAACATGGGCGACAATGCAGGTGCAACAAAAGACGAAAAAGTTCGTGAAGCAATTGATAAAGCACTAGACTTTGATGCAATCGCACAGGTAGGAACAGCAGGATTCGGTGAAGCATCACTTTCATACTGGAATCCAAGCTGTGACTACTACACAGAGAACTATACAAAAGAGGAAAGAGCTGTTGATGTAGACGGAGCAAAAGAACTTCTTGACGAAGCCGGATATGGTGACGGAGTTGAGATTACAGTATTAGGACTTCAGGACAATACACCGGTATTAACTGTAATGCAGGCAAATCTTGCAGAAGCAGGTATTACATTGAAAATTGATACACCGGATACAGCACAGTTTGTAGAAGATGCATTTGGTGGAAATTATGATTTAATCTGTGTTGGAGATATGCCAGCAATCAGAACACCTGCAACTGTAATGACATTCCTTTCGAAATTAAATGTCGAGGGTCCTGGTATGGTTATCGGTGGACCAAAATGGACATCAGATGAATTTGATTCAACAATCTCTGAACTGATCAGCGAATCTGATATAGATAAGGCTACAGAGTTGGCAACAAAACTGGATGAGATGGTAAAAGATGAGACAATCTGTTCAAATCTGTATTCGGAAATGAAAGCAAGTGTATATGCAAAAGATTTGAAAGGATATAACACAATCGAAAGAGGTTATGTTGACGTAACTGGATTTTACGAATAAGCGAGAAATAACCAGATTCTTGAGTTGCCCGGAGATGAAAGTCTCCGGGCAATATTTGAAAAATTGAAAATAGGAGAATGATCTATGCTGAAATATATAATAAAAAGAATCCTGTATCTGATTCCGATTTTATTTGGTGTATCGATTATCATTTTTGCACTGAAGACATTTACTCCTGGAGATCCTGCAAGACAGATCTTAGGAAACAGTGCATCAGAAGCACAGGTTCAGGAAAAAAGAGAGGAACTTGGGTTAAATGATCCGGTTCCGGTACAGTATTTTAATTATGTTAAAGGGATAGTAACAAAAGGTGATTTCGGTGATTCTTATAGAACTGGAAAACCCGTATTATCTGAGATTGCTCCAAGACTTTTGACATCTGCCAAGATTACATTGGGAGCAGTTCTGATTGGAGCGGTGCTTGGTGTATTACTTGGTATTATATCTGCACTAAAGAAATACACGTGGATTGATTCGGGAGTACTGGTTATATCCATGTTCTTCCAGTCGGTTCCAGAGTTCGTTGTAGCTTTGGTGCTGATTATGATCTTCGCTGTAAACTTACATATTTTACCTGCAAATGGTATTGATACATGGAAAGGTTATATCATGCCGATGCTCTGTATCGGATTGTCTTCCGTTGCAAGTTATACACGTATTACACGTTCTTCTATGCTGGAAGTATTGGGAGAAGATTATATCAGAACAGCACGCGCAAAAGGACAGTCAGAGAAAAACATTACTTATCATCATGCACTTCGTAATGCCATGATTCCGGTTGCACAGTCAGTTGGAACCAGCCTTGGTAATACAATCGGTGGAGGAATGGTACTTGAAACAGTATTTGGTGTTCCCGGAGTTGGAAAATATATTGTAGATTCCATTACACAGCGTAACTATCCGTCAGTGCTTGGTGGTGCATTGATTATCGCAATTGTACTGACTTTGATCAATCTGTTGGTTGATATCAGTTTCGTATTGATTGATCCACGTTTGAAGACAACAATCATTGCCGGTGGAAAAGCAAAGAAACGTAAAAAAGTGAAAGCAACAGCGTAGGAGGAAAAAGATATGTCAAAAATGAGAACTCCTGCAATGGAGAAAATAGAAAAGAAAAATGCTAAAAGAAAGAAACCGGTGAAATCCACACCGATGCACGAATCATGGAAACGATTCAAACGTAACCCAACGGCGTTGATTGGACTGGCTGTAGTCTGTATTCTGATTCTTGTCGCAATCTTTGCACCGCTGATTGCTCCGTATGATTATAAGGCACAGGACTATGGGGCAATGATGCAGGCACCAAGCAGCGCGCATTTCTTTGGAACAGACCAGTTTGGACGAGATATTTTCAGCCGAGTTATTTATGGAACAAGATATTCTCTGATTATTGCTTTGTTCTGTACAATCGCAGCGTTGTTCAGTGGAGGTCTTCTTGGAATTATTGCCGGATATTTTGGTGGAACAGTAGACACGATTATCATGCGTGTCATGGATATCTTTCAGTCTATTCCAATGATCATGATGGCAATGTGTATCGTAGCAGTACTTGGAAATGGTATTCCACAGCTGGTAGCAGCAATTATGTTCGCATCTATGCCGACCATGGCAAGAAATAACCGAGCAGCAATCCTTCGAGTTCGAGGCAGTGATTATATTGAATCTTCAGAAGCAATTGGTGTAAGCCAGATTCAGATGATTTTGAAACATATGATTCCGAATGCAGCAGGAATTATGATTATTTATTTTGTTGGATTTTTAGCTGTATCTATTATGATGATGTCATCTATGAGTTACATTGGTGTAGGTCTTACAGCACCAACTCCGGAATGGGGCTTGATTTTGAATGATGGTAAAGCATATCTGACATCAGCACCATATATGATGATGTTCCCTGCATTGATGATCATGATCACATGTTTCGCATTCAACTTGATGGGTGATGGACTGCGTGATGCATTCGATCCGAAAATGAAATAAGGAGCGGGATAAAGTATGAGCGAAAATATGTTAAATATAGAAAATCTTGTAATTCATTACGAGACAGACGAAGAAGTAGTGGAAGCTGTGAATAACATCAGTTTCCAACTGAAAAAAGGTGAAGTTCTTGGGCTGGTAGGTGAGACTGGTGCAGGAAAAACAACCACAGCATTAGGAATTATGGGTTTGCTTCCATCTAAGGTAGGACATGTGATTCAAGGTAAGATTGAATTAGATGGAGAAAACTTATTTGATAAATCTGAACGAGAAATGCGCAAGATCCGTGGTAAAAAAATCTCCATGATTTTCCAGGATCCAATGACAGCGCTGAACCCGGTAAAAACAGTCGGAGATCAGATTTCTGAAGTAGTTCTTTTGCATAATCATTGTTCAAAAGCAGAAGCATTAAAACGTGCACAGGATATGTTAGCAATGGTAGGAATCGTACCAGAGAGATATAAAGATTATCCACACCAGTTTTCCGGTGGTATGAAACAGCGTATTGTCATTGCAATCGCACTGGCATGTGAGCCAGAACTTCTGATTGCAGATGAGCCGACAACAGCTTTGGATGTAACAATTCAGGCACAGATTCTGGATATGATGAGATCACTGCAGAAGAAACATGGAACTTCTATGATTCTAATCACACATGACCTTGGTGTTGTTGCAGAAATGTGCGACCACTGTGCGGTTATGTACGCAGGTGAACTAGTAGAATATGGAACAGTAGAAGAAATCTTTGATCATCCGAAGCATCCATATACAAAAGCACTGTATCAGTCAATTCCATCTCTGGATAAAGATGTAGACAGACTGCATGTGGTTCCGGGTATGGTAACGGATCCATCCAATCTTCCTGAGTATTGTAGCTTCGCGGATCGATGCGAATCAAAATGTGGAATGTGTGAAAAAGCAGACCCTGAGATGATCTGGCTAAATGAAAATCATTGTGTAAAATGTTTACAGTACACAAAAGAATGGGAGGGAAAAATAAATGAGTAATTTACTTGAAATTAAAAATCTGAAAAAATATTTTTCTACTCCAAGAGGGGAACTGCATGCAGTTGATAATGTCAATCTGAATATCGAAAAAGGAAAAACGATTGGTGTTGTAGGAGAGTCCGGATGTGGAAAATCTACACTTGGAAAAACTCTGATGAGATTACATACACCAACTTCCGGTGAGGTATTATATAATGGCGTGGATATTGCAAGTATGCCGATGAAAGAGTTTAAACAGAAATATCGAACCAACATCCAGATGATTTTCCAGGATCCATATGCATCTTTGGATCCACGTATGAATGTGTTGCAGTTGATTGAAGAACCAATCAAAGTAAACCATAAAGATATGTCTAAATCTGATGTGACAGCAAGAGCAAAAGAAATGATGGAACTGGTCGGACTGGCAAAACGTTTGGAAGGTTCTTATCCGCATGAGTTGGATGGCGGAAGACGTCAGCGTATAGGAATTGCAAGAGCATTGTCATTGAATCCAGATTTTATTGTATGTGATGAGCCGGTATCAGCATTGGATGTGTCTATTCAGGCACAGATTCTGAATTTGCTTCAGGATCTTCAGGCTGAAAGAGGACTGACTTATATGTTTATTACACATGACATGTCTGTTGTAAAACATATTTCAGATGATATTGCAGTAATGTATTTGGGACAGTTGATCGAGAAGTGTCCGGCAAATGAAATCTTCAAAAATACAATTCATCCGTATTCACAGGCACTGCTTTCAGCAATTCCGATTCCGAACGTGCATGTGAAAAAAGAGAGAATGATCCTGAAAGGTGAGCTGACATCACCGATCGATCCAAAGCCATGCTGTCGTTTTGCGGCACGTTGTCCATATGCGACAGAGGAATGTATGGCAAAAGAACCTGAATTACGCGAAGTAAAACCAAATCATTTCGTTGCATGTCATTATGCAGAAAAATTTATGAAATAGAGAGAAATAGATTATGAAGAAAGTGATACGAACATCGGATTTTCCAATCGTACGTACAAAACAGGGGAAACTTCATGGATATCAGGAAGATGATGTATTTCACTTTTATGGAATCCGATATGGAAGAGCAAAAAGATTTCAGCTTCCTGAACCGGAACCAAAATGGGATGGAATCCGGGATGCAAAAGCTTATGGTTACATTTGTCCATTGATGCCGGAAGAGGAACAGCCGGAGGAGAGCCCGATGGCAGCACCGGGAAATTCCTTTGAGATGCAGCATGTGTACTGGCCGATGAAAGAGCAGTGCTTATATTTGAATGTTTGGACGAAACATCTCGATAAAGAAGCAAAGAAACCAGTTATGGTATGGCTGCATGGAGGCGGCTTCTCTTGTGGTTCATCTATAGAAATTCCAGTGTACAATGGTCATAACCTTTGTGATTATGGCGATGTTGTAATAGTAAATTTGAATCACAGGCTGAATTGTCTTGGATTTTTGGACTTGAGTTCTTTTGGTGAAAAATATAAATATTCTGGATGCGTCGGAATGGCAGATATTGTATTAGCCCTTCAATGGGTGAGAGATAATATTGAAGCATTTGGTGGAGATCCGGATAATATAACAGTAGCAGGGCAATCCGGCGGTGGTGGAAAGGCAACAGCTTTGTTACAGATGCCACCGGCAGACGGACTCTACCACAAAGTGATTTCACAAAGCGGAGCACTTCGCAATCGACCGGATACAAACATTGCAGATGAGAAAAAACACTGGCAGACACTTGGAGAAAAGACAGTTGAAGTACTTGGTTTAACTAAGAAAAATATTGATAGCATCGATGAGATCCCGTATGAAACATTGGCAGAAGCTGTAGTGCAGGCCGGAAAAGAATTGGGAATGCCACAAGGAATGATGCTTTTTGAACCTTCACCTGTAGAAGGATATTATGAAGGTCTTGCGAGTATTGTAGGATTCAGGGAAGAAACAAAACAGATTCCGGTTATGGCAGGAACAGTGTTGGGCGAATTTTCATTCATGCATTATCTGGGAGATAAAAAACAATATACCGAAGTAGAAAAATATAATATTCTTGAACAGACATATGGGAAGTATACCATGAGCATTATAAAGGAGTTCCGAGAACTTTATCCCAAATTAGATATTTTATATGCACTTAGTGTAGATACATTATTTCGCCTACAGACACTTGCATTTTTAAATCAACGTTCTCAGTTTTCAAAAGCAAAATGTTATAACTATATGATGAATTTCATTATTCCATATATGGATGGTCTTGCTCCGTGGCATTGTAGCGATATTCCATATGTATTTCGTAATGTTGAAATGGAACCGGCACATTGTACAGGATATCAATATGCAGAAAAACTTCAGAAAAAAATTAGTAAGGCATGGGTTGCTTTTATGAAAAAAGGAAACCCATCAACAAGATCCTTGAGATGGAGCCCATATACAAAGGAACATCCTAATAGGATGATATTTGCAGAAGAATGCGGTATAGAAGAAAAGGATGATACTAAATTATTGAAACTTATCAGCAGGTAAGTCAAGTGTGCCTGTTAGGGACGGGGTTAGTGGCTTTTTGCTCGCAAAAAGC
>QUJA01000051.1 GCA_003480425.1 Firmicutes bacterium AM31-12AC
AAAAAAGCCACTAACCCCGTCCCCGTTGGTCACCCCCGTTGGTCATCCTTGATCCTCTACAGCCACTGTTTTAAGACATCATTTAACTTATTCATATCAAGCGGTTTTGCGATATGTTCGTTCATCCCCGTATTTTTTGCCAGCTGTACATCCTCGGCAAATGCATTTGCCGTCATGGCGATGATTGGCACTTTTCCTCTGGCACCCGGAAGTGAACGGATTGCCGCAGTTGCTTCATAGCCATTCATAATTGGCATCTGGATATCCATAAATGTGAGATCATACTCATTTTCGGGAGCATTTATAACTTTTTCGACCGCAATTTTTCCATTTTCGGCGACATCGATCTCTGCACCTGTCATCCCCAGAATCTCTGCAGCAATCTCGCGATTCAGTTCGTTGTCTTCTACAATAAGAATCCTTTTTCCTGTGTAATCTACCTTAGCAAATTCCTCAAGATAATCGCGTGCGTTTTTCTCTTTCTTCTCTGAGGTGAATTGCCGCAAGGCGGCTGTCAAACGCGAACGGAATAATGGTTTTGCTATAAATGCATCTACTCCTGCCGCTCTTGCATCTTCTTCAATCTCACTAAATTCAAAAGATGTGAGAATGATGATTGTAACTTCTTTTCCTATCCGCTCCCGAATCTTTCTGGCTGTCTCAATGCCATCCATTTCCGGCATCTTCCAATCCAGAATCACTGCGAAGTAATCGCTGTTCATTTCATGACGTGCATAGCAGCGTTCCACAGCTTCTTTCCCTGTAAGTACCCATTCACCTTCTATACCTATATCCTTAAGGGTTGCAATCGTACTTTCGCAACAGGTCTTGTCATCATCTACAACCAGAACCGGCAGATTGATCAGTTCTTTTTCCTGCTCTTTTCTACTCTCCTGGAGTTTTAAATAAATCGTTACCGTGATTTTTGTTCCTTTGTTTAAAGTACTGTCAACTGTAATATTTCCATTCATCAGGTTAATAATATTTCTGGCGATTGCCATGCCCAGACCCGTGCCTTGAACTTTCGTTGTCCTATGATCATCCGCACGGCTGAAAGGTTCAAACATAATCTTTTGGTATTCGGAAGTCATTCCTATTCCGTTATCCTCGATGGAGAACTCGTAGCATCCAAGTTCTGAAAATCCATTTGGCTTTTCTTTAATAGAAAATGTAATATTTCCTCTATCCGGTGTGTACTTGACAGCATTACTCATCAGATTAACAAACACTTGCTGGATTCTTAAGCTGTCACCACAGACTGCTTCGTGTTCAATGTGTTCGATATGTACTTCAAAATTGTGTCCGTGCTCGTCTATTCCCGGCTTTGTAAGTGTGACCAAATTGTCAACCAGCTCTGACAAATTGAAATCTTCCTCCGCAAGAGACATTTTCCCGCTTTCGATTCGTGCCATATCTAGAACTTCATTGATTAGTCCCAATAAATGACGGCTCGACTTTGTAATTTTGCCAAGGCATTCTAGCACTTTATCCTGATTTTCAATATTTGCCCCTGCAATGGCAGTCAAACCGATAATTGCATTCATCGGTGTCCGAATGTCGTGAGACATATTTGAGAGAAAATCTGTCTTGGCGCGGCTTGCATTTTCTGCGGTCTGATATGCCTCCTTCAATGCCTTGTGCGATTCGATTTCCGCCTTTTTCTCTTGAGATACGTCCATAGATGCCAATAGAACCTCGCCAGTTTTGTGCCTTTCCACTCTAATGGAATGAAAGACGCAATTTTATAAGTATTTTCATCCAACGAACAATATTCAAATTTATAAATGTCTCTTTCATCTGTCAGATTCTTCCGTAGATTTTCTGAAGACAGCAGAACCTCTATCGGTTCCAATGGTTCCAGCGTCTTATATTTTGCAGCCACCTGCCCTGCAAAATCGTGATACGTTCCAGATGGTTTGTATATCATTTCCCCCTGCAGATTATAAAATTTGTATTGATCTTCTTCCAGATTACAGACTACAAAACGGTCTACCAGACGCACCATACTCTTGATTAAGAGTTCCATGGATGCATTGTCAGATGCCATCTGCATTCGTCTCATCGTCTCAGCTTTTGACTCAGTGATATCTCTCAGGAAAATCATTGCGTATTCGGAATCTTCAATCTCGCCACGCATGACGACGTTGCGGACCCATCGTTCTTCCCCATTCAAAATGATACGACATTCCTGGCACAACTCCGTCTCAAGCCCTTTTAATTTTTCTGTGATGTATGAACGATTGTAGAAATCCGTTACCGTCTTTTTATCTTCTTCGATAACATAATTATCTACAAAAAACGTAACCAGTTCATCCCATGTATGACTCTGCTCAAAAGCCGTCATCAAGGAAGATTCCACTTTAATTGTATCAAATGTATTTTTTTCAAGATTTACATAGTATTCACAAAGGTTTGCGCTTGTGAACGCACGGTGAAAGGCTGCCAACTTCTGTGCCTGCATCACCGCAAATGCATTATCTCCCTGCTTCATTCCATCGGAAGAATATATTTCATCTGTATATTTATTCATAAAACTTATTTTTATCCTCTCATATTTAATGCCACCCGGGACGGGGTTTTCTGGCTTTTTTCACCTTCCTAATTTTTATCCTGCGAGGTCAAAAAAAGCCAGAAACCCCCGTCCCTAAATGGCATCTCGTCTAAACTGCTCCAAATATTCTGTTACTGATTTGCTCATTTCCTTCGAAAAGTCTGAATTATACTTTCGATTACAAAATGCGCTACACCACTGTTCGTAGGTGCTGTTTTTACACTTATATGCAAACATCTCTCGTAATTCATCCCCGTCCATATTACGATATGTATTTTCATGCACAATATGTTTCTGTTCACACCGTTCTGGTTTTTTACGTTCCATTTGTTGCTTTGTCGGCCATCCAAATACTATCATAACTGCCGGAAATACATATTCTGGCAATTGTAAGAGTTTTCTCTGCTCTTCGCAATTCTCCATAATGTCGCCAATATAACAGGAACCAATGCCAAAGCTTTCTGCTGCTACCACTGCATTCTGTGACGCAATGGCTGTATCTGTTACCGCAAGCATCAAATCTCCTACGTCTGGTTTCCTCGGTTTGCACCCTGCTTCCAGATAAGCATCATACCACTTCTTACAATCCGCACAGAACACCAGAACCATCGGTGCCTTTGCAATAAATGGCTGATGGTCGCAGCTTTCTGCAAGTGCTTCTTTTAAATTTTGATCTGTAATATCCAGAATTGTATATAACTGCTGACACCCTGCTGTCGGAGCCTGCATAGCCGCCTCCAAAATCACATTCTTCATCTCGTTTGAGATTGCTTTATCTTCAAATACTCTCACCGATTTTCTGTTGTATAAACTTTCTATAATTTCATTCATTTTTTACTATACCGCCTTCCTTTTGCATTACTTTCTGTCTTATAAATTTCATATTTTTCATTATACTTGTTGGCACTTGCAAGTGCAAGGTGATAGTATCCGCAGCGCTGGATTTTCTTCCATAACTCTCATTGTTTTCACCTGGAGTTCACGATATTCTGAGTGACTCTTTTTCAAATACTTAGTCACCCATTTCTCCACCGATTTCCATAAAGTACTTTGTTCCCACATGATGTCCTGATTTTTTCGCATATTGCATTTCTCCCTTCTGAAGTTCTCTTTTCAGTTACATGACTATACCGGTAACTGGGGAAATAGCAATTCATCAGATGTACTGAAAATGCGTGGAGGAGATTGGGGATAGTAGACAATATGGGGAAATCGAAGAAAAAGAAAAGCCATGGCTTTTAACCATGACCTTCTTTTTATCGTCCGCTTGTCGCTACACCTGCAAGTTTAACGGTAACATCATATGTCGTTGTATCATTTTCAATCGCTTTACCATTGACGCAGTCAGCATCAGTGCCTTCCATCCAAATATATACATGAACAATTGTTCCGTTGTAGTCTACTTTTCGGCGATTTTTATTACAATTTCACTGGCTGCACTACAAACAGTTTCACTTTTTTCCTATCAAATTGTTTATTAAAATAATCATTAAAATTCTTAGTTTCTTTTATAATCTTCTTTTTGTCATATACATAAAAGAAAATATTTTTTTCCTGATAATGAACAATATCTGCTTCTATTTCTTCTATTAATTTTTTCAAAGTCATCGAATCACGGGTGCATTTTGCTTCTAAAACCACATCTAAATCTGGAATACATACATCTTCTCGCACTGTCCCAATACCAGAGTCCTTTGATACTTCTTTTCTTATTCCCGGATAAAGAGGTTTTAATGCCGCATATAATAAATGCTGCAAATCATATTCATTTTGTATCATTATTTTCTCTAGATTTTCATGTTTAATTGTTGCTCTTTTATCAGGTGAATATTCTGTTAGTGCTTCTAAAAAAAGATAAAAATTTTCCAAATATATTTCCAGATTCTTTAAATCCGAATTTTGATCTTCTTCCTGTGTCAATGCAGATAAATAATCTGTTAATTTGATCTTCGCCATCAACATATTTTCTTTATTTACTTCATCTGAAAAGCGATTTTTTAAATAAGTTGCTCTTTTTCTGACTTGAACAATAATATCATTTGGATACTCCTTGATCCTTAGCATTTCGTATAATTCTGTAACAAATTGATCATACTCATTAATTTCAAAAATATTTTGTAATTTTTCGATATATGGCTTCAACCAGTTATCCATTTTTTCTTCCCCATCTCAAATAAAACAAAAAAAGTGGATCCAATACATATACTTTTCCATCTTTCCATTCAATTGCCCTGTAAATTTCTTCTTTTGCTTCCAGTACGTTTTGTAATTTTCTTAAATGCTCTTTAACAATTGCTTTATCAGGATTCTTTTCATTTGCTGGCAGCTTAATCAGTTGAATAATTCTACTATAAAATATTTCAAATGAGATCTCTGTTAATGGCGGATTTTTAGCAAGTGATTCAACAATCAAGCCATACATATCTAACAACTTTCCATCTGTTGTTTCATACATTTTTCTTTGTTGACCTCGCTGATTGGGACCTTTTCCCATCGTATTAACTACATCAGCATAGCTGAAATTCACAGTTGTAAACTTATATGCTTTTTCCAGAATTTCATCTGTTACTTCTTGTTTATTTTCATCTTCTAATAAAGTACAAATGCTTAAACATATATACTGCATCAGTTGTGGTGATGTCAAACATTCAACAGCAAGTTTTTCAGCAATAGCATCCGAAATTTTAATATCGAGTTTTTCAAATCCCATTAGTGCAATTTTTTCCAAATCTTCTTCTTTCCACGTATCAATAGTAATCAAACTCAAACGTCCTGATAAATCGGCATTCTGACGAATTGCATCATCTGATCTGTGAGGAAGTGAAACAACTATAACTTTTAATTCTCTGCGTATTGCATCTTTTAATTGTTGCGCTATTTTTACCTGCATCTCTGGCGATGCATAGTGAAAATCATCTATAACCAAGACTTTATCATGTTGGATATAATATTCAATAATTTTATCTTTTGAAAGAACATATTTTTCATTTTTTCCATCTCTGTCTGTTATTTCTTCGGTCTTTGAAAATCTCTCGGTCGTTATTTCTCCCATATAAGGCAACTCAACCTTAGCCGCTACTGTTGCCCAAAAATCTGTATTTTCATTAAAATCTGCTCCGGAAATTTCAACTATGTTATCTAATCCAATAACTTTCTCACATAAGATCGTCTTTCCCATCTTTGACGGACCAATAATAGAAGTCAGACATCCAGCGGTTCGCAGTGCTTGTTTTAATCGTAATTCATAGGATATATCTGTATCCTCATAATGACGCGATACATATGTATATGTTGGGTATGCACCTGGTTTAAATACTTCTTCGGCTCTCATTATCATTACTTTCACCTCCACATGGATTTATTTGTATTATAACATATTTATATGCTTTTTAAATCTTTTTTATACCTTTTAATACCTTTTCATGTAAAATTTGCTAATATATCAAATACTTGGAGGTATCTTCGTATTATTGCTAGCTTTATATCCATAAGTTAACCTTCTAATTTGAGATGTAGGGCTTACCATTTACATTATGGATAGTAGATAATGGTGAAGCTTTCCACCCCTCATGAAGATTTCGAATATGGGAACTCACATCAAAAGGCTCTTTATACTCCCTGTGCATCGGAATCGCAACACTTTCAATACTGCTTACCTGTTCTGTGATTCTTGGAGCCTCGGTCTTTATCGGTATTTTCGGATCATTATTCTTTAATGCATTCCAAAAAGTTTCCATTACCTCTTTATTTTCGATACCTAAGACAAGTCCCACCATTGCAGTGATACTTATTCCTGCAATGGCAATTTCCATTTTATGCTCCCTGATTCAGTGAATAAGCGTTTTCTGTTCTTCTTGAGTTTCTTCACTCATTTTCATTTTTTTAGTTTCATCCATGATTCTATCCTCCTTGTGTTTTCTATCTAAACCATAACACATTTTGGAATCTCTGACATTCGCACTTCGCGTACCTACTCTCAAACCTCAAATACTGTAGCCAAAAACTGAATCGCATACGGATTTTCCAATTGCGATGTTGAATTCTGAGGCTAACAAACGCATCTGTCATTCCCTATCTGCTTTTTACTTATGTATATCTATATTTCTGTTTAACTGTTTTCCAGAAGCAGCAACACATCTTTCATACCCGATTGATAAAGGTAATCTCCGCAACACAGCCAGCGATTATGAACTGCCGTTACATAATGATCAACCAATTTCCACTCTTTTGATGATAATTTTCTTTTTACTTCCACTTCACTGTTCTCTTCTTCCTTGATGCAGTTTTGATATTCTTCACTTTCATCCAATAGCTGTTTTTCCAGTTCATCTGAACGAATACTGGTAAGCAATTCAATCAAATGCGTGAATGCCCCGGAATCCTCATTTAGCATCTCATTCTTTAGCTGTGCTAACATTCTTCCATAAGAGAATGTCATTATCTGTCCAGCAAGATAATAGTATTCATATTCGAATATTGCCTTCTCATCCTTTGTTTCGATGTATTTATGCAAGGCTTTATGATCTTCCGGTGTTAACACTATACCTTCCATACTATTTATCAGTATCCGCAGTGCTGGATTTTCGTCCACAATTCTCATTGCTTTCACCTGGAGTTCACGATATTCTGAGTGATTCTTTTTCAAATACTTAGTCACCCATTTCTCCACCGATTCCCATAATGTACTTTGCTCCCACATGATATCTTGCTTTTTTCGCATATTGCATTTCTCCCTTCTGAAGTTCTCTTTTCAGTTACATGACTATACCAGAAGTCGGGAAAATAGCAATTCATCAGATGTACTGAAAAAATGGGGGGGAGGAGATTTGGGATAGTTAACATGATGGTAAATGGGTAAAAAATTCCCCAGACGCCACAACCGTCTGGGAAGTTCTTTTAGCTACTTTGCTTTATGGGAAAATCATAAAGCTTCATTTCCAATATCTTGTCTGTTGATATTTTTTACTTGAAGCCATTTGTATCTACAGAGAATGTGATTCCAACGGTCACACCCTTCATAGAGTTAATATTGGCAGTATACAGCTGTGCATCATCGCCTTCATAATATGTGAATACCTGTACTGCCTGATCTTCACCAGTAGTTTCCTGATAATTAACTGTATCAATCAGACCAGTAAATGCAGTTTTTTCAACTTTTGCACCATCAGCATTATAATATGTCCAAGTAGATGTTCCAACGTCATAAATCTGCATACCATTGCTGCCGACTACCAGAATTCGAACTGCTTCGTCTAAAGCATTCGAATCAAGACCAGCAACATTTACAGTATCTGCATACAGCTTATCTGTAGTTACATTCTCAACGGTGGTTCTAAATTTAAAGTTGTTCAGCAGATAATACTTGTCATTTCCAGAGAAATCTGCACGGGTCCAAGTTGCGGTAGTGCCCTTAGTGGATGCTATACCTGTTCCGGCTGTCGTCCATGTCCAGATAAAGCCATCACCATATCCATCATCTGAATTGCTACTGCTCTTTGCAATTTGATTAGTATTCTCAGAACCTGCGGCTGTTAAATCAGCAACTGTAAAAGGTGTTACAGGTTTGAGATTAAGGTTAGTTGTATTACCAGCTTTTGTTGCATCAACAGAAATTGTTCCACCGGTAAAGTTTGTTCCTTTATTCTGGATTTCCAAGAATTCTACTTCTGAGCTTGCAATAACAGACATCTTTTCTGCAGTTACCTTGTTATTTACAGCAAACCAAGCATATGTACTTGATCCCAGCGCTACAGCGGCAACGCATACCATGGCAATGGCTGCAGCGAGCTGTTTCTTCAGCGCTTTTACATTTTTTGATTCATTCATATTTTTCCTCCCATTCGTATTTTACAACAGAACATCATCTCTCATAGAGATATTGGATTTCATATATCACCATCCGCATTTTTTCTAAAATAGCTTTTGTATCATCCATAATTTTCTACTCTCCTGTTATCAAATCGTACTCTCACCGGGCCCGGTGGAAAGAGTTTCTCCGTCACCTTTACCGGTGAGGATTCCATCTCATAACAGGTATGTATCTCATCCTTTTTATTCTGTTGCACTTTTCGTCATGTTATGAATTTTATATATATAAGCAGTTGTTGTGGTACTGTTTATACCTAAGTTATCATTTGTTTCTCCGATTTTCCCAAGTGATGTCGCGATCTGAATAGTAACTGTCGTTCGGAGCTTCATTTCCTGCTGCATTGATTGGCTTGTCTCCGCTCAATGTATCTTTAATGTCTTTTACAAATTTCCATACCAGACTTGTGTTGTCGTCTGTATCTGAATCTATATGCATGCTAAATTGCACGCTTCCACCAATAATGGAATCTACACATTCGGGATCATCACCTTCCATCCAGATAACAATTGTGTATCTGTCTACATTTCCTACCAGAAAATTTTCTTCATGATAGCTGCAGACAACATCCTCTGATTTGAAGTTCACGCAACCTTTTCTGCTGAACCATCTTTTGCAGGTTCAGCATATACGACGCGCTTTCCATTTCTCCACACTGCAACGCGCACTGCTTCTTCAGCGCCTTTTGCACATGAATCCAGTGTGATTTTTGCGATGTATCCTAAATCTTCTTTTCCTGCATTTCTTACATAATATGTATAAGCCATGTAGTTTTTTCCGTTATGGCTGCCGGATTCTCCATCTAAGTTGTCTGGAATATCGTCTATCGAAATATTTGTTGCATCTTTTACTGAACTGGCTGTAAGTCTTGCGGTTGCATCGTTGAATTCTCCGGTCTCGGAAATGCTGATTCCTCTTCGATATAATTCCAAACGGTTCAAGTTGATGGTGAAGTTTCCCATCTTTTCCTGTGAAAATGCAATGATGAACAGGACAGCTACTATGAGTAGCATTCCTATCAATACTAAGTTGAGCTTGTCCATTCTCAGAAGTGCGGCGCCGATTCTCTTTGGTTTTCTGTGTGGCACGTACATGCTGACGATTGTTTCCGGATCAATGTCTTCTCCTGATTTTTCCAGCATTTCTTCTAATTCTTGAATACGGACAATCTGATCGTTTGCTTTTTTTCTTTTTTTCTTGTTCTTTTGTTTTTTGTTTTTCTTTTCTATCTTTTCGATATTATCGGTATTGTCATTTTTATCTTTTTTCCACTTCATTCTACGCTACTCACAGCTTATATCTTTTCTTTACATAAGCTACATATTCTTGCATTTTTACTTTTTCATCTGTATTTGCAAATCTTAACTGAATACCTGTAACAAAGCGGAATGGTCCGCCTTTTGGCATCTCTCTCTCCCAGCAGATAACGCCAACGACTTCTCTTGATGGCATCCCTTCGGAAGCATTTCCCAAACGAGGAAGTGTAAAAATACAGGTTTCTCCGACTTCAAACCAGCGATTCATATAGACCGCAAGACCATTGTTTGAAATATCCATCGTCTCGCCGGATTCTTGTTCTATCTCTCCTTGTGAGTTTAATTCCCAGGTGTCTTGCATAAATTTGACCGGAAGCTCAACTTTCATACGAACGTCGATACGTTTTACGAATTGTCGGTTTTCAGTTACTCTTCGAATCTTCCAATAACGACGGATTCCTTCTTTTATTACATCGTCAACGTAACCTGCAATGATGCGGGTTTCTTCTCCTTCTTCGTAGCGGAATAAGAATTTTTGACTTTCATCTGCCTGTAGTGGCTTTCCATCTAACATTGGAATCGATACAAGAAATGCTGATTCGTCGAGTTCTTTATTAAATGTACTTAGCATATTGAATACCGGCTCCTGGCCTACTGCTGCATCTTTTGCAAGCTGCATCTTCGTCCCGCGCTTGATATCTAATGTTCCCATTCTGTGTTTTGTCTCCTCTGGTTCTGTCTTGAATTATATTTTTTCATTTAGTATCTTACCATATGAATTGTGAGAAGTCTATCATTTGTTCACAGAGTATTCACTATTTTTTACATCTTTTTCCAGCTTTTAAGCTTCCATATTGCATATCCGATAATCAGTGCATGGTCAAACGCCAGTCCGTCATTTTCCAGAATTCTCAGTTCTGACTCTGGAATCCATTTTTTCTTTTCTTCGTGAAGAACCGCTCTTAGTTCTTCTTTGTCTGACTGTAATTTCAGCACCCAGTTTTTGTTTTCATTCTGCTTCATCGATACTGCAAACCATTTTGCATCACTGGCATCATCTCCTGCTTTGATGGTATATTTTTCTGCATCTATCAGTGCTATATAGCTTGCGGATATTACTCGGTAACGAGGGTCTCTGTCGACTGTGCTTGTAGTTCGAAGCTGCTCTAAGAATTCGCAATCCACGCCTGTCTCTTCCAGTAATTCTCTCCGCGCGGCCTCCTCGATTGTTTCATCGATGCCGACAAAACCTCCCGGAAGAGCAAATGCATTTTTATAAGGATGTTTTCCTCTCTTAACCAGCAAAAGTTTTAATTCTCCTGAGTCAACATTTTCCATATTGCATGTTGAAAAAATTACGATATCTGCTGCCACTGAAGGTTTTTGATACTTCGATGCGTCGTATTTCTTTAAAAATTCCTTTTCTGTTTCTTCCATA
Source organism: Firmicutes bacterium AM31-12AC (assembly GCA_003480425.1). Classification (GTDB taxonomy): domain Bacteria; phylum Bacillota; class Clostridia; order Lachnospirales; family Lachnospiraceae; genus Schaedlerella; species Schaedlerella hominis. The sequence goes on from QUJA01000051.1 coordinate 11,112, forward strand.
TATATACCGCCTCTTTCTGATTATTTTTGATGGTATTTACCAACCATATCTTTTCTATACTGTAACACAAATATTTTGTTATGTTCAATGCTGGATTTTTAAATACCACGAAACAATCTCATTTCCCCAAAAAGCAGCTATCGACAGCCCTATTGCTAGGAATGGTCCGAAAGCGAACTGATCTTTCCTATCTCGTTTTCTGTTTTTTAGCATAATAATCCCGTAAACGCTTCCTGCTATGATTGCCAGGATCATTGCACATAGAATTAGTCTCATCCCTAAAAAGAAACCTGATGCGGCCATTAGTTTGATGTCTCCGCCGCCGAAGCCCCCTGGAATCAGTAAGGTCAGCAATAGCATTGGAGCAGACACAACCAACATGCCGATTAATCTATCCAGCATTCTGTATTCTGGTATGAGAAGCATTTGCACAAATGCAAGGGAAAAGATAATGATATGAAATTTGTTGTGGATTATCGGGTTTTATAATCCTGCCAGGCTACGCATACTAGGATTATTACATATATTACATTTATTATACTGCTCATTTTATACTCTCCTGGGGGGGGTGCCAGTGGGGACGGGGTTTCTGGCTTTTTTTTTGGGGGGCCGTTAGGGATGGGCTTTTTCTCGTATTGCATTATTTATTGCAGTTCTGGAAATTCCCGTCAAACGACTGAGCTGACGTATGGAAATGCCTGAATAATGTAACTTTTGTAAGTATTGATTTCGCAGGGTTCGATCAAGATGTTGAAAATCAGATGCGGATTCGCAAGACGTTTTCTTATGAATTATTTTCAATGCTTCCGTGTCAGAAAGCCGTGATAAAGAATTATATTCCATGCATTTTTCATCAGAAATATATTGTAAATATTCTATGCATTTTTCATTACTTTGAAATAAATTTATCGCTTTGTCTATATCTACAAACGAAGATTGTGAGATTGCATAATCGTAATAACTGCTCCACCTATAAGTTCCGACAGCAGTTTCCAGTCCCGCGTGAAGCGGATTTTGATGAATATAGCGGAATACAGTCCGAAAATATCCTTCATCGTTTATCGGTTCGCTTTTATACCTGTCTTGAAACAAATATCCGATGCGTTTATATTTTCGATTGTACCATTTAACAAATTTCACCTCTATCCTTTTCATGATTGTTTCTAATTCGGTGGTTGTTTGTTCCATTAATAAGTGAACATGATTGTCCATCAAACAATATGCATACAATTTGAATTCACATACTTCTTTGTATTTTTTTAATATACGGATAAATTGCAAATAATCCTCATTTTCTTCAAAAATGATTTGCTTGTTGACACCTCGCAAAATGACGTGATAAATGCCAAATCTACTTTTTTCTCTTGGTTTTCTCGGCATAAGTTTTCCTTTCTTTATTATATTGTTCTACTTTTTGGAATTTTTTGATTTTTGTTAATAGAATCGTTTTGAATAAAAATTTGACTTTTGATTTTAGAATAATCTATGATTTTAACTCGGAAGACTTTTCTTAAGTAGATATAAAATATCATAAAGAGAAAGATTTTACAACCGCTTCTGTAAAATCTTTCTCTTTTTTCTTTTATTCTATGGAAATGTTATGTTATGTGCCATTAAACTCCGTCCCTAATTGGTCCTGACGAGCCACTAAACTCCGTCCCTAATTGGTCGCTCCTACCAGATAAATGTTTTTCCTCGTGATTGCACCAATCTCTTCTAATGAGTTTACCATTCGATAAACTGTTGCCATTCCGATTCCTGGATCTAATTTAGAAGCTTTGTAATGGATTTCCTTGCATGAAGAGCAGTCGCCCTCCAAGATAGTATCAAGAATTGCCAGTCTCTGTTTTGTTATACGGCATCCATGTGCTCTCAACTGCTGAATTATTTCTTCTCTATCCATATCTGACAATCCCTTCTTTTTTTATTTGCATATTTGTTTTCTTATTAGTTTCGTGTCTATTTGGCATGTTTAAAACTCTGAAGAGCCACTAAATTTCAAGAAGCCACTCCGTCCTAAAGAGCCACCCAATGGCCACCAAAGAGCCGGAAAACTCCGTCCCCAATGGCCACCCGAGAGCCACTAAACCCCGTCCCTAAATGGTTCCTGCACTTACTTTTAATGTCTTGCTTTCTTTGTAAGGTCTGAACAGGAGGTAAAGGAATCCTATAATGAGAATGAATGCTACAACTGTTCCTACACCGAAAGTACCGACTGTGATGAGTGTACCAATCTGGTAAATGCAAAGTGATACTACGTATGCGAGCAATGTCTGATATCCGATTGCAAACCAGAACCATTTTGCATTATTCATTTCACGTTTAATTGCTCCCATTGCTGCGAAGCAAGGTGCGCATAAGAGGTTGAATACAAGGAATGAGTATGCTGCAACTGCTGTCATACTTCCTGCGAGCTGTCCCCAGATTTCTGTTCCGTTTTCTGCAACTTCTGCGAATCCGAAGAGGATACCGAATGTACCTACTACGTTTTCTTTTGCGATAAGTCCTGTAACGGCTGCAACTGCCATCTTCCAGTCTCCCCATCCAAGAGGTGCAAACAGTGGTGCGATTACGTTTCCGATGGAAGCGAGGATACTGTCGTTAAGCTGTTCTGCTTCAAGCATTCCAAATGAACCATCTACCCAGCCAAAGCTCATTAAGAACCAAAGCAGGATTGTTGACAATGTGATGATTGTTCCGGCTTTTTTGATAAATGACCATCCTCTTTCCCACATGCTTCGAAGTACGTTTCCTACTGTTGGCATATGGTATGCCGGAAGCTCCATAACGAATGGTGCCGGATCTCCGGCGAACATTTTTGTTTTCTTTAAAATGATTCCTGAGCAAATGATTGCTGCGATTCCTACGAAATATGCACTTGGTGCTACCCATGAAGCTCCGTCAAACAATGCACCTGCAATCAATGCGATGATTGGAAGTTTTGCTCCACATGGGATAAATGTTGTTGTCATAATTGTCATTTTACGGTCACGGTCATTTTCAATTGTACGAGATGCCATAACTCCAGGCACTCCACAACCTGTACCGATCAGCATTGGGATAAATGATTTTCCTGAAAGACCGAATTTACGGAAAATTCTATCCATGATAAATGCTACACGAGCCATGTATCCGCATGATTCCAAAAATGCGAGGAAAATGAAAAGTACAAGCATCTGTGGTACGAAACCAAGAACTGCTCCGACACCGGCTACGATACCATCAAGGATCAATCCCTGCAGCCATGCTGCGCAATGAACAGACACAAGAAGCTTTTCAATCGCCGGTGGAATAATTTCTCCAAAGAGCACATCATTTGTCCAGTCTGTTACGAAAGCTCCTACTGTTGTTACGGAAATGTAATATACAATCCACATAATAACAGCAAAGATTGGAAGTGCCAGCCAACGGTTTGTTACGATTCGGTCAATCTTATCTGATGTTGTCAGCTCACCTTTTGCTTTTGATTTTGTAAGACAATCCCCGATAATTGAGGAAATGTATACATAACGCTCATTTGTGATAATACTTTCTGTATCATCATCAAATTTATCTTCCATTTCTTTGATTTCTGCTGAAACATCTATTGTAGCTTTCATCTGGTCTTTGATTTTATCATCTTTTTCCAGAAGCTTAATTGCGAAAAATCTTTTCTGTTCTTCCGGCACGCTACCAGTTAATTTATATTCAACTTTATCAATGATTGCTTCTGCATCTTTTGAAAATTCATGAACAGTCTCTGCTGTCTGTTTTTTCTGAGCCAGTTTCACTGCTTTGTTTGCTGCTTCTTTGATTCCTGTTCCTTTCAATGCGGAAATCGCAACAACTTCACAGCCAAGTTTTTTACTCAATTTGTCCAGATGGATTTTATCACCGGTCTTTTCCAGGATATCAATCATGTTTACAGCCATGATTACTGGAATGCCAAGCTCCATGATCTGTGTTGATAAGTACAAGTTACGTTCAATGTTTGTTCCATCGATAATATTGATGATTGCATCTGGTCTTTCGCCGATCAGATAGTTTCTTGCAACGACCTCTTCCAAGGTGTATGGTGAAAGGGAATAAATTCCCGGCAAATCCATGATTATAACATCTTTGTGCCCTTTTAGTTTTCCTTCTTTTTTCTCTACAGTTACACCTGGCCAGTTACCAACAAATTGATTGGAACCTGTCAGTGCATTGAACAGTGTTGTTTTTCCACAGTTCGGATTACCTGCTAGTGCAATTTTTACTGACATAATGCTTCTCCTTCACTCTCTTCTAAAATTTATATCACTATTGATTACTCAACAAGAATCATCTCGGCATCTGCTTTACGAAGTGATAATTCATATCCTCTAACTGTTACTTCAATAGGATCACCAAGCGGTGCTACTTTTCTTACAAAAATTTCAACACCTTTTGTAATTCCCATATCCATGATTCTTCTCTTAACAGGTCCCTCTCCGGTAAGTTTTGTAACTTTCACTGTCTGACCTACCGATACCTCTCTCAATGTTTTCATGCTGTTCATCCTTTCTTCTACGCTTTCTATACCATGATTTTATTTGCCATATCTTTTCCGATTGCTACACGTGATTCTTTCACATTCACAATCAGATTTCCTCCGATATCAGAGACTACCGTTACGGCTCCTCCTACGACAAAGCCCAGGTTCTCTAGAAATCTTCTTGTATCTTCTTTTCCACCTATACGCTTAATAATGTTTTCTTCTCCCGGATTTACCATTGTTAACGGCATCATGTTCATCCCTTCCTTAGTTTTTATTGATAATCATTTTCATTTTTCATACGTTAGTTTATGCTAATTCTTATTAGATGTCAATACCTTTATTGATAATTTTTTCTCATTAAGGAAAAAAGGGGGGACCAATGGGGGACGGGGTTAGTGGACCAAAGGGGACGGGGTTAGTGGCTT
>QUJA01000052.1 GCA_003480425.1 Firmicutes bacterium AM31-12AC
GGCTTTTTGCAAACAAAAAGCCACTAACCCCGTCCCCTTTGGTCCACTAACCCCGTCCCCATTGGTCCCACCCACCACAAAAAAATGAACCACTTTCGTGATTCATTTTTTGTCTAGGTATCGATTAGGGCGTCCATCCTAGACATGATATTATATTTTCAATTTTTTATGTAGTTAGCAATTTAATCTTATTTCAGTTTTTCACCTGTCAGCATCTCATATGCCTGAAGATACTTGTTGATTGTTTTATCCACTATGTCCTGTGGAAGTGTCCAGTCATTATCCGGATTTGCTTTCAGCCAGTCGCGAGCAAACTGTTTGTCAAAGGATGGCTGTCCATGTCCCGGTTCGTATCCTTCAGCCGGCCAGAAACGAGAACTGTCTGGTGTGAGCATCTCATCACCGATTACAAGATTACCATTTTCATCCAGACCAAACTCAAATTTTGTGTCTGCAATGATAATTCCTTTGCTCAATGCGTACTCTGCACATTTTTTATATAATGCGATTGTACAGTCACGCAATTTTTCTGCGTATTCTTTTCCCTGTCCTGGGAAATATTTTTCCAGATGTTCTATACTCTGCTCATAGGAAATGTTTTCGTCATGGTCACCAATCTCTGCTTTTGTTGATGGTGTATAGATTGGCTCAGGTAATTTGTCAGATTCTTTCAATCCTTCCGGAAGCTTGATTCCGCAAACAGTTCCGTTCTCTTTATAGCTTTCCCATCCGCTTCCTGTAATATATCCACGAACGATGCACTCGATTGGGAGCATCTCCAACTTGCGGCACATCATGCTGTTGCCATCGAATTTTGGCTGCTGGAAATATTCCGGCATATCTTTCACGTCTACAGAAATCATGTGGTTTGGAAGAATGTCTTCTGTAAGATCAAACCAGAATTTTGACATCTGAGTCAATACAGTTCCTTTTTTTGTCACTTCATTATTCAGAATCACGTCAAAACAGCTGATTCGATCTGTTGCAACCATGATCAGGCTGTCACCATTATCATAAATCTCACGTACTTTTCCTTCTTTAATTGGTTTTAATTCCTGCATCTTTTGCACCTCGTATTTATTCATCATAGCTTTTATTATAGCGATACAAACAGGAATTATAATCTAGTCTTACCTCAAGCTGCATTTCCCATTCTTTCGCTACAGATAACCTACCACCATTTATACTTGCATGTCAATGAATCCGACTGTTACATTTTCTTATAACTATTTATAAGAATATCACTCAACGTTTTTTAATGCCTGTGATAATGGGATTCTTCGGATTTTTTTCGACTGGATTATATATACAACCAGATAACAAAGCATTCCCAACACAAACATTGTCGGATAAATCCAAGGAGCTATATAATACGTCAACCATCCTGAATAATCTTTCATCATAAGATAATAGATTACTTTTATCGCTTTATCACTGAGTGGTATCGCGATTATCAAAGAAATCGCCACAACAACGCCCGTTGCAAGGCTGTATAAATTTCCGGCCTCTCTGTCGGAGTACCCAAGAATTTTAAGCATTGAAATTGACGCTTCATTTTTCTCGATAATCGTTTTTGCAAGCAAATAAATTACGATGATATAAATCATCAAAGCAAATCCATTCATCATATAAAAGGTCTGTCCCATAGAGTCTTCAAGCTGATCTGCCATAACTGTCAGATCATGTTCCGTAATCGTAGATGCAATCATTGTATCCTCGATATCTTCTATTTTTTTATCTGTAAAATATCCGCTAAAATAATCCGGGTCTTTGTCAAATATATCGCAAAATGTGGATTTTGATAAAAATATACACATCGTAGCCGGATAATGATAACTTCCGCTCACCTTAAATGTATATTTATTATCTCCGTATTCTTCATGGAGATTAATCTCATCTCCGATCTGGATACCATATTTCTCCATATATCCGTCTGACAGTACGACTTCTCCATCTTTCAGATCCAAATTCTTCAAATATTTTGAATGATCCTCGATTCCATAAACCGTAATCTCTTCGTCACTAGTGTTTTTCAGCTCTGATACTGCATATTTTTCAGCACCTGATGTCTCCGTTTCCAAAGGCATTTTCAAAATATACTGATAATTCGCAATTTTTGAATCGAGTACTTCTGCTTTAAAATGAGTCAACAATGGTGATAACATCATTCCAAACAACATCAGAACACTTGCAAAGAAAATACCCGCAAACAACGTCAGATAAGCCGCTTTATTTTGCAGAATCACACGGATGCGGAATCTGGTAATAAATTTCCAGTTTGGAAGGCCGATTGCTCTTCTTTTCTTGTTTCTCTTAAGCTCATGTCTTAAAAATTGTAATGGCGGCAAAGTCATCATGGACATGATTACAAGGAAATTTACAACCAGAAGTAACACAAATGGTATGACTGTCGTTTCTATAAAAGCATCTGCATTCCAGATTGTCGTGTATGTCGGAAGCGAATAACTATGGTAATACATCCCTGCCACAACATATTTCATCCATGTATACCCGAGTACATTTCCTACAACAGATGCGACCAGCATAACAACCACCGGCAGCGTCATATAATGCCGCACCAATTCGCCTCTCGTATAACCGGACGCCAATAAGGTTCCGACTACGGAAGATTCCTGCTCAATCGTACTTCTCGCCGTAATCGCAAATATAAATGCCAGAATAACGATTACGATATAAAGCAGCCACTGTACCATTACCTGGTCTCCGCCCATATCGTCTCCTGTGAAGGTGATTGCCTGATTGTCCTGACGGGCAACAAAATCTGTCATGACAGCTTTTTTCTTTATGATATCCTTGATATCATTTGCCTTATCCTCCTGCTCTTTGTCAGATAAAGCTACGTCATCATTTACCCACGCATAGCATTTCTTAAGACCGGCATCTCCAAGTTTATCAAACGCATGTTTCGTTACAAGTGCAACTGTAAATTTATTCGCATCAAACATCATATCGGTATTATTTTTAAATAATGCACTGTAATCTGATAATGCGACCACACCTGTCACCTTGTATTTTTTGCCTTCGATTTGCATGGTGTCGCCGATGGCAATCTCATTATTTTCGGCATACAAGCGGTCAATCACGATTTCATCATCCGCTTTGGGATACTCTCCATCCATCAAGTCCGCCTTATTTACATCATCACGCATCTTATACAGTCGGATTGTATGTTCTTTTGCGATTTCTTTATCTTTATAGAACATCGGATAAATCGTAATATCTTCTTTTTCTTCCAATTTCTCTTTTAATTCATCTGAAATGGAATCGGTTAATACAAAATGTCCATTCTCGACATTATATTTTTCAAAGCTGTTATCATAGGCTGATTTGCAGCTTCCGTCTGCCACAAGAAAACCGGAACAAAATCCTATGATGATCGTAAAGAACAAAAAGAGGGCCAGATATTTTCCCCATTCAGACTTCAGCTCACGCAGATATCGTTTTGATAATGGATTTTTCATACGAGCACCCCCTTACCATTCCAACTCTGCCACAGCTTGTTTCTGTCCATTGTAAATGCATTTGCGAATCTGTCCGTCACGCAATTTGATGACCTGATCTGCCATTCCCTGAATCGCATCATTGTGTGTCACAAGAATAACCGTATTTCCGAATTTTTGATTCACATCTTCAATCAATTGTAAAATTTCTTTAGAGGTCTGATAATCCAATGCTCCTGTTGGCTCATCGCAGAGCAAAATATCCGGATTCTTAATCAAAGCCCGTCCAATTGCGGTTCTCTGCTGCTGTCCTCCTGAAAGCTGATTTGGAATTTTGTCTTTATGTTCCCATAGCCCCAGTGTTTTCAGCAAACCATCTAGCTCCAGCGGATTTTTGGATAAATATGCGCCAACCTCAATATTTTCCTTTACGGTCAGATTCGGAATCAGATTGTACGCCTGAAATACATAGCCCAAATGTTTTCGACGATACTGGGCCAACTGCTTTTCATTCATACTCTCCATCTGTTCATCGCCGATTCGAATCGAGCCGCTATCGATATTTTCAATGCCACCGATGATATTTAACAGGGTGGATTTTCCTGACCCTGACGGGCCAAGTAAAACACAGATATCCCCTTTCTTAATCCCACACGAAATACCTTTGAGTACTTCCGTTTTGTTTTCTCCGCTTCCAAATGATTTTTTTACTTGATTCAGTTCCAGATACATAGATGTTCCTCTCTTTCCTATTTATCCAGCAAATCTTTCATACTTTGCAAACTGATCAATAAGGTCGATGTATTGTGCAATAATGCAGACGTTGTAGGTGGGAAGATTCCCATAACTCCACCCGCTATCAGGCAAGCATTGATTCCGACAATGGAACGGTAATTATTATGGATTCGCTCCATCAGTCTGTCGCTTAGATTTTTCAGAACAACAATTTCTTCCAGATTATCTGCGCCAATCGTAACATCTGCAATTTCTCTCGCGATCTCTGCTCCGTCACTGATTGCAATTCCAATATCGGAAGCTGATAGTGCCGGTGAATCATTGATTCCGTCACCGATCATAATGACTTTTCTTCCGTCAGCCTTTTCTTTCTCTATAAAACTTGCCTTATCCTCCGGCAACACCTCTGAGAAATACTCATCCACACCTACTTTTGAAGCAATCACTTTCGCTGTGCGGTCACTGTCACCTGTCATCATAACGACCTTGATTCCCTTACTCTTAAGTTCGGCAATCACTCTTTGTGCCTCTTCACGAAGTGGGTCTTCGACACAGACAACTGCGGCCAGTTTACGGTTAATTGCCATATATAAGTGTGAGCATTCTCCTGGGAGCTGTTCATAGAGCTTCTCTTTTCCTTCCGGAATGGTACATTTTTCATCTTCAAACACAAAATGTGAGCTTCCGATGATAACGGATTTCCCTTCAATTGTCGACGAAATACCATGAGCAACAACATATTCTACTTTGGAATGTAGCTCTTCATGTACCAGATTTTTCTCTTTTGCCGCTGTTACAACTGCTTTCGCCATGGAATGTGGGAAATGTTCCTCCAGACATGCTGCAATTCTTAGAAGTTCATCACTGCCCATATCATTAAATGATACGACATCTACTACTGTAGGCTGTGCTTTTGTCAATGTTCCTGTTTTATCAAATACAATCGTATCTGCTTCTGACATTGCCTCAAGATATTTTCCACCTTTTACAGTAATATTGTAGGTACTTGCTTCTTTAATCGCTGACAATACGGAAATCGGCATTGCAAGTTTCAATGCGCACGAAAAATCTACCATCAATACAGATAATGCCTTTGTTACATTTTTCGTACACAAATACGTAATTCCTGTTCCAAGAAGTGTATATGGGACAAGCTTGTCTGCAAGATGCTCTGCTTTTCCTTCCAGAGAAGATTTCAGCTTTTCTGACTCTTCAATCATGGAAACAATCTGGTCAAATTTGCTGTTTCCATTGCTTTGTTTTACTCGGATCGTAAGTTCTCCTTCTTCCAATACGGTTCCTGCAAAGACACTTGCATCCGTCGTCTTCGCAACCGGAACGGATTCTCCTGTCATGGAAGCCTGATTTACCATTCCTTCTCCGGAAACGATTGTTCCATCAAAAGGAATTACATTTCCCATATGTACTCTTACCAAATCTCCTGCTTTGATATCCGAAGTTGAAACAAGCACTTCCTGGTCTTCAGTTACAAGCCATACTTTACTGATATGTAAAGACATGCTGCGTGCAAGATCGTCGACTGATTTTTTATGTGTCCACTCTTCCAGTATTTCACCAATTCCAAGCAAGAACATAATGGAACCTGCAGTGCCGAAATCTTGTCTGAAAATAGAAACTCCGATAGATGTTGCATCTAACACCGGAACTTCAATTTTACCTTTTGCAAGTGTACAGATTCCATGCCATATGTATTTCACTGATTTTGCAGTTGTAAGCACTGCACGAACCGGAAGCGGCAGAAATAGTTTATTTCCATAATGAAGCACTACCGAAGTAACCAGTTTCTCCCAGTACTCGCTGTTCAATTCTCGTCCTGAATTTTTCAGATAGGTTTCCGGAAGTGTCACCTCTCCATAGTGAAATGCTTTCAGGCTTTCAATTACGCTTTCTCTGTCTCCTTTATAGCAAATTGTTACACATTGCGTACGTTCCTGCACTTTCACAGATGTAATCTGCATATTTTGTTCCATATAATATTGTATTTCGTCTGCCTGCTCAAAGGTCATTCGACTCTGAACAAACTGCACACGTAATCTTCCTTGTATATCATGTTTAATTTTAAACTTCATGTAAATCCTTCTTTCCGAAAACACCTGCAGATAAAACTGCAGGTGTTCTGGTTTTTGTTTGCTTTATAGCTTATATTTATTATGCTTCTTCGGTTTCTGTTTCTTTAAAGCTTTCTTCAACATCTGTTTCGTTGGCATCTGCCTCTTCTACATCTGTCACAACTTCTTCTGCTGCTGCACGTTCTTCATTGATCTGCTGTGCTTCTGCATAAATGTCTTCTGCATTTTCCTGAATTGTTGTGGCTGTTTTCATCACACAAGACTTTGCACGAAGAATCGCTGCTGTACAGTTTGTGTAAAGCTTTTTCGCATCCTTACTTGCAAGTACCTTGATACCTGCTGTTCCGAATAACACACCTGCTGCAAAAATTCCTGTTGATTTACCATTTACTTTCTTTAAACATTTCAAATAATTTGACATGATAAAATTCCTCCTCTGTTTTTTATGGACAAATTATATATCCATTATTTTTCTTGTTTCAAGCCAATTCTATCTTATTGAGAAATTTTATCCAATAAGACGCTTGCAAATGAGATTCGCTATCATTTATAATAGTAAATTCATTTTTTGCGCTTATGCAAGTGCCGCTCCCAACTCCTTGCAAGCTGTAATTGCATCCTCATCAGGTGCATCATTGCATACAACACTGTCGCAGGCAAGTTCTATTCCTGCTTCTTTACAATCATCTTCCCAGTTTCTCATCCATTCTCCATCGCCCCATCCATAAGAACCGAACAATGCAACCTTCTTTCCTGCCAGTGCCAATTTGCACTCGTCAAACAGTGGCTGGAATTCATCTTCCTCCAAAACTTCTGCACCCATTGCCGGGCATCCAAAGGCAATTGCATCGTAACCCTCTACATCTCCTGCCTGAAATGCATCTGCTGAATAGATAGAAGCATCTGCTCCATTTTCTTTCATTCCTTCCAGAACTGCATTTGCCATTTCCTCTGTATTTCCTGTTCCACTCCAAAATACGACTGCTGTTTTACTCATTTCTTATTTCCTCCATTTTCATTTATATCAAGTGATTTTTTAAGCCACTGTGAGCTTCTGTATGCTTCTTCCATTTCTCCAAAGCCGGTTATATACATCTGTACATTTTTTATATTTGCAAAATGTTCTTTCTGCTTCTTCTTTATTGCAATAAACCTTCCAGCATCCAATGCAATGACAATTCTTTCCTTTATTAACAATAAAGCCGATCACATCATCCAATGGATATCCCAGGAATAATCCGATTTCATGTGGGAATGTTCCGTTTTCTTCTAAACGTTCAATCAAATGAGAAATAGCATGATGCGGATCCGTATCCTGATATCCATATTTTCGAAGCAAGTTCATCACTCCTGGTTTTTCCAGATCTTGTTGCAACTTTTTCATGCGGCAGACATAAATCAACGCCCTGTTTTCTTGTTTTTGTAATATAAACAGACTTAATCCTTTTTCTTTCATCTCTTTTTCCCAATACATTATACTCATTTCAAGTGATTGTATACATGTATATTTGCATGTAAATAAATTTGCGGTTTTAAGAGATGCCAGTGTAGGGGCACAATGCATGATCAAACACTGCTCCAGCCCTTCTGCAGTGTTTCCCATATTACGTTTCTTCATATCTGCAATCCTTTCACTTCATTATTTATGCACAGCAAGATTTCAAAATTTCTGTCAATGCATTCTGACTGCTTGTGTGAGAACGCACAACATCTGTTTTTGAACTGTCAATTTCATCCAAAGCTGTTTTTACCATCTTATGTGACACTGTGTTTGTAAATAATACGAGAAGATCTGGACATCCAATCTGTTTATCAAAATCCGCCTTCATGTGTGTAAATACTTTTACCTTGCATTTGTAGGATTTACATATTTTCTTATACTGGGCTACCATTCTGTCGTGCCCTCCGACAATTACTATGCTCATTTTTCCTCCTGTTTCTGATTGTTAAAATCTTGCATTCTCTATTTTCGTGTTACCTTCAATTATCATTTGTTAGCTCTTTCTAACTACACGGTTAGTATATTCTAACTTTCTCTCCTTGTCAATTCTATTCAATGATAACTTTTCTCATTTACTTTCTTCTATATGTGAGATTTTTCATATACTATACAACCTTACAACATTCTCCTCGAAAATTAATGACCATTCGTCATTTTTGCTTATAGAAATCATTATTACTTTCTGATATACTGGTGTTAAATTGAGATTTTATACATACTCGTTGTTAAAGGAGGATTTTTATTTAGGATGAAGACAACACTTCAAATATTCAAACGTGACTGCATGCGTTTGCTTCGCAATCCAGTTGCTATGCTTGTTGTGATCGGCGTCTGTATTCTGCCATCGCTTTATGCCTGGTTCAACATTGCCGCTAACATGGATCCATACAGCAATACAAAAGGGATTAAAGTAGCAATTGCCAGCAATGATGCCGGAGCTTGCTCCGATAAGATTTCCCTCAATGCAGGTTCTTCGCTTATTGAACAATTAGAAAAAAATAATTCTCTTGGATGGACTTTCGTAGATGAAGATGCTGCTATTGAAGGTGTAAGGTCCGGAAAATATTACGCTGCTATTGTGATTCCTGAAGATTTCAGCGAATCTCTTCTAAGTATCATCAGTGGCGAACCTCAGAACCCGGTTTTAGATTATTATGTAAATGAGAAGAAAAATGCGATTGCTCCAAAGATCACAGACACCGGAGCCGGTACGATTCAGCAGGAAATCAACGATACTTTTTCCAATGTTGCCGCTGAAACAATTTCGAATTTAATTATTAAATCTGTCTCTAAAGTTTCCGGTAATATGAGTGATATGAATACTGAGACACTGCGCTCTATTTCTGATATTCAAAAGAATCTGGATGACTATCAGACTACTTTGAAGGATTTTCAGGAAACTGTAAAGAGCAGCTCTTCGATTATCGCAGACACGCAAGCCTCTTTGGATTCTGTCAATACAGCCGCTTTATCCGGTGCGAAAACACTTTCCAGTGCGTCTGATGTATTAAATACCAGCCGCAGTGCAATTGGTACATTTTCTTCGACATTCTCTCAGAGCTTGTCTGATGGAGACCAATTGTTAAGCAATATTTACGGTTCTGCTTCTGACAAGCTTGGAACAATTGAAAATGATATGCAGACGATTAACGGGAATATAAGTAACAGTCTTGCTTCTGCCCAGAATCTGGTTGAATTAAATAAGGAAATAATTAACGATTTACAAGTGATAACCGCTCATATTTCAAATGAAGAGCTTGTCGCAGCTTTAAATAGTAAGATTGCTGATTTGGAAAGTCAAAATATTAAATTGCAGGAACTTGTCAACTCTTTAAAAGCCGGAAATGACAATATAGAAACTGCTTTAAATGGTGCTTCTACTGCACGTACACAATTAAACACTCTTGTATCGCAGAGTAAACAGTCCTTGAGGGATTACCAGAATTCATTGAATCAGACATTGCTGCCGACTTTAAATCAGTCGCTAGATACATTTTCTACACTAAGTGGAAATCTTTCTGCCACAATGAATGGGATTTATCCTTCTATTACTCAGTTGAAATCCATCCTTGGACAACTCGACAGCAGCTTAAAAGACAGTGCTTCTGTTCTTGACTCGACCGGCACTGCACTTCAGACAGTAAATGATAAGCTTTCCAGCCTCACAACGGATTTAAAAGCTTTGCAAAGCTCCAGTGCATATCAGCAGTTTCTTTCTCTAAAAGGAATTGATGCAGATGGTATTTCAACTTTTATGTCATCACCGGTAACTGTTGATACAGAAGTACTCTACGATGTAAAGAATTATGGTTCTGCCATGACACCATTTTACACAAATCTGGCTCTTTGGGTAGGTGGACTGATTCTGGTTTCTATTTTCAAACAAGAGGTAGATTTTGATGAAAAAATTCCAAATGCAACTGCAACTCAGTGTTATTTTGGCCGTTTTCTTCTATTTCTGAGCATCGGACTTATTCAGAGTGTCATCGTATGTGCCGGTGATATCTGGCTTATTAAAGCCCAATGCAATGAACCTGCCGCTTTTATTTTTGCCGGAATGGTATGCTCCGTTGTTTATGTCAGTCTGATTTATGCAATGGCACTTGCATTTAAACACATTGGTAAGGCATTGTGCGTGCTTCTGGTTATTTTGCAGATTCCAGGATCATCTGGTACTTATCCAATTGAGATGATGCCAGCTTTCTTCCAGAATCTTCATCCACTCCTTCCATTTTCGTATGGAATCAGTGCAATGCGTGAAGCTATTGCTGGAATGTATGCTCACAACTATCGTAGAAATTTATTGATCATGCTTGTATTCCTTGGAATCGCATTTCTCATCGGTCTTGGACTTCGTCCTCTGCTGATGAACCTAAATTACCTGTTTGACCGCAGACTTGCTGTTACAGATTTGATGTTGTGTGAGACTTCCAGTACAGAACGAAACACTCAGCAAGTATCTATGATTTATAAAGCAATGCTCTACAATGAAGTTACACGCAAGGAATTGACCGATAAGGCGGAAAAATTTGAACGCACTTATTCGAGACGAATCCGTCGTGGATTCAATTGCATTTTTATACTTGCTTTTGTTTTTCTGATTCTGATGTTCAGTTTGGAATCTAAGCTTGTATTTTTAATTTTGTGGATTGTTTCCGTAGTTGTATTGGCATTTTACTTGATTATTATGGAATACATCCACGACAAAACACAGAAGCAATTAGAACTTGCCAAGTTATCTGAAGATGAATTATTAAAACTTTTGAAGAAAGGAAATGAACGATCATGAGAAATATCCTGGAAATTTTTAAACGTGACATCGTGCGGATTAAAACAAATGTAATCGCATTGCTGGTCATCCTCGGAATCACGATTGTTCCGCCACTTTATGCATGGTTTAATATTGCTGCAAGCTGGGACCCTTATGGTAATACAAGTAGCTTAAAGGTTGCTGTTGCAAGCGTGGACGAGGGATATGAAGGGGATTTGATTCCTCTGAATATCAACATTGGTGACAATGTTCTTTCTGCTCTTCGTGAAAATACGCAATTAGACTGGGTGTTTACTACAAAGGATAAAGCAACGAAGGGTGTAAAATCCGGAAAGTACTATGCCGCTGTTATCATTCCTGAAAATTTCAGTAAAGATATGATGAGCATTTTCTCAAGTGATATCGAAAACCCAAAAATCACTTACTATTATAATGCGAAGGAAAATGCGATTGCACCGAAGATTACCGACAAGGGAGCGAGTGCAATCCAAAACAGGTTAATTCTGTATTTATAGAAACGATATCCGAAACTGCACTTGTAGCACTTCAGTCTGTATCTGATATGGCAGATGAAAGTGGCGCTGATGTAATTCTTAATAACCTTTTAAATAACCTGAGCGCTATTTCAAATGATTTGACTGCTGCGTCCGGTACAATCCAGTCCTTTTCAAACCTGACCGGTTCTGCCAAGAATATGCTGGACACAACCTCAGAATTTTTAACTGAGTCAAAAACGCATTCGGACAGCAGCTTAGCTTCTTTGAAAAATACGAAAAATTCATTTTCCGACGTAAAAACATCTATCAGTGGCGCAACCGATGGAATTAACGCAGCAATTTCCGGAAGCCAGAGCTTTTACACGCAGCTCTCTTCCATTATTGACGATGCGTTTGCATCACAGTCGGGAAGTGCAGAAACGCTTGCTAATACGTTAAATGGCCTGGGGGATAAGATTACTCCGATCATCAATGGGTATCAGACACTTATCCAGGCATTCTCTGATTTGAGAAATACGCTTCCTGATGAACTACCGAGTGGTATTGCAGACGAACTGGATTCTATTATCCGTCGTTTGAACAGTGCTGTTGCAACTCAGCAAAATTTGCAGAACAAGTTATACCAGTCTGCACAGGATATACAGAATTCGCCGGCTAACATTGCCGCCGCAAAGGCTGAGCTGGATCAACTGATCCAAACAAGCAGCAACAGCCTTGTTTCCATAAAAAATGACTACGAAAATAATGTGGAAAATAGTTTGAATACTCTGTTTGACTCTCTTGGAACGACAAGCTCAACCATTTCTACTTTATTTACACAATTGGATACAACAGCGGACAATATCCATAAGCTGTCAGGTTCTGCCTCTTCTGATCTTGCAAAGATTCAGACTACATTGTCAGACACCTCTGCACTGATCGACAAGACATCGAAAAGGATGAACACAACAATTGACCAGTTGAAGAAAATCAAAAGCAGCGGGGATTACAAACAACTACAGCAGATTTTATCTGGAAACAGTGAAACAATTGCCAGCTTTTTATCTTCTCCTGTTACATTAAAAACACATGAAATTTATCCTGTGGCAAATTATGGTTCAGCAATGGCACCATTCTATTCTGTCCTCTCCCTCTGGGTAGGAGGCATTGTACTGGTTGCCATCTTAAAAGTAACCGTTTCGGCTTCTTCGACCGCCGGACTTAAAAACCTAAAACCATATCAGGTTTATCTTGGCCGCTATCCGATTTTCCTGATTGTAGGACTTTTACAAGCCACCTTAATCTGCATGGGGGATTTGTGTTATTTACAGATTCAATGTGAGCATCCGTTTTTATTTTTACTTGCAGGATGGTTTAGCAGTATCGTATATGTAAATATCATTTACACGCTGACCGTCTCATTCGGAGACATCGGCAAAGCAATCTGCGTGATTTTACTCGTAGTACAGGTTGCAGGTTCCGGTGGAACCTTCCCGATTGAGACTGCTCCTCCATTCTTTAGGGCTGTATATCCATTGCTGCCATTTGTACACAGTATGACTGCTATGCGCGAATGCGTCGCCGGAATGTATGGTTCAACTTATTGGATACAAATGGGAATTTTAGGAATTTTCCTGATTATTTCTTTGTTCTTTGGATTGGTATTGAGAAATCCGATCATCAAGTTAAATGATGCTTTTATGGAGAAATTAGAAAGTACACATTTGATTTAGAGAGCGAGCCAAAGGGGACGGGGTTAATGGCTTTGCAAGCAAAAAAGCCATTAACCCCGTCCCCTTTGGCTCCTTCTTTTAATCCTCCCAAGGTCGGATTCGGTATGTTACTCCAAGATTTTCACAAATCTTCGCACACTGTGCTTCTTCTTCTTTTGTCAATGTTGTATCGACTGTTGACAATACAACATGTGGTACATACTGTTTTACTTCTTTTACAAAATCGAGCATTCCACGATATGCTTTATCTCCAAAAATGCTGCGGACCAATTCATTGTATTTCTGCTCATTTGGTGTATTTAAGCTGATTGAAATTGTATCTACCAAGCCTTTAAATTCTGGTGCTGTATCACGTTTATTGATCAGACTTGCCTGTCCGTTTGTATTCACACGAATTGGTTTCTGATATGTCTCTTTTACGAATTTTGCAACTTCAAGCAACGCATCTAATCTTTCTGTAGGCTCTCCAAATCCGCAAAATACAACTTCGTCAAACTTTGTCATATCGAATTTTTTAAACTCTTCTTTTACTTCTTCTACTGTTGGTTCATGTTCAAGCCAAAGTGAATCGGACTCTTCCATGTGATCTCTTGTCTGTCTCAAACAAAATGTACAGGCGCAAGAGCAACGATTTGTCAGGTTTACATACAAGTTGTTATGCACTTTATATAAGATTGTCATTGATTTTCTCATTGTATTTTTCTCCTTTTCTTTATCTTTTTCTGTTCAATGTGTGTAGTACCTCTTCAAAGCATACACCGTCTGTTACAGGAATATCCAGTTCTATTGAGCGTAAAATACATTTTTTAATAAATAAAGATGCTCTTTTTACAGAATCATGAAAATTTACTCCATTGACAGCGTCTGCTGAAATGATTGCAGAGAAAATATCTCCTGTTCCGGAACGCTGTGTTCCAACCTTCTGAGTCTTAACGATAGATGGCTCCGTTCCTTTTTCATAGCAGAAATTGCAAATATAACTCTTCTGAGATACTCCGGTTATAACAACTTTTTCCGGCCCTTGTTCGGAAAGTTTTTCTGCCAATTCAATTACCTCCGCAACTTTCCAGTCTTCTTTATATGGCGTATCCGTCAAAATACATGCTTCTGTCAGGTTTGGAGTTAAAATATCAGCCTTGCACGCCAACTGCTTCATACGTTGACACATTTCCTCTGTATATGTTGAATACGTTTTTCCATAATCTCCCATAACCGGATCTACAATAACTAATGTATCTTTTGATTTAAATTCAGAAATAAATTCCTGCACGATTCGTATTTGTTCCGCTGAACCCAAAAATCCAGTGCTGATTCCATTAAATTTCAAATCCAACTTTTTCCATTCTTCCATATAAGGCTCCATATTTTTTGTAAAATCTTCAAAAAAGAATGATGGAAAACCCGTATGATTAGAAAAAATAGATGTTGGCAATGGGCAGCACTGTACCTTTAACATTGAAATAATGGGCAGGGACACTGCAATTGAGCAGCGTCCAAACCCAGAAATATCATTTATAACAGCTATTTTCTTTTGATGATTGTGTGATGTCATCTGTTATACTCCTTCTGAGATAAATTTTGAAGCATGGCACTTTTCCATAACAAATCCCAGAACATAGAATCCAATAATTCCAATAATTCCTTCTGTTGTCAGTCCAGGTACCTGTGCAAGTCCTGTCGCAACACTTCCATACATGATTCCACCGGCAATTGTATATCCTGCAATCATAATTACGATAGAAACCACTGCTCCGATAAATGTTCTAGCTGACAGCATACGTGCAGGTGTTTTCCCTGCATGTGTAACTTTTGAACCTGCATATCCCATAATACCCTTAATAATCAAAGTAGGCAATACCCACTGCGGATATCCTGTCAATAAATCTGACAATGCAGAACCGACACCGCCGGCTAAAAGCCCGATATCCCAAGGGAATAAATACGAACACAGAAGAATACAAATATTTCCTAAATGCATATAACCAAGCGGAATCGGAATATGAATGATTGCTGTTGATATGCAGACAAGCGCAATTGATAAGGCTGCAATTGTAATTTTTTTTGCTGAAAATCTTTTCATAAGTAATCTCTCCATTCCTCACAGAAATCTTTCTGTATTTTTATTTTTCCAAATCATAACACATGATTGGATTGATAAAAACAGCCAGAATCGTTAAATTTAACCAGTCCAGTTTGCCAAATGGGGACGGAGTTCAGTGGCTTTTTCAGTGTGA
>QUJA01000053.1 GCA_003480425.1 Firmicutes bacterium AM31-12AC
TCTACAGGCACAAAAAATCAAGAGTTACACATGTTTTGTATAACATGCATAACCCCCGATAAAATCTGATCTTTTTATGTTTTTAAAAATCCTTCATGAAACAACCCTGTGTAGCCGAAAGCAGAAAACGCTCCGAAAAATCACTCAATTTTTCGACAAATAAGTTTTTGGGATTGATTTTCCTCGAGAAATTTATCCAGCTTTTCCATAAGAAAATAACCATAAATAAATGCTGTTAATACCACTATAAGTAAAACAAAGTCTTTCATATCACCAACTTCTTTCAAAAATTAAATATGAAAACATTTTTGAATATGTTTCGTCTCCCCAAGAACAAGCATGGTACTGTCCTTTAACAACTGCGTATCGGAACTTATTTTCAAATTCATAATATCATTTGTTTTCAGCGCCATAATATTGATGTTATATTTTTTTCGTATATCCAACTGACCGATTGTTTTTCCTATCCATTCTCTCGGTATAGATATTTCAAAAATTGCATGTTCTTCATCTAGTTCTATGTAATCGAAAATATGATCAGCACTATAACGGATCGCAACCCAATCGGCAAGCTGCCTTTCGGGATAAACAATTTCATCTGCGCCATTCCGTAAAAGAAATTTTGCATGAACATCACGAGCGGCACGAGACACCACCATTCTCGCACCGAGTTCCTTCAAAAGGGACGTTACTTCCAATGAATTCTGAAAGTTATCTCCGATAGCCACAATACAAACATCAAAATTCCCAACACCAAGCGAACTTAAAAAATCTTCATTCGTCGCATCCCCAATCTGAGCGTTAGTTACAAAGGGAAGTACAGCATCAACTCGAGTATCTTCTTTATCTACCGCCATCACCTGATGATGCAATTCATCTAATTTTATAGCAATATGCCGTCCGAATCTTCCCAGACCGATAAGTAATATTGATTTCATTTTTTTATTCTCCTTAACCTACTGTAATTTTTTCCTGAGGATATCTTGAACCGTTAGGCTTTTTTTCAGAAATGGTGGCAAAAATCAAGGTCAATCCTCCCACTCTGCCAAAAAACATCAGGCAAATCAAGATTATATGGGAAACAAGCCCCAGCTCAGGAGTTATTCCCAGCGATAACCCTACTGTTCCGATTGCCGACGCCGTCTCAAACAAAGCGGTCATAAGTGGAATATCTTCTGTGCTGCTAATTACCATTCCTCCGACAAGAAATAAAACGATATACATCAAAAAAATTGTAGCTGCATTTCTGATAGTGCCATCCGGAATTTGTCTGCCGAAAAAATGGGTGTGTTCCTTTTTCCTAAATACAGATAATGCCGATGAAACGAGAACTGCAAGAGTTGTCGTTTTCATACCACCTGCAGTGGAACCGGGAGAGCCACCGATAAGCATCAGAATAATGATAAGCATTTGCCCAACTTCACTGAGTAAAGTCAAATCTGCCGTATTAAATCCTGCAGTTCTCGGTGTAACGGATTGAAACAAGGAAACCCATACTCTTTCCGTAAGAGGCACATTTGAAAATTCAAAATAAAAAAAGTAAAGAGCCGGTAAGAATATCAATAGTCCTGTTACCATAAAAATCACCTTGCTTTGCATCCGGTATTTTTTGAAATGCCATTTATGATTCTTTATATCCTCCCATGTAAGGAATCCAATACCTCCTGCAACAATCAGCGCCATAATTACAAGATTTACAATCGGCTGTACAGAATAAGAGGTCAACGAGGAAAAAGGAGTTCTTATACCGATTAGATCAAATCCTGCATTGCAAAAAGCAGAAATAGAATGGAACAGCGAATACCATATTCCTTTCCAAAACCCAAAGTCCCTACAAAAAACAGGGGCTAAAAGAGCCGCACCAATGATTTCGATAAGAATAGTAGTCCGGATAATAAATTGCGTTCTCCGTACAATGCCGCCCACCGTTGGAGCTGAAATTGCCTCCTGCATGGTACTTCGCTGCATCAACCCGATTTTGCGTCCGGATACAACAGCAATCGCAATAGCAATCGTAACAATTCCCATACCTCCGATTTGAATCAGCAGTAAAATAATTCCTTGTCCATATAAAGACCAGTAGGTTGCCGTATCATTAATAACCAGTCCCGTCACACAAACCGCAGAAG
Organism: Firmicutes bacterium AM31-12AC; assembly: GCA_003480425.1. Taxonomy (GTDB): domain Bacteria; phylum Bacillota; class Clostridia; order Lachnospirales; family Lachnospiraceae; genus Schaedlerella; species Schaedlerella hominis. Next base: position 2,130 of record QUJA01000053.1, read on the forward strand.
TTGCGGTAAACAAAGCCTCCAAAAAGGAGGTACACTGACCGCTTTTTGTAGCAACCGGCAGCATCAAAAGCAGGCTGCCTAAGAGAATCACGGATAAAAACCCTAAACTAATCACTTGAAATGATGTCATATGTCGATGTCTTGATCTGTTTGTCTGTTGCATAACTATATCCCCATAATTTTAATTTCTTTTTTATATTTCCTTTACTCTATCTTTATTTGTATTAAATGGGCGTAAGTAAGTTTGTTTTGAAATTAAGATTGTATAAAGATGAGCAGAAGTCTGAAATCTTTTGCTCATCTTTTGAGAGCACTCGTTACAGGATACCGTCCAACATCAAATTGACTTTCAGAACATTTACTGTTTTCTCTCCAAAAACACCTAAAAATCTACTGTCGGTGCATTTTTCAATAGTAGTGAATATTCCGGATGGTTTTACATCAGCTGTCCGGTCCTGTTTTGCCAGTTTATCTGGCTATTTTCGATTGTTGCAGCATTTATTATCCCATTGATATGGACAGGAATTTGCTTGCCATTAACTTATTGCTTTGGTTTTCGTTCTGCACAAACTATGGGATTGATTGTGGTAATCCCCATGTTTTACTTTGTAAAATATTTTGAAGATGGACCGGGAATATCTGCAATGTTGAACTCTGCTTACTCATATATGATAGTTGCCGCTATTGTTGCAGTAATAATTTTCGGAATTTCATTAGTAGTAAGTACCATTGGATATAGCCAAAAAAATTGAAGAGAATTAGAAAAGAAATATCCATAAATAACCAAAGGGCGACAGTCAAAATGCTGCCGCCCTCTTTTTTAAGTATAAATCAATTCTTTTAACATAATCTCTTCTGCTGCATGATGCTGTATCTCTTCATTCTCATCATGTAGTGCCAGCTCATACCATGCGTTAATCTGCTTATCATATTTTTCCTGATTCGTGCATTTATCCGTTATTCTTCTTGCATCAAGCATTACCGCAGTCTGCCAGATAAGCATGTTACAATTCGGATATTCCTTTATAAGTCTCAATGCCCATTCATAAGTCTTTTCATAGCCTTCTTCTGAAAACATCCTGTCCATCTTCCTGATAATTTCTTCGATTTCAGTATCTGAAAGTTTTTCATGAAAAGGAAGTAATGTATCAAGTGAAATATCAAGCAGTCTTGCAATTGGTGCCAGCAGTTCAATATCCGGCTTGGAATTACTATTCTCCCATTTGTTTACAGCCGGTGTCGTCACGCCTAATCTGTTTGCCATCTCCTCCTGCGTCATACCAGCTTCTTTTCTATATTTTTTTATAACAACGCCTATATCCATTTGCTTCATCTCCTAAAAAATTCAAAAGCTTTTGTATACTCAGCATATCAGATTCATATAGATTGCACAATTGAACAGTGTTTAATTTTTATTCAATTTAATTAACCAGTAGGAAATGTTGCTAAAATACAGTTTAAATTTACCATACATACAAATTGGAAGTTATCTATTTCTCCTCTTCGTTAAGACCTAGTTCATTACATATTACTTGCTATCCCTGATACCTTATTCTTTCTACCAGCGTTTCCTTTTTCAGATTACTACTTAAAACGCAGGAAAGTACAATCTGCAATAGGCCGACCAAAAAAATCATAATAAAAATTGGTACGATTGGAACATGATAGATATTCATTCCAAATATTCCATTATGTTTTGCATAGGAAAAAAGTGCATAGCCGAGCGGCAGACCAATGATCAAAGCTACGCATATGGTGCCAACCGTAAAAATCAGTCCCTGTAACTGCAGGCATAAATTTAATTGTTTATTTGTCATACCCACAGCCTGTAATACACCATATTCCTGCTTTTTTGTCGTAATATTCATGATCATGGTGTTTGCCATATTCATAAAACCGATGAGTCCTACAACCGCCATAAACAGATAACAGCCAAGCTTCATTATGCGAGCTGAGAATTCTGCAGATTGTAACCGCGCATGATAAGTATCCATTTTTATATGCGAAGTATTAGAAATCAAAGTATTCAGACTTTGTTCTACAGATGCCACATCTTTTTTATCACAGTCCACCCACAGATAGCCATAGGCTGTTCCCCTCGGATTCATGGAACGATATACACCTTCCGGAATGACAAGATAAGTGTCCGCACTTACAAAAGATCCTGCAATCTTTCCCTGATAGGTATAGGTTCCACTTCCATTCTCAAAGTCAAATGCAATGGATTCACCCAGAGCATATCCATCTTGTTCCATCCACGTTGACCAGCCAAAGAAAATATCACCATTCTTTACCGCCTGATCATAGTCCATAGAGCCAATATCCCCTTCTTGGCGCATAAAATCAAAATCCTTTTTACTCACAATAGTAGCCGGAAATCTTGTTCCGTTCAGATTTACAGAGACAATCTCTCTCGGCATGACATCTGTTACTCCCGGAATGCTTTTGATTTCTTCAATCAGCGAATCATTCAATGGATCATCCGTCAGAATCGTATCCAGATTATTCTCCGGATATTTTTCATCATACTCAGCAGAATAGTCAAGCTGCAGTTCAAATTGTCCATGATTTATGTAACGACGTGCTTCATGCTCCGTGTCAATATTTCCCACATAATTAGAGATAATCACAAACAATGCGCAGGAAAGCCCCAGTGTGAGGATGGTACCAATGGTTCTTTTTGGATTACCCGTTATATTTGCCATTGCCATAGAAAACACGGTGACATTTTTTCTGCCATTTCGTTTTCTTTTTTTGTGTGTTTCTGCATTTTCTATATACCGTGTTGCTTCGATAGGTGAAATCCGTGAAACAATTTTCATTGGTTTACGCAGTGCCAAAGCAACGGTAAGAAATGATACGAAAATACATAGAAGTATAACAGGCAGGGAAAACAGTGGCACCTGCTGATTTTGGACTCCCATAGAACCAGTTTGGGTTGATACAAGGTTTCCCTGTTCTACCAGCCAGTTAAAACCGCATTTTGCAATCAGAAAACCAAGAAGCAATCCAACCGGTATTGAAAAAAATGTCAAAAAAATGCCCTCTCTGAAGATCAGTTGTTTCATCTGCTTTTTTGTCGCTCCCAGAGCCTTGATTTTTCCATACTCCTGTATCTTGTTGACAATACCGACCTGAAAAATATTATAAATGACCACAACAGAGAAAAGTACAATTGCAAGAATCAGAATTCCACATACCGCAATCGTTTCATAACTCGGCTGCAAGACCCATTGCAGATAGAAATCATTGATTATAACATTTTTTTCTTCGATTCCACAAGATGCTGCAATCTGCTTTATAACCGGTTCAATATTATTCATAGATACATTTGCAGAATCATTTAAAGTAAAATAAATATTATACTGTCTGTCATTCTCTGTGACGTGCTCATCATAAAACTCCTGTGACCCAAAAGCAACATAAGATGCCTCGATGGTATACTCATCCCGGTCATATAGGATTCCGCTGACAACAAACTCTTCCGGCTTATATTCTGACCGCATCCCTGCACGGTAATCCAGTGTAACCGTATCTCCGACCTTTACATCATCATATCCCATTGCACGAAAAAACGCTCTTCCGGCGGCAATTTCCTGCATTTTTTCCGGATACTTTCCTTCCTTCAACTCATATTCTTTATTATAAGGAAGCATTTTTCTTGCAGTCTCATCCATGCAGACAAACCCGCCTTTTTCATTGCCTTTTATGATGCCTTCTGTACACATAATTCCTATTGCATCTATTTCTGCACGGCGGCTTACTTCCTTTAACTGCGAGGCATCTGCTGCGACAAACAGACCATAATTGCTTCCATATGAGCCTGTCGCCTGACTTTTCTGTAAACGGATCATTCCATTTCCCACAGTACTGATAATCACAAGCAGCATCGTAGTCAGACATATGGACATCATAATCAGTATACTTCTTGTCTTGTTCTTTTTGTCATTGCTATATGCAATCCTGCTTATTGTCTTCATCTGAAATCCACCACCTGTCCATCCTCAATTACCAGAATACGATCAGCGACCTGTGCAATTTCGTCATCATGGGTAATCATTACAATTGTCTGTCCATATTTTTTTGCTGTCATCTTAAGCAGGGCGATTACCTCATCACTGGTCTTGGAATCAAGATTTCCTGTCGGCTCATCTGCAAATATAATTTCCGGACGATTCACCAGTGCTCTTGCAATTGCTACTCTCTGCTGCTGTCCTCCGGATAACTGATTTGGCAGATTATAAATCCGGTTTTCAATCCCCAGAGTTGCAATGATATCATTTACATACGCTTCATCCACTTTTCTTCCATCCAGCCCCAGTGGCAGTACAATATTTTCCCAGACATTAACAGATGAAACCAGATTAAATGCCTGAAAAACAAATCCGATTTTTCTTCTGCGGAAAACAGCAAGGGCATCTTCCTTCATCCTGTATAAATCTTTCCCTGCTAAAGTAACACTGCCTTTTGTCGGGGTGTCTAGCCCTCCAAGCATATGAAGTAATGTACTTTTACCGGAACCTGACTTTCCAACAATTGCGACAAATTCTCCCTGCTCAATCTGAATGTCCACCTGATTGACCGCTTTGACCTGATTCTCACCCGCGCCATAAAATTTACAAAGCTGCTTGGTTTCTAATATCACACTCATGTGTTGCCTCCTTTTCAATTCTGTAAAGCTTACCTTTTCAGCACGCTTTCTTTACCTGTTTATATATTTGGTCATTTTTCAACCTATATGCAAATTATATCAGGATAATCTTTCATTTCACTTTCAAAAAACGAGCAGAAGTCTTACAGAATTGTAAGATTTCTGCCCACTTAAAATTTAACCAACATATGGTAATTGAATCACAAACGTGCTTCCTTTTTTCTTTTTGCCGGAGGTTACCGTAATCGTACCTGCGTGTTTTTCGATAATTTCTCTCGATAGAAAAAGTCCGATTCCTGTACCACTCTTTTCCATGACCTCCTTGGAACTTCCTCTGTAAAATCGTTGAAAAATTTTGTGATACTCATTCTGCGGAATACCAATTCCCTGATCCTCAATTTCCATTCTTACAAGATCGTTTCTTTTTTGTAACCGGATAAATATTTTTGAACCACACGGACTGTACTTGATTGCATTATCCAGAACGTTGATCACAGCTTCACCAAGCCACCTTTTATCCTGCATAATCGTGCATGTTTCCAGCTCTTTTTCATAGTCAAAAACGAATTCAATTTCTTTCTCATCCGCTTTGGGATAAGTACGGTTCACAGCAGATATGACAGTATCCATAAGCGGAAGTTTTTTCTTATTAATCTGAATCAGTCCAGTTTCCATCTTGGATATTTCAAGAAGCGACTGCAATAATGTCTCCAGTCCATCCAGAGCACTCCGACAACGGATACGAAACTCCTCCTGTTCTGTGGCACTTAAGTCATTCTGCATCAGCACACTAAAACATGTATCCAAAGCTGCAACCGGTGTCTTTAACTGGTGAGAAATATCAGAAACCATTTCTTTCGTGTTCTCCTTTTCTGCCCTTGCTTCTTCCTTTAGCAACTGAATATGATGTCCGATTGCTTCAAGCTGGTCATTCAATTTTTCCAGTTCTGCAAGATTTTCCGTTTTCAGTAAATCATCAAATTTATTTTCACGGAATCTGATCAGAATTTCTTCTAACTGGTCTAAAATTTTCTGATGACACGCATCTTCTTTTTTCTTCCAATAAAATAAAAAAGTCAAGAGAAGCACGCATATCACAGTGCTTATAGCACCGGTCACCATAACCTGATGCCGGAATTGCGAATAAAATGCATTCCCTTTATTCCCCCAGTATCCATATTGCTCCAATAATCGCCTTCCCTGTCCGTTGGTTTCAACATCCTTATCCTTAAGCAATTCCGAAACAGCATCCAGCCCGGAAAATTCTTCCTTTGCAGCAATCTCTGTCATAAGATTCATTTTATATTTATAATCTTCATAAAACACATACGTGGTAAAGCAATTTAATATTGCAAACAATAATATGACAGGTAATACCAAGGAGAGCACTACTGTAATCTTCTTGCGATATCTCTTTGTCACTGCCTTACCTCCTGATTCCATATATATCCAAGTCCTCTGATATTCTTTATATAGACCGGTGCAGCCGGATTGTCTTCAATTTTCTCACGGAGTCTTCTGATATTGACAGCGATTGTATTTTCATCCACAAAATCCCCTTCCAGATCAAACACATTTTCCAATATTTGTGTTTTTGAAAGAATCTGTTTCGGATTCTGAAGAAAAAAAGTCAGCATTTTCAACTCCGTTTTTGTCAGACTGATTTCACGACTCTTTATCAGGACTTTCATTTCTCCTGCGATAAATACGATATCTCCCGAAATCATCTTTCCGGCTTCCGTTTTCTCCTGTCTGCGGCGGAAATGTGCTTCTATTTTCAAAAGAAGTACCGAAAGACTAAACGGCTTTGTAATATAATCATCTGCCCTGCTTCATATCCCATGACCTGATCCATCTCCTGATCTAGTGCTGTAAGACAAATAATGTATGTATTATAATTGCATCTCATCCACCTTACAAATTCCAGTCCATTCCCATCCGGAAGATTCACATCACAAATGGTAACATCCACATTATTATCACTTGCAATTCTTTTCGCTTTTTTCACTGATTCTGCTGAAAAAACCTCATATCCGGATTTTTTCAGTGAGAATGTAATTCCACGATTTAAATTTTCATCATCTTCAACACGAGTATACCTGGCATAGCATATGCACCTCTCTTTATTAACTATTCATCTTAAAATGCTTCAATGCCTCCACAATTGCACTTTCTTTATCTCATCATATGTAGCCTTAGTCTCTGCAGATGTTATATCCATATCATCAAGTTCAATATCAACCTCGTTACTGTCATGTGAACACAATTCGTCAGTCCTATGTCGTCCTCTTGCATTTTTTCTTTGTGGTTTAAATTTAGCACCATCTACGCTATTCTTCAAGCCCGTTTTATAAACAAAAGTCAACTGTGCAGGGTCAACATTTCCGTTTTCATCAAGTCCACCTACAATTACTTCTCTTATAATGGTAACTTTATAGTAACTTTGGCACCTTTGGTTTCTGTGGAATTATCTAGCAGAAGTTTTCCTTTATGCTGTTTTATAATGATATCAACAATATATAAACCCATTCCATAATGAAGTTTAGAGCTCCTACTTTGGTCTGCCATATAGAAACGTTCTTTTGCGTGATCCAATGCCTCTTGCGAAAAGCCACAGCCACAGTCTGTAATACAGATATTCAAGTAATTGTCCTTGCTATCTACATCTATATATAATGTAGAGTTTTCAGGCGAGTACTCTAAAGAATTTGAAACCAAATTCATCAATGCTCGTTCCAGTAACATTCTATCCCCAGTTATATTCTGTGGGAAATTATGCTGTGTCTGCTGAATAACAATACCTTTATCCTTGCAAATGATTTTTGCTTGAGATAAAATATGTGCCAAAAACTCTGGCAATTTAATATCTTCCATTTGTAATTGATAACCGGCAGTCGTTTTAGATATATCAATCAAAATTTTTATGTACTGTTTCATCTGTTCAGAACTACTCATTGCATACGATAAATATAGCTTTTGTTCTTCGTCAAGTTCTGTTTCATCTAACAAATCAATGTTCCCTTGCACAACAGTTAATGGAGTTTTCAAATCATGGGCGAGAGAAGCAATTTGTTCTCTTTGTAATTTTTCACTTCTCCACTGTTTTTCTAATGACTCTTTTAAGCTGTTCCGCATGCTGTCAAAAGATATAATCACGTTTTCAAATTCCAATATTTTAGAATGTCCGATAGTAAAATCTAAGTTTTGATTTTCAATTTCTTTGGTAGCTTCTAAAATAGGTGTCAATTCTTTTCTCAGCTCTTTAGCAAAATGAACAGTCAGATAAACACATACCCCTAAGCTGCTTATAGTGATTAAAGAAATCATCATAATTTCTGGGGACGGTAAATACTGATTAAATTGTGCATTTAAATATTGAGAACCTATAACATACTGTAAAACAATATATTCATCATCTCGAGTAATGAAAATAAACTGTGTTTTACCACTTGTATCCATGAACCCCGTTTTAGCAAACATTAAAGCCTTTTCTTTTTCTTCTTCACTCATATTCGTATCTATGTATCCATAGTTTTTAGTTAATCGAAGAAATTTAGTTCCAGTAGGAAAATGTATATCTGATACATTTGGTGTTGCAGTTAGTATCGGTACTAAAGCTTTCGTTTGCCGTTCGTTATTATCTGCAAGTGTTACAAGCCCTATACTGGAAGCAAACATCATACAGGCAAAAGGGACGACAACGGACAAGCATAGTCCGCCAAGTAGACAAACAAGAAATTTATAAAAAATTCTTGTAAGTGATGTTTTCATTTTTATTCCCATCTATAACCTATCCCCCAAACTGTTACGATTGGCTGAACACCCGTTTTCTCAAACTTTGACCTTATATTTTTTATATGTGTCGAGATTGTAGAACTATCGCTTTCTCCATAAAGGGAAAATGTAGCTTCGTATATTTGTTCCTTTGAAAAAACCTGTCCTTTGTTACTAGCAAGATACTCACAAATCAGATATTCACTTTTCGTTAAAGGCACTGGTATATTATCTACCCGTAATTCTTTTGCAGATAAATCAATTTTTATCCGGTCAAATGTAAGAGCTATATGTCGTTCTCGGTGTTCGCGGCGTAAGTGGGCATTTACTCTTGCCCGTAATTCTGTAATACGGAATGGTTTTGTCAAATAGTCATCTGCTCCTAATCCAAGACCGAATGTAATATCATTTTCCATTGTCTTAGCAGTCAGAAAGAGGATAGGACAGTCCACTAATGAACGGATTTTATCACAATAAGAAAACCCGTCTATATCTGGCATCATAATGTCCAGTATAATCAAGTCATATCTGTTAAGTTTATCAAGAGGAACCTGTGCGGCGGACGTATAGACTGTAACTAAATGTCCGTCCTTTTGCAGTCCATTTTTCACAAGTTCTAAAATAGGTCGTTCATCATCAATCATAAGGATTGTTGCCATAGTATCGCCTCCTAGCTTTTTTAGTATATCATAACCCATAAAGGCAGAAAAACAAAAATCGGTCATTGACGCTTTGCAATATAGTAGCGGTCATTTATCTGTACTGCAACGGCTTCGGTCTTTTCTGTACCATGAATTTCATAAATATCTTTGTAAATCCATTGTTCCCGATGTTGTCCGGCGTTTTCCCCATACCAGTCAATTTTTCTTAGTTCCTCCTTTGACAAAGGAATTTTTGTTTCTGCATTAAATATGACATTTTCCGCAAGAATACCAATGTAACTTCCCAATTCATTATTTGATACAGTATCAGAAGTTACTTAATATCATCATTTTTTTACTCATTTTCTTTTGCTCCTTCCCATCTCTGAAACCACACTAAGCTTATGATAAACAGCACTACTGTAAAAACCAGCATGAGTATAAAACCTAGTTGAAATTCGGGTAAGTTAGAATGAAACTGCCCCTCATTAACATATCTTAAAACACAATAATCCATAAATCGTACACCCCAGCCCCACGGCAGGAATTTCCAGATAAAATCTCCAAGTCCTGTAACTAGCAATGCAGATAATAAACTTCCTACAATACCTATGCCCATAGATACACTTTTGCCTAAACTGAAACCAACAGGTATGGAAATAAGATAAAGTGGTATTACAGACAATATCAACATAATAAGAGGTTTTATATAAAACGAAAATGGCATAACTGGATAGAGTACGGCAAACAAGAAAATACAAAGTATTGTTGCAAAGGTTGCTAAAACGATAAGATATACTAATTTTCCGATATATACCGCTATACGTGAACGGATCGTACCTAAGATTAACTGAAAATGACCTGCTCCATTTTCTAGTTCGACTATCATACCTACAACGATACCAATAACAAATGGAAAAATAATTGCTAACACCTCTAAAAAGGTCGTTACATTTGTCATCTCACTCCAACCGGATATATGAAAATATCCTGCAAAAACACCAGCTCCTATTAACGGAAAAAGCACATGGACTAAAAGTAATGGTGTATGTCTGCTTTTAAGCCATTCTGCTTGAAAACATCTGATAATACTAAACATTAAAGAACCTCCTGCTTTATAAAAGATTTTGCCGTTGACTTTGAAATTGTATATAGTAAAAGCAATGACAAGCAGATTGTCATAATAACCAACGGTAAAGGAGTTGATAAAGCACTTCCTGTTACTGATTCTCCATTCGGTAATATTCCTAATGTGGGAACCATAAGGCGAGTAACCCAGCTATAAGGACATATGAACCAAAAACTTGTATTTGCCCCTAATGTTCCCAACATAAAGCTCATTCCAACATTTAATATGAGAGTGGCAAATACACCCACTTTTTTTGTAAACCACAAGCATAATGGAATATTCCATATACTTGCCAGAATAATGCAAAGTGTTCCGAACAATGCCTGCATTGGGCTAATTGTCATAGGTATATCAAAAATGTGTTGAATGATAAAACCACCTGCAACATTGCATAACATCAAAATTGTATTTGCAAGTACAATGTATATTATACAAGTGATTATTTTTGCATACCATACTTTTTTTAAGTCAACAGGCAATGACAAAATTGCTCTAAATTTTAATTTGCCGTTATCTCTTTGAATTATCAAAATAGATAATAGCGTTAAACAACCAGGATATAAGAATACATACCACCAGTTATACGAATTTTGTTGATACCACATAGGAGTAAGTACATTCAGACATAAAGTTAGTATAGGAGCTAACCATACTAATTTTTTTGCGAATGTATTTTTATGTTTTAAATATTCAGAGGATATATAATTTTTCATTTTATCGTTCCTCCTGTGATTTCCTTACAACTTCTACAAACAGATTTTCTAAATTTTCATCTTTATTCATCTGTCCTTCATATCCTAAAATACCATTTGAAATGATACCAATATCATCAGCGATAAGCTGAACCTCTGATAGAATATGACTGGATAGAATAACAGTAATCCCTTTAGAGGGAAAAGAACGAATAAGAGAACGTAATTCTTGTATGCCGATAGGGTCTAATCCATTTGTCGGCTCATCTAAAATCAACAATTTGGGACTATTCAACAAAGCGATAGCTATTCCCAAACGTTGTTTCATTCCCATTGAAAATTGTCCAGCTTTTTTCCTTCCTGTATTTTGCAAATCTACCATTTTTAAAACTTTATCTATTCGGGTTTTAGGAATATTTAGTAATTTTGCACGGACTTCTAAATTTTCTACTGCGGAAAGATTTTCATAAAGTGGAGGAGTTTCAATCAAAGCTCCTATCTGTTCTAAATCTTTTCTGTTCCATTCATGTCCATTAAAAAGAACTTTACCGCTAGTAGGACGGAGCATACCCGTAATCATTTTCAAAGTGGTAGATTTTCCAGCACCATTTGGACCGAGTAGCCCATATATTGAATTTTCACGGACAGTTATAGATATATTATTCACTGCCTTTTGCTTTTTGAAATCTTTACATAGGTTATTTGTTTTTAAAATTGCTTTCATAATTGTTCATACCCTTTCCTTATTTTTTAGTTAAAGTATAAAAAGCAAAATTAAAGATTTTATGAAGATTTCAAAATATTATATTTTAATCTAGCCGTAGCGTGTAACTTGCAATAAATGCAAAATAAAGCTACGGCATTTTTTGATTTATCCTACAATCTTCCAGTTGCAAGAGCTAAGAAGCCCGTACACAATCGTTTCAATATCTTTTTCATAATTCTAAATGCTCCTTTCATTTTGGGTAAAAAAACCTGCTAACAAAAGTCAAGTACTTTTAAGCAGGTTTTTTTAATTATTTCCTTAATCTATTTTTGTGTACAACAAGAAGACTGGCGTTATTTCCAGTCTGTAT
>QUJA01000054.1 GCA_003480425.1 Firmicutes bacterium AM31-12AC
CTTGCGCTTGCGCGAGAGCCACTAACCCCGTCCCCATTGGTCTCATTGGTCAACCGCTGTTTCTCGCTTCTCATTGAATCCCCTAGAGAATTGTGTTATTATAACACTGAATATCTATATGATTTTATAAGGAGGAGCAGCATTGTCTATGCGAAATCAAAGAAAGCAGGACAATTCCATAAAGGAAAAAACAAGCGATGAATTGCTGGAAGAGATTGCGGTAAACAAAAGAAAGCTAAAGCGAAGTTTTGTATTTGCATTTGTGGCATTGATTGCAGTGATAGCACTTGGCATCGCATGGTTTATGTCGAACAGTAAGGTAACATCAACCGGGACAAGTGTATCGGCACAGGATGACCGATTGTTTGAACTTGCAAGTGTCGGGGAACGTCAGACGGCAGAAGCTTCTTATTTATTAGACGAAAGTAACAAAAGTATCCTCAGTGCCGGAGCAGAGAAAACATATGATTCTTATATAGAGAACGGAACGGAAGTGCAGAAGCAACAAACATATCATGTCGGCACAGGAAGTCTTGCCTGGTATCTGGATTCGCAGGAGAGTATTTTGCCGGGGGCGAATGGGAAACTGGAATTTTATATAATCCCTAAAAAAGACGATGTAAAGTCTGTTACGGTTTCATTCGACGTAAATGGATACGTGTATACAATCGAGGGAAATGCGGATAAAAGAGCCGTAAAGTCAGATGATACGACATTGCAGAATCTGATTCAGGGACATATTCTTTTCTTTCAACAGCTGGACGATGTAAACGGATATCAAAAATGGCTGAAGGCGGATGAGTCTTTCATGATAGAAGCACCGAAGAATAGTTCCTTCAAAAAAGATGTTCCGTACAAAGTGACAATATACTGGATTTGGCCGCAGTATTTTCGAAATTATGTATATACGCAGAAAAGTACGCAGGGAGACTTGTTCACGGATGCGGCAAATCAGACAGATGACAGTGACTATGCCAGAATCAATACATTTATCAATAGTCAAAGAACAGTAGAAACGAGACAAAATAAATTGTTTTATGATGAATCCGGTAAGGTTCAGGTTGAATCTGATATCAATAAGGACATGGCACAAGATACGCTGGACCAGTGCAGTAACTACTACAATAAGGCAGATGAGTATATTGGTACGAATGCAAAGTACATTTATGTTGGAATAAAGGCAAATTAAGTAAAAGTAGAATAAGGAATTAGAAGAATGAGTAATGATTCGAAAGAAAAGCAAGATAAAGACAATTTAACTGCGAAAAAAAAGAAATTTCGATACACATTGTTTTCTACAATCCTGGTATTGATTTTATTTGCAGCGTTAGTTGGTGCGTGGTTCTATTATCAGTCGGATATGGGCACATTATTAGCGATAAAAGAGCCATCCGATATTTCAATTTTAGGTCCGGATGGAGCGGAGATGAGCTCCATTGATCTGAATTATACAGAAGATGAAAAAACAGGAGATCAGGTTACTGTGAAGAGGGTCTTCTGTGTTCAGACAAGTGCAGATAAGCATTGGTTAGAAATTGCGCACACGACAAATTTAAAAGGACTTACATTTAACATTTATAAAGTTTCAGATGATGGAACAGAAACTGTAACAGACGAAGGACATACATATAAGTACGACAGGAAAGCAATAGGTGGCAGTTACCTTAATCTTAATTCAGATAAGACGGGATCTGATTACAAATATGCGGATAATAGCTACCATGATAAAAATTATGAAGGTATTAATAAAGACCAGGTTCAGATACATGCAGAACCTGCATATTGGCTTGTAAGTCAGCCACTGGCTACAAACAAAACAAATTCGATAAAAAATGGAAAAACATATAGAACATATTATGTCTGTGAAGTTAGTTGGACGGAGACAACAAAAGAAACAGATATATTTTACATATTGGCAAAGATTGCAGAATAATAATGAAGGAATACGATATGAATCTATCAGAGAAACCTAATAAAAAAAGAACCGCTGTGGTGGGAATCAGTTTAGTCGGTGTGCTTTTGTTAGTAATTGTAACTTATGCTGCATACACCAGACAAGCCTATCAAAGAGGAACAGCACGAAACAGAGATACAGAGATTGTCAGTTTTACATCAAATTATTTGCAGCTTTACACAAAAGGATCATCGGGAAATGCGTATGTTGCAAAAAATATTGTATATGGTACGGATGAGAAGAAAAAGGAATCTGTTTCGTTTAATATACATGTATACAATTACGCGAATGGAAACACAAGCCTCGTAAGCCAGAAAGATATTACCTATACAATGAGGATAGAATTTAAAAATGGTGCAGGTAATGGATACAAAGTAGAAAGTGACACAACTTCAATTACACCTGATAATAATGTATGTGAGATTAAGAAAACATTGATTGGACGTACAGCGAACGAAGATATATTTACTGTTACATTTCCGGGAAATGAAATCGATACATTGCAAATTACGGCCACTGCTATACCGGATAAAGTTGCACTTACAAACAATCAATTTCTGGCGGCAACACTAGTTCCGTGTACAACTGCATCAAAAGTTACTTTCAGAGCAGAAGGAATATTTTTAGATAAATCGGAAGGAACGCCGATGCAATACGATGGCTTTAATTATGGAATATCAATTTCAAGCGGAGCAGCGGATGCAGTGCTGACATGGAATCCTGCTGTATTGGAGATTGATAAGTTTTTTGTAAAAAAACTCGAAACGCAGAAGCTTATTACAAGTAAGGATTTAGCAAAAGGCGAATTGAAATTTAAAATGGACCAATCAAATGGAACCGGGGACTTTTTGATATCGTTTTATATAAAGGATAAGTCCAAAATACCAGATAACTGGTCTGATATGGAAAAGATGATTCAATTTACAGCAACACAAAAAGCACAGTGATTATACCTTAGATAAAATAGCTTAAAAGGAGTAACGATGTTGAAATACAGAAGAATTATAGCTGGTATACTGGCAGTGAATCTTCTTGCAGGAAGTATATTGCTGGATTATACGGAAGTCAATGCAAATAATGTTAATACATCTTTGAATATGATATCGGCAGAAAACTCAGACGAAGTTTCTAACGCAGATGCAGAAAGTGTAAGTTCATCCGAGAAGACAGACGAGGAAAATAAAGCGGATGAAAAGAATACAACACCGGATGCAAATGAAAAGGACACAGCTTCGTCTAATTCGGATTCAGATCTTACAAATGAAACACAAGAAGAGGAAACAACAAAGCAGGAACCATCATCCGAAACAGCAGCGGAGGATGCAAGCCAGCAAGCTACAGAAGCAGAGACAGAAGCAGAAGCACAGGAAATATCCGACACGATTTCTTTAAGTGACTTAAATTTTTTTACTAATAATACGGCAACAATCAAATCCCCACAAGAGTTGATTTTGCTTTCACATTGTGCTCAAAAAGAAATACAAAATATAACAATTAATATCAATGCTACCGGAAATCTTGATCTTTCGACAAAAATAGAGACGGGTACAGATTTATCGGAGTATTTAAATAAAGCAGCAAATGCCAGTCAGGATTACACCTATCTTGGATTGGGAAGCGCGGAGTTCCCTTTTAAAGGCACGATTACAGGACAGACACCACCAATAAAAACGAACACAACCCTGTTCCGTGGGATTTCTTCGAATGCTAGAATAGAAAAGAACTTTTCTGTTGAGTGGAAAGGAGACGAAACCAAACCACAAGGAGACGGAACCAAACCAATGTTTGCCGAGATGTACGTGCTGGAAAGCGATGGAACGAAAAGCGATGGAACGATTCCAATTACATTCACGTCAGGAAACGGAAGCTTGCTTGGAACAGTGAGGGAAGCATCAGAGGTAACAAACGCTTGCCTTACGATAGGAAATGTTGTTACATATAAAGATAATAAGGCACAAGCCGTAAGTTCAACAAGTAACAACAACATCGGACTTATCTGTAACACGTTAGAAAGCGGTACGATTAAATTAGATGGATATGTATTTCCAACAAAAACAACGATAAATACAGATAGCGGTGCAGCAGGCGGTCTGATTGGAAAGATGGAAGGTGGTATTCTTGACCTTACAAACATAGGTGGAGCGAATACTTTAAACCTTACAGTAAACAGTTCATCTGGCAGCGCGGGAAGTATTGTCGGTGAAATGAGTGAAACTGCTCAAATTCAAGTGAATCAGAATATTACGATTACGAGCCCAACTATAAAAGGAAAATATGCAGGTGGATTTGCAGGGAAAGTTGTAAATTCTACATTGTCTGGTGATAAGAAAATTACTATAAACAGTCCCGCATTATCTTCTGAAAAAAATAAAGATTCTGCTGTCGGAGGTTGGATAGGAGATTATATTGTCCGGGGAGAAAGTTATGTGGATAAAACATTACCGGCTCAGATTGATGTCGTAGAACCTAAAGTTACTATGAATGGTGGTGTCGCAACCAATGGTGGAAATGCAGGTGGTTATTTTGGACTTTTAGAACTTCAAGGAGATATCAATTATCAGATAACTGGCACAAAACAAGAAAAGAAAAATATAACATCGGAGTATACAGCTGGGAATGGCGGCATTTATGGAACAGTGATTGGAAAAGTAGTAACAAGCAATGATAATAAAAAAGCTTCGTTGATTATCAATCATGTAAAAAGCAATTCTACAACTAATGGAAAATCTTATTATCAAGGCGGTCTTGTTGGTGAAATTGGAAAAAATGTTTACCTGCAAGTTAGCGATGCAGAGATAACAGTATCAAACATAACTACAACACAAGAGTCATGCGGTTTCGGAGGAGTAGTAGGGCATTTGTCATCAAACAGTATCTTGAGTATTGCAGATTCTGTAAAAGTAACTAATAGTGGCACTATTAGTGGTGGCGGCGGACTCGTCGGAGTTGCTTCATCCGGAAGCATACTTGAAATATCTGGAACAACAGACTTGTCAAATGTAACTTATAAAGAATCAGAATATGTTGGACAGCTTGTTGGCATGCAAGATTGTGCACTTATATTTGCTCATGGTGATGGAAATGGAAATGACAATGGATGGAAGTATATTCGAAGTAAGAATGATTCTAAAATCAATGATATTGGAAATTATGGAGAGGTAATTCGCTTAAAGGCTAATACAACGACATCGGATGCACAGGGCGGATTGGATAGTGAATTATTATCTATTAATGGAGAACATGTAATCCAATATAAAAACCCAAATTTCAGCTTGAGTAATACAGAGATTACAATCAATTCGAAAGAAGATCTGGCATTGCTTTCAATTGCATGGAATTCCAGAGGTGTTTTTTCAGCTGACTCAAATTTAAAAGCTGATAACTGGACAACATTACAGAATAAAAATATCAACTTCACCGCAGATGTTAATTTGAAGAACACTGGAATTATAGGAATTTCAAGAGATATAGATGATAGTGCGTACACAGGAAATATCAATGGTAATTCCCATACATTGACATTGTCAATTGGCGAAACCTATGGATATAAAGGGGAAAACAAAGCAACAGATGGAGCAGAGGGGTGTGGGAAAATATATTCCTTAGGTTCGAAACATACAGATATAGGTTTGTTTTCTCATATGGGAGGAAATGTAAGTAATTTAACTATAACTGGAAGCATTCATGCGGGCGTCAGTAATGGTAATATGTGGATTGGCAGTATCGCGGCAAGACAAGAAAATAATGAAACTGTTATCAGTAACGTTAAAGTAACTACGACGATTAAATTTGACACAAACAATAATTCCCAAATAAGTTGCATTGGTGGTTTGTTTGGCAGTGCAGCAAAGGTAAAATTAAACGAAAACACATTAAACGAGAATACATGTATACAAAGCAATATTGCACTTAGTAATGCAGGCAATGGTAAGCAAACATATGCTGGCTCTGTGGCTGGATATATGTCAGCAGGAACACTAGAGTGTAATGGCGTAACAATTGGAGGAACAATTGTTACGGATGCATTGATGTATGCTTATGTAGGTGGACTGGTAGGTTTTATGCCTCCGGATGGAAGTGATAAAGATACGAGTACTCAGGTAAATATCAAAGCACTTACATTCGATGGCTTCTCTATTGGGGCTTCAAATGTTCAGGAGGCATGCGGAGGGCTGCTTGGAGGTGTATGGGCGCGTTCAGCAGTTACATTTGCAAGTGATAATACTGCTACAACCAGTTTGACAGTGAAAAACAATACAAAAATAGAAGCACCAAACGCAAGCGTTGGCGGACTGGCGTATAAGGCAAGTGGTTTATGGGAAATCCGCAGCAAGGGGATAGACATTCAAAATTTAAAAATTAACTGCGGTCAAGATTTGGGATTGCTTGTCTGCCATGGAGAAAAACGCACTATTAAATTCAACAAAGATGAAAAAATGATAAAGAGGATGGTGCCCTTTATCTTAGAACAACTGCAGATTGGAATGATTCCTACAAACTGGCTGAAGGTCTGGAGTTGACATGTGGAAGCAAGGCTGTTTTCGATGAGTTTGTATCATACACAGCGGTTTCGAAAGACAAAATTGCTAACAATGGTGAAAATGGTATTGTTTCAATTGCAACAAAAGACCGTAGTGGTGTAAAAGAAGAAAATACTACTTGTAAGACCTATCAAAATCGTACAAATTTTGGAAAATCACATAAGATAAATGCAAACAGCAGATATTATTATGATTTGGATGAATATACAGAAACAGCTTCTAAAAATACTAATAATACCGGAAAAATTGATACACCGGAAGAACTGGTGTTATGGAGCTGCGCAGTGTATGCGAATTCCAATATTAAAAAATATTTTTATACATTCAACAATCAAGAGATTACAGATATAAAAAATAATATTTTAAATCCAACAATCAGCGGTATATTGAATATGGATAAATACAGCTATTATCCGATTCATTTGAACACAGGGGTTGGAATAACTGGTGCAACCATTACATTTTATAATGAAGAGATTGAGAAGGCAGAAAAAAATAATAAATCAACACAGGCAAAAACACAGTCACAGCATTATATGATGCATTGCGGATTGTTCCTGGATTATTCAGCAAATGAGACAGCTACAAGTATTACACTGAGCAATGTTACATTTGCAGGAAGTATAGGAAAAGTAAAATCCGATGTATCCGGAGTACTTTTTTCCGGCATGGTTCAAGGCTTGGAGTCAGGCGGCAGACAGTATACTGCAAACATGAATCTGAGCAACATTGTTTTGTCGGACTTGAAAATTACAGATTATACAGATTCATCGTATGCACCATTGTTAATCAATCAGATTGGAAGTTATACAAAAACAGAAATAAAGAACTTATCAACGACAAGTTATACAGAAGGAACTGCAGTGGCATCAAGTCTTATTGGAAATGCGGGTTCAGAAGATGGACATCAGATCAATATGGGATTCTCAGATATTGTTCTTCCGGATAAGCCGGCAGATGCTACAAAAAATGAGGGTATCTTTACGCATGCGACATTATTGGAAAGCTATAAGTACGCAGCAAATGATACTTCCGTGGCAACTTATAATTTCTACAAGAGTGGCGATTGGAAAGATGCTACATATGAACATCATGTGACCTATGGTAAGGAAATATCCAATTCGACGGAATATACAGGTTTACAAAAGTGGTATTACGATATAGCAACATATAATAAAGACGAGGTCTGGTGAAAACAGAAGATAATCAGACGGATTTTTCAAAGTGGCTGCCTTATGTATGTGTTCCATATAACGATAACGATCATTCGCATGAAATAAAAGTAAATCAAAGAGTATTTGATATTACTGAGGGATGCGGAACTTATGGAGATCCTTATGTCATTAAAAATGCCGGAGAAATGGAAATCATATCCGAGTATATGAGAACGAATTTGCCGCGTACAGACTGGAAAATTACGATCACTGACATTAACGCTAAAAACCCATATTGTACAAATCATTCAACGGATATTACATTCCGTTACAATGGAGAACAGTGGGTACAAGTTAGCAAAGAGCAAGGAACAGAAAATTGGGTAGATGTAAAAGAAGGTGGTCAGACCAGAAGCAACAGCTTTATGCAACGTTATATTGCAAATGCATATTATGACTTGCAGGGTACTAACGGACAAATAACATTAAATGATTTTAAAGGATTTGGAACTACAGATAATCCATTTCGCGGAGTGCTTGTCAGTACAAACGAAAACGGTGTAGAACTGAGTCTGACAGGGGCAAATACAGGAAATGGACTTATTGCATATAGTTATGGAAGCGTTGTTAAAAATCTGACTATAAGATACAAAGATGAGAAAAAGACGTTAGTTTATCAAAAAAGTTCTTCCGTATTTTATCCGGCAAGCTGTTTTGGAGGTGCAATCGGTTGTATTCTTGGTGGAGATAATATTATTGATGACGTAAATGTGACGCTGGACACTGGTTGGCTGACACTTTCCGGGGCAAATAAGCATTTGCTTCAAGTAGGCGGATATGTTGGTTCTGTCTGTGGCGGTGGTGTTTTATTTAGAAATATGCAAGATAAGCAATTTCTGACGGATGCGATGATTTCAGGTGCGAGCGTAGCAGAGACAGCAAATAATTCCCTATATGTCAACCCTTATGTCGGAAGAGTGCTGGATGGGTATGCATTTGCTGACACAGCAGGAGAGAGTCTGAATAATACAGACAAGAACTATCAGATTCAAAATCTTAACTTGTCAGAGACAAACGATACAAAACATATAACAGCATCAGGAAAATCAATCGGAATAAAAAATGCAGAAGGGCTGCTTATTTTATCTGCGATTGTTAATAGTGGAGCAGCTTCTTCAGGAAGCAGTAATGCTTATCGAAATATTACAGAAGGAGCTTTGCAACAGGGATATGCATTTGGAAATGGTGAGTATGGTAAGGTGCGAAATGCAGCGTATGACAGCATTGGCGCGAATACAAAACCAAATGATTTTGATACAGCAGTTAAAGATGATCAAACTGCACCGAGTGATAGTAACACGCCGGTATTAATTACAAAATATGCCGACAAAGATTTGTTCAATATGGCTGTTTTGAATGCAAATGCAACGACAAGTGGGGCAACATTAACGTTTCCAAATAACGGAACACTTGATATGTCCGTATATAAAAGCTCATATCAAGGCATATCAGCTCGATATGTTTCTAATGCAGTGACAAGCAAAAATAAAGATACAGGAAAAACGGAAACAAAAGCAGCCGGAATTGTTCCACTGATACAAGGCGTTTCTGGAAACGGAACGAAAATTATATTCGATATGAATGTAAAGGAATATGCGGATGATGATTTTCATGCAGCATCGGTCGGAGGGGTGTTTAATCTTTTTGCACCAGTAAAAGGCACGTGTAATGTGACAAATTTGACATTTACCGGAAAGACAGGAACAGATCCTAAGACTGGAGTGCAGTTGCATTATTACACATCTGCAGGAGTGGAAACAGCGCGGGCAGTTGATACTTGGGGCAGCCGGGGATATGTCGGAGTGGGCAGTTTTGTCGGAAGTTCGGCGGGAACATTAACGTCTTCGTGGTATTCAGTAAATGTTAATTTTGGCTCAGTGAAATTTGAAAATATGACGATACAGAGTCCTGCTGTTGCTGGAGGGTTGATTGGAAATATTGCAAGAATAAATACGCCTACAACGGATATAGGCATTCTTCTTCAACCATATAAAGGAGAACAGACAGTATATCCTTATAATACATTTACTAACTGCTCTTTCAGAGATCTTACAGTAAAGGGGCAAGAAAACGCAGGAGGATTTTGTGGATGTATAGATGGAAAGGTTGCTAATCAAAACAATTTAAATGTTACAACACAAAACTTTATAGTTGGACAAGATTCTACAATTTCAGCAATTCAAGGTAATTCTTCTGCAGGTGGATTATTTGGTTATGCCAGACGTGGAGTGGCTATAAATACTGTAAGTGGAACAACATATACAGCAATATGGGAAAATGTAAATGTGGAAGCCGGAAAATATAGCGGAGGTATTATAGGACAGGTATATACTGATAATAGTAATCCACGTTATGAAATCCAGAAAGTGAGAGTTTATGGAAAAACAGGAATAAAATCTTTAATCAAGGTAACATCAAATGGAGAGGGATATACGGGAGGTCTTATAGGCGAGATTAGTTTTGCTTCTGGTGTTACATTTAATATTTCGAAGTGTGAAGTGCAAAATACACAAATTAATGAAGTGTCTAAAGTTTCAGGAGAAATATTTAGAACAGGAGGTCTTGTTGGGCGTGCAGCTGGAGACGGAAATCTAAAGATTCAAGAATGTTCTGTTGAAGAATCTGATATGTATGGATCATTAGCAGGAGGTATAGCAGGTGCACTTCATACACCTACGACAATTACGGAATGTACAGTTTCCGGATTAAGTGATGATAAAAATATTATAAAAGGTCAAAAGAGTGCAGCTGGAATTGTGGGTGAAATTGTCTGTGGAGGGAAAATAGGAATTCATAAAAGTACAGTAAGTAACACTTCAATAACAGCTATTGATGATTGGGGAGCAGGCGGGCTGGTTGGAGATATAGATTGGAATGTTGTTCCTAATTTATATTTTTATGACAGTCAAGTGAATGGATGTACAATTACAGGAAAAAGAGCAGGTGGATTTGCTGGTAATATCAGAGGATATTTGAATGGTTCCAATTTATTATTAAAAGATACAACAATTGAAGCATCTACAGCAAATAATGGAGGTTTACTAATCGGTTTAACTGGAAATCGAAACCCAAAACCGATGACAATTGCCGGTGTCAGTATTCAGAACACAACTGCAAGAGAGAACTATCGTAACATAAGCAAGTTGTATGGTACGTTGAATGAAACTCAAAATACCGATGTAAAGAACCATAGTTATTTTTCATTCGCAGATTACAAAGGAACAGCACCAAATAATACGACGCAATCCTTACTTGATGCAAATCAGGTATTTCCATACGTTGTTACAAGTCCAACCAGTCAATTAAGTGTTTACGACGCTGCAAATGCAAATGTAAGCAAAGCATTATATGGTGACAGTGCCGCATGGACAAAAGACAAAGACGTAGATGGCAAATTTACTTTAAATGCACAGACAATCTACCAGGATGCGAAGAATACTCAAAACAACACCGCAGAAGGGAAATATACATATCAGGAAATGGGCGTTGAGCAGTTCCAGTTTACCAAAAATATTTCCACATATAATAAAGAAAATCAGACGAAAAAGGTTTCAAATGATTTTCCGGTATTGGTAGTGTCAGATAATGTATCACAAACGATTACGGATTATCTGGATATTATAACAAATGGTGGATATACAAGGGCAAACAATATATCGGGTGATTCGGATATACATGTAGATGCCAGTGTGAAAACCTATACAGATACAGATGGCAAGTTTGTACTTGCAACAAATGAAAAACCTGCTTTAGAAATCAAAAAAAATGCATCAGGCCGGATTTCTGAATTCACCGCAACAACAGAATTTGATAATACGAAGTCACGTTTCACATTGCTGACAGTTACATTTAAAGAAAAAGATGAAAGTGGCACAGAACACAAATATAATGTGCAGGTACCGATTATTGTGCGCCGTATGCTGGAAATTGGATTTACAGCAACATTGAGTTCAGGTACTAATTACCGTGCAAAAAACTACGATTTGATCGAAGACAGCGCACATTTGCTGGAAAGCACAGGAAATGCATTTACGGCTTATCTTACTTATACATATAATAGTGATGATAAGGGTCTGTATTCCGAGTATGGCTGGAACAGTTATATTAATGCAGGAGGAAATGTGGCGAAAGCACTGGATAAGTCGATTGATTTTCAGGCTCTTCGTTGCCGGCAGGAACACAGTTGTCATTGATTGATTGTCAGGATAATAGCAAGGTATATTATTACACGATAGATTCAAAAACCGGGAATACGATACCACTTACTGCCTTTAAAGATTCGTCAGAGAAGACATTTCAGGCAGTAAGCATTGGTGAATTAATGGGTGTAACTGCCACACAAGATAATAATGGCAGCTTCATCAAGGTGAATGCAGAGGGTCTACCGGATGGTGTACCGAAAGAAGATGGGAAAACTTACAGCACACCAACAGTCAAAATAAAGACGGTAAATGGATATGAGTATTATCGTAAGATAGAAACAGGTGAGTCGGGAACGCGCTATGCTGTGACAGTAGATGAAAGCAAATTAAAAGATGGAGTGGGACCGATCAGTACGGTACATGAAAATTATTATCTGGTAATAACGGTAGCAAGCGGAACAAACTTAAATGGTTCCGTGCAGACGAAGATAACAAGTAATGGTATTCCATTTCATTTGAATTATCGTACAAGAAAGGGAAAAGTAGAGGACACACACAGTAATACTGCAAGTACTTATCAGATATCACATGGATATAAGCAGGAGCTGACAGAATCTGAAGCTGTGACGGGAGCAATTAAAAAAGTAACTGCGACGGATTCTTCTATGACAGTAGATGTGGTAGATAAAATTACGATTCCATCCGGACAGGCTTTCAATAACAAGGATGAGTTGTATCAAAAATTTAGCGGAAGTCTGATAAAAACGTTGAAGCAGAAAAATTCGCAATCTACTTCAGCCGAAGTATTTCCAAACGGAACTACTGGAACGGCAGCATTTTATGTATATGTGATGGATGGAACAAAAAAGAAGTACTATACATATGCAGATAGAAAATGGACGGAAGCGGGAAGTACAGAAACAAAAGCATTGGAATATGAATGGACAGCCATCAACGGACTGATGGATTTACCATTATCTACAAATGGAAAAATTGATTCATCGGTCAACCTGCAACAAATTCGTGACATTGTAAAGGATAAGCAGAACGAATTCTATGTAGAAGTAAAGATGAATGCAAAATTACCGGCGAATGGATTGGATGTTATTCCAGAATCAAAGCTGGAGAGTAATCTACCAACGAATTATACGAAGCTGACGTATACATCACAGCTTGCAACAACAAGAAAAAGTCTGTCCTATAGTACGGCTCGTGCATTGTTACCAAATACAAAAATAAGCTATTATCGTGATGAAGCAGCCGGAGTGCAACTTACTTATGAAGCAGATGAAATTGGTCAGCTTGGAATCAATCTGTTGGATTTGCAAAATTCATATTTGGATGCGGCGAAAGAAAATACAATCATTGATACAACAGCAAGATATGATATGTCGACAATAAAAGATTTGTCCTCAATATTGGCATCATCAAGTGGTATTCAGTTTAGCATCCAATTGCAAAATAAAAACACGACACAGGATACGGAAGGTTATGCAGATGCAGATGTACTTCAATTAAACAATTATATGAAAGTTGTCGTGAAATCAAAAAATGCTGGAACAGTACAGCTTACAAATGACAATAAAGCATATACATGGACTGTGCCAAAGAGCAGTTATTGGGATGCTGATAAAGGAATCATGAAAGCAAGCAGCATTTTTGATGGTGATATTATGACGCAGGCAATACAATTAAAGATCAATATAAAAAACGTAGACGAATTGCTGTATTCAAATTATAAGGTCATTTTATCAGTGAAAATTATTGGTCAGGATGGAAATGTGGTAGAAAATACGACAGCTGCAGACAATATCATTTATACTATGGCAAGGGTGAAACCAGAGTTTCAAGATTAACAGAGGTGACCAATGGGGACGGGGTTGTTTCATGAAGGATTTTTAAAAACATAAAAAGATCAGATTTTATCGGGGGTTATGCATGTTATACAAAACATGTGTAACTCTTGATTTTTTGTGCCTGTAGAGG
>QUJA01000055.1 GCA_003480425.1 Firmicutes bacterium AM31-12AC
CTTTTAGCAAAAATTTACGCTCTTATGTGTCTCCCGCTCATGGAATCTGAGCAAGAATTCTTATATCAATTTTTTGTAAGGAACGTATTGCCACTTAATGAACTAAATATCAACTACGCTCTCTTAGACAGAACCTCTTCTTCGTATTTAGCAACATCGTCAAACCATCCTTCTGCTGCCACACCGCATCTGTTGCAGTATTCTTCCCAGATATCTCCGATTGGAAGTGTCTTGCACTCTTCCATCATTACCATTTTCTTAGACATCTGATTTGTATCCTGAAGCTCTTTGAGCATTGCACTTGGTGTACACAGAGCATTCAATAACGCTTTCTGGAAGCTTCTAAATCCTGTTACCCATGCAGAAATACGATTGATTGATGCATCAAAGTAATCCAATGCAATATATGTACGCTCAATTCCACCTTCGCAGCGAACGATTTCCTGTGCGATTTCTTTTGTTTCATCATCAAACAATACTACATGGTCTGAATCCCAACGAATCGGACGTGTTACGTGCAGAGCGATTTCAGGGAAAAATGTTAAAAGTGCAGGAATCTTATCTGAAACAACCTCTGTTGGATGATAATGTCCATTATCCATAAGTGGCAGGCATTTATCTTTGTTCATTGCCGCATAGCTTAAAGAAAATTCTGCTGAACCTACTGTATATGCTTCTACACCGATTCCGAATACTTTTGACTCAACACATGGTTTTACAAGATTTGTATCAAATGGCTCTGCAAGGATTGCATCAATAGATTCTTTATAACGTACACGTGGTCCCATACGGTCAGCCGGTACATCCTTAAATCCATCTCCTGTCCAGATATTCATAACACAAGGAATTCCTGTCTGCTCTGCAAAATACTGTGAAATACGGATGCAGGCTTTTCCATGTTCAATCCAGAATTTTCTTACTTCTTCGTCCGGGCTTGACAATGTCAATCCATCTTTTACCATTGGATGTGAGAAAAATGTTGGGTTAAAATCAAGTCCCATTCCTCTTTCTTTTGCAAAATCAACCCATTTCTGGAAATGTTTTGGCTCCAATTTGTCACGATCTACAAACTCACCGTCTTCAAATATTGCATAGCATGCATGTACATTAATTTTTTTCTTTCCTGGCATCAGGCTCATTGCCTTATCCATATCTGCTAATAATTCTTCCGGAGTTCTTGCTTTTCCAGGATAATTTCCTGTTGTCTGGATTCCACCTGTCAGAGGTCCATCATGGTCAAATCCTGTTACGTCATCTCCCTGCCAGCAGTGAAGCGAAACAGGAATCTGCATACATTTTTCGATTGCAGCGTCTGTGTCTACACCTAATTTTGCATAAATTTCTTTTGCTGATTCATATCTTGTCATTTTTTAATCCTCCATTTTACTTTTATAATTTCGTTTTTGCAAATGTCTGCATCTTAATTTTTATTGTTTAGTTTCGTATATTTTTATGTCTATATTATTTAGTTCTCGTAGATTTTTATAGCTATATTATTTAGTTCTCATAGATTTTCACATCAAATGACTCACCGATACATGTTCTTGCTTCCGGAAGACTCTTAAATGTTTTGTCATGAAGCATCTGAACAATAATATTTCCGATAGCTGTGGCTTCGGATGGTCCTGCTGAAACTCTTCTTCCTGTATATTTTGCAGTCAATTCATTTAAATATCCTGCATTTGCACCGCCACCGACAACATAGATTGTTGAGTAATGCTCGCCTGTCAGTGCTTCGATTTCCTCGATTGTATCGCCATAACATTTTGCAAGACTGTTATAAATAACAGCCGCGATTTCTCCTACTGTTTCAGGAACCTGCTGTTCTGTATCCTGACAGAATTTCTTCACTGCTTCAATCATACTCTTTGGAGCAAGGAAGCAATCGTCATTACAATCTACGATAGATGAAATTGTTTCTTTTGAAGCTCTTTCGCAAATTTCTGCAAAGGAAAGGTCTTCTGTAAATTCTTTCTTTACAGACTGAATCATCCAAAGTCCCATGATATTTTTCAGGAAACGGAAACGATGGTCGTATCCACCTTCATTTGTGAAGTTTGATTGCATACTCTTCATAGAGCAGTCTGCTTCTTTTCTTTCAATTCCCATCAGCGACCATGTTCCAGAGCTGATGTAAATTGCATTGTCATCGTTTGTCGGAACTGCAAGTACTGCCGAACCTGTATCATGTGTTGCAGGGAGGACAACAGTACAGTTGAAACCGACCTCTTCCTGAATTGCTTTTGTAAATTCACCAACAACTGTTCCCGGCATCGATACTGGCTGGAACATTTCTTTATTATATCCAAGCATATCGATCAGCTCATAGTCCCACTCATTTGTCTTTGCATTCACAAGCTGTCCTGTTGTTGCGTTAGTATACTCGTTTTTCTTCTCTCCTGTAAGAAGAAAATGGAAATAATCCGGGATCATAAGGATTGATTTTGCCTGCTCCAGATATTCTGGGTGTGACTCTTTCACCGCCATCAACTGATATATTGTATTGAAAATTTGTTTCTGGATTCCTGTTCTCTCGTATAATGCTGAAAGTGAAATTGTCTCATACACTTTTGCATCCATTCCATTTGTTCGGTTATCGCGATATCCAACTGTCTCGCCAAGGATTTTATCATCCTTATCCAATAACACGTAATCAACACCCCATGTGTCAATTCCCATATAAGATGGAATTTTACCGATTTCTTTACATTTTTTCAATCCATTTTTTATCTCTGTAAACAGTCTCTCTACATCCCAACACAGTGTACCATTCTTGTTATCCATTCCGTTCGGGAAACGATACACTTCTTCCAGCTGTATTTTTCCATTGACCATGGATGCAAGCATGTGACGTCCGCTTGATGCCCCAATATCAATTGCTAAATAATACTTGCTCATTGTGTGCCTCCTTCTTGTATTTCCACTAATTTTCTTGTATGAGTACATTATAATTTGTAAAAAAGTACAAAAAAAGGTCTTCATTTGAAAACAAATGAGACCTTATTTGCACCACAAGTTCAGCCATGCGCAAAAATAAACACAATCTTTATAAGCTTGCTTATATAAGACTGTGTTTATTTTTGCATATGGCAAACGCCATACAGCGCGAAGCAGTTGCTATGCAACGGATTCGAGCTGCATGGCTGAACAATAAATGAATTCACCATCATTCCCCCGCCCGATACTCCTTCGGACCCATGCCATACCATTCTTTAAACTTTCTATAAAAATAACTTGTATTATCATATCCTACTGATTCAATAATATCTGCAACCGGCAATGTACTATTCGTAAGTAAATACGCCGCCTGACTCATACGTTTTGACTGCAGTAATTCTTTATAAGTCTTACCGGTCTGCTTTTTAATCGCCTTGCTCAGCCAATATACATCATAATTCATGATTTGGGCAAGTTCTGACAAGCTTCCGTTTTTGTAATGTTCCTCAATATAGTTTAGAACTGTTCCTGTCAATTCGTTATCAAATCCAGCATTTCCTGTTTCCATTTTATCCATATGATTTAATAACTGAAGCAACATAAGTCCCATCGTAATCTGATTACAGCTTCGTTTATTTCCTATATCATAAAAAATGGTCCAAACCATATTTTCCATCAGATTCTGAATCGGTAAAATATCTGCAACATGAAAATATAAATAAGATGTCTTCCCGTCTTTTCCGCAGAGTGTTCCTACAAGAAATTCTTTAAGAATATTATCTTCTGCCCCCATCATAGAAAATGCCATGTTGAAAAATTCCGGCAAAATGATAAAATTCACGGCAATATCTTCTTTCCCTGCCGGCAGTATTTCCTGCTGAGCATGTTGATTTAAAAATAGCAAATCGCCCTGCTCCAACACAACTTTATTTCCATCAATATAATGTGTTGTACTGCCCTGACACATGTAAATCAATTCCACATAATTATGCCGATGCTTTGGAAAATTCACGAATCTTGTATGTGGCCTAACCTGGATCAGCTTCCCTTTTTGCAAAAGCTTTTCACTGTCAATAACCAGCTCTTTTTTCCCCGTATAGAGCCCTCGATCTATCCCCTTCTGTTCATTCAAAATGCGCTGTTCTTCTTCTGTAATGACAGAAAGCGCATCGATTAGTTCTTTGTGCATCCTGCAATTTCCTCCGTCAGTGCCATATACTCTTTTGCACTACGGCTGCTTTTTTTGTAAGCCATAATCGGTCTATGATCATCCTGAGACCATTCTACAGTACTGTCTACTCGAATATATGTATCAAACACTCTGACATTTTCCAAATCCTGCAACACTTCTAATGTCTGTTTAAAATAGCTCTTTCTTGTATCTACTTTTGTGATCAGCACGCCTCCAATTTGTAAACCCGGTGCAATTTGTTTGACCTCTTCTAAAAATTCGAACATATTTCCTAATCCGAATAATCCCCAAGGTGTAGATTCTACCGGAATTATCACTTCGTCCGATGCACATAAAATATTCATCACCCAGCCACCAAGTGTCGGTGGTGCATCGATTAAAATGTAGTCATATAATTCTTTCTCTACAATTTTAGAAATGCCTTTCTTTAAAATGTATTCTCTCTGCCATTTTGTAAAAAGTTCATACTCAATCGAACTCATCAGTGTTGAAGACGGGATTAAGTCCAGATTTTCAAAGTCCGACTTCACGATATAATCTGTCAAATCAGCTTGTTTTCGAATCCCTTCATATAAGTTCTTATCACTCTGAGCAAATGCAAGTACTTTATCCTCGTCAAATAATGACAGTGAAAGATTCAACTGCATATCTCCATCAATCAGAAGGACTTTTTTCCCAAGCTGTGTCAGACCATATCCTACATTGGCACAAGTAGTTGACTTTCCGCTTCCCCCTTTATTATTTGCAAAACAGATTACTTTTGTTTTTCCCATAACCAAATCCTTCTTTCTATTGCTCTCTCCACGATTCATCAGCAGGTTCTTTCCCAAAAATCTTGTCGACCAACTGAGAATATTCCGCATACGCCTCCTGCCCTTCAAAGCCTGGTCTTAAAACGTCTCGGATATTTTTATAATACCATCCCATAGCATCCTTATTTTTCATACGGAACCGCAGCCACAATTCTTCTCCGAATATCGGATAATCTCTGTTAATGTCCCTCAGATTAGATAATTTATCTGCCAGACCAATCATCTGTAATTCCTCAGATGCATTTTTTAAATGTTCAATGGTAGCTGACTTTCTTTCTACCCATGTTCTTGTCTTATCCTCGCTCTCACCCACTACCAGCTTTGCAACTCTTTCACCAAACTGTGTGCAAATTGTTTTCTCCGATACATCTTTGCAATCCTCTATTGTATCATGAAGCACTGCAGCACAGATGATTTCTTCATCTTCTGTCATTGTCATCACAATGTCTTTTACTTCTAACGGGTGCACGATATAAGGTTTCTTTGTTCCTTTTCGAAATTGTCCTTCATGTGCTTTCGTTGCAAATAGAATCGCTTCATCCAGCATCTTTTTTCCTCCTCGAATATAGAACTGTTACTTTTCTTTGACTTCTATAGAAAATGATATCATAATTAATTTTGATACTCAACGAAAAAAAGCAAATGATGTTTGCTTTTCTATATATAAATCCGTTATAATAAAAATAATAGTGAGGTACTCTTTATGCACAAAAACATGTTTGATAACCGGTGCATCCCGCGGAATTGGTGCTGCCTGTGCTTTTACTTTCGCATCACATGGTTATCATGTATTTTTAAATTGCAATAAATCAATCGATGCACTTCAAAAGGTTGCTGATTCTATTACTCAGCAAGGTGGAACTTGCACCTTAGTTCCCGGTGATGTCGGCAATCCTGATACTGTACGAGCGATTTTTGAAAAGATTTCCACCATTGCTCCCGGATTGGATGTACTTATCAACAATGCCGGTATTTCTTATGTGGGATTGTTAACAGATATGAGCGACGAAGAATGGACGCGTATTTTAAATACAAATCTTTCTTCTTCTTTTTATTGTTCCCGTGCTGCAATTCCTTACATGGTCCGGCAAAAAAAGGGAAAGATTATCAACATTTCCTCTATGTGGGGAAGAGTCGGAGCTTCCTGCGAAGCCGCCTATTCTGCCACAAAGGCCGGGATGAATGGGCTTACAATGGCCCTTGCAAAAGAACTGGCCCCAAGTAATATCCAGGTCAATGCAATTGCATGCGGAGTGATCGATACAGAAATGAATGCTGTATTTTCAGATGAAGAGCGCCAGGATCTCTCTGAAGAAATTCCTGCCGGGCGTTTCGGAACCGCAGCGGAAGTCGGTCAGCTGGCATTTGACCTTTCTGAAAACCATAATTATTTAACCGGACAGATTATCGGACTGGACGGCGGATTTATTTAATTCAAATGAATTTATGATTGGAGATACATTATGATTAACGTACATGAAATAGAAAAAATATCTATGAACTGTTCTATGACAGAATTTGTCGGAACAACTGTATTAGATACAATTGGACTGGTCATTCCCGGAGTTGATTCGATGCTTTTGAAACAAATGAATTTAAAAAAACCATACCGAAGCTTAGGTCTTCTCAGCTCTCGTACCGGTGCTGCCGGACAGATTAACGCTGTCGACGAAGCAGTTAAATCTACAAACACTGAAATCGTATCCATTGAACTGCCACGCGACACAAAAGGCTGGGGCGGACATGGTAACTACATTATCATCGGCGGAGACAACGTTTCAGATGTCCGTCGTGCTGTAGAAATTGCACTCGAATACACTGAAAAATATGCCGGAGAACTTTATATCAGTGATGCCGGACATTTGGAATTTACCTTCTCTGCAAATGCAGACCAGGCTCTGAATCTTGCTTTTGATGCACCAATCGGAAAACCTTTTGGCTTTTTCTGTGGTTCTCCTGCTGCAATTGGAATGGTTATGGCTGATTTAGCTGTTAAATCTGCTTCTGTAGAGATTGTAAAATATATGACTCCAGATCGTGGAACCAGTCATTCCAATGAAGTGATTGTTGCTGTGACCGGTGATGCCAGTGCTGTAAAAAATGCAGTACTGACAGCCCGTGATATTGGTTTACAGCTTCTCGTCTCTATGGGCAGCTATCCAAAGAGCCCCGGAAAACCTTTCTTAGAATAACCCATGCTTTTGTTACTCTAAATCAAATTTGCTATTACTCACCACCTGAAGTGGTGGGAGTCTTTTCGACTGAGATAAAACATAAAGGATGACAATCTCCACTTTTTTGTAGTGTATATTGTCATCCTTTTTACTATTTTAACCTCTGCTTATATTCTTCCATAAATCGACTTCAGTACATATGCCTTTACTGCAATTCCTTCTGCAACATACTCCTCTTCTAAAAGCTGCCCATGTTTTCGAATCAATTGAATTTTACCGGCTTCAGAAAAATCATACAATCGTTCCACATAAATCTGATCCTGCCGGATGATATCAAGCAATGCCCCTTTCAGTTCATCCAGTCCCTGTCCGGTCTTTGCTGACACTGCAAATGTATAGTCTGCATGCAGATCGCGAAACATTTGTGGTACTTCCAATTTATCCTGCTTATTAAACAGTGTAATAATAGGCTTTCCCTCTACGCCTAACTGACGCAGTGTATCATATACTACATACATCTGTGTATCCATCTGAGGATTTGAAGCATCTACTACGTGAATTATAATATCTGCATATTTTGCTTCTTCCAGAGTACTTTTAAATGCCTCTATCAAATGATGTGGCAATTTGCGGATAAAACCTACGGTATCCGTCAAAAGTACCTGTTGTTTTCCTTCCAGCTCTAATGCTCTGGTCGTTGTATCCAATGTTGAGAAAAGCATGGCATCTTCTAAAATTCCTGCCCCGGTCAGTGCATTCTCCAAACTGCTCTTTCCTGCGGAAGTATATCCTACAAGGGCTGCCACTTTCAGATTAGAATCCTTACGCTGTGTCCGGATCAATTCACGGTGCTGTTCCACCTCGCGCAGTTCTTTTTTTAATCTGCTGATTCGTTCTCGAATCAAACGCCTGTCCATCTCCAGTTTTTTCTCTCCGGGACCTCTTGTACCAATTCCGCCTCCCAGTCTGGACAATGAATTTCCCAGTCCAATCAATCTTGATGCTCTATATTTTAATTGTGCAAGTTCTACCTGTATCTTACCTTCACTTGATACTGCTCTTGCCGCAAAAATATCCAGGATCAATAGCGTACGATCAATGATTTTACACCCTAACTCCTGTTCCAGATTTTTTAATTGCACAGATGTTAGTTCATCATCACAAATAATTCCTGTGGCATCTGTTTCCCACAACAGTTCTTTGAGTTCGGTTATTTTTCCTTTTCCTATATAAGTTGCCGGATGAATATACTCTCTGCTTTGTATCATTCTTCCCACAACTTCAGCTCCTGCAGTTTTTGCCAGTTCGCCAAGCTCATCCAATGACTCTTCTGCCGGTTCGTTTTCATTTAACTGAACTCCGACCAAAATCACTTTTTCTTCGGCTTCTTTTAACTCATACATCGTCATAAACTATCTTGTCTCCAAAAATTCTACTTCTTTTTCTATATCCTCGTCATTCGGGTAGTCTGCAATATACTCATTTGCCGCATTCTTAGCTTCTTCCCAGTTTTCCTGTTTTTCATAACACACAACCTGATTGTATCTCATCTCCTGTATGAGATCAGAATAATCAACTTCTTTTTTTGATTTCGATGCATTTACCGCATCCTTTGACTGTGCATATGAAATTCCTTCGTCAAAATATTTTAATGCAGATTCATAATCCTCCTGCTGCATTGCAGACACTCCCATAATATTGTAAAGCTCGGCAGTTCTCTGAACTCCATCATCTAACGCTCTCTGCATACTTTCCAGGACTTTATCATACTCTTTTAGTTCATAGTATGCCATTCCCAGTCCGCGATAAGCTTCCGCAGCATCCTCTTTCTTTCCTTTCGCCTCTGCTGTACTTGCAGCCTGTGTAAACTGAGTAACCGCTTCTTTATAATCTTCCTTTTCCATTGCTTTTATTCCTGCTTTTCCTGCATTTGAACATCCTGTAAGTAAACAAGACATTGTTAAAATCACCAATCCACAGTTTCGAATAAATTGCATTTGATTCTTCATTTTCATTCTCCATTTTCGTCTTTATTCCGGATATTTCAATATCCAAAATGAATTTAAAATATTTAATAACATTACACCGACATCCGCAATGATGGCATTCTCCATTGAGACATACCCAAATAATGCCAGCACCAGCAAATATACTTTCATGCCGATTGCAAAAATCATATTCTGCTTCACTGCCCGAATTGTTCCTTTGGAAATCCGAATCGCATTTACAATTTTAATCGGCTCATCTTCCATCAAAATAATATCTGCAGCTTCAAGTGCTGCATCTGCTCCCAGTCCTCCCATGGCAATTCCGATATCAGCACGTGCAAGAACCGGCGCATCATTGATTCCATCCCCGACAAACGCAAGTTTTTCCTCTTCAATCCGGCTTTCCATAAAGTCTTCTAACTGTTCTACTTTGTCTTCCGGCATTAAATTTGCAAACACAGAGTGGATTCCTACTTTTTTGGCAACATCTTCTGCCACTCTGTCATTGTCACCTGTCAACATAACGGACTCAATCTGATGTCTGTCAAGCCATCGTACCATCTTTTTCACACCTGGTCGAATAATATCCGAGATTAAAATATATCCGGCATATTCTCCATCTACCGCTATATGAACCGCTGTTCCGATATCAGATACCGGCTGATAATAAAAGCCTTGCTTATTCATATATTTTGCATTTCCGGCAAAGACAACTTGTCCATCTACAATTGATTCCACTCCAAAGCCAGAATATTCCCTTGTATGAGAAACTCTTGCTGTATCAATTGTTTTTCCATAGGCCTCCCTTAATGACTGTGCGATTGGATGATTTGAATGAACCTCCCCATATGCGGCAAGCTCCAGTAACTTCTGTTCAGACATTCCTCGCGGACAAATCTCTTTGACAGTAAATACACCTTCCGTTAAAGTTCCTGTCTTATCAAACACAAATGTTTCTGTCTGTGATAAGGCTTCCAGATAATTACTTCCTTTGATCAATACACCTTGTCTGGATGCTGCTCCGATTCCACCTAAAAATGCAAGTGGAACCGATACTAACAGACCACATGGACATGCAGCTACCAGAAAAATCAATCCTCGATAAATCCAAACATGTCTATCCTGACCCGCAAACATCATTGGCGGAAGTATCATGACTAAAATTCCCATCAGTATTACGATTGGTGTATAGTATCTCGTAAATCGATCAGCAAGCTTTTCTGTTTCTGCTTTTTTATTATTTGCCGCTTCAACCAAGGTCATAATCTTCGCTGCCATAGATTCCTCATAAACTTTCGAAACTCTCGCCTCGATCATTCCACTTAGATTGATACTTCCGCTAAAAAGCTTACTTCCTATCTTCACTTCTCTTGGTTCTGCCTCGCCAGTCAACGCTTTTGTATCTATCATACTTACGCCCTGTGTAACTGTTGCGTCCACCGGAATTCTCTCTCCCGGTTTAACCACGATTACATTCCCCGGTATCAATTCGTCAGGCGAAACCGTTCTTGTTCCACCTGCAATCTTTAAGTTTGCATGTGACGGCCGGATATCCATAAATTTGGCAATTGATTTTTTTGTTCTTTGCAGAGAAATAGCCTCTACCAGATTTCCCACCTGATAAAATAGTACGGCCGCAACAGCCTCACGATATCGCCCAACAAACATGGCTCCTATTGTTGCAACCAACATCAGAAGATTTTCATCAAAAAGTTTTTTATGTTTTATATTATAAACGGTCTGCCACACTATCTTTACTGAAAGTACAATATATGCAAAAATATACAACATCAATTCCACTCTGCTATCTGTATTCCATTGCTTTACCGCAAAAAGTGCATTCAAGTAAAGAACCAGGCCTGCTCCTATTTCGATCAGCTTACTTTTTACTTCTTTTGTCATTCTTATCCCTCTGTTTTTCAATCGCCTACGTTACTTCTCTCCACTTTCAAGTCGAATGTACCTGACTACATTTCTCTCTTTCCTAATAAATGTTCCGCCACACTGGCAACACTCTCTGTCTTTTGTACCCCTTCCTGCTGCTCCAGACACGCTTGAATTGCTTCATTGAGCGATAACATCTTATCGTCCAGCTCTGATACCATCTGTGCACATTCTCTTAAATCCCTGCTTATATATTCCGGTGCCATTCCTTCAAATTTGTAGTAAATCTTATGTTCCAGACTGGCCCAGAAGTCCATTGCAATCGTTCGAATCTGAATTTCTACTTTCGTATCAACCACGCTATCTGATAAAAAGATTGGAACAGATACCAGCATATGATAACTCTTATATCCGCTTTCCTTCGGTTTTTTAATATAATCCTTGATTGTCAGCACTTTCAGGTCGCTTTGATTACCTATCATCTCTGCTAATCTGTAAATATCAGATGTAAATGAACAGATCAGCCTTACTCCTGCAATATCATTGATATACTTTACCATATTCTCAATCGATGTTTCATATCCATATCGTTTCAACTTTTTTACAATACTCTCCGGAGTTTTCACCCTCGTCTTGATATGCTCAATCGGATTATATTTATGCACATGCTGAAACTCATCATTGAGAATTTCTAACTTTGTCCCCACTTCTTTTAATGCTGCATTGTACAGAAAGATAACAGTCTTCCAACTATCTACATCCTCATAATTTTTAATTGCATCCTGCATTCGACATCGTTCTCCTTCATAAATATATTTCTTTCCCCATTCACTATTTCTGTCAATTTTTAAGAAACAGTATATATACTTTAGTATAGCATAGTCCAGCCTACAAATCCAGTTTCATGTCTCCATAACGAATCCACTTTTTCTTTCGCATATACTCAGAAAAAAGTAATGTCAAAAGTGCCGGCAGAACAATCTGGATTGTCACCATTTTAATCATGACTATCATCGGTTCTTCCGTCTGCGTCATAACCTGCCAGGTCATAATCTGCCCCACCAGTCCGGCTGTTCCCATCCCCGACCCAGTTGCATTATTAGTCATATGCAAAAACATGGTTCCGACCGGTCCTAAAATTGCACTGGATAATATTGCAGGAAGCCAAATCACCGGTCGTTTCACAATATTCGGAACCTGTAGCATCGATGTTCCGATTCCCTGTGCAAATAAACCTCCAAATCCATTTTCACGAAAACTTGCAACTGCAAAGCCAACCATATTACAGCAACATCCTATCGTTGCCGCACCAGCTGCCAGACCTGATAAATTCAATACAATTCCGATTGCAGCTGAACTGATTGGAAGTGTCAAAACCATTCCCATCAATACAGAAACCACAACGCCCATGATTAATGGCTGCTGCTCCGTTCCCCAGTTGATCAGAGAACCTATCCAGGCCATAAATTTTGAAATCGGTGGTCCCACAAAAAGTCCTACTGCCGAACCGACACCGATAGTAACAAGCGGTGTGATCAATATATCCAGTTTTGTCTTTCCCGCAATTAAAATTCCTACTTCAACAGCTAGATA
The DNA here is from genome assembly GCA_003480425.1 of Firmicutes bacterium AM31-12AC. GTDB lineage: Bacteria > Bacillota > Clostridia > Lachnospirales > Lachnospiraceae > Schaedlerella > Schaedlerella hominis. The sequence continues at coordinate 12,581 of QUJA01000055.1, forward strand.
AGCAGCAACAAATGCTCCCAGAGGTTCACCCGGTCCCGCTAACACGATTGCCCCATTCTGCAAAATCTCTCCCGATAAAATCTTACCGGCAAATGCACCTACCATACCTGCTGTTGCTGCTGATACTACAACCAGCTGACTTGCTTCAAATTTTCTTGCGACGCCAACGCCGATTCCTGCGCCTGTCATTGCTGCTGCGACCTTTCCTATCAGAACGATCCATGCCCCTGTATTACCAGTCACCATAGCTCCGATCTGCTGTATAATCGTCCCAATGATCAACGTTGCAAACAATCCCTGTGCCATGCCACTTAATCCATCAATAAAAATGCGATCCAATGTTTTTTTCATCTTCGAATTCCCTTCAACTCATTTCATACAAATTCTTATGAATTTTATTTACGTTATCATCATATTCTATCATCGACATTTTGCTTTTTCAATGCTATACTTGAACTACTTTTGAAATTCTGTAACACAAATTTTTCCAGAAAATATTCACATATTAATTAACAGGAGGAAATCACTATGTTCCGTTTATGGGGAAAAGAATTTAAAGACAACCGTCTGCTTCGCGATACTGTTATTTGCGATGACACAGATGATACACGAACACATAAAATTTTTCATGCACTCGACGAGATCTGTTATGAATTTGATCTAAGCAAACCAATCTGGCTCGACTCCACGATTGCTGATTTCAAAAGACATGATAAAGCTCGATTTTATCAAGATAATTTTGTAGATTCGATTGATTTTGATTATCTTGAGATACAGATTATTGAGGAGTAGGTTGCTGTTTAGTTCACGACAGCCCACACGCAGGAAAAAGACTATGCACTCCTGCTCAGCTTCGTCGGGCAAGCCCGACTCCAATTCGCTGGATTGCATAGTCTTTTCTTGCTTTGTGGTGTATCGTGATTGAAACAGGTGGAATGATGAAGGATTTACTTTTCTGGGATCTGATGTATCTATATCCTGGGGTTATTTGCTGTCGCAGATGCTTTTTTGACAACTGATGTATCTGCAAGCCCTTGATATTCGTTATTGCAGATGCTCTTTTTTAGACCGATGTATCTACAAGGCTTTGATATTCATTGTTGCAGATGCTCTTTTTGGAATCAATGTATCTGCAACTTGCTTTTCTTCGAACTTGCAGATACTTTTAA
>QUJA01000056.1 GCA_003480425.1 Firmicutes bacterium AM31-12AC
CGGAGTTTTCTGGCTTTTTTCGTAGAAAAAAGCCAGAAAACTCCGTCCCCATTGGTCTAGAATTGACAGCAAAGCTGTAAGGGAGATATACTCTGTATAACATTTATTTTATCTGTCAGGAAAGAAAAGAGGAAGTGACGCATGACTTTACAACAATTAACATATCTTGTGACAGTCGCTGAATGTGGAAATATCACAGAAGCAGCAGAACAATTATTTATTTCACAGCCGAGTTTAAGCAATGCTATTCATAATCTGGAAAAGGAAATGGGTGTGACAGCATTTGTACGCTCCAATAAAGGTGTGGTTGTGACACGCGAAGGGGAAGAATTATTATCCTATGCCCGCATGCTTTTGGAACAGGCAGACATCATGAAAGAACATTTTGGAAATGAAGAAAAAAGAGTGCCGAAATTTTCTGTATCCTGCCAGCACTATTCATTTGCGGTAAATGCATTTGTAGATGTGATCAATCAGTATAATGTTGAAAAATACAGCTTTATCTTGCGGGAGACTCAGACGGGTGAGATTATAGACGATGTTGCACAAGGGAAAAGCGAACTGGGGATTCTGTATTTATCAGAACATAATGAAGATGTGCTTTTAAAACTTTTAAAGAAAAATGAATTGATCTTTGAAGAATTATTCGTTGCCAATCCGCATGTTTTCATAAGTAAAGAGCATCCGTTGGCAAAAAAGGAGAGTTTAACAATAGAAGATTTGAGGCCATATCCATATCTTGTCTTTGAACAAGGTGAGCGCAATTCATTTTATTTTTCGGAAGAGTTTTTAAGTGTTTTAGATTTTCCGAAGAATATTCAAGTGCGAGATAGGGCAACACTGTTTAATCTTGCTATCGGATTGAATGGATTTACGGTAAGTTCCGGTGTGCTTGATCAAAAATTAAATGGAGAAAATATCATTGCCAGACCGCTTGAGATGAATTGCAAGATGCGAATTGGGATGGTGAGACGAAAAAATATGTTATTGAGTCGTTATGCGAAGGCATATATCGAGGCGATTAAACCATTGGGGACGGAGTTTCTGGCTTTTTTTCGTAGAAAAAAGCCAGAAAACTCCGTCCCCTTTTGACCTTCTGCTGCGAAAATTAATAAAATTTTAAGACAAGGATACTCAGGAGAAAATTGAAAATTAGAAGAAAAAGGAGTATAATTATTATGCTATAGTTTCTTCATAATATAAGAAAGAAACCATAAGGACGAAGCAAGAAACTGTAGGAAAGGAGTCAAATTTGAAGTTTAGAAATATAAAAGTAGCAAAAATCATAGGAACTAAAACACTTGCAGGACTTTTGTCAGTAGGTTTGGCTATGAGTGCCCCAGTAGCTGCATTTGCAGAGGATGGCAATGTAGCAGTAACACAGACAGCAGCGGGAATGCAGGCAAAAGCGGTGGATGGATCTGAGAATCTTGTTAATGTATCGGACAGTGTTCTTCAGATGGTTCAGAATGGAGAAGTTTATCTGGATGAGGCAAGCCAGTATCTGCTTGATGCAGCAACAGGACAGAAGGTTAATCCAGAGACTGGTGAGCGTGTAGCAGAGACGACAGTGACTCCGGAAAATCCGGCAACACCGGAGAATCCAGGAACACCAGAGAACCCAGAAACACCGGAGAACCCAAGTACACCGGAAAATCCAGGAACACCGGAGAACCCAAGTACACCGGAAAATCCAGGAACACCGGAGAATCCAGGAACACCGGAGAATCCAGCAACACCAGAGAATCCGGATAGTGCGAATAAGACGGAAGATTCCAAGGACGACCAAACAGCAGAGACAGATAAGAAAGAAGAACAGCCGGCAGCAACTCCGACTGAAACAAAGGAAGCAGAGAACCCGGGTACAGAGACAACTCCTGTGGGAAGCAATCAAGCTTTGATTGCCAGTCAGAAGATTGTGAAGCTGCCACAGGTAGTGGAAGATTTCCGTTTCTGGACAGTTGCAAGAAAGTATGCATTTGCAAAGACAGATTTGTATATACGAGAGTCGATTCCAAGTTCAGAAAAAGATATCAAAGCAAGTGAAGTATCAAAGGAAGAGAAAGCAGCAGATTTAAAAAATGTAGCGAAGCGTTCAAAGATATTAAGCAAAACAGCAGAAAAAAAAGCAACAGCAAAGACAGAAAAGACATTTGACAAACAGGTTGCACAGCAGCAGTTGACAGAAGGTGTCCGAGCTGTAGGACAGATTACACAGGATGGTCTGTTGTATGTTCTCAAAGAGGAAGAGAATGGATGGTTGTATGTAGAGTCTGGTAATGTGCGTGGTTTTGTCAGAGCATCGGAAGTATATACAGGAGATGCAGCACAGAAATTGTTATCTGTTTATCAGAAACAAGCGAAGAAAAAAGCAGAGGCACAGAAGACAGAATATAAAGGAATTGAGGGAACTGCAAAGACAGCGACTGCTTTAGTTGACCCTTCCGAAAATCAGGCATTTACATATTTGAGAGCTACAGTGAATCAGACAGTAGTAAAGAAAGAATATGCATTGGTAAATGTAGACAAGCTAAATATCCGCGAGGAGAAGAGTGAGGATTCCCTGCTCGTTGGAACGCTGACACAAGGAAACCTCTGCTATATTCTTGCAGACCAGGATTCAGAGTGGACATATATCGAATCCGGTGATGTGCGAGGATTTGTAAAGCGTGAATATCTGAGCACAGGTGATGAAGTTACAAAACAGGTAAATGAAACCGGAGAAGAGAAATTTACAACAGCAAAAGAGGAGCTGAAACCGGAAGAAAATGATGCATTATATTATACGCTCACATCGACAAAAGCAGGAACTCCGAGTGGAGAAATCAGACAGTCCATGTTGGAATTTGCTTCACAGTTTGTCGGTAATCCATACGTATGGGGAGGCACAAGCCTGACAGATGGAGCGGACTGCTCAGGATTTGTACAGCAGATTTATAAACAGTATGGTTATGATCTTCCACGAGTAGCAGCAGACCAGGCACAGTATGGTACAAAGATTGCAGTAGAAGATGCACAGCCGGGCGACTTGATTTTCTATGCGAAAGACGGAGACATTCACCATGTTGTAATGTATGCGGGAAATGGAAAGACAATTGAAGCTGCAAATGAAAATGACGGTATCATTTATGGAAATGTAGATACAACAGAGGCAGTGTGGGCAACACGAATCTTAAATGATCAGTATTCGGTAGCAGGTGCCGGAATCGGCGAAGTCAATGCAACAGAGGATATGTATGGACAGTGTCTTGGTAATTTCAAGATCACATATTATTGTGCATGTGAGATTTGTTGTGACGTAGAGACAGGAATTACAGCCACAGGAACTCCGGTTGTAGAAGGTCAGACAATTGCAGTAGATCCAAATGTAATTCCGTATGGAACAAAAGTTATCATCGGTGGACATGTATTCACAGCAGAAGACTGCGGTGGAGCCATCAAAGAAAACCGTATTGATGTTTATGTGAATAACCATGCAGATGCATTGGCACTTGGAGTGACAAATGCAGATGTATATCTTGTGAAATAGACCAATGGGAGAGCCAACGGGGACGGGGATTAGACCATTCGGGGACGGAGTTTCCGGCTTTGCTAACAAAAAGCCGGAAAACTCCGTCCCCAATGGTCACAATCCCCGTCCCCGTTGGCCTCCCCTGGTCTCATCACAGCAATTCTGAATTCTGTAGTGTCGGATTGAATGCATCGGAGATAGTGCGGATTGGCCGCACATCTAACACATAATCCGACGGCATTTGTCTGGGCGACATACCTGTGATATCTTTAAAAACACGATTGAAGTGCCGGATTGTATCGAAACCGCATTTGGCAGCAATTTCAGTAATCGCAAGATGTTCGGTATTATTTTTCAATAACTCTATGGCATGTTCCAGACGGACGACGTTGAGATATTGTGAAAATGTCATCCCGGATACTTTGCGGAAAAATTTTGAAAAATATGGTTCTGATAATTTCATAAAATCTGCGGCATCAGAAAATGTGATGTAATCATATTTGGTTTCAATCTCGGAAAGAAGATTTTTATAATTGTCAATGGAAGAATGTTTCTCAGGCTGAATCTGAGCAGCAAGTTCTTCTTTGCGGAATATTTCAATCATAAGATCTGTAATCAATGAGCGGAGCTTTAAATCGTAGAACATTTTCTGCGATTTTAATTCTATCTGCATTTTTTCGAAATATTCTTTAATTGGATAGGAGTGTTCTAACTTTGCTCCTGCAAGACGGTGTTCTTTTAAGATTCCACTTAAGAGAGAGGAATCAAAAAGTATGATTGCGACAATACTGTCGGGAGAACTTTTGATGTAGTGGATATCTCCGCCTTGAAGAAAAATTGCATCTCCTGTGGCAAGGGGATATTTTTCATGATTGTCAGAGACAATAATCTCACCGGATTCTACATAGATCAGTTCACTTTCAAGATGCCAGTGCGGCAGATTCTGCAGGTTGCGATAGCGGCCTGTCCAGACACGCTCTTTTCCGTTATAGTTTCGTTTTTCAAAATTAGCAAGCATGGAAACCATCCTTTCTATACAAATTTATTTCCGCTGAGAAAAAATTCACTTCTATAAATGGCAAGCTAATTACAAATTTTTTCCACGTGCGTTCAATTTGAATTTCAAAGAAAAGCATTTTCTTATATTTTACAAAATAGAGTAATAAATGTCCATAATTAGATAAGATTTTTCTTTCTATTTCGCATCTGAAAAGCTATACTAAAATTAGAGTTAAAGAAGCAGACTAATGAATTGCAAGAAAAGTGTTAGTTTGCAAAAAATGAGCGAAAAATAAGATTTGAAAAGGAGAGAACAAATTATGTTAGGATGTAAAGATTACAAATTTTGGTTTTGCACAGGCTCACAGGATTTATATGGAGATGAATGTCTGGCACATGTAGCAGAGCATTCACAGATTATCGTAAATGCGTTAAATGAATCAGGATTACTTCCATATGAAGTTGTATGGAAACCAACATTGATTACAAATGAAGTGATCAGAAAGACATTTAATGAAGCAAATACAGATGAAAACTGTGCAGGTGTCATCGTATGGTGTCATACATTTTCACCGGCAAAATCATGGATTCTTGGATTGAAAGAACTGAGAAAACCACTGCTTCATTTCCATACACAGTTTAATCGCGAGATTCCATACGATACAATCGATATGGATTTCATGAATGAAAATCAGGCAGCACACGGAGACCGTGAGTTCGGACACATTTTCACACGTCTGAACAAGAGCCGCAAGGTTGTAATGGGATATTGGCAGGATAAAGAAACACAGGAAAGAATCGGTTCTTGGATGCGTACAGCAGTCGGCGTGATTGAAAGCAGCCATATCCGTGTTATGCGTATTGCCGACAATATGAGAAATGTCGCTGTAACAGAGGGCGATAAAGTAGAAGCACAGATTAAGTTCGGATGGGAAGTAGATGCTTATCCGGTAAATGAGATCGCAGCTGTTGTACAGGATGTAAAACCAGGTGATGTAGAAGCACTTGTAGAAGAATATTACAGCAAATATCAGATTCTTCTGGAAGGAAGAGATGAAGCAGAATTCCGTAAACATGTAGCAGTTCAGGCACAGATTGAGCTTGGATTTGAAAAATTCTTAGAAGAACAGAACTATCAGGCAATCGTAACACATTTCGGTGATCTTGGTTCATTACAACAGCTGCCGGGACTTGCTATCCAGAGATTGATGGAAAAAGGATACGGATTCGGTGGAGAAGGCGACTGGAAAACAGCAGCTATGGTCCGTGTTATGAAGATTATGACACAGGGAATGAAAGATGCAAAAGGAACTTCATTTATGGAAGATTACACATACAATCTCGTTCCTGGAAAAGAAGGAATCCTTCAGGCACATATGCTTGAGGTTTGCCCGACAATCGCAGATGGTCCGATCAGTATCAAGTGTCAGCCATTGTCTATGGGAAATCGTGAAGATCCAACTCGTCTTGTATTTACAGCAAAAGAAGGACCGGCAATCGCAACATCACTGATTGACCTTGGAGACAGATTCCGTCTGATCATCAACAACGTAGATTGTAAGAAGACAGAAAAACCAATGCCAAAACTTCCGGTAGCGACAGCGTTCTGGACACCACAGCCAAATCTCCGCACAGGAGCAGAAGCATGGATTCTTGCAGGCGGTGCTCATCATACAGCATTTACATACGACTTAACAGCAGAACAGATGGGCGACTGGGCAGCAGAAATGGGAATCGAAGCTGTATACATTGATAAAGATACAAACATCCGCCAGTTCAAAAATGAATTGATGTGGAATGAGGCAGTATTTAGCAAATAAATAAAATGAGCCGACCAATGGGGACGGGGTTTAGTGGCTTTTTTCGCAAAGCAGAAAAGCCACTAACCCCGTCCCCATTGGCTCTTGCTATGCTATAATGAACAAAAAGGAGGGAAGAAATGGAGCATATTATCATTGGTACAGCCGGGCATATAGATCATGGCAAGACTACGTTGATTCGTGCACTGACCGGAAGAGATACGGATACGAATAAGGAAGAAAAGGAGCGTGGTATCACGATCGATCTTGGATTTACATGGTTTGATCTGCCAAATGGTGACCGCGCCGGAATCGTAGACGTACCTGGGCATGAAAAATTCCTTCCGAATATGTTATCGGGAGTTTATGGTATGGATCTGGTCTTGCTGGTTATTGCCCTAGATGAAGGAATCAAACCACAGACGATTGAGCACATGGAAATCTTGTCACAGCTACATATAGAAAATGGCATCCTTGTTTTTACAAAATCGGATTTGGTGGATGAGGAATGGAAAGAGCTGATGATTGAAGAAATCAGGGAAGAAATCAAAATGCTGGGAGATGACAGATTCGCAGCGTGGCCGGAAGTGTGTGTATCCTCCAAGACAGGAAAAGGCATTGAAAACCTGAAGACAATAATTGTCGAAAATGTATTGCATACCCATCATTTACGAGATACATCAGGAGCATTTCGTATGCCGATTGACAGAATATTGTCCCTGTCCGGACGAGGAACGGTGATTGCCGGAACCATTTTAGAAGGCGAGGTGCAACCGGACGATAAAATCATGCTATATCCGAAGAAAACAGAAACACGTATCAGAAGCATACAGGTTCACGGGCAAAATGTAGAGAAAGCAACGGCAGGACAACGCGCAGCCCTTCTGTTACCGGGAATCAAAAAAGAAGAACTCAAACGAGGAAATGTAGCGGCAGCCATTCATTCCCTGAATCCGTCAGAGAGGCTGGATGTAAAAATTACAATGTCAGCTCATACCGGAAGAATACTAAAACATCAGAGCAGATTACATTTGCACATCGGGGCAGGACAAGTTCTGTGCCGTGTCATTTTATTTGGGAAAAATGAATTGACTCCGGGGGAAAGCGGATACGCTCAACTTGTACTGGAAGAAAAAATCGCAGTGAAAAAACGAGATTCATTTGTACTTCGATTCTATTCTCCGCTAGAAACAATTGGTGGAGGAATCGTTCTTGATGCAGCAGCAAAAAAACATAAAAGAACAAATCCGGCGGTAGTTGAAGAATTAAAACAAAAAGAAGAAAACAAAGAAAGCAATATTTTGCTCAAATGGCTACGAAGCCAGAAGAAAAAACCGGTTACAATAGAGCAAATAAAGCCGTTGGTTGAAATAAATGAAGAAGAAATAAGCAATATGCTGTATAGATATATGAAAAAGCAACAAATCGTGTCATTTATTTATAAGAAATGCACATACTATTGGTCGCAAGAATCTGAAAATAATATGTGGGAGCAAATGAAAGAATGGCTTCAAAGATACCATCAGAGACATCCATACAGATATGGAGCCACAAAAAAAGAGCTGCAGAAAGAATTATTTTCAGGATGGGAGAACAAAACGTTCGAAGCTTATTTATCTTATTTAGAATCCTTCGGGCAATCCCAGACAGACCTTACATCAGAATCAGACAAACAAACAGATTCAAGGATTAAAAGAAACGAAGACATCATTTGTCTGTGCAATTTTGAAATCCAACACGATAAAAAATTTCAACAAATCGAAGCTCATATATTAAAAACTCTGGAGGAAGCAGGATATCAGTTACTTCTATATAAAGAGCTGCGCCCACCGAAAGTCGATGAAGAATGTTTCGAAGACATTTTCACAGTGTTAAAAAAAGAAGGAAAGCTGATTGAAATAGCAGATTCTTATTACGTTACGGAAGTAAAGCGGCAAGCCGTAATCGAAAAGGTGGAACAACATTTCAGAGAAAACAAAATACTCACCTATTCAGAAATGCGTGATAACTTGGAAATATCAAGAAAAACAGCTAAAATGTGGATAGAATATTTAGATAAAATCAAGATTACAATGCGTTGTGGAAATGAGACAGAGCGAGTAGCATTCGGCTTAAAATAATAAACCCATTAATATAAGGAAGTGAAGAGCAAAGAAAATGAAGAAAGAGCAGACATATACACACGTATCACACGATTTCGAACCGGTTTTTGATGAAAACTCAAAAGTACTGATATTAGGGACATTTCCGTCGGTCAAATCGAGAGAAAACCAGTTCTATTACGGACATCCGCAGAACCGCTTCTGGAAAGTAATCGCAGGACTGACAGAAAGCGAAGTGCCGCAGACTATTGAAGAAAAGAAAAAATTATTGCTGGAGCACGGCATTGCAATATGGGATGTCATTGAGAGCTGTGATATTATTGGTTCAAGTGACAGCAGTATAAAAAATGTTGTTCCGGCTGACATTGAAAGCGTGGTCGCAAATTCTAAAATCCAAAACATTTATGCAAATGGCGGGACAGCAAAGAAACTGTATGAAAAATACAGTCAGAAAAAAACAGGACGGGAGATTATCGGTCTGCCTTCTACAAGTCCTGCAAATGCAGCGTATTCACTGGAAAGGTTATTAGAATGTTGGCAGGAAGTGAAAAAGGTATTATAATAGTGAAAAAATAAATCACAAGACAAGGAGGCAGCATCATGAAATTAGGATTTATTGGAACAGGAAATATGGCAGGAGCCATTATGGGTGGCGTGATTAAGAGCGGGTTATTTAAACCGGAAGAGATTATAGGAGCGGATTTGTTGGAAACAGGGCGTGAAAAAGTTAAAACATTGTATGGTATTCATGTGACAGCAGACAACAAAGAGGCTGTAGAGAAGGCCGAGACAATCATCTTGTCCGTAAAACCTCAATTTTATGAGTCTGTGATCGCAGAAATTAAAGATGTTGTAAAACCGGAGCAGATTGTCATTACGATCGCACCGGGAAAAACTCTTGAATGGCTGGCAAAACAGTTTGGCAAGGATGTAAAGCTTGTCCGTACAATGCCAAATACACCGGCTATGGTAGGCGAAGGAATGACAGCTGCCTGCCGAAACGAATTTGTCACAGATGAAGAACTCGAAGGCGCAAAAAAGATTTTATCCGCATTTGGTAAAGCAGAAGTGGTCAGTGAACATTTGATGGATGTAGTTGTGTCCGTAAGCGGAAGCTCACCGGCATATGTATTTATGTTTATCGAAGCGATGGCTGACGCAGCAGTTGCAGACGGTATGCCGAGAGCACAGGCATATCAATTTGCGGCACAGGCGGTGCTTGGAAGTGCAAAGATGGTGCTTGAGACAGGAAAACATCCGGGAGAATTAAAAGACATGGTATGCTCACCGGGCGGAACAACAATCGAGGCTGTACGCGTACTGGAAGAAAAAGGATTACGTTCTGCTGTGATTGAAGCAATGAAGGCTTGTACAGATATTGCAAAAAAAATGTAAAAAGTGCTTGCATTATTAAAAAACATATGATAAGATACTATTCGTGTCAGAGATGACGCGGGTGTAGTTCAATGGTAGAACACCAGCCTTCCAAGCTGGATACGTGGGTTCGATTCCCATCACCCGCTTTTTTTATTGCAATTTTATAAATGTATGTTCAGAACCTTCAAGGGTTCTTTTTTTGTATAATTTCCACTTTTGTTAAAGGGAAAGTTGTGCTATACTTGAGAACAAGAATTTATGACTAAGAGTGGGGGAGTATGTCGATACTCAGAGTCATGCAAAAAAGATTAACGATATGAGAGGAAGCACAAGATGAATTTTTTAGAAGAAAGAATTTTAAAAGATGGAATTGTAAAAGAAGGGAATGTACTCAAAGTTGACAGCTTTTTGAATCATCAGATGGACATCGAACTGTTCGATCAAATGGGGGCAGAATTTAAGAAACGTTTTGAGGGAAAACCAATCAATAAAATTCTTACGATCGAGGCATCAGGAATCGGTATCGCCTGTGTTGTAGCCCAGCATTTCCATGTGCCGGTTGTATTTGCGAAGAAATCAAAAAGCATCAATTTAGAAGGCGAGATGTATGTTGCGCAGGTAGAATCATTTACACACAAATGTCAGAATAATGTGATCGTAGCACAGAAGTTCTTAAATCCGGAAGACCATGTGCTGATTATCGATGATTTCCTGGCTAACGGATGTGCATTGCAGGGATTGATCCAGATCGTACAGTCTGCAGGAGCAACAGTAGAAGGAATCGGAATCGCAATTGAGAAAGGCTTCCAGTCAGGTGGAAGAATCATCCGTAATCTTGGATTCCAGTTGGAGTCTCTGGCAATTGTAGAGAGCATGGATGCAGAGACTGGAAACGTTGTATTCCGTGAGCAGTAATATACATAGCATTGCAACAGCTTTAAGAAGAACAGTCTGTTTTATAGTCTGTTTGATATTATTTGCTGCGCTATTTCCGATTCCTGCAAAAGCAGCAGAACAATCAGAAAAAGAAGCAATCCGGGTAGGATGGTATGAGTGTGCATATCAGATTACAAGAGCGAATGGGGAACGAAGCGGATATGCTTATGAATATGAACAGACTGTTTCGACGTATACAGGTTGGAATTACGAGTATGTAACCGGTGATTGGACAGAATTGATGGATATGTTGCAGAGAGGTGACATAGATATAATGGCAAATGTGTCCTACACAGATGAACGTGCGGAAACGATTCTTTTCTCAGATCGTCCTATGGGAGAGGAAAAGTATTATTTATATGTCGATATTACAAATGCAGATATCTCTCTGACAAATTTGTCGAACTTGAATGGGAAACGCATTGCTATGATAGAAAACAGCGTGCAGACGGAGCAGTTTTGCGAGTGGGAAAAAGAGCACAATATAACGACAGAGCATGTATTGGTTGATACTATTGAAGAGACAAAAGAGTTGTTTGACAATGATGAAATCGATGGAATTATATCTACAGAAAATTCCATCTGGGTCGAACGAGGATTATCGCCAGTTGTTATAACAGGCAGTTCAGACATTTATTTCGGAATCAGTAAGGCGCGTCCCGATTTGAAAGAAGCACTGGATGCTGCCATGCGTTCCATGGAATATGACAAACCATTTTACAATGACGAGCTTTACAAACAATATATTGCAACAGAAACAGTTGTATTTCTTACGGAAAAAGAAAAAGAGTGGCTGAAAGAACATGGAGAGATTCGACTTGGATTTTTGAAGGATGATACCGGATTTAGTACATACGACAGAGACAATGGCGAATTGCTAGGGGTGATCAATGATTACGTTCAGGATGCAAGTGATTGTTTTGGTGGAGATAAGATAAAATTTCGTTTGATAGGATTTGACCTGGAAGAAAATCAGATAGAGACATTGCAGGAAGGCAAGATAGATATGATTTTTCATGCAGGTCAGAATCCGTATATGGCCGAGCAAAACGGAATATCACTGTCTGACACCGTATTATCAACACCATTGGCGGTACTTACTAAGCAGAGCCATTTTGATGAAAATGCAGAAAATCGTGTCGCAATTTCAAAAGAAGATCTTCAGTATAAATGGTATATTTCTTATAACTATCCGGATTGGAAGATTGTAGAATGTAATTCTGCAGAGGATGCTGAAAGTAAAGTGAGAAATGGAGAAGCAGACTGTTTTCCAATCAGAATAGGAGTGTTGATGCAGTATGTAGATGACAAGAATATTCATGGAGTATTTTTGACAAGAGCTATGAACTCATCATTTGCAGTAAGCAAAGGAAATATAACGCTGTTATCTATTTTGAATAAGACATTAAAAACAATGGAGACTTCGAAGCTGAGCAGTGCAGAATCAGCATATGAAGATTCTTTGCGGAAGGTTACAGCAAAAGAATTTATAAAGGATAATTTCCTGATATTCAGCCTTGTCATTTTAACAGTATTTATAGTAGTGCTGGTGATTATTCTGGGACTGTTGAGAAAAGCGAGGATCGCAGAAGAAAAAGCGAAGAATGCACAGCAGCAGGCAGAGCAGGCAAACAGTGCGAAATCAACATTTCTATATAATATGTCACACGATATTCGTACCCCGATGAATGCACTGCTTGGATATAATCATTTGATGAAGAAACAGCTGACAGATCCTAAATTACTGGATTATCAGCAAAAGATTGAGCGGGCCGGAAAACTGCTTCTGGACATTATCAATAATGTACTCGACCTTGCGAGAATAGAGAGCGGGAAGATGTACTTAAATGAGTCCTACGCCCAGGTTGACCAACTGTTCGAAGAAGTAGTGGGTGTATTTGAGCCACAGACAAAGGAGAAGAAGATCAATCTCAAATCTGAGGTTTGTGTTCAACATTCACACGTTATGTGTGATATTACAAAAATAAAACAGATTTTTGTGAATCTTATCAGCAATGCAGTCAAATATACACCATCCGGTGGGAGCATCGAGATAAAACTTCAAGAGATTCCGTGTGAAAGGGAAGGTTTTGCAGCGTTTCGGACAGAAATCCGTGATAACGGTATCGGAATGAGTAAAGACTTTCTTCCAACTTTGTTTGATTCCTTTTCACGAGAACGCAATACGACTACAAGCAAGGTAGCCGGAACCGGCCTTGGCATGGTAATCGTCAAAGATTTTGTCGATTTAATGGACGGTACGATTGAAGTGCAGAGCGAATTAGCGAAAGGAACAACATTTATCGTTCATCTTATGCACAGAAAAGCAGACGAGCAATATTACCGACAAACAGATGAAGGATTAAAATCCGACGAAAAGGAAACCGTATTGCAGGGCAAACATATTCTGATGGCAGAAGATAATGAGCTAAATGCTGAAATTGCAAGCACGATTCTTGAAGAAATGGGACTGCAGATTGACTGGGTCAATGACGGAGTCCAGTGTGTCAGCAAGGTGAAACAGATGCCGGCAGGAACCTATGACCTGATCCTGATGGATATTCAGATGCCTAATATGGATGGATATAAAGCAACCGAGATCATCCGGAAGATGTCAGATAAAGAAAAGGCAGAGATTCCAATCATAGCCATGACAGCAAATGCCTTTGAAGAAGATAGAAGAAAAGCGATTGTTATCGGTATGAATGAGCATATCACAAAGCCGATAGATGCAGAAAAAATGAAAAAAATAATAACCGAAGTGTTGAAGTGAGGTCGGAGAAAGAACCGGAGAGATTTATCTATGAGGTGGATCTGGCAGGATTGTGAGAAGTTATCCACACTTTATAAACAATAAAATTGAGTTATGAACAGCAAGCCAAACAGGGACGGAGTTTTCCGGCTTTTTTGTAGAAAAAAGCCG
>QUJA01000057.1 GCA_003480425.1 Firmicutes bacterium AM31-12AC
TTTTGCATGCCAAAAGAGCCACTAATCCCCGTCCCCAAATGATCCCTATAAATAGTAACCCCCACAGAATACTGCATATCACAACACCCTGCGGGGGAATCCATACTACTATGTATTACAATTTATAACATTTCATAAAGTCTTATGCGTTAATCATTTCATCAAACTTTTTAACACGCTCCATCTTCTTCTCAAGCAGCTCTTTGTTTGCCATAATCTTAGGTCCACAGATTGCTCCGAATCCCTGGATTTCTGTTGTATGCTCTCTTAATCCGGCAAATGTTCCTCTTGCTCTTGCCTGCTGTGCTTCAGAGAACTCAACATTTAATTTATCTCCATCGATAGAAATCTTTCCTTCGATACCACAGATTGGACACTCTACTGTTGTTGTTCCGTTTACTGTCAACAGGTTCTGGTGACATACAGGACATGTTCCCATTCCTTTTGGTCCGTAGAATTCAACATCTTTATCATCCATCTCTACAGCAGCTGCTGTACGTTTTCCAATCTCGTGCATATGTCCGATCATTTCGTCATTCAGGTATGGATTTCCGATTGTTCCCATGCTGTTTGCATTGTAGTTAGCAACAACTTTCATCATTGCTGGGAATCCGAATAAATGCAGAGTTGCTGTTCCCATAGATACCCAGTTTTCTGTGCTTGCTCCACCTACTGAAATGTAAGAAACTGTACGACGTCTTAATCTCTCGATTGGATAATCATCTGCGTTACCAGGAGCTTCTCCAGCTCTTCTCTTATCCAGTACCCAGTTAATAGCTGATACATCGTGACGGCATGAGAAACGGTCTACAAAATCTTTGAACTGTCCTACTGGCTGCAATACATATACAGGTGCTCCAAGGATGATTGCATCTGCTTCACGAACAGCCTCTTCTACCATCTGGAAATCATCTTTGATGATACAGTTGTTATCTTTTCCTTTTTCTAAAGCTGTTGAACAGGCTCCACATCCGATACAACGACCGATATTCAGTCTCTGTGTATTGATAAAATTAATCTCAGCATCTGGAAATGCTTCTTTTGCTCCATAAAGAGCTTCTTTTACAAGAATGTCTGTGTTTGCATTCTTTTTACCAAATGATAATCCTAATACTTTCATAGTTATTTCCTTTCTTTTTCCTCGATTTTCCAATCTGTTACGATTCATTTCGACCTGATTGATATTACATTCTCATTATACCGATTGATGTATATCCATACCTCATCACATATGCCTTCTTTTCTGGACTCAAAATGACCTGCTTATCTTTCTTTATTTTTTGTCGAAACTTAAAAGGTCATCTTTTTATATTCAATTTTGACCTTTCACAGAAGCATGGAAGTAAAAAGTTTCATTCCACCTGCCAAAATCATCACTAAGATTGGACTTATACAAGTTTTTCTCAATAAGAACAAGGAAATAACAAAAATTACAACCATGCTCCAGTCTGTATTTGAAACAGAAATTTTCCCACCATCTCCCCAGAATGCGGTAATCAAAATGCTAATACCCGCAGATGCAATCATGGCAATTACCGCCGGATGCAACGACCGAAGCACTTCTTGAACTACCTGATTCTCTCGATTTTTCAGATAAACATAGGCAATACTCGTCACAATAATACAAGATGGAAGAATACAGCCTATTGTAGCAATCAAAGCGCCTCCAACACCTGCAATCTTATTTCCCACAAAAGTTGCAGAATTCACCGCAATCGGTCCCGGTGTCATCTGCGAAATGGAAATTAAATCTGTGAATTCAACCATACTCAACCACGCATGCTTTGTAACAATCTGTTCCTGTATCAATGGCATCGCTGCATACCCTCCGCCAAAGCTAAAAAGGCCAACTTGCAAAAAGCTAAAGAATAATTGTAAGTAAATCATGCCCATTTCCTCCGTCCTATCCATGTTTGCACACATCCAATTCCAATGCAGATTAAAATCACTGCATAAACCGGTACTCCAAAAAAGCAGGTTGCCATAAATGCTACAATCATAATCAGATTCTGTGCCGCCTTCTTTTCTTTTACTACACCGCTTGCCATTCCATATACTACATCCGCAATGATCGCGCCTACCGCCGCCTGCATACCAGTTAATATCTGGCTTACAATCACATTATTGTGGAACTGATTGTAAAACACAGAAATGACAGAAATAATAACAAGCGGAGGTAGTATCGTCGCAATAATCGCAGTCATTGCTCCCAAGATCCCCGCAAGCTTATATCCTACAACAATTGCTCCGTTCACGGCAATCGCGCCCGGCGAAGATTGTGCGATTGCAATCAGATCCAGCATCTCTTTTTCATCAATCCAGTGATATTCATCTACGAATTTTTTCTTCATCAATGTTACGATGACATATCCTCCTCCGAAAGTAAATGTACTTAAATAAAGTGTAGATATAAATAATTTCAGTAAAATTTCTTTTTTACTTTTCATCGATCTCGTCCTATCTTTTTGTGTTTCTTTTTATATTTCTATTCTTATGGAGGAAATCTTCTCCTCTTACTGACATATCTTTCTATAAATATATCATTCCTGCAATCCTGGAACAACATCTGATGTCTGTAAATACCAGTCCAACATTTGATTTTTCATCTCACAGACAATATTTTTATAATTTGGATTATAATATAAATTCTTTTCCTCTTTTGCATCCACCTCCAAATTATATAATTCATTTTCTCCATTTGTTCTCACAATCAGCTTCCAGTTCTTTTTCCGCATCATCGTACCTCGACACACACATTCCTGTCTTTCCTGTTGAATCAACATTTTCGGATAATAAATACACTCTGGTCGCATTAAAAAATTATAGTCCCGCTCCGTTCCTTCAAAACACTGTTGTTCCCGAACATCATATCCCCCTTCACAATAAACAACTGCATCTTCGGTTTCTTTCTCCCCATCAATCAAATTTCTAAGCGATTTGCCAAAATGATCGTGCTTTGCTTTTATGCCTGCATAATCTAATAAAGTCGGGAAAATGTCCAGCTCTGACACCAGTTGTTTTACCTTGTGTTCTTTTAACGAATTTGGAACCCTTATCAATAACGGAACTTTTGTCAGATCATCATCAAACGCATTTGGCCATTTTTCAACCAGCCCATAATCTCCTGCCCAGTCTCCATGATCAGAGGAGGTTACGATAATCGTGTCTTCCAATAAACGATTCTGTTTCAATGCTTCAATTAATCTACCCAACATATCGTCACAATACTTTACCATACCCAGATACACTGCTGCACACTTACGAAATGTATCATCATCCACCTTGTCGAAATGACTATATTCTCGAATAATTCGCATAAAAGCAGGCTTATTTTCCAAACCTTTTCTTCGCAATTCTGGCAAATCATCCGGATTGTACATGTCATAGTATTTTTTCGGAATCGTATATGGCGCATGTGGATTATTTAATGATACAAACAGGAAAAATGGATTCTCTCCTTTTTGATAGTGATTCAGAAAATCGACTCCGGCATTTACCATTTTCGTATCTGTCATTTCTTCTAATTCTTCGTCTTCCATTGGCTCCAATAACATGTGGTAACGTCCAGAAAACATCGGTAATTTTTCAGTTTTCACAACCTCATTGTCTTTCCGCCATGCCAGTTTCAATCCCAGACTCTTCGTAAAAGACTGCCTTGAAGCCTCATCGTTCAAACAATGGTTTTTCCCATAAAACTGTACGTTATATCCTGCATCTTTAAAATCTTTCATGAAATTAGGATGATGTTCGTCTATAAAGTGTAACAAACTCCGATGACCATTTACATGCGGATACCATCCTGTCAACAGAGAACATCTTGAACCAACACATACTGGATTTGCAACATAAGTATTCTCAAAACAAGTTCCCTCTTTTGCAATCCAGTCATAATTTGGTGTTTTTGACACCTGATTTCCATAGCATCCCAACACATCCGCTCTCATTTCATCTGTAAAAAAGAATAATACATTCATCTTTCGCCCTCCTGTAATCATCTACCTTCTATTGGCACCACGTCCGAAGTATGAATCAACCAATTTAACATTTTTCTTTCTAATTTAATAGAAATGTCTTTATATTCCTCTTGTCCATACAAATTTTCTTCTTCCCATGGATCTATTTGCATATTATATAATTCATTTTCTCCATTTGTCCTCACAATCAGTTTCCATTCTTTATATCTTTGCATCACAACACGGCATACTGTTTCTGGTCTCTCCTGTTGCTGCAGACATTTCGGATAATAATCTGTTCCTGGAATTTGTGGAAAATCCAATGGTGTTCCTTTAAAGCATGTCGGTTCAAAGCAATGCGGTTCACTTATATCATACCCCCCTTCGCAATAAACCGCACGTGACTCATCCCCATTCTCTCCCTCTAATTGTGGACGAAGTGAAACCCCAAATTGTTGATAATGCAACTCTATATTCTCATAATCCAAAATCGTCGGGAAAATATCAAAAGACTGTGTAAGTGTCTTAATTCGCTGTCCACCCTTACATCCCGGTCTTCTTATAATAAGTGGAACTCTCGTTATCATATCCGTCATATCTGAGGGCCACTTTTCAACTTCTCCTGCATCTCCCGCGAAGTCTCCATGGTCAGAGCACAAAATAATTGTTGTCTCCTCATAAATTCCGGCTTCTTTCAACGTCTGTACAACTCTACCTGTCAATTCGTCCACATAAGATATCATTCCAAGATAAACAGCATTGATTTTTCTAAAAAATAATTCTGTCTCTTCTTCCGTATTTCGATACTTCTTTAAAACCTTATATAATTCAGGTTTGTTCTTTTTCACCCATTCCAATTTTCTCGGAAATGGAATCTGTTTGACATTATACATGTTATAGTATTTTTCCGGAGCCGTATATGGAGGATGCGGATTCATCCATGATAACATCAAAAAGAAGGGTTGCTTTTTCTGAGCTTGTTCTTTTATAAATTCAATTGCGCCTTCTGTATGTTGCTCATCCCCGATTTCTTTCTGATCTATATTTGGAATTGGTGGATATAACATAGAATATGGTGCGTTTTCAATTGCACGATATGATTTTGTAACATCTCTCCTTTTAAATGGGAGTAATTTTTTGAAGACATGTTGCATGGATTGTTTATCAAACATATCATCTTTTCCTGCGTGGCACGTCACAAATCCAGCCTCATTTAAATGCGATATAAAATTAGGATCGTGCTCTGTAATATTATAATACGTTCTTTTTCCATTTACATGCGGATACCAGCCACTGACCAAGTTACATCGGGATGGACCGCAAACCGGATGTGTCGTATAGTTTTGTTCAAATAATGTTCCTTCCTGTGCAAGTCTGTCAATGTACGGGGTCTTTACCAACGGATGTCCATAGCACCCCAGACTTTCTGCTCTCATTTCATCTGGAAACAGCAATACATAATTCAAAATATCATCTCCTAATATAAAAAAGTTATAGTCTCTCGTTCTAAAGAAACTATAACAATTTTGCTTTTACTTGTATAATGCCTGAAACTCATCATGCAATTCTGCATTTGCATCAAACCATGTTTTTATCCAAATACTTCTTTTATTGGAAATTTCTTTTCTCTTTTCCAACTTATCATAATCTTAAAATAGATGCTTTCATCCTCAATCGGTATAAACTGTATCTTCTCAGACTCAAGCAAATCTGGGTTTTTGTAAAAAATGCTATATCCATCCTTTTTATGTAAATGTAAAATCGTATTTATAACATCGCCCGTATATATAACTTGTTCTGATGCAATCTGTAATTTATGCAATATCATTTCCTGATATTTTCCAAACTCAGGATCTAATTCTTTTTCTACACAGATTAATTTTTTATTCTTAAGTTCCTGATACAGGACTTCCTTCTTTTTCTGATTAAATTTCATCTCTTTAGAACATATAATCCCAGCTGAAATTCGTTCCAACGTATAGTGCTCAATCTCGCTTCTTTCTGATAAAAATCCGCCCAGAGATATAACAATATCTATCTTATCTTTTTCAAAAGCTTCCTTTAACTCATCAAATCGATATCTGTATATTTGAATCTTTTCCGGAGAGAAAAATCCGCATAATTTTTCTAATAAATTATCAATCAACTCCGAAGTAATCACTTGCAATACTCCAATTCGAACAAAGTCCTGATGTGCGGTCTTACTTTTCACTTCTTCTAAACTTTCCTCAATCTCATTAACAATCTTTTCAAATCGATTTTGAAACACTTTTCCTGCTTCTGTAAGTACCACTTTCCGATTATTTCGAAATAGTAATTTTACCCCCAATTCTTCTTCCAGTGCCTGAATCTGCCTGCTAAATGCAGGTTGCGATACAAATAGATTCTGTGCTGCATTTGTAAAATTCAATGTTTTGCTTACTTCTAAAAAATATTTTATCTGTAATAAATTCATCCTGCTCACCTCAATAACTTCATGGTAACATAAATCTATCTTTTACTCAAATGCAGATTTTATATCATTCATGCAGTCTTGATATGACACAATCCTCTTTTTGCATTGTACTTTTCTCTGCGTCTCATGTAAACTGAACTTAGACATTTTTATAAAATAAAAGATAATTTGTTATCGTTCACTTTATCTCGAACATACGGTCTGGAATATAAGCAATAATCTAACAGGAGGAATTTATATGCCCGCAATCAGTGTTCTTATGAAACCTTCATCCAGTCTGTGCAACATGTCCTGTGACTACTGTTTTTACTGTGATGAAGCCCAGAAGCGAACGCATAAATCTTATGGATTTATGACGGAAGAAACCTTAAAAAATGTTATTCGAAAGACTCTGCTTCGTGCAGAAGGATATATCAGTTATGCCTATCAGGGCGGTGAACCAACCTTACGTGGTCTGGATTTCTACAAGCAGGCTGTCGCCTTTCAAAAGCAATATAACAAAAACAACATTACCATATCAAATTCGTTCCAAACCAATGGCTATCTGTTAGATAAAGAATGGTGCAAATTCTTTCACGAAAATCATTTTCTAGTAGGACTTTCTATTGATGGCACCAGAGAAATCCACAATATCTACCGACGTACAGCAAATAACGAGGATACTTTTGACAGGGTTGTTGCCTCAGCCAAGTTAATGGATCAATATCAGGTCGATTACAATATTTTAACAGTGGTAACGCCCCAAATTGCCGCTCACATACGTACCATCTATTCCTTTTATCAAAAAAAAGGATGGAATTATCAACAATATATTGCCTGTCTCGATCCTTTAAATGAACCTCACGGAAACAATCCTCATTCGCTTTCACCAGAAGTATATGGACAATTTTTGATTGATCTTTTTGAACTTTGGTACAGCGATCTACAGCAAGGAAAGCAGCCATTTATCCGTCAATTCGAAAACTATGTTGCAATCGCAATGGGTTATTATCCAGAATCCTGTGAGCAGCGTGGATTCTGCGGAATCCAGAATGTTGTTGAAGCAGACGGAAGTGTTTATCCATGTGATTTCTATGTTCTTGACGAATATCTCCTCGGTAATTTTAACACAGATCGGATAGATGTAATCAATCAGCATCGGGTAGATTCGGGATTTATAGAATGCTCTCAAAAACTGGATTCTAATTGTAAATGTTGTAAATATTATCCACTTTGCAAGGGTGGCTGTCAAAGAAACCGCGACTATAATAAAACTTCCAACAGTTATCAAAATTACTACTGTAAAAGTTATCAGATGTTTTTCCAGAAAAATTATACTCGCATTATGGATATTGCAGATAAAATTGCTAAAAACAGGAGGACAGATTTCTTTTGATCCGCTCTCCTGTTTTTTGCTAAAATTCTATATTCGTATCATTTATAAATTTTAAATTCATATTTTATCAGATATTCGGAATCTTTCCCAGCACCTCATTCAACTTCTCTTCGTCCACATCTATAGAACGCTCCTGAAGCAAATCTAGCAATTTCATTTTACTAAGTGTTGTCATCATATCTTCAAATGTCATATCCGGTCTAAATGGAGTTATTTTCTCTTTCATCACTTTGATTGTATCCGCAAGTGCCTCTTTTGCTGCCGGGTTTCCAAAAATTCTTCCAATCGTACAATCCAGAGAAAGCCATGCTGCACCATCATCTGTGATATGTGCTTTACAATTTGGTTTTGTAAGTACTTTATCTTCTGCTGTTCCAACATAAAAATCACCCATCACATCCTTTAAAAATCCAATACTATCTTTTACCCAATTTGGAATTCTTGGACAAAATGCGGATTCTCTTGTCTGGATGGATTCATCACCTGTTGAAAAACCATGCGGTCCATATGCATAAATATGACTCTCAAATGTTACTCCTGCCTTATCCAGTGCATCCATCATCTGAATACTGTTATGAATCGGAACCACATTGTCTGTACGAGCTGCGAAAAGGAAGCATGGGCAAGTATCATAGTTTACTTCTTCTACAATTCTCGGTGCATTGGTCGCGATTTCATCAACCTGTTCATTTAATACTGCATAACCTAAAATTGCTGCTGCCGGTTTATGCTTGGCAATCGTTGCAGCTGCACCTGCGAGATGTCCTCCTGCTGAGAATCCGGCTACTGCAATTTTATCTGCCATCAAATTCCATTCATCTGCATGATTGATGATATATTCCATTGCATCTTCATAATCCTGTAATGGGTCCGGCCAGCTTCCGACCTCGTTTATCGTATATCTAAGAATAAACGCATCATATCCTGCATTTAAGTACGCCAACGCTACCGGTTCAGCTTCACGGTCTGAGCAGAACATATAGCCGCCTCCTGGAATTACCAGTACACCTGGTCTCTTGGTAATATTTCGATATTCTTTTCCTACATCCTGAATAAATGCTGTTAAACGGACATTTCGTTTTTCATTCAAAGTAACTTCTATTGTTTTCATTTTCTGTTTCCTCCCATATATTTATATAAAGAACAGCACAAGATTTTCTATCTGTCCGATAGACTTTTCCTGCACTGTTCCTCCTTTAATTAAAATTTAACATTTACTTCTTCACACAGACAATCTCTTGAGTTTCCACCAGCATAGATTCTGAATTTTCCATCTTCTAATACATATTCAGCCTGATTGTTATAGAATCCCATATCCTGTTTTGCCAAATGTAACACAACAATTTCTTCCTGTCCAGGTTTCAGCTCTACTCTTGCAAAACCTTTCAGTTCTTTCACCGGACGCACAAGACTTGCTGTTACATCCTGCATGTACAACTGTACGATTTCTATACCTTCGCGGTCTCCTGTATTTTTCACCTGTACTGTTACTTCCAGTTCCTCTGCTTTTTCTTCCACATGAAGATTCTCGTATTCATATGTTGTATAACTTAATCCATAGCCAAATGGATATAGAGCATCGAACGGAGCATCCAGATAACGTGATGTGAACTTACTCTTGCTTCCCGGTCTTCCTGTACTTGGATGATTATAATAAATCGGGCACTGTCCTGTTACTGACGGGAACGAAGCTGACAATTTTGCTGACGGATTTGTCTCTCCAAAAAGTACGGATGCCAACGCATTTCCTGCCTGGATTCCAAGATGCCATCCTTCTACGATAACCGGTAAATGTTCTACCTCCCAGCCAAGTGCCAGCGGACGTCCATTCATCAATACTGTTACAAGTGGTTTTCTGAATTCTAATAATTTTTCCAGCAACTGTCTCTGTTCTCCCGGCAATGTTGTATCTGCTTTTGAAGATGCCTCTCCACTCATACTAGCAGTCTCTCCAACTACTGCGATGATCACATCTCCTTCCAGGCAAGCCTGTTCTATCTCTTCTTCATTAATCGCACCTTCCGGTCCGCCACATGGATAATATTTTACATCTGCTCCACTGTTCTGCAGTCCTTCTAACACTGATACACAGTCTGCCTGATTAAATGCCATTGCCCACGCACCGCAAACTTCTGCTTTTTCAGCTGCCAGAGTTCCAACCAGACTAATTTTCAAATTTCTATTTAATGGCAAAATATTTTTTTCATTTTTTAATAATACAATTGATTTCTTCGCTGCTTCTAATGTTGTTGCAACATGTTCTTCCGGCAATGCTTTTTCATACTGCTCGATCACTTCATCCGAAACATATGGATTTTCAAACAATCCAAGCCATACTTTTACTGATAAGATTCTACGTACAGCCTCATCTACTGTATCCATAGATACTTTGCCTTCTTTGATCAGCTGTTCCAGATTCTTGGAGTAAATGTTTGTTCCCATATCCATATCCAGACCTGCATTGACAGCCTGACGACCGGCATCTTTTTCATCTTCAGCAATACCATGTGCCACACATTCTTTGATTCCATTTGCATCACTGACAACAAATCCATCCAGTCCATATCCATCTTTCAATACCTGACGAAGTGTATATTCATTGACTGTACATGGAACACCATTCAAATCATTAAATGATGCCATTGCTGTTGCAGCTCCCTCTTCTACTGCTGCCTTAAATGTCGGCAGATATACATTATGAAGCTGAGAGATTGACATACTTGTTGTATTGTAATCTCTTCCTGATTCGCAGGCACCATATGCAACATAATGTTTTACACAGGCTGCCACATAATCTTCTACAGACTCCTGATTATTCTGCAATCCCTGAATTTTCTTTCTCGCAAAGCAAGACCCCAGATACGGATCTTCTCCAGGTCCCTCGGAAACTCGTCCCCAACGAGAGTCTCTTGCGACATCGATCATCGGTGCAAATGTCCAGTTTATTCCATAAGCTCTTGCCTCTTTTGCAGCCATCTTTGCTGTTCTTTCGAACAGATTCTCATCAAAAGATCCTGCCTCTGCAATTGCGATCGGATACACACTGCGGAACCCATGAATTACATCGAATCCTACAATCAGCGGAATTCCAAGTCTGCTTTCTTCGACTGCAATTTTCTGCAATTCATTATTTTTACGTGGGTCATTTACCATCATTGCTCCGACTTTACCGGCACGGATATCATCTTCATGGAAATCCTGCTCTGAAGTTGCGAGGATTTTCTGGAATTCCTCCTGAGAAATACGTCCGTCTGTCATCATCTCGATCAACTCTTCAAACGGAACTTCAAACCCGCCTACTATTGATGGCGATTCCAGATTCATCTGTCCAATCTTCTCTTCTAATGTCATCTGGCTTAAAAGATCTTCTACTTTTGCTTTCTGTGCTTCTGTTAAGTTCATGTTCTGTCGTTCTCCTTTCATGATTGCGTACATCACCATATTCTGCTAAATTTTCAATATTCAAAGCTCTTTTCTATAAATAGCAATGTGCCTGCAAACTACTGAATTCTATACTTTCATTATACGCCCTTGACAGCATTCCTCAATCTAAATATAATGATATTTATATAACGATATATAGATTTGAGGTTTTAACACATGCTATATCAATTTCATTCCAAAGAATTTTCCCAGACTCTTCCTATCCAACTTTGGATGTTTGGAGCAAATCATTTGCAGGAACCGGTCCGAAGACCTCAGGGAGTTCCTTACTTTCAATGGTTCTACTGTGTAAAAGGACAGGGCGAACTTATCTTAGATGAACAAAGAAGCATAATTACAAAAGGACAGGGATTTCTTATTTATCCTGACCAGGAACATATTTATCAGGCAGTCACAAATAACTGGACTTTGCATATTATTGCCTTCAATGGTCCTCTCTGTTCTGATATTCTTGCTTTACTTCAAATGGGCGAATCCGGCGCTTATCATTTTTCGGATGGCTCTATTTTCGAACAGCATATTCAAAAACTCCTCTGGCTTTATGAAAATCGTTCCAGTGATCAGACGCTTTCCTATTCAAAAGAATGCTACGATTTTCTTTTGGATCTTTCCAGATGTATCACGCGCACACATGAATTTACATATTCCCACGAAAATCCTTTCGTCTTGAAAGTCATTTCGTGGTTAGAGGAAAATTATGCCCGGCCGATTAGCCTGAATGAATTGGCCGAAACGGTCAATCTTACAAAGGATTACATGTGTGCTTTATTTAAGAAAAATACCGGTGAAACAATTATTCAATGTCTCACCAGCATTCGTATTGGTCATGCCCGACAATTTTTAATTCAATATCCTGAAAAAAAGGTCATCGATGTAGCACAAATGTGTGGATTTGACAGTCCAAGTTATTTCGGAAAAACGTTCAAAAATATTGTTGGGATGACTCCTGAACGATATCGTAAAAATGGATAAACCGCTAGGGACGGAGTTTTTTGGCTCGCATGCATGCAAAAAACTCCGTCCCTAGCGGTTTCTTTCAGTATTTTATTTTTCTTCACCAACACCGATATATTTCTGTTTTAATTCGTTCAGGTTCTCTACTTTTTTCTGTGTCATTGCACCATCACGGATTTCATTTGAATGCTCCCATTTACCGGCATCATGAAGACGTGATCTGTTCTGTTCTTCTTCAGAGAAGATTACTTTGATATCTCCATCTTCGATTGTCAGTTCGCCTTCGATACCGCAAACTGGACATTCTACTTTATTTCCCTTATGGCTGACTGTCAGAATATCTTCATGACAGACTGGACATGTTCCCTGATCATCACCACGGTATTTTGTACGCTCTTCTTCTGTCTCAGCATTCAATGCATCTACGATGTTTCTTCCGAGCTGTGTCATTCTATCCATAACATCCGGTCTGCCAAGAACATGGCTGATGTTCATTGCTCCAAAATATTTGTATTTATCGATTACATCGATTCCCATTGGGAATGTAAATTCGTACATGTTAGGAAGTGAAAGTGATAACCAGTTTTCTGTTCTTGCTCCACCAACTGTAATCAAAGCTCCAACTCTTGGTTTTACACTTCTTACATCTGGATATGTCTGAGGATCTCTGCCCTCTTCGATTCCTTTTTCTACTGCTGGTCCACGGAATGTCTTATCATGAGAAGGTCCGATTCTGTCACAAACAACTTTAAAGTTACCTGTTGGTGCAAATTCATATGTCGGAGATCCAACGATAACAGCATCTGCTGACATCAATGCTTCTTCAATGATATAGAATTCGTCATCTTTATGTACACATGTACCTCTTCCGCGTCCTGACATCAGTCCACCTACACATGCACAACATCCTGTACAGATATGAATGTTAAGGTCATCACAACGTACAAACTGAATCTCCATTCCTGCACGTTCGCATTCTAATAATGCTTCTTTAATCATGACCTCTGTGTTTGACATTTTTCTACCAAATGAGAAACCAACTACTTTTTTCTTTTCCATCTTCTTTATCCTTTCTTTTGTTTTTTTATTAACAACATAAGTCTCATTACAAATATATTGGAATTTTCTGTAACTTCTTTTGATGATGTATTTATCATACAAGATAAACGGATGAATCGTCTCTTATTTCTTTATTCTAATCTCATGTAAAATTTATACTTTTCTCTAATGTGTTTGACACAGCAGAAAACCAAGGACAAAAAAACGAATAAAATTTTTGTCCTTGGTTAGTTTTCATTAGGAAGCCAGCAGGAACGGGGAAGCCGATAGGGACGGAGTTTGGGAAGCCGATAGGGACGGAGTTTGGGAAGCCGATAGGGACGGAGTTTGTGGCTTTTTTGTTTACAAAAAAGCCACAAACTCCGTC
>QUJA01000058.1 GCA_003480425.1 Firmicutes bacterium AM31-12AC
TTTATTACGTCATAAAACAAGGAAAGATTATTTCACTGTTGGTGTTCCATTAATAATGGTAATGCAAGTAGTGGTGATTTTTTACGCAATGAATGCAGGATGGTAACATTTCGTATTTGCTGAAGGTACATGAAAGTGTTTTCCTGTTAAATAATGGAATTACCTCTCTTTTAATAATAAAATAAAAACGCAGAAAAAGCGAGTTTTCGTGAAATAGTTTTTCCTGCGTGAACAACCAGCACTATCGTCCACCGTTTTCGTTATAAAAGCGTTCTTTACTTTCATACATTCTCTTATCTGCGGCTTTTGAAACCTCATACACACTATTCCAATTTCTCTCTGTACTGAAAACCCATCCGTATGAGACACTCATTGAATCCACAAATTCACCGCTCCAATTTGCCACATGAACATCAAAACTATGTCTTATATCTTCAAACTGCTCTGTCTTCTCTGTAATGATAACAACAAACTCATCACCGCCGACTCTATATATCTTCCCATATTCATTAAAGCTGTTCTTCATGCAATCTGCCGCTGCACATATAAGTTCATCACCTGCCGCATGTCCATAAGAATCATTCGCCCGTTTCAATCCGTTCAAATCCATGGACATATATATCCACGAATCACTAAGCTTAAGCAGATTTATATCATTCTCGTATGCTCGCCTATTAAAACATCTGGTAAGTTCGTCTGTATTTGACGTATATATCAATTTCTCTTTTTCTAATCTTTCTTTTAAAATTTTCGAAAACATATATGTTATACAACATGATGCTAATACCAGATATGCACCTACTATAAAAATTGCCATGATACTTCCTTGCAAATAAAATGCGTCCTCTACTGTTACAACAACAATATATTTATCATCCTGCCGCACCATACATCTACAACGTTTTCCGTCCACTCTAATATGGGTTGCGCTTGCATCATCAACACAGAGATTATCCAATGACATTCCAATTTCATCCAGCTTTTTTCCAATTTTATTGCTGTCTGTTGCACCCTTGATAACCTGAGTATCCTCATCCGCAACAACAATTTCCATACCTTTATATACCGGCATTCCAGCCACTACACTAGAAACTGCATTCTGCTTCATCTCTTTAAGAAGTCGCTTTGGCTCAATCCCAACCTGGATCATCTTCGTTCCATCCTCATTCCAGGTAATTGCATACATCATTTCCTTACTTTCAGAAGTATTCGGAGTAACATCCTGGCACATTGTCAACGATTTATTCTCCAACATCGGCTTAAAATATCCTATCTGTGCTCCGGAATTAAAGCTATAACCGAAATACTTTGGCAGCGAACCGCTATAAATATATCCCTGCTCATTAAACAAATGTATCTCATCAATCGCCATCAACTTTGCAATTTTCTGCAACTCATCAACATCATATTCAACTTCCGGCTTGGCATCGATAATATAAGACACCGCCTCAGCTCTTACAATATAATCATCCTTCAACGATTCGATAAGCTCTGCCTTACTTTTATCATTTTTATCAAGCACAGTAATCACACGATCAAGAAGCACCTTCGATGTTCTATACGCATTCTTATCATTAACATATTTCAAAATATTTTCTTCAAGTAATAACGCAATAACAATTATTGCTATAGATAAAATTACAACTTTTCTCTTCTTCATACTTTCTTTTTTATTGTGTTCTCCATAATGTAATTTTCCTCGCTTTTTCAATTCCATTTTGTAGATTTGATCAGGTGTAAAAAAAGTTTCAAAAGGAAATGTATTATTTTTAGTATAAAATAAAAACGCAGAAGAAGTGGTTCCTTTTCGTGAAAGAAGGCTTTTTCTGCGTGAATAAATCGTATGAAATTTTATGAAAGGAAGAAGATATATAATAAGCAATAAGACAAGACCGATTTGTAATAGACTTACTTCAAGAAAAAATGTATAATAAGAGAAAAAGATTCGTTAGCAAATCAGCCGAAAGTCTGAGACACAAAGTATAAGAGTTGCAAAATAGCAGCCAGTTACAACGTTTAGGATGCATTGTCTGAAAAGGCAATGCGTTTTTTGTTTCAGAATATTGATTGGGGACAGGCAGCTAATAATTATAAATTGGGGAAAAGTGATATGAAAGAAAATAGAGATGATATAAAAAGTCAATTGTATTACATGGATGAAATCCTTCATAAGATTTCTTCTATGAGTCAGGCAGAGAATGAAAAACAACTGGATAATATGACATTATCTATGCTGAAGAGCATTGGAAAATATACAGCAGCAGACAGAGCGTATGTTTTTGAATGGAGTTCAGAAAAAAAGGAAAGTTTTAAAAATACATTTGAATGGTGTGCCGCAGGAATCGAACCACAGATACAGAATCTGCAGGAAGTTCCTGTCTGCCTGATGCAGAACTGGGTAGAAACATTTATCCAGAAGAAAAATATCATCATTTATGATCTGGAAGAAATCGCAAAAGAAACTCCACAGGAATATGAAATTTTAAAGCCTCAGAATATTCATTCCCTGATTGCTATGCCGATTTATACAAATCATAAATTTATCGGATTTATCGGATTGGATAACCCGAATCTGAATCAGGATAGGATGTCCATGAATCTGTTATCTGATGTGGGATGCCATCTGGGAAGTGTTCGTGAAAACCTGAGAATGATGAAGGAACTGATGATAAAGAACAGGATTTTGTCAGGACTGAGCCGTGATTATACGACAGCTTTTGTTTTAAATCTGGATACGGATGAGTATGAGTTTGTATTTAATCAGAAGACAAATCATGCCCAGAAACATGAAGAGCTCAGAGCATTTTCAGATTATGTGGATGCATATGCTTCTACATTTGCACTTCCGGAATTTCGTGATGTAATGCGTCGGGAACTGGACCGTAACGAGATTAAAAAGCATTTTGAAACAGAAGACGAATATCATTTCTCTTTTGAGACGTCACCAAATGCAGCAGGGCTGTCCTGTTTTCAGGCACATATTGTAAAAGAGTACGAGGAAGGCAGCCATTTTGCGTTCCTTGGTTTCCGAAGTATAGATGAGATCGTACAGAAAGAGCGTTTTTATAAAGATTCTTTGCAAAAAGTAAATCAGGCACTTAAGCATCAGCTGGACATGATCACATCTGCACTGCCGGGTGGTGTGAAAATCAGCAATGATGATCCGGAATATTCTTTTAAGTATGTTTCAGAGCATTTTGCACAGATGCTGGGATATGATACTCCGGAGGAATTGATGGAAGCTTCTGGAGGGACGATTGTTGACCTGGCGCATCCGGACGATCTGGAACAGGGAATTGCACAGGCGTTGGAGCAGTATAGTAAAGCGGATCATTATGAAATCACATATCGAATGAGATGCAAAAATGGATCTTGGAAATATATTGAGGACAGGGGACACAAAATCCGCAAACCGGATGGAGTAATCGAACACTGGAATCTGATTCTGGATAAAAATGAACTGGTGGAAAAAACCATTGCCCTGGAAAGCGAGAAAAAAGCAAACCAGAGTAAATCGGATTTTCTTTCCAGAATGTCCCATGATATGCGGACACCATTGAATGGAATTATCGGACTTATGGATATCTGCATGAAGCACCCGGAGGACAGAATATTGGTGGATTCCAGTCGTCTTAAGGCAAGAGTAGCGGCAGACCATCTGTTGTCGCTGATCAATGACACGCTGGAACTGAGTAAACTGGAAAATGAAGAGGTAAAACTGGCTAAAGAAGATTTTTATCTGCCGGAGCTGCTTCATGAGGTGGAAACCATTGCACAGATGAGGGCAGATGAAGAGTGTATTACGATTCATTTTATGGATGCTCCTTATTCGATTCCATATCCGAATCTTATCGGAAGTTCCCTGCATGTAAAACAGATATTTTTAAATTTGATCACAAACAGTATTAAATACAACCATAAAAATGGAACTGTGGATTGCTACTTGAAAGAAGAGAAGGAATCCGATGAAAGAGTGCTGGTAGATGTGACTATAAAAGATACGGGAATCGGAATGTCAGAGGATTTCCTGAAGAATATATTTCGTCCATTTGTTCAGGCTGATCAGGGAGCAAGATCGCAGTATAAAGGTACTGGACTAGGCATGGCGATTGTAAAGGAACTGCTTGATCGCATGGGTGGAACCATTCAGATTGACAGTGTGGAAAATCAGGGCACTACCATACATGTGGTCATACCTTTTGAAATAGCAGAAGAACCTGCAGCTGTACAGGAAATGTCTGAGTTACCAAAGGAAAACCTGTCCGGGTGCCGTATTCTATTGGCAGAGGATAACGAGCTCAACAGGGAAATTGCGGCATTCCTTCTGAAAGATGAGGGGATTTCCGTCACAGAGGCGGAAGATGGACAGCAGGCAGTGGAATGTTTCCTAAAAATGCCGGAAGGATATTACGATGCGGTTCTAATGGATATCATGATGCCTGTGATGGACGGATATCAGGCAGCTAGGGCGATTCGTGGCAGTGGAAAGAAAGATGCAGAAATGATTCCAATCGTTGCCATAACAGCCAATGCTTTTGCTGAAGATAAAAGAAAGACGATGGAGGCAGGGATGGATGCGCACTTGTCAAAACCTTTAAATGTACAGGAACTGATGGATACAATCCGAAAATTCTGTGCTGGTAAGCAGATATGTCAGTGACCGGGAAGAGAATAACAGAGGGATAGCAGAATGAAAAAAGACAGCGAACTATATAAAAAGATAAGAGTACATTGCTATATTGTTGGATTGATTGCTTTTCTGACAGCATTGATTGTTGGCGTTTTTCTGCTTCATAATTTGGAAAAGGATGAAAAGACAACCGGAAAATATATGGCGCAGATTACTGAGAAAAGAGTCAGGGCAAGACTGGATCAGTATAGCATGCTTTCTGCTCTTTTGGAAAATTATATCAGTGCAGGAGAGAATCTGGATGAGAATACATTTTCTGAACTGGCAGAAAAGATTCCTAATGAAGATGGAGTGATAAAGGCATTTGAACTGGCACCTGAAGGGATTGTTACAGACATTTATCCGAAACAGGGAAATGAGGGGGCTTTTGGACTGGATATGCTGCAGGAACATGAACGGAAAAAGGATGCAATTTTGGCAAGGGGTAGCGGGAAATCAACCTCCGACAATTATGATACCTTAATTATATCAGATATATGATTTTACGACCACTTTTTCAGTGGCGTCCTTTAGGTGGTGAGTAATAGCAAATTTGTCTCAGTGGGAGTCCAATCTCCGACTGAGATAAACGCCCCGCGAGGATGCGCAGTGATTCTGATAGGAATATGTCAGCTTCGCTGACCAGAATCACGCGCCAAGTCTCACGGACGTTCGACTTGAATTTTATATTGTGCACAGAAAGGAAAAATTGTAGATGGGAAACGAATTCACAAATAAGATTTTGAAACTTGCTCTGCCCATTACAGCACAACAATTTATGTTAGCACTTGTAAGTGCATGCGATACTTTTATGTTGGGTATTAAGATATGTATTCATAATTTCCATTCTCTTTCTGCTTGCAGCATTCTTTATTCCTGAAACGCTCATGCGACTGTTTACAAACGATACTATACTGATTGATTATGGTATTAAGTATTTGAAAGTGATTGGATTATCCTATAACTTTTCAGGAGTTCTGCAGGTTTTGCAGGGAATCTTGAAAAATTGTGGTTATGCAGGTAGATGTACCATGTGGTGCTTTGCAGTTCCACTGGGATGTATCGCAGCATTTGTATTTAAATTGCCGGTAATGATGGTGTATTTTGTCTTAAATCTGGATGAACTGGTAAAACTTCCGGCAGTATTTAAATATTATAAACAATATAAATGGTTAAAAAATTTAACAGAAATGGAGAATTAAATTATGGATATGAAAAAAAGAAGAGATATGCAGCTTGCTTACATTTCAGATGAAGCGGTTATGGAAGAACAGAGGATAGGTAGAAAAATTCTGCAAAAACTTAATTTTGCAGATCGGTCGGATTTTGATGGGATTGCAGAAATAGTAAAAGAACTTTTGGGAAAATCGGAAGGTGCATGGATTAACCCACCTTTTTACTGCGATTATGGTTCGCATATAGAAGTAGGTAAAAATTTCTTTGCAAAATATAACAGTTATTAAATTTCTTAAAACAAGTGAAATCTCAATCGGGATTTAAGGAGGTCACATGAGTTTTACGATGTTATTGCTTCTCGCATACATAGTAATGGGTGTGGGAAGTTTTATCGCTTTTAAGCGAAAGCACAAAGCAATTGGTATAGCATTGCTGCTTGTAATAGTGCTTAGTATCTTGATTTTGGGATACATGTGGATTCATTCGCCAATGTAACAACTTCAAGTTTTTAGAAATGATATAGCTTTGATATGAAAGGAAATCCTATGAGTGGTGCAATAAAAAAGGCTTTGGAAAATTTGGAAGAAATAGTGCCGGCTGGTGCTGATGGTTCTTATTATCAGGGACAGAAATTGGCTGAAAAAAGATGTCAGGAAGTAGCCGCATTCCCCGGGATTGATACATTACATAAGTTGTATGCAGTGTTGAGAAAAACGTGGACGGCAGAGACAGCATATCCGTCATGTCAGGCAGAATGGGTTTCGACCGATCCTTCCTATGGGCAATGTGCTATTACAGCAATGCTTGTTTATGATATGTTTGGAGGAAGTATTCATCGTATCAGAGTGAACGGAGGAGGAACACATTATTTCAATAAAATTGATGGATGTTATGTCGATCTTACCCGTGAGCAATTCGATTTATACGATATTCCGATCGTATACGAACCTAATGAGCAAATGAAAAGAGAGTATTGTGGAAAGAATCCTGACACTAAAGGGCGATACCATCAGTTGCAGAAAAATATTATTCGTTATTTAAAGATTGAATGAAATTCAAGGGAACGGAGGCAGTGAAATGGATATATCAAAAGCAGACTGGAAACTTTATCGTGAGCGTGTCTCAGACTGGCAAGAACATTATATGGAAAAACTCACAGCAGAATATGTAAAATTACTAACTTCTCCCGGCAACGCATCAGATCATTTTTGGGAACTGGAAAAAAGACAGCGCACAATCAACAAATTCAGCTGATAACCAGCTAATACTTCAAAGAGAAGGTGTTTTTCTTGTAAGAGAGGACACCTTCTTTTTGTAATTTGCTTAATTCATTAGATAGAGCACTTCGATCTGCATTCAGATAATCTGCCAGCCCTTGCCTATCGTAAGGGATTGTAAATGTGTTAGAGCCGGCATGCATAGATTCGCCAGACAAGTAATTAAGTATCTTGTCACGTAAATTTTTCTTAGAAATATGATCTATTTTGTTCATCAATCTTACATTTTTTCTTGCTATTATCTCTAACAGGTTATGAATCAATCTTGTATGGAAACTGCAAGATGAAGAACAGGTTGTAATAATATGATTTATATTGAAAAGCATGACGGTGAGATTTTCATTGGCAATGACACTGATTTGAGCAGGAACACTGCTGATGCAGGCATAGCTTTCGCCATAGAGCATTCCTGATGACAGCTCTGTAATAATATTGCGATTCCCCCAGACATCATCATTTATTATGAGAGCCTGACCAGATAGAATCATGCCGATAGTTTGTACCTTATCGCCACTTCTTAGCAGGTATTCACCTTTTGAATAATTTTTAATGCTGACAGATAGACATTTAAGCATTGGAAGAATTTCTGCTTCTGAAATTCCTTGAAACAAAGGTGTATTCGTTAAGATGTTCATATATTTTTCCATGAGTTCTATAATCCTTCTTTTCATCTTTTCCATAGTATATCACAAAAATCGAAAACAAAACAAAAATGTTGTCTGGACAACGGAATAATTGTTGTGAGTTTGATATAGTACCATTAAACAACAAGAAATAATGAATAAAGCAATAGAAAAGGAGAAAAACATGGAAAATAAAATGTTTTGTTATCAATGTGAACAGACCGCAGGATGTACAGGATGTACCGGAAATGCAGGAGTATGCGGAAAGTCCGCCAATACTGCAAGATTACAGGATGAGCTTACAGGAGCATTAATCGGACTTGCTCGTGCAGTCGAGGGCAATGAGCACCTTGTAAACGAAGAGATGAATCAATT
Organism: Firmicutes bacterium AM31-12AC; assembly: GCA_003480425.1. GTDB lineage: Bacteria > Bacillota > Clostridia > Lachnospirales > Lachnospiraceae > Schaedlerella > Schaedlerella hominis. The sequence continues at coordinate 8,121 of QUJA01000058.1, forward strand.
AGTTCTTGAGGGATTGTTTACAACCGTTACAAACGTAAACTTTAATGATGAGACATTAAAAATTTTAATTTATAAGATAGAAAATGAAAAAAAGAAATTAGTACCAAATTGCTTTACATGTTCCGGCTCATGTGGAAGAAACGATAATTTTGATATGAATACTCTCTGGACTACTGATGAAGATGTTCGTTCCTTAAAATCCTTAATACTTTTTGGGATTCGTGGAATGGCTGCATATGCATATCATGCAAGTGTACTTGGATATACCGATGAAACAATCAGCAAATTCTTCTATAAGGCACTTTTTGCAGTCGGAATGAAGGATTGGGGAATGAATGAACTACTTCCTATTGTATTAGAGGTTGGAGAAGTGAATTTAAGATGTATGGAGCTTTTAGATCAGGCAAATACTACAACTTATGGAACTCCTGTACCAACAACAGTACCTCTTACAATTGAAAAAGGACCATTTATTATTATTACCGGTCATGATTTAAAAGATTTACAACTTTTATTAGAGCAGACAAAAGATAAAGGAATCAATATTTATACACATGGTGAAATGCTCCCGGCGCATGCATATCCAGAATTTAAGAAGTACTCTCATTTAAAGGGAAACTTTGGTACAGCATGGCAGAATCAGCAGAAAGAGTTTGATAATATTCCTGGGGCAATTCTTTACACGACGAACTGTCTTATGCCTGTAAAACCAAGCTACGCAGACAGAGTATTTACAACAGAAGTTGTATCTTATCCGGAAATGGTACACATAGGAGAAGAAAAGGATTTTACACCGGTGATTGAAAAGGCACTCGCCTTAGGTGGATATACCAAAGACCAGCATATGACGGGAATTAATGGTGGAATACAGGTGACAACTGGTTTCTCACATGGAACTGTATTATCTGTAGCAGATCAGGTGATTGAAGCAGTAAAGAATGAAGATATTAAACATTTCTTCCTGGTTGGTGGATGTGATGGAGCCAGAGTAGGAAGAAACTACTACACAGAGTTTGTAAAACAGTCTCCTGCAGACAGCATTATTTTGACGCTTGCATGTGGAAAATATAGGTTCAACGATTTAGATTTAGGAACAATCGGAGGACTTCCGAGAATCATGGACATGGGACAGTGTAATGATGCTTATAGTGCAATCAAGGTCGCAATCGCTTTAGCAGAAGCATTTGAATGTGATGTAAATGAACTTCCGCTATCGATGGTACTTTCATGGTACGAGCAGAAGGCCGTATGTATTTTACTTACACTTCTCTATCTCGGAATCAAGAACATTCACCTCGGACCAACATTACCAGCATTTATTTCGCCAAATGTGCTGAATTTCCTAGTAGAGAATTATGGGATTTCTCCAATTAGTACACCGGAAGAGGATCTAAAAAAGTTATTAAATAAATAATCAGACGGGAACGGAAAGAGACAGATTTACAATTGTGAGATAGATTTTTCTTAAAACAAAATAGGGGAAAGGCGGTAAAATATTATGAGTAAAAAAATTGATTTAAACTGGTCGGTGTATGATATTACGAAAACTTATCCAGAAGTGATTGATATTATGGCAAATCTTGGGTTTGATGAAATTAAGAAGCCGGCTATGCTAAACTCCGTTGGACGAATTATGACAATTCCTAAGGGTGCAAAGGCAAAAGGAATTTCGATTCCGGTTGTTATAGCAGAACTGATAAAAAATGGTTTTGAAATTACTGGTAATATGCCAGATATTTCTTCTATGGGGAGCAAACAATTTCAAGCCAAAGAGACTGGCAATACAGTATTACTGAAGGATTATTTAAAGAGACTTGGAAATGGAGAAGATTTAGAAAGTGTAAAAAAAGATTTTGTCCAGAATTTTTCTGATGTAGATGCTTCTGAAATTATGAAGGCAGAGCAGGAACTTATAAAAGAGGGAACACCTATTACAGAGGTGCAGAAACTGTGTGATGTGCATAGTGCATTGTTTCATGGCTTAACCAAAGAAGAAAAAATAGCAAATGCTGAAAAGGCAGTCGAAGAATCTTTAAAAAAGGAAGAAACATCCGGAATGACAACTATGACGGATGCATATGTCAGAAAACATGAGCTTGCAAAAGCACTCAGAGAAACAAAGGGTCATCCTCTTTATTCTTTTACAGAAGCAAATGAGAAGTTTAGCAAAGAAATAGCAGATATTAGAGGTGCACTGGAAAAGGGCGAAGATGTAAGCAAAAAAATATCAGATTTTAGACAAATAGCAATACACTATGCAAAAAAGGGTGATTTGATTTATCCACTCCTTAAAGTTCGCTATGAAATATCAGGACCATCGTATGTTATGTGGTCTGTTGATGATGAAATCAGAGATGAATTAGCAGCAATAGATAAGGAATGCAATCATGACGAAGAATGGATTAAAAGAGTACAGGCTGTTTTAACAAGAGCAGATGAAATGATTTATAAAGAGACTAATATACTGTTCCCTATCTGCGCAATGAATTTTACAGCCGAAGAATGGTATGAAATCTATGAAGATGCCAAAGACTATGCATTAGTGTATGGCATTGATAATAGATGGGAAGAAGCAGAAAAATATGTGCAGGATAAAAAGAATCGTCATGAGGCGGCTATTTATGAAGGTGAAATAGTAATGGGCGGTGGACATATGAGTGCAGCACAGTTGGAAGCTATGCTTAATACGTTGCCAATAGAGATTACATTTATCGATGATAATAATATAAATCGTTTCTTTAATGAAGGAGCGAAAGTGTTCAAACGCCCTGGCATGGCAATTGACAGAGAAGTATTCTCTTGTCATCCGCCTAAGATAGAACCAATGGTTCGCTCCATTATAGAAAGTTTTAAAAATCATACTCGTGATAGCGTTCCGGTTTGGATGGAAAAGCAGGGAAAACCATTTTTAGTTACTTATTATGCAGTGAGAGACAAAAAAGATAATTATCTTGGAACTGTAGAAGTGGTACAGGATATGCAGTTTGCAAAAGAGCACTTTACAAGTTAAAACGCATAAAACCATAGATTGTAATCGAATAAAAAGGGAAATATTCTATGAGGTGTCGGATAAAACTGACACCTCAATGAGATGAATAAAAAGAATAAAGTAGAAAAAAGCGGTAGAAAGAACAGTATGTTCTGGAAGAGGTGAAAGATTTTCACCAGTATACAGATCACATTGTATTTATAGATCGTCACCGGATGAGATGAAGTATTACAGTATTTTACCGAATTATCATATGTCGGTAAGAAATCAAAACCTTCCGGATTAGAAGGAACTGGTATCTATTCTTGGTAAAGGAGACAGCGCTGTTGGATATTCTGCACTTGCGAAAATTATTGCAGTGATTTTTGTAATTACTTCTATTATTACTGTTGTATTTGTAAAAGACCGCAGCTGTCAGGAAGCGAAGTCTGGTAAAGAAGCAGAAAGACTTACAATCAAAGACGCGCTTCATGTTATTGGCGGAAATGATCAGCTGAAAGTATTTATCGGAATCGTGCTTTGCTACAACCTTGTTGTACAGCTTGCCGGTGGTATTGCAATTTATTACTTCAAATATGTAACCGGAAATGAAGGCTTATATCCGATCTTCACAACTGCAGCACAGTTTGCAGAGATTGCAGCTTTGTTCCTTTTCCCAATCCTTTCTAACTATTTTACAAAGAAACAGGTATTTGCAATTGCCAGCTTCAGCCCTGCAATTGGTCTTGCAGGAGTTGTACTTTGCGGATTTTTTGCATCACAGAACATGGTAATTGTAGCAATCAGTGGTATCTTCTATAAATTGGGTTCTGGTCTTACATTAGGAGCAACAACCGTTATGCTTGCTGACGTCATCGACTATGGACAGGTAAAATTAGGAAGTAGAAATGAAAGTATTATCGCTTCATTCCAGACACTGCTTGTTAAGACCGCCTCTGCAATATCTGCCTGGCTGATCGGTGTAGGACTTACAATTGTCGGCTATGTAGCAAACGCAGAACAGAGCGCGTCTACAATCCTGGGAATGCGAGTATTAATGGGTGTTGTACCTTCTGTAATTACAATCCTTGCATTTGTGATCTACGCAAAAGGCTACAAACTGGAAGGCGCATATCTGGAAGAGATCATGGAAAAAGTAAAAGGTAACAAAACGGAAGAAACAGAAGAATAGAAAATAGGAAAATGGAATCGCAAGTGCCTGTCGGTCATGAAAAATATAATAGAAATATCCGATCAGCACCGCATGGTGTTCATAATCTAATCCCAGATTCATTGCAGCAAAGCACAATACAAAACTATACAAGGTGTCAGGCACCAATGTGGGCATAAAGGTGGAAGCAATAGTTTCCACCTTTTTCCATTGAAAAAGTGTGGGAAATGTCTAGGAAATCAAAATTAAAAACTAATACCAAAAAATGAATAATTTTAAAAAAGTGGGAATAGAATTAAGGTCGAGGACAGACAGTATGATTACGTTAGGGATGTGTATTCAACCATTCTTATCAGAGATTTGGTTGAAAAGTATAAGATAAGAAATAAATCAGAGTTCACCAACATATCTGAATTCATGATGGATAACATCGGTAATTTACTTTCGCCTAATAATATCAGCAAAACTTTAAAAAATGACCAGAGCGAGATAATCAGAAAGACGGTGTCAAAATACATTGGGTATTTGGAAAATGCATTTCTGTTCTATGAGGCAAAACGCTATGATTTAAAAGGGAAAAAATATCTGGCAAATAATAGTAAATATTATCTTTGTGATACATCATTTCGTTATGCAGTCAATGGTACACGAAACATGGACTTTGGAAGAGTTTACGAAAATATTGTTTATCTGGAGTTGCGTAGCAGAGGATATGAGGTATATGTGGGACAACTTTATAAAAAGGGGTGAAGTGTTTGGGAATATTTGAATACTACCTTATTGGGGTTAATATAATTGGATTTTTTCTATATCTGCTTAATATGTTTTTATATTCGCATACCGAAAATGCACAAATTGATGCTATTTTAACTATCGGGGCATTAATTGGTGGTTCTGCAGGAATATTGTTGGCAATACTGCTATTTGATCGTAAAACTGTCAAAGACAATATGATGTCAAGAGTGTTTATCGTATGTGTATTTGTGATACAAGTTATAATATTATTGATGGTAAAAGGACATCATGCAGATCACATAACACTGGCATTTTGGGAGTTTTTTGCAAAATATAAAATATTACTG